>JAFGSK010000054.1 GCA_016934635.1 Caldifarciminota bacterium
GCGCTTCGTAAAACCTTCCTGTTTTCAATCCCTCTATTCTGAGTAAACCGATACTGTTTGGGAAGATTATTTTTGAGGAACGGCGTGGACTTGACAAGAATATAGGGATACGTATAATCTAAGTTGAAAAACAACTAAGAATCTAACGGAGGAACTGAAAGATGATGATTGATAGGATTAAACACAACCTGTGGGGGCCGGTTATGGTAATCGGCTTTACTCTGTATCCTTGTGAGGGGTGCCTGTAGTTTAATCCTACAATTTTTGTAGAATTTAACCCCGGGCATCCAGCCCGGGGTTCTTCTTTCCACGAGAAAACTTAAGAAAACTCCGGGCAGACAACTTGGGTTAAGTGGTGCAAGTTTTAATAAAACGAGACTTGCGTCAAGAAAAGACCAAAGGCTCAAGGCCTAGGTCTTCGGTTGCGAAAACAAGACAACCGTGGAGGTGAAATAATGCAACCGATCATATGCTGTCATGATGTATACAAATCCTTCAACGGCGGCATACTAAAAAGGAAGAAAAAAGTCAAGGCATTGGTCGACATAAACTTCAATATCAGAGTCGGTGAATGCTTCGGGCTTATCGGACCGAACGGGTCTGGAAAGTCCACCCTTATCCGGATCCTTTCCACACTACTTTACCCTGATAAGGGAAAGGCGACGATTTGTGGTTTGGATGTTGTTACTAAGCCTTACCAGGTTAGACCGCTCATCTCAAGGGTTTCGGTGGACGCCGCGTTCTTCAAGCGGCTCTCGGCATGGGAGAACCTGCGCTACTCGGCAAGGCTCTACGGTGTGCCGCTAAAGACCGCCAAGGAACGTGCCCTGGACGTTCTTTCCCAGCTTGGTTTTTCTACCAAGCGGTTCACCGACCCTATGGAAGACCTTTCAAGAGGCATGCAGCAGAAGGTGGCGGTTGCCAGAGCGTTAATCAACCGGCCTCAGGTGCTGCTCCTTGATGAGCCCACGACCGGCCTTGACCCCCGGTCAAAACGTGAGGTGGAGGCCTACATACAGAAGCTGCGCAGTGAAAAAACGCTGACCATCTTCTTGACAACGCACGACATGTACGAGGCCGAAAACCTTTGCGACCGGGTGGCTATCATAGACAAGGGGAAGATAGTGGTTACCGATACACCCGAAGGTCTCAAGAGCACAGTGGCTTCCAAACGGGATAAAGACCACGTAACCCTTGAGGATGTATTCATGGAGCTTACCCACAAGGAGTGGGTGGACGATCCAGACGCTGATGGCGAAGACGCACGATAGTTTGTCGAAGCCGACAGCGGCAACGACCGTTACGGTCGATGACCGTCACGGAGTTTTACCAAATAATGATAAACTGAGATAAGGAGAAGACATGCGAAACATGCCGACACTCGAACCTGTAATGCCCAGGGAAGCTACACCCCGCATGCGTCTGCGATTCCTCGCTATGATTGAGCGTAACTTCTCGTTAATCAAGCGTTACCTCGGCTGGGAAGCGGTATGGGTATTCTACTCAATCGTTAACGCCTTATGCATAGGCTTCATCGGTGTATCCCAGGGAAAAGAGCAGGTGATGTACCTGGTGGTGGGAGCCTTGGTGTGGGGGTTCCTGTCCCTTCTATTCCACGAACTTGCAGAGCAGGTTCAGTGGGAGCGCTGGGAAGGAACAATCGAGTATAGCTTCATGGCTCCCATGCACAGGCTTGCCTATCTTCTGGGCAACTGCTTTTACGCAATAGTGTACGGGGTATTCCGGTCAGCCCTGCTTCTGGGTGTTCTGGCGGTATTCCTTGGGCTTTCGTTCAAGGGTGCGAATATCCTGGGATCTCTGGTCGTACTCATTGTGTCAGGGCTTTCGTTCATGGGGCTTGGACTCATCGCCGCCATCCTGCCCGTGCTTTCAACCGAGCGCGGTGCCCAGGCAACTCACATCTTCCAGGCGCTCATCCTTCTCGTGTCCGGGGTATACTACGAGATATCGGTGCTGCCCAAATGGGTCCAGCCCCTTTCTGTGATCTCGCCCGCTACATATACCCTGCGCGCTATCAGGGCCGCGCTCCTTGAGGGTGCGACATTTGCAGAGCTTGCGCCTACGATACTGCTTCTCGCAGGGGTAGGTGTCGTGCTCGTGCCGATCGGGTTCTTCATATTCACCCTGGCCGAGCGCTGGGCAAAGCGCAAAGGAAAACTTAAAAGAAACGGATGAGGATTTGAAGATTACAAGATTTAAAGATTCAAAGATGGCTTACGGTGGTCTCAAAGAACCGTATCCAATCTGGAAATCTTCGATCTTTCAATCTTTGAATCCTCTCCTCGGAGGTTGCGATGAGATACATTATTAGATAGAATTCAAGTTAAGGAGCTTGAGATGATCCAACTCAAAGAAGCAGGTGTCTCGTTCGGAGCACGCGCCCTTTTTGCCAAGGCCTCGCTAGTAATCGGCGAGCGTTCACGGATCGGCCTGGTCGGCGCCAACGGGACCGGAAAGACTACTCTTTTCCGCATGCTTTCCAGAGAGTGTTCACCCGATGAAGGCAGTATCGATATGCCACGGGACGTGAAAATAGGCTACCTTCCACAGGAGGAGATCGTTCTCGGTGATGAGAGTGTTTTCGATGCTGCAGTTGCCGCCTTTTCTCACATCCACGACATCAGGGTTAAGATGCATGAGTTGGAAGCCAGGATGGCTGATAAGGGCCTTAAGCCGGCAGAAATGGACAAGGTTCTTAAAAGGTACTCAAGGCTTCAGGAGGAATACGCCCGGGATGGCTACACCTTTGAGTCAAGGACAGAGGAGATCCTCGAGGGTCTGGGGTTCAAGAAACGGGATTTTGACCGTCCGTGCAAGGAGTTTTCCGGAGGCTACCAGATGCGGGTTGCACTCGCCCGACTTTTGCTCTCCGAACCTGATCTGCTCCTTCTCGATGAGCCCACAAACCACCTCGATCTGCCGTCAATCGAGTGGCTTGAAGGATTTATCAAAAGCTTTAAGGGAGCGCTCGTGATATCCTCGCACGACAGGTTCTTCCTTGACAGGGTGATTGATACGATATGGGACGTAGACTACGGGACCATTACACCTTACAAGGGAAGCTACACAAAGTTCAGCGTCGAGAAGGGTGGACGGAAGGAACAGATCGAACGGGAGATTCGCAAGATTGCAGAGACCCGCAAGCATCTGCAGAGCTTCATAGACAGGTTCAGGGGGACGCCGAAGAAGGCGGTTCTGGTGCGTTCCCGCAAGAAGATGCTTGAACGCCTGCCAGACATCCAACTGCCTAAGGAAGACACGAAGACAATGAATCTCAGATTCCCTGATGCACCTGGCATATCCGGAAGGGTGATGGCTCTGGAAGGTGTGGCAAAGAGTTTTGATTCAAATCCGGTTTTTTCCGGTGTAAACCTGACCGTAGAGCCCGGGGACCGAATTGCCTTAGTAGGAGCCAACGGCGAAGGTAAAACGACCCTTCTGCGCATCATAGCAGGCGAGCTTGGAGCGACGGATGGGGAGGTATGGCGCTCATCCAAGCTCCGGACAGCGTTCTATACACAGATCGTCGAACAGAGCCTGCATCCTGACAGTACCGTTCTTGGTGAGCTGGAATCGGTTGCACCAGGAGAATCCATACCGGTTCTGCGCACTATCGCGGGGATGTTCCTGTTCTCAGGAGACGAGGCGGACAAGAAGGTTGCTGTACTCTCAGGAGGTGAGAAGTCACGTCTTGCCCTTGCAAAGATCATCCTTTCACCATCCAACCTCCTTCTCCTGGATGAGCCGACGAACCACCTTGACCTGCGCGCCCGGGACGTGCTCGAACGAGCTATCCGTGGGTATCCCGGTACCGTTGTCTTCTCGGCACACGATCGGTTTCTCATCGACAGGCTTGCAAACAAGGTGGTCTACATCGGCGGCGGCAAGGCGACGATGCATATCGGCAACTGGACCGACTACGAACAATGGAGAGATCGCCGCAAGACCCTGACCAGACACAAGTCCGGTGAGAAGAAAAAGCAGGTCAAAGAAGCAAAGCCAGTCACTCGAGAAAAAGGCAAGCCAAAACCTGGAAAGGAAGCTCGGGAGAAGGCACGACAGCAGAAGCTGCGTGAGGAAGAGGCTACCCGTGTTTTCGTTGAAATCGAGGAAAGGGAAAGGGAAGTTGTACAGCTGGAGAAACTAATGAGCAGTCCGGAACTATACAAGGATTTAGGAAAGCTGAAGGAGATAACCATCAGGCACCGGCAGCTAAAAAAGGAACTCGAGCAGTTACACGAACAGTTGGACTCCTTGCTGAGCTGAGTGAAAGCGCAGACATTTTAATACCGAAAATATCGTTATCGAAGATTAAATAGAGAGAATTAGTGTTTGTTGAGGTGACTGTCAAATCACAGGATACAAAAAGATCACCCGGGGAAAAATTCAACGCAGACCCTTCTTAGCAACTTCTGTACTCTCATTTTTATATTAATTAAGTCGTATTCAATTAGAACCTTAAGATTTCAGATCCTGTCAGTTAACGGTTCTTGAAGAAGAAGGCCAGGTTGACATCACTTCTTTCTTGCCTATTCTTATCCTTAAGCGAATGGAGGTTTGTTTGAAAAGAAACCTGATTTCCATGATGCTTTTAACTGCATCGTTGACGTTTTTTTCTTGCGTAAGGCTTGATAGTCCGGAGTTGATTACTCCGCTGGGGGGCGAAGTCCTGCTTACGGCCACCCCTGAATTCATCTGGCACGGTGTGCCTTATGCTCGTTTCTACTCCACCCAGTTATCCCGGAACGCCGATTTCTCCGAATCACTTGACACCTTGATCTTTGATGATACAACCTTCGTTATGGCCGACACCCTTTTGCTCGGTCAGACTTACTACTGGCGGGTTTCAGCCCATAATGCCCAGGGAACCGAGAGTGATCCTAGTGGTGTAGAATCTTTCAAGGTCAAGGAAGGGGTGGATCTCAATACACCACCGGCGTCTGACAGCACTGCCAGACCTAGTTTCTCATGGTCGAGCTTTCCCCAAGCTTCTTCATACAGCTTTGAGCTTTCACTCTACGCGGATTTCAGAGAGACCTACTTCGATTCGAGCTTTAGCACAACGTCCCTTGACTGGTCTGACAGCCTGCCACCGGCAACTTATTACTGGCGTGTGCGGGCCTTTGATTCAGGTGAACCGATCAGCTCCTGGTCCGTAGTTCGCAGATTGGTTACCTATCGCTTGATTGATACCTATTTCCCCCTGTATCTGGGACGAGAACAGACCTTTGAATGGACGCATATCGTAGCAGACTCCAACACCACTACCGAGGTGGTTGATACCGTTGATATAGATGTATACGAGGTTACCTTTAGAGTCAAGGACACCTTTTGGGAGAAGAATCGCCTTTACTGGGTGATTTCCGATACCTTGTGGGATGTCGGGGACACCTTCTCCATCACTCATGATTCCATCTTTTCTCTCGTGTATTATATGGGTGCACTTTTCCCTTCCGATGACGAGGCTTCCGGCTTCGAATCTTGGCGCAGGCTGCCATTTGAGATTATCAACGATTCGTCGGGTTTGATACACACCTGGAAAAATCACGGCACTCGTGGGGCATCGGGCTACGATAGTATAGGTATACTACGTTTACCCGGGCAGGGGGTAGTAAGGATGGTTCACTTTACCTCAGACGTACCGATAGAAAGCTTCAATTGGACCCTGGATAGTCTGGAGTTGAAATAGCCGAGGCTTGACTTACCAGGCTTTATCTATATATTACTCCATGAAGGTGTTCCTACTCGGAGGGGGAGGAAGAGAGCATGCCTTGGGATGGAAACTGGCTCAGTCTGATAAGGTTACAGAGCTTTATTTCCTGCCTGGAAACGCCGGAACATCCGAACTCGGTTTAAACATTGAAGGAAATCCAGCTGACGCGGAAGCTGTCCTTCAAAAGGCAGAAGAATACAAGCCCGGATTAATTGTCGTAGGCCCTGAAGCGCCACTCTTTGAAGGGATTGTAGACAGGCTCGAAGCGGAAGGATTTTGTGTATTCGGTCCTAACCGGAAGGCGGCGATGCTAGAGCAAGAAAAGACCTTTGCAAAGGAGTTTCTGAACCGACACGAAATCCCAACTGCATTTTTTAAGGCCTTCAGCGAGGTTGCAGCAGCCAGACGATATATAGAAGGTAGGGACTCTGCGCTCGTGGTTAAGGCTTCCGGGCCTGCATCAGGTAAGGGGGTCATTGTCTGTGATGCCCCGCAGGAAGCCCTGGCTGCGGTCGATCAGATGATGGTTGAACGAAAATTCGGCAAGGCAGGTGAGCAAGTGGTGATCGAGGAAAGACTCGAAGGAGAGGAGCTTTCGGTTCTTGTACTTACCGACGGAGAGCGTTTCGTAGAGTTTCCGGCCTCCCAAGACCACAAACCTATAGGCGAGGGGGATACCGGTCAAAACACTGGAGGCATGGGGGCCTATGCTCCGGCTCCTTTGGCCGATTCAGCATTAAAGGAACGGATCAGGAACCAGATCATTAGGCCTGTGCTTGCCGGTCTGACAAAAGATGGTCTCCAATATCGAGGGGTTCTTTACATAGGTTTGATGATAACCCCTGACGGACCCAAGGTGCTTGAATTCAACTGCCGCTTCGGTGATCCTGAAACTCAACCCCTGATGCTGCTTATGGATGAAGATTTGCTTCCTCTGCTTCTAGATACGGCAAAAGGAACGCTTGCCCAGACCAGATCGGTTGCCGCAAGGCAAGGTAGCAGCGTATGCGTGGTGGCCGCTTCCCAGGGTTATCCAGGCTCATATCAGAAAGGTTTCGAGATTATTCTTGATAAAGCGGATAACGAGAATCTTGTATGTTTTCACGCCGGAACCACGGTTAAAGACGGCAAGTTGATTACATCGGGCGGAAGGGTCTTGGGTGTTACTGCATTTGCCAGTGACCTCAGAGAAGCCAAGATGCGCGCGTACGAGCGTCTCGTTGGCAAGCGAGTGTACTTCGAAGGCATCTACTTCCGCGGCGACATCGCAGATAAAGGAATAAGGAGGCTTGATGGAAAAGTTTAAGGTAGCTATCGTGGCGGGTTCGAAGAGTGATGCTTCCTACGTTAAGCTCACCACCGAAGAGCTGAAGTCGTCAGGTATTGAATACCAGACCTATTACCTTTCCGCTCATCGCCAGCCCGAAGAGGTTGCCGCTTTTGCACGGGATGCAGCCGAAAAAGGCTTCAAGGCGATTATTGCCATGGCCGGGTATGCGGCGGCCTTACCAGGGATTCTGGCAGCATACACCCCCCTTCCGGTTATCGGCGTTCCTCTGGATACCTCGCCTCTTTCCGGCTGGGATGCACTTCTTTCAGTAGTACAGATGCCGAAAGGAGTGCCTGTCGCGACCATGAGTGTGGGGCGAGCCGGTGCACGGAACGCCGCGTTATTCTGTGCGAGGATCAAAGAGATCACCTGCAGGAAGTAAAACCGGCTCATGAGTGAAAAGAGGGCGCAGGCAATACTCATTATAAGCACAGTTGCGAATGTTATGCTTCTGGGCTTGAAGATAAGTACAGGAATTATCGCCAACTCGCGAGCACTCATTGCAGACGGTATAAACTCGGCACTCGACATCTTCTTCTCCGTGATGATACTCGTTTCCTTTCGGTTAGCGGCGAAGCCCGCGGATAAAAGACATCCGTACGGACATGGAAACATCGAAGTGCTGGTGGCGTTCATAGCAGCCTTGATAATTTTCGCAACAGGCGGTTACATTATTTATGACGGTATAAAATCCGCATTCGGCACCCAGTTGGAAGAACCTGGTCTCCTAGCTCTAGCTGCAGCGGGATTCACCATAATAACCAAAACGATTCTTTTCATATATGCAAAGGCAGTATCAAGAAGGTGGAAATCACCCGCAGTCAAGGTCCAGGCTGCGGATCACCTTTCAGACATCCTGGCTACCTCGGTGGCTCTGGTCGGAATTTTCATCGCGAGGCTCGGATTGAGGTTCTTCGATCCCGTTGGCGCCGGACTGATTGGAGGCTTCATCTGCTGGACAGGTATCAAGCTGGTCAGAGAAAACATGCATGTTCTTTTGGATGCTCATCCCGATGACAAGTTCATCCTGAAAACCCAAAAATGTGCTCAGGACTGTAAAGGGGTTGCAGACGTTCCATACATACGAGCACATCCGGTAGGGACCAGTTATTTCCTCGAGGTAACGATAACCGTGAACGGGAAGCTTTCGGTGAGGCAGGGACATGATATTGCCGAAAGGGTCAAGAGGAAACTCCTGAAATGTGAAAGCTCCTTAAAGGATGTGATAGTTCATGTTGAGCCAGCAGGCGATTGAGCGAGCCACCGCTGTGCTTATGCGTGGAGAGGCGGTAATTCTTCCCACCGACACGGTGCCTGGGTTATTCATGCTTGATTCAAAGACAAACAAGGAAAAGCTCTGCCAGATAAAGAAGCGTAACAACTCAAAGCCTTTTGCCCGAATGTTTGCAGACAGACGCCAGCTTGAACAATTTGTGCTTTTGGATAACCCAATGTCTAAAACAGCGGTGGAAAAACTTCTGCCAGGTAAGGTTACCCTTATTCTTCCCGCTCGCAGCAAGAAGGACCAGATGATGGGGATACGCGTCCCTGCGGATTCTTCTCTGCGCTCATTGATCCGACGTACCGGTCCCCTTATCGCCACCTCGGCGAACATATCCGGAAAGGCGTTGCTGGATCCTGCAAGGCTTCCCGGTGAGTTGTTGCGGAACGTGGCACTGGTGGAAGAGGATATATCTAAAAGAAGCTACCTACCGGAATTAAGACCTTCCACGGTTATTGATTTTACCTTACAAAGGCCGACCATAAAACGCAAAGGAGCCTTATCTATCTGGGAGGCCTCAAAACGATTGGGATCAACACCTTATCTGTCGATTCCCCAGACTGTGAACCTGCTTTTTGTTTGTGGTGGTAACACCTGTCGTTCTCCGATGTCAGCCACTATTTTTTCAAATAGATGCCGACTGGATCGAATTCAAGTCAGAAGTGCAGGATTATCGGCTGTTAGCGGTGCTCCTGCCGCCATGTTTGCAATCCAGGTTATGAGAGACCGAGGCCTGTCGTTAAAACATCATCACTCAACGGGATTGAGTTCTGAACTTATGCGGTGGGCGGATCTGGTTTTGGTTATGACCAGAGACCATCTTGCAAGGATCAGGAGGATTTACAAAGATGCAACAGGATTCGTTTTTATTCTGGGTGGATTTCCCGCATCCTGGCCTCACGGTCGAGGCATTGACGATCCTATAGGCTCTACTCTGGAAGTCTATCGTGAAACAGCCGTGGTTATTGAAAGATTTACTAAAATCGTCTGCGAAGAAATCACCAAGGTGTTGACTGGTGCGGATTAGCAAGGAAGGGGTTGACAAAAGCCTTGATTTTACTATAATTCGTCATCCTTTGTTAAGGAGGTGCACATATGACAAAGGCTGAACTGATAGACAAAATCGCGAAAAGCGCGAGCGTTACGAAGAAGGCGGCAGGAATAGCCGTGGATACGATGATCGACGAGATCACCAAAGCCCTTAAAAAGGGCCAGCGTGTTCCGCTTGTAGGCTTCGGAACCTTTATGGTTCGCCGCACCAAGGCCCGTAAGGGTCGTAACCCTCGTACAGGCGAGGAGATCAAGATCAAAGCCGGTAAGCGTGCAGTCTTCAAGCCTGGCAAGGGTCTTCGTGAAGCGATCGCTTAAGTAGATGTCGAAAACCCAAGGGGGGTCTAATCGCCCCCCTTCTTTCTTTAATCCACCGTACCGTTCCATAAGATGGATGCAGCATAGCTTTTCAGTCCTCGATCAGCGTGAATTGCCTGCAAGGAAGCGGTATTTGAATCTTCCGGATATACAGTCAGCTTGTCGGGCAATACGAACCTTGGCGGTACGTGGTGCTCCGTTGATAGGTGTTGTCGCAGCCCTCTCGCTTGCTCATGCCGCTCGCACCGGTGCAAGTCACCTGGAGTTGTTGCAGAACATAAATGCCCTGGCCCGAACCCGTCCAACTGCGGTTAACCTCTTTGTCTCGTTGGGCAGGATGCGGCGAGTCATCGAGAAGAATTCATCAAAGACCCGGATAGTCCAGGAGGCCATTGGACTGTGGGAGGAAGAAAAGGCAAATTCAATTGCCATCGCCGAGCACGGTCAGGGTCTGATTCAATCAGGTATGAAGGTGGGAACCTTTTGCAATACCGGGGTACTGGCTGCGCCTGGATTGGGTACGGCGCTGGGAGTCATTATCCGGGCACACCTCCTAGGGAAAAAGATCGACGTTCTGGTTCCTGAAACCCGACCTCTGCTTCAGGGTGCACGGCTTACCGCATGGGAACTTTCACAGTGGAAGATACCCTACACCCTGGTGACTGAATCCGCACTGGCGAGCGTAGTAGATAGCCTCGATGTTGTATTCGTTGGAGCAGACAGGATAGCTGCAAACGGCGATACCGCAAACAAGGTTGGCACATATGGCTTGGCGATACTAGCCCGTTATTTTGGAATTCCCTTTTACGTGGTTGCCCCTTCAACCACCATTGATATGGAAAAGGATAAAGGAACCATGATTCCCATAGAACAAAGGGACGCATCGGAGGTGAGACGCTTCGGTCCGTTTAGGTGCGCTCCGTCCAAGGCTAAGGTTGCTAATCCCGCCTTCGATGTTACACCGGCAGATTTGATTACTGCTATCGTTACCGAGAAGGGGGTGATAGGTCCACCATACAAGAGGAACCTTCGGCAATGACTTTCCACTTCCTCCTTGTTCTATTCTCTCAGGTGATAATTCCTGAGCTTGCGCCGCCTGAAACACTTGATGCTCCCAGCGAGCGACCGGCAGTAGTACCTTTGGGATACGACACCCTTGGGGTGGAGGTGTTTTTATCTACCCGCCTTGGGTTCGATTTTACCGCACGACGCGACGCAGCCCGGTTTGCCGGAAGGACTTCTTTGGGGATGTTCGAGCGCCGGGATCATTTCGAGGGCGCAGAGCAAAGAGCTAAGATCGACTTGGCTTCTACGTTTAATCAAATGCAGGTTGTTGCAGAGGTTGAGGCTGTTGGATTCCAAAGTACACACATTTCACGGGAGAAGACCTACGGTATCGCTGCGCTCAGTAGTTTTTGGCAAGCCCCGGATTTCCTTATCGAACTCCTTGCGCAAGGGTATCGTTCACGGATGCAGGAGGAATCTGGAGACGGTTTGATTCTGAAATCGAGATTTTTAATACCTAGAGACAGAACCCGATTCCTGGCAAGGGTACGGGGAAGCATGGAATCAGCCGGTGATGCAGTGGTCACAGATTGCTTCATACAGCACCAGTGGGGATCGATTCTTCTTACTCCTAACATCCAAGCCAGATTACCCCTGGGTGCATCAGCAGGATTGAATGTTTTGGCCCTGTTGGGAAATCTTGCTTTGGAGTTCGATGGCTGCTATCGTCGGTTTCAGCCGATTCTGTTGGATAGCATATTAATTGAGCCGATTAATGCCGCAATTGCATACTCGACCGAACCCTGGTTGATTCAGGACCGACTTAGCATGGGGTTAGGCTACAAGGGGGTTCAGGTCGAAATATTCGCGGTTAATGGCGACCATTTGTACTGGCAAGTATCTTCTGATTCGTCGATACCTGTGATAGGTCCCCGGGATTTCTTTCAAGGGGGAGCGGAAGTTAAGGTGGAGCTTGAACGGAAGGATATCTCCAATCAAACCGTCTTAAGATTGTTTGCTTTTGATCCGGGAGACACGTGGATTCCTCTGTGGTCTTTCTCCGACTCTCTGGCGCTGCAACTGGAACCCTGGGGGGGATTCATATCCTTAAAGGCTCAGAGTGAACGCTCCACAGGCCAGGTAACCTCCGAACCTTACGTTCTTGTCGGGGTAGGTGTTTTTTACGAACGAGAGCCGTTACGTGTGATTCTCAGTGCCGATGATCTTCTGGATCGTCGTCCTTCACGCTGGCCCGGGCTGCGTGAACCCGGGCGGCGGGTTTCCCTGTCGTGCGCTTTTTTCTCGAACCGATGGTGATATCCTGTTACCGCTCGTCTTAGGAGTTCAAGCTCTTCTGGAGTCAGCGGACGAGAACTGCCAGGGGGTATGTCTTTCAATGTTAGCGGCCCGAAAGCAACACGTCGCAGACGCACTACACGGTGACCGAAGTGTGCAAACAGCCTCCTGATTTCTCGCTTTCTGCCCTCACGCATGGTTAATTCCAACCTGCGTGGAGAAACCGTCCGGACATCGATGGGTAGGGTAGGACCATCTTCCAAAACTACCCCTCCTTTTTCTATAGCAACAAGGGTTGCATGATCGGGCGGCCAATCAAGGGTTACTTCGTAGCGTTTGTGCACCTCGAACCTGGGGTGAGTCAATTTATTGCACAGTTCACCGTCCGAGGTCAAAATCATGAGTCCCTCACTTTCCTTATCCAGACGCCCTACCGGAAAAAGTCCTTGAGATGAGTGAACGAGGTGAGTGACCATCCGGGAGTGGTGAGGATCCCGGGTTGAGGAAAGCGTTCCCCTAGGCTTGTTTACTATCCAGTACTCGAAACCGGGTTTTAGCCAGCATTTGTTGCGTTCATCGAAAACCCCACGCAAGGTTGCTCGGTAGAGTCTGGTTCCAATTCTGTCTAAAACAAATATCTCATCTTCTGCCCCAAGTCTATCCCCTACTTTTGCCCTTTTCCCGTTCTTGAGAATCCTTCCTTCCTTTATCCATTCCTCTATCTTTCGTCTTGAACCGATACCCCATCCGGCGAGGAATTTATGCACTCTTTGGGGTTTATTGTGAGGCAAGTCGCTGAAGTTTGCGGGTTATTTCCACACGTTGCCGATCCAACTGAACCTCAAGCGCCGCATCTTCAAGAAGCTTTCTTGCCTCGGAAACGTGCCCAAGGACCTCGGCGCAGTCTGCTGCGTTAATGAGTGCATCTATTCGTGAGGTGGATTTTTGGGGAAAGCGGCTGGCTGCCTCCCGATAAGCTGCCAATGCATCCTTGATCCGACCTGAGGCTTTGTCTATCGCTCCTTTGGCTAAAAGGTAATCCGCTGTTTCACCGAAACGATTGCGATAACGTGTGGAATATCGTGACGCTTCTTCTAGATTGCCTCTTGCCAACTCGACATTTACACCAAGAAGGAAGCCTCTCTGAGATACCGAGGAGAATGAACTTTCATTCACGGCAGAGGAGACAAGATCCGACGCGGTTTGATAGTTCTTCTGATAGTAGTATATCTCTGCCATTGATAAGGTATAGGAGGCTCGATCACTTGCTGTTTTACTCGTACTTATTAGTTCCTTGTATACGGCGAGAGCCTCGCTTTCCTTCCCCAAAGAAAGTAAGAGTTCTGCCAATTGTTTTTGAGAACGGGCTGTGACTGAGGATTTTGGGAATCGCTGAGGTATTTCACGGTAGGAGGCTAGCGCTTCTTCAGTTCTTCCCAGACGAAGCTGGCATTGGGCTTTGTATTCCAGGGCTTGGGCTGCTGCATCCGAGTCTGGATAGCGAGAGAGAAGCTTGTTGAGTTCGTGTAATGCGGCGATGTTATTATTACGCTCGAAATATTCAAGGGCAATCTCCAACTGTAACGCCGGTCCTTTGGTCGCGTCAGGATATTGTTCGAGGAATCGTTTGATCATCGTGATGCGATCAGGATAGACTCCTATAGCCAGACGGCCTTCTTCAATCAAAAAAAGGAGTTCCTCCCGCTCGGAATCATTGGTTGTTCTTGCAAGAGCCTCCTCGAATGCTACAATAGCTTGGCGGTGTTTTCCAATTTTTGTGAGGGCTATTCCTCGTTGTTTCTGTGCCGCGGCATAAAGAGATCCTTCCTCAACCTTAGAGAAGTAAGAAGCCGCTTGTTCATAATCTTCAAGTCTGATTTCCACCTCGCCCAGATAATAGTATGCCTGACTCGTGATTATATCGTCGGTCGTGGTTTCAAGTAATTGGAGAAGGATTACTTTTGCCGAGTCTGTTTCCGTTAGTAGAAAAAGGCTGCGGGCCTTGAGCAACCTTAGGATATCCGCGGCAGGATGTTCAGGATATGAAGCGAGAAATTCCTCACATGCCTCGGCAGTCTGGCGGTATTTTTTACACTCGAATTGGGTCATGGCAAGGGTATAGAGCAAGTTAGGATTAGGGATAGAATCGAGGGTAAGACCACGTTCCAGGTACTCAACCGCATCCGAATTGCGACCCTGCTCTCGCTTCAGATATGCCAGCAGAAGAAATGTTGCCGCAGTCCTTTCTTTTCCTGGATACTGATTAAGATAATCCAATGCCGTCCTTTCTGATTTTATATTATTACCTGCGAGACAAAGGGCAAGTGCATTCCCATATGAACCTTCCTGAGTGGGAACTTGAGCATATAGATCTGCCGCCTTGTCGAAATTGCCTTCTCCCAGTTCCAATCGGGCAAGGCTCAGGTTGCGCACTGATGAATCGGAGATCTGCGAAAAGAAGTGATGGGCTAAAGAAAGACTGTCTAGACGATAAGCTGCATATCCGGCAATGTAGAGTCCTTCATCGCGATACCATATGGTCGGAGGATAATCTGACACATCTTTAAGTAAACACAGGGTGGAATCGAAATCGGCTTTCTCGGTTTCTATCCAAGCAAGGATAACCTTTACCTCTTTGCTATCGAACTCCCCTTTGTTCAAATCTAGCAGGTTAAGGAAGACATTGCGGGCTTCTTCAAGATTCCCTCCGGCATATAAAGCCCATCCGAGATAGTAGAGCAGTTCCAGAGGAGGATCAGGATGATAAAGCAGGGCGTCAGCAAAAAAATCACTTGCCGTTTTGTAGTCACGGACGAAGAAGGCATCCAGACCCAAAAGCCAACTGGTTTGACCGATTTCGTGTTCGGAAACGGCCAGGGTTTTAGCTCGTTCAAGCTGCGCCCTAGCAAGCTCCTCATCCCCTAATTGCCTGCCCACGCGGCTACGGCGCAATAGAAAATCAAGCTTCAAAGAAAGGGCGGGATTCTCGATCATCGCTGCATTGTAGCAGGCATTTGCCGCCTGCGCGTTGGCTGCTAATGCATATCCGTCTCCAGCCTTTAGGAGTTCTTTACCTTGAACACTTGAGATGAGAACAAGGATCAGACTATACTTTAACAGGCTTCTTTGCGAACAGATACCGCTTGACCTTTCTGGTTGTTGTCTTGGGAAGTTCTTCCTCGCGTAACTCAAAATGTTTTATCCTCTTATAATCTGCCAACTTGGCACACATGGTCTTGATTTGTTCACGAATGAACTCTTCCAATTCTTCTTCGGTGATGTCCGGTTTTTCCGCGTCAAATAGTTCGTAATTGGGAACGATTATTGCGTGTACCTCTTCCCTCCCTGTGGCCTCATTGTGATGACCGTAAACCAGAATCTCCTCGATATATGGATTCTGACCCACGATCGTTTCTATTTCCTCAGGGTATACGTTCTTTCCGGCGGCTGTAACGATCATATCCTTGGCTCGACCGGTTATGTGCAATCTTCCTTCTGGATCAATCCTGCCCAGGTCACCTGTTTTGAGCCAGCCGTCTTCGGAAAGCACCTCGCTTGTAGCTTTGGGATTGTTGTAATAGCCCTTCATTACCGAAGGTCCCCGGATTACTATCTCACCGTTAGCGTTATCGTCAGGATTTTCGATACGTATCTCGAATCCGGGGAGAAGCGGTCCCACAGATTCGTTGTCCGGATTAGCTTCTCGATTAACAGCAACTACAGGTGAAGATTCGGTCAATCCATAACCCTGAAGAATAGGCAGTCCTAAACGTTCCATGAAGCTGGATGCCCAAGGTGCAAGAGCCGAAGCCCCGGAAATTAGGAAGCGGACCTTATCCATTCCCATGGTCTTGCGTACACTCCTGAACATGGCCTTGGAGATACCCTTGGAGAACTTGCCGATGTTCATCCCCGCGTTGAAGATAAATCTCTTAAATGCAGGCGCATCACGTACGTTGCGTTGTACACCCTGTACGATCTTTTCATAGAGAAGAGGAACCCCTAACATAAGGGTGACTCCGTTTTTAGACATGGTTTCAAGTATATCCTTGGATTTGAGACTGGGAGCAAAGACTATCGTGCATCCTATGAACACAGGAAGCAGAAAACCGGCGGTGGCTTCAAAGCTGTGGTGGAGAGGGAGGATGGAAATCCATACATCTTCGACTCTTACTCCCAGTGTCTGATTGCTGGCAGAAGTGTTCGTAGCGATATTGCGGTGGGTCAACATGACCCCTTTTGCCTGACCTGTAGTACCTGAGGTGTAAAGGATCGCGGCTATCGCCTCCATGTCATCGGGAGGATCTAACTCCGGTAGTTTTGTACCTTGAACTATCAACTTTTCACAGGAGTCCCATCCTTTAGGTGTTTTGTCCGTTGAGAATTTCTTGAATTTACGATTGATCTCAGTTAGAGCCTCATCTACAATCTCAGTGTAATCTTCGGTAGCTATTATTCCAATGGAATCCGAATTGCGTAGGATATGTCGTACCTCCGCTACCTTGAGCATTCGGTCCAAAGGCACTACCGTACAACCTGCCCATTGAATTCCGAGGTAACTTGCCTCCCAGTCAGGGCAGTTCTCACCTATAAGACCAATTTTATCTCCAGGCTTAAAGCCTATCTTACGAAGTGAACGAGCGAGATATTCAACTCGTTCCTGAAGCTCTCCGTATGTATACTCCTGCCTCACTCCTCCCCTTTCCATCAATAGGGCAACTTTATCCGGACGCTCTTTCACTGAGTTGTGAAACATCCTTGGTATGGTATCTATTTTGAGGGGACCACACACAACTGGGACTTCCATTGTTTTACCTCCTGATCACTGGTGGTTTATACAAAAGAATTGGTCAATACTTCACTGCCCGACCTTCAAGGTTTTCTGTACCAGGGCTTTCCCGGAAAGCCTTTTACGGTAGCTGAAACAAGTAATAACCATCGGTAGGTTTTAGCGTGCAATGAAAACCCACCTTGGATATTCGGGCATCAATAAGCGGCAGATCAAAAAAACTGCCACCTACAAGGTTAATAAATACATATACTTCATAATCGGCGTTTGTCAATACCTCTCTTATTGCTTTACCCAATTCTCCGACTCCCTAACCCACCATTGGATATACAGACTCCACCTTTCTTCCTACCTGCTATTTTTGCTGTTGCAGCGATAATTCTTTGGGGAGAAGTGTTATGATCTGCGATCGCGGTGTGAACCTTGCTACTCAACGTCCTCCTCCACTTCTCTTGCCACCTTTATCTTATTTTCAAGTAGCTTCTTGAGCTCCCTGTCAAAAAGTTCCATTGGATGATAGCCGCGAAGAACAACCAGGTGATTCATAGCTATCACTTCACAGATCATAGCAAGGTTTCGACCTGGTAGGACCGGTATCGTAAGAAGAGGTATGTCAACACCAAGTATATTACGGGTAGCACGCTCCAACCCCAGCCTGTCGACAACCATCCCTTTTTCCCACCGTTTGAGTTCAACTACAACTTCCACACGCTTCAGTAGTCGGATAGAACGGATGCCGAATATGGAATAGAGGTTTATGATGCCCAGCCCCCGTATCTCTACGTGATGCTGGAAGGCAGGTCGCTTTTCTGCGGCTTCTCCCATGAGGAGGGACCTGCGTTTCCAGATGCGAATCAGATCATCGGCCACCAGTCTGTGCCCACGCTCTACCAGGTCAAGTGCTGTTTCGCTTTTACCTATTCCTGATTTCCCTACGATGAGAAGACCTATGCCGTAAACGTCGACCAAGGTACCATGGGTAAAGGTTTCCGGAGCCAGACGTAATTCCAAATAATCGGACACGAAATGGATGAAGTCGTTAGTGGATAGGCGGGAAACCATCAAAGGTATTCCCGCCTTATTCAGTTCTTCCCTAAGTTCTAAAGGTGTTTTAGTGCCTTTAGTAATTACAAAACAGGGAGGGTTTAACTTCAAGACTTTTTTTACAGCTAGGCGTCTGGCCGGAGGGTCGAAGGTTTTAAGAAATGCCATCTCAGTTCCACCAAGAACCTGTAACCGATCGGAGGGAAAATCCCCGGTGAAGCCGGACAAGGCCAGTCCAGGACGGTGTATGTCCATAGAGGAAATAAAGCATTTCTCCATACCTCCTTCTCCGGCAACCATCTTCAATTTAAACTCCTGGTTGCGTTCGAGAAAAAGCTGGGATACCGAGATTTTCTTGGATTCATTCATGGATGCGATCTCAACCTGTGGCTTCGCGCTCACCGGTTTTGGGTGACCGGCGATGTTTATCCTTGGCTCGATGTTTGCCTTCGAAGCGCTCCATCTGGCGAACCAACTTATCGGTCAAGTCGTGTACCGCTTTTTTGAAGGTTTCTGCCTTGACTCTGGTTGATATTTTATCGTGTTTAAGATGGAGGATCCCCTCGGCCCATGCACTGTTATTTTCAGGGTAGAGGATTAACTCGGAATCAACTATATGAACGGCGTAGCGCTCAAGCTTGGCCATTTTCTTTCGAATGTAGTTTTTTAATTGCGGTGAGATTTCGATGTGGCGTCCTGTGAGCCTTATACTCATAGTGGACCTCCTTTGTGTCTTAGCATGTAAGACTAGTGAGCAAATGCTGAATGTCAAGGTCTGTTACTATGAATTGATTAGCACTTCTTCCTCGACTAGTTGTGGTTTAGGGCTTCAAGTCTGTTCAGGAAATCCTTAGAAAGATCCAACATGTTTCGCATATCCTGCTATCGATCTCCGATCCGCGAAGTTTGCAAAGGTTGCAGAGCCTTGAGTAAATCGTATAGTAAATCATGTCGGAATCCGTAATTCTCAGACCTGCCCGACCTGAAGATGCAACCAAGGCAGCCGAACTTATCTACACGACTGGTCCCAAATCCTTTAATCTGGCCTTTGGGTCATACGACAGGGCAATCGCTTTGATACGCAGGATGTTCGCCGAACAAGATACCATAATGAGTTTCAATCAAGCGACGGTGGCAGAGTTTGAAGGACAAACTGTGGGCGTACTGGTCCTTCTTGATCGCAAGATCGAGCGCCGAACCCAGGCTAGAACCGGAGTCGAATTATTAAAGCTATCAGGACCGTTGTTCATTCTCTTCAGGTTTCCCGTCTACTTGCGTCAGGGAAGGCTGATCCTGCCGATACCTCCGGATACCCTTTTCATTGCAGATGTAGCGGTTTCTGCCAATTTCCAGGGTAAAGGGATTGGAAGGCTGCTCATGAAACATGCCGAGTCCGTCGCCGTACAAAAAGACTACACATCTTTGTGCCTTGATGTAGCCAAAGATAATTTTCCCGCAATAAGCTTATACAAAAGACTGGGTTACATTCGCATATTCGAGGCAACAGATCCGTGGTTTAATATGCGGTTCGGGCTTTCCGGGTTCCAGCGGATGAGCAAGCGAATATAACTTGCAGGCATTAATCAATGTTGGCAAAAAGTACATCGAGTAAACTTTTAACCTTATTGTAATTTTGCGCTTCAGAGGTTGACAACCCTGTTTGAAATCGTTATTATATGTTCCCTGCAGGCATATTAACTATGACTTTGCTGTAGTTGTGGAGGCTGAGTAATAAACATCGAAGGCATGAATGGTGGAAAAAGTTAAGGGATTAAGGCAAATGGTAAGAAGCGTCAAGAGGTTCAAGGCAGAAGGCAGGCTGCACGATTGGTTCCAAGATGAGTCGTAATGGAATATTTAAGGAGAAGCCGATGAGTTTTAAGCCTACAACCTATACCTTGAAGTGTGTCCACTGCGGTAAGGTATATACTGAAGATAACCACCGGCTCGGCTGTGACGAAGATCATAAACCGGCTTTCGTTCGCGCTCAATACGGTTCGAGGCAACTTACTGTCCGTGAGGGTGCAGAAGGTATGTTCAGGTTCGGGGACTGGCTACCTCTGTGCAGACCCGTAAAAAACACCGGTTATCCTGTTGCCTACAAGAGTGAAGGACTCGCGGCCAGGCTAGGTCTTTCAGACCTGTGGATTTCCTTCTCAGGCTACTGGCCGGAGCGCGGGGCGGATATGAGGACCTGCACCTTCAAGGAACTCGAGGCTCCACCGGTGCTTTCCAGGTTCACCGACGATTCAAGGACCGTCGTTGTTGCATCTGCAGGAAACACTGCCCGAGCGTTCGCCGAGATATGCTCCGCCAACGATATACCACTTCTCCTCGTAGTTAACGAAGTCGGCTTTTCAAACCTCTGGTCAACTCGCCCTTTCTCCGAGAAGGTGAGGTTGGTTGGTGTCGTCGGAGGCGCCGATTATTTCGATGCTATTAGTTTATCCGGGATGATCGCCTCATTGCCTGGCTACGTTCCCGAGGGTGGGGCAAAGAACGTTGCGAGAAGGGACGGAATGGGGATCTCGGTTCTGGCTGCTGTGACCGAAGCTGGTCGTATCCCTGACCACTACTTTCAGGCGGTCGGTTCAGGTACGGGTGGTGTCTCCGCCTGGGAAGCTGTACAACGGTTGAGGGCCGACGGCCGTTTTGGGGACGTGAATATGAAATTGCATCTGGTGCAGAACCACCCTTTTACACCGATGACCGATGCCTGGACTCGCAGATCACGTAGTCTGCCCCAGATGACCGACGACGAAGCCCGCAGCTTGATAGCCCAGATCAATGCTTTTGTGCTGTCCAATCGCAGGCCGCCCTATGCAGTAGTAGGAGGAGTATTTGATGCACTTACCGAGACCGAAGGAGTCATGTACTCGGTTACAAACCAGGAAGCGGAATCCGCCGGCAAGCTGTTTGAAGACACCGAAGGCATCGATCTTACGCCCGCCGCAAAGGTGGCCGTGGCTTCTTTGAAGCAGGCGGTTGATAAAGGTCTTGTACAGGTCGATGACATGATTCTATTAAATATCACCGGTGGGGGAGAGAAAAGACTTTTTTCGGAACATAAGATTAACTATCTTAAGCCTCACATTGAGGTTAAACGATCGGAGATTTCAGAAGAAACGGTGAAAAAAATATTCGCCTGAAGGCGAAAGTCTGACTATTCGGCAAGTAGTCTAAAACCTCAGATTCTTTGAGCAGAGTTTTTGAAAGGAAACAAACGAATGAAAGACCTTTTTGCAAAATGTAACGAACCCGGCGGATACTTTTCACCTTTCCGTATGCAGCGGGATCGTTACTTTGCCATGCCGATTCTTGAAAGCCCTCCTGGACGGGAGATGCAGTTCCAGGGCAAGATGATGGTCCAGTGGGTTATCAACGACTACCTCGGCCTTACCGCCGTACCCGAAATCAAGGAAGCGGCAATTGAGGCCGCAAAACGCTGGGGGGTTTATTCACCCATGGGCGCACGCATACTGTCAGGTAACACGGAGTACCACGTAAAACTCGAGAAGATACTGGCCGAGCATGCGGACAAAGAAGACGCCGCGCTGTTCAACTACGGTTACATGGGCGTACAGGGAACCACACACGCCCTAATCGGCAAGGATGACGTGATCGTAATCGACAAGCTCTCCCACGCATCAATGATGGATGCCGCTTTCGCCACCCGTCAGTTCATACCCTTCCGTCACAACGATCCTGAGAGTCTTGAGCGCGCTCTAAAGCGTGCCCAGCGCCTTCACGAAGGCGGAATAATGATAATGATAGAGGGTGTGTACGGCATGACCGGCGACATCGCCGATCTGCCGCCAATCGTAGAGCTTAAGAAAAAGTACGGGGCTCGCATCTTTATGGACGACGCTCACGGTCACGGCACTATGGGTAAGGGCAGGGGCCTTGGATTTCACTTCGGTCTTCAGGACGAAATAGACATCTACTTCGGCACCTTTGCCAAGGCCTTCGCCGCTATCGGCGGATTTTCAGCCGCGCCTGAACCGGTGTGCGAATACATACGCTTCAATGCCCGTTCACAGGTTTTCGCAAAATCCTTGCCCCTGGTGGTTGTTTACACTATTATCAAGACCTTTGAGTATCTTAAGGCACATCCCGAACGCTACGAAAAGCTGTGGGAAAATACTCATAAGCTGCAAAACGGGCTGCAGGAGGCCGGTTTCAGCCTGGGCAAGACCGCCTCGCCCGTTACCCCGGTAATGGTTCCTGCCGAGGATTTCGAGACAGGGTTGAAGTTCCTACACAAGATGCGTGACGAGAAGCGCATCCTCATCTCAGGGGTGATGTATCCCGTTGTTCCTAAAGGCGTGTTCCTGGCCCGAATGATACCTACCGCGGCCCACACCGATGAGGACATCGAGGTTACCATCAAGGCGTTCAAGGAGGTTCGCGACGAACTAGGATTGAAGTGGGCTGAGAAGTTCGAGGAAAGAGGACATCACCACGCAATATAAAATTCACACCCCACGGAAGCGCGTACCGCTTCCGTGGGGATCCTGAGAAACTTGCCCCACGATCTCGCTGCGCGATATCGCGGGGACCCCGGTAATGGTACTCCTTTTCGCCTTTGGCGAATAGATCGCAGGTTTTATAATGAAAGGCCGCCTTTTGGCGGCCTTCTTCATCTTAATTCCGATCTTTTTGTGTATGTGGTGCTTGCGGCTCGGAGGGTTAAAAGGAGTATTACTTATGGGGTCCGCACTGCGATCCCGTAGGGAGCGCTGTGGGGTGTTGTTCCTTATACCTTTTGTTGCGAAGCATCTTCATCATCCACTTGGGGAAGGGCTTGCCCGGCTTGCGCTTACGAAGATCGATTGAGAGCTTCTCCGTGACCTTGAGCCTGGTTGCCTCGGCAAGCTCGATCATTGTTCCGTCAGGGTCTTGAATGTAGGCAAAGAGAGCGGTGGAACCATGACCCATGTCAAAATCATCCGTGTTGGGTTCGAGTATCGGCTTGGCGCCCCTGGCAACCAGCTCATCGAAGGTTCCACGGATGTCGTTAACATCCAAGCATATCTCCATCTGGCCGATGTCGCCCCAGCGCCTGCCGTGGTAGATGTGAGGGCCCTTCCTGCCTTCCACCTCGACCAGTTCGATCCAGCCCCGATCAAGATAGAAGGAGTAGAATGAAGTGGACGGACGCGGATCATGAAGAAGAACCCTTCGCATGGGCCGGTCTCCGCCCGGGATGGCGGCAAGCACAGGATCGATGCCTTTCCAGTCGTATACAAACTCTTTGTATTCGAGGATATTGCGGTAGAAGACAAGCGAGCGCTCCATATCCGTAACCGCAATAGTCGGGAAGATGGCTCCGCCTACCCTTTGTCCGTCCTTACGCAGGGAATATTTTATCTCGGGCACCTCGATGAGAAATAACAGTAAGGAATCCGGATCCGAGATCAGGGCTGCCTTCCACTCCGGTTTGGCCGTCCAAGAAAGAGGACCTGAAATTACCTTCTCAGGCGTGTCCTCGAAAAGCTCGAGAGCCAGATTTATATCAGGTACCTTCAAGGCGGATGCGCTCATGCCCGGGTCCCCCCAGCTCCAGTTTGAAGGAAAGGGCCGGGGTTCGGTGGAAAGGTACTGATAGAGTTCGAGTGTTGCGCCGCCCAGAAGATTGGCGGCAATCACAACCTTCCGTTCGTAGTCTCCACCAACGACCGGTTCCATCCTGGAGGCATAACTCTGATTCAAACTCATGGGGACATCAAAGCCCAGCTTGCGGTAGAACGCCCACGATTTATCGCGATCAGCCACTCCAAACCCGTAATGCTGCATTGCAGTAATCAATTCTTCTCCTAATTTCTCGGTTACCAGTAGAACTCCTCGGTTCTTCTGCACCCGATCCTCCCACGATTCGAAATATTAGCCATTCGTATGGGGGTGTCAAGTTTGGTCAATCGGAGACTGAAAAAAACGAACGATTATTAGACCGACTTAAACGCCTTTATCCGACTATTTCCAGGATTTTTCCTGCAATCATTACTTCACGGAATATTCGCAGTTTAAACATAAGTATCTCTATTTGTGAAGGGGCAGACACTTAGGCTTGCTTTTAATCAGAACCCGGATATTATTCTAATTATAGTTCTGCTCCGGAAAGGAGATTCATAATGATTCAATCACCTGAACAGCAGAAAAGACAGGAAGAACTTGACCGTAGACTCAAAGAGAATCTAGGGAGGATAAAGAAGAAGATATTCGTTCTGTCCAATAAAGGAGGAGTCGGAAAAAGCTTCGTGGCCACGTCCCTTGCCTTGACGGCAAGCGAAAAAGGTCTGAAGACCGGAATCCTGGATGCCGACATCCACGGACCCTCAATAGCCCATCTCTTGGGTTTCGCTGGCAAACCTTTGGGGGTAGACGATGATAACCTGATACATCCCATCCAGGTACGAAAGAATCTGGTCGCGGTGAGTACCGCTTCGCTGCTACGCAGCCAGGACGATTCCGTTATCTGGAGAGGACCCTTGAAGATGGGATTACTCAAGCAGTTCCTGGCCGAGGTCGACTGGGGAGATCTCGACGTTTTAATCGTCGATTCCCCACCGGGAACAGGCGACGAGCCCCTCTCCATTGCACAGCTCATTTCAGATATCACGGGAGCGATCGTCGTAACCTCGCCCCAGGACATTGCCCTGCTGGATTCACGCAAGTGCGTTAATTTCTTGAACCAGCTCAAGGTACCTACGCTTGGAGTGATAGAAAACATGAGCGGCATGGTATGTCCCCACTGCGGGAAGGCCATCGATCTGTTCAAGACCGGAGGCGGGAAAAAGGCGGCGGCAGACCTCTCTGTGCCTTTCCTTGGAGCGATACCCCTTGATCCGGAGATCGTTAAGGCCTGTGATGAGGGTAAAGCTTATGTTCTCGAACATCCTGAAAGCGAGGCGGCCAAGATAATTGGGTTTATTATCGAAGAGGTTGAGAAGCTATAGGATCTAACCTTGACATGGGCTTCCTAAAATCTATGATACAAGAATGAGGCAGACTTCGAGGTTTGGATATAGGCTCTCTATGTATGTGGCACTGGGGCTGTTTTCGCTTTTTTCTCTGTCCTGCAAATCAAAGGAGGCAGGGGTGAATAATAAGGTCAAAGTGGTCACCACCATACCTCCTCTGGCCGATTTCTCAAGACAGATAGGAGGCTCACGAGTTGAAGTAACCAATCTTCTTTCGCCCGGGGCTTCGCCTCATACCTTTGAGCCTACACCCTCAGAGGCCATGGCGGCAGAGGAGGCGGATTTGATCGTACGTATAGGAGGAGACGTCGATCACTGGGTGGAAGGGCTTTTACCTGAAGGGATTCCGGTTATCGAGGCCGCTGAACTCGAAGGCATCGATCTGATCCTCGAAGATGACCATTTGGATAACGAGGGGCATCCCGGACGCCATGTCAGCCCCAATCCCCATATCTGGCTCGATCCCGTGTACGCGAAGGTGATCTGCTCTGCAATCGCCGAAAAGCTTTCATGCATCGATCAAGAGGGGAGAAAGGCCTATGAAGAGAATCTTGCCCGCTACCAGGGAGAGTTGGATTCTTTGCATGCAAAGATCGAGAATTCCCTAGCCGACCTTGAGTCTCGGAAATACGTTTCCTTCCATCCTGCATGGATTTACTTCGCCTATCGATATGACCTGGAACGAATAGCGGTTATCATGAAGTCGCCCGGCAAGGAACCTTCCCCAAGGAGTTTGAAAGAGGTGGTTGAAGAGATCGAGAATAACGGCGCCCGGATGATCTTTGCAGAGCCTCAGTTTTCGGCAAAAGCAGCCGAGGTCATCGCTTCCGAGGCAGGGGTGCCGGTGTTATTCCTTGACCCTGTGGGCAGGGAAGACGAAAGTTATATAGAACTCATGGAGCGCAACCTTGAGGTCTTCGTTGATGCCCTGGGGGGAAAGTGAACGAAAGTCGGCTTGTCAGCCTCCAGGATGTTACGGTTCGGTTCGAGGATGTCACCGCTTTACACGATGTAAACCTTGCGATAAAATCCGGTTCATCAACAGCCCTTATCGGTCCGAATGGCGGAGGCAAGACCACCCTGCTCAAGGTCATAGCCGGTCTTGCAAAACCTTCCAGGGGAAATGTGCGCTATTACGATCTGAAACATTCCGAGATAGGGTACGTGCCCCAGGAGAACGCTGTCGATTGGCGATTCCCGGTTAGCGCTCTTGATGTGGTACTTATGGGAAGGTATCCTGCCCTTGGTTTGGTGAGATGGCTGGGTTCCGAAGACAGAAAGGTTGGAATGGCGATGCTTTCAGAGGTTGGACTCGAGCGCCTAGCCCAGCATCCTGTGGGTTCCCTATCCGGTGGACAAAAGCAGAGGGTGGCGATAGCCCGCGCGTTGGCCGGGGAACCCAGATTGCTTTTACTCGACGAACCCACCTCGGGTGCAGACGTTGAGGCCAAGGACAACTTCTATACCCTCATCAGCCGACTTAAGCAAGAGCTTTCTCTTACCATTCTTATCGCCAGCCATGACCTCGGGGTTGTCCCCAAGTTCGTAGACGACGTGGCGTGTGTGGCAGGCGGGGTTCATCTGCATACCTGCCCGTCAGAGGTGTGGGATGAGGAGCATTTCCAGCGCTTGTACGGCACTCAAATGGAAGCGGTGCTTCACGGTAAGGTCCCGCACCGCATGGTGCAAGAACATCATAAGCCACAGTCAAATCCCAGACGTTCGACCGGGGACCCTGAATCTTCACACACGAATAACACCGTCAGAAACGATGCCATACGTCTGTCCAAGAAAACTAATGAGAAGTCCGGAAAGAAGTCTCAGAAGAGGAAACCCTGATGTTTGAATCAGCCTTCATGATCAGAGCCTTGCTCGGAGGTGTGATGGTTTCTTTCCTCCTATCCCTTCTGGGCTTTTTCGTTGTTCTTCGCAAGATGAGCTTCATCGGTGTGGGTATTGCCCATGCAGCGTTCGGCGGGGTAGCGTTGGGGCAGCTGGTTGGGGTTCCGGTTCTTATCTCAGCAACATTATTTTCCGTGGCCACCGGCTTGGGTATCGGGGCTGTTACCCGGAAAGGCAAGATTAAGGAAGATACGGCTATAGGGATTTTTTTTGCCGCCGGGATGGCACTGGGTGTTATTTTTTTAGCCCTTAAGCCTGGATACAGCGCCGATTTGGTAAGTTACCTCTTCGGCTCAATCCTTGCTATCACCCCGGTTGACCTGTGGGTCATTCTTGGGGTATCCCTTGTTATACTCGTCTTGATATTATTGTTCTTCAAGGAACTCCTCGCTTCGAGCTTTGATGCCGAGCTGGCTCGGGCATCGGGGATACCGGAAGCTGGTATGTTTTACCTTCTTCTGGCGTTAGTTTCAGTGGGTATTGTAATCTCCATCAAGATCGTAGGGATAGTGCTTGTATCCGCCCTTCTGGTTTTGCCTGCTGCAACCGCATTGCAGTGGAGCCGTCGATGGTTTTTTGTCCTGGTATTATCCTTATTTTTTGGTTTACTCTATACCGTAGGTGGGTTGATCATATCCTACTGGCTGGATTTTCCTTCGGGGGCAACGATCGTTATCCTGGGGACGGTAGTTTTCACGTGCTCCTTATTGGCTTCACCCTTGCGGTACACCGCTATTTTCTCTAAGTAAGAAACACACATTCCCTGAAGGGTGTTTGTTTTACATTAGCTGATTGTTGGTGTTCTTCTCTAACTAGGATTCCGATTCTCTGGTAATAACCTCTTCCTTCCTTTTGTGGTCGTCAAGTGATGCCAGAACCGTTACGATACCGTCTAAAAGCTCCGTAACCCGGAAGCCTGATTTGGCCGATCCGATGATTATCTTGCGCAGCTGAGGGGGTTCACCGATTAGTCTGGTCACCTGTCGTCGTTCCTTCTGTACGCCTGGTTTGATGTTGGCAAAAACGATGAAGGGGACGTTTGAACCGGTAAGGAATTTGAGGATTTCCTCGTCGCGCTCGTCGAAGTGCCTTGAATAGTCGAGCACCCAAATCGCCAGATTCATGCCTCGTGCTACTATGTCTCGTACGATACGAAACCGGCTTTGACCAGGGGTACCGAAGAGATGAAGCTTATAGTCTCCGTGCAACTTATTTCCGTAGTCCAGCGCTATGGTTCTTCCTTTTCGCTCGATATTCAAAGCACCGGGGATAATATTCTGTACCAGTGTTGATTTACCAGCCTCATCCTTACCCACGATAACTATCTTGGCCAGCTTCACTATGACCTGCCTTTGAAAAGTTCGATTACTCGCTGACCGACCCGACGAAGACCGGTAAGTAGTAAACCGAATTGGGTTTGACGTCGACATATTGCCAACAAAGAACTGGTGGCTGTAAGGAAATATGACCCTATGAGATACTTGTCCGTTACCAGATAGGATCTCTCAACTCGGAGTGCTGAGCTTTGATTCTTGGATCGACTACAGACGATATCCGCGATTTCACGGAAGTCCGGCCTGTCTTTAAGCTTGAGGGAAGATGACGATGCAATCGCATCCGCCTTTTCACAATCGAGTATATAACAGGCGTGAACACCGGGGACTATTTGATGCAGTTGGCGCAGGAGTTCGGTAATTACCTTTTTGAAGTCTTCGGTGGAAGATTCAGGCTTTGCTTCCTCTTCGATCCTGGCAGTTGCAGGTTGAATTTTTTTAACTGTCGGTTTAGTTTCTGCTGGTTTTGAGGGTGCGACAGGCTTTGAGTCTGCAACCTTCGGTGGAGGGCCAGGCTTGACCGGTGTAGCCGTACTTGCAGTGATGGGTTGTTCGGTTTTCATCTCAGGTTCAGGTCTGGGGGAAGGGGAAGGGATGGAATCCGGCTTACGAGCTAGGGAGACGATTTCAGTAACCGAGTAGCCGGTCAAGGTTCCCAGTCTTTCCGTTGGTATTGGGGAAAGCTCAAAGTGGACACCGGAAAGATTGCGAAAGAGATTAAGCGTTGAACGGATGCCGTCTACAAGGTAGCTTCTCATTTTTTTTCGATCGACTAGTCCGGCAACCATCAATCGATTCCAGAAGGGTAAATCCGCTTGAGCGGCTGAAAGCTCCGTGATCTGAGTTTGATCGACATTGATGTCTTTCATCAGGACCTTTTCTAAAGTAGGATAACTGGAGCTTTCAATTTCCGGAACAAGTTCACCTTCCCTGAAGGTCAGCAGGAAGTAGTCTTTTGTTTCAGAATTTTCAAGCAATAGACGGGTAGAGAGTCTCAGATTTCCTATCATCTGCAATAGGTTCTCGGTCGGTAAAGCGCCGAGTGAGCCACCCATATTCAACTTCGTTTTAGGGGAGGCCTTTTGTTGTTCTCTACCCTCGTCCATTTTTGATTCAGGAGCCCCAGGGCACTGTATGTTGGGTTGTCCCGGGTGCGGTTGGAGGTCTGGTTTGTGGAGTAGGTTGCTGCGGTTGAGGTGTAGGAGGTGCTTTAGGAGTTATCGCCTGTCTTACCATTTGCCTAATTTCACCTGCTGTTCTGTGGATCAAAAGGAATAACACCCCGAGCTTTGCAGTTCCGTCGGTTACAACGACGAGAACACCATCGTCCCCTGCTCCTTGTAGCAGAATGTATCCTTCAGCTCCTTTGAAATAAACCTGGTCCAGCACACCCACGGCGAACTCCCGAGTGGT
This sequence comes from Caldifarciminota bacterium, assembly GCA_016934635.1. Lineage (GTDB taxonomy): Bacteria > Hydrothermota > Tepidihabitantia > B3-TA06 > B3-TA06 > WJJO01. The sequence goes on from JAFGSK010000054.1 coordinate 29,478, forward strand.
CCGTTCACCCAAAGCAAGGACGGTAGCGCTCATCGCAGCAATAGCATCCTCGTTCGTTCCCGGGGGCAATGCCGAGGCAAGCATCAAACCATCAAGGCTCACAAAGGCTGATGCTCTTATCTCCGGAGCAGATTGATTCAATCTAATCAGTGAAGCGTGTAAGTCATCTTTTAGTCCAGGCACGTTGCCTCCTTGACTTCATTTGCTAAACTATACACTTTACTTACCGGTCTGTCAACCTTTTTCAGACTAATATGTTCAGTAAAGGGAATGAATATTTCAAATGAAGATCCGATTCAAATTAAGTATTTCTACCAGAACTGTGGTTGCTACAGGTGCAGTTGGTGGCGGTATCATTATTAATTCTATTTGAGTTCTTCTTGACTTAGGGCTTGACCTAAGTTAAACTTAGACTATGTCGGTTGGAAAACAGATCGTTAAGGTTGCCGATTTAGCTCGGCTTGATTTGACCGAGAAGGAAACCGAGCGGTTCGGAGCGGAGTTCGATAAAATCCTCGCATACTTTTCAGAACTCCAGGAGATGAAGATGGAAGGCGAAATCCTCCTGCCCTACCCATGTCCCCGTGCACCGGATGACCCCAGTTCCTGCGATATTGATATTGAAGGGCTGTCCCGGCACCTCAAAGAAGGGTACTTCCTTATTCCGCCCTGGCTGGCGTGAGCATGAAAGAGCTTCCGACAATAGCCCAGTTGTGGTTCGACCTGGACACAGGGGCGGCAAAAGCAGCCGATGTCATAGCCTTGATCAGGGAGAATGTAGCCCTTTATGAGAAGGACATCAACGCCTACATCAATCTTTACCTGGACGAGGCCGAGGAGCTTGCCCGGAGTCAGGATTCCACGCGCTATCCTGCAGGCAAAACCCCTGACCTTGCCGGAATCCCGATAGCAATCAAGGATAACATCTGCGTAAAGGGAAAGCCGTGCACCTGCGCGTCCAATATTCTCAAGGGCTTCGTGGCTCCTTACGACGCGACGGTAATCGAACGACTCAATGCCCGAGGCGCCATCCTAGTGGGCAAGACCAACCTTGACGAGTTTGCCATGGGGGCTTCGACCGAGACCTCGGCCTTTGGTCCGGTTCGCAATCCTCTGGATCCGGAACGCGTGCCGGGGGGTTCGTCAGGTGGTTCTGCAGCCGCTGTTCGTTACGGAGGTGCGGTTGCGGCCCTCGGCTCGGACACCGGGGGCTCGGTTCGTCAGCCGGCCGCATTCTCTGGCCTGGTCGGGTTCAGACCTTCCTACGGCAGGGTTTCCCGCTGGGGTCTGGTGGCTTTTGCCTCGAGCCTTGACCAGATAGGTCCGATCACAAGAACGGTGGAGGACGCGGCACTTATCTACTCGGTAATCGCAGGCCCTGACCCCCGGGACTCCACCACATATCCACAGGAGCCTGAGGAGATGGATTTGACAGGTGAGTTAAAGAGGGGTGTGAAGGTCGGGATAATAAAGGAGTTCTTCGCGGAACTTGCCGATGAGCGGATCTCGGAAGCTGTACAGACGCCATTCAAAGAAGCAGGAATAGATCTCATTGAGGTCAGTATGCCCGAAGTACGCTACTCGATATCCGGGTACTATCTTCTTGCCTTCTCCGAGGTGTCATCCAATCTGGCCCGCTACGACGGTATCCGCTATGGGCTGAGGGTTTCCAAGCTGGGGCTTCGCGAGACCTACTCAGCCAGCAGGGCTCAAGGCTTCGGGGAAGAGATAAAACGCCGTATACTGATGGGAACTTTCGGGCTTTCCGCAGGATATATAGACGCCTACTACAACACCGCTCTGCGCTATCGTGCCGCGCTTGCCAAGGCTTACGAGAAGGCGTTCAGCCAGGTCGATTTCCTGCTTTCGCCTACCGCGCCCACGGTGGCCTATAAGCTGGGGGAAAAGATCCACGACCCTTTGGAGATGTATCTCGGTGATATATATACCGCGTCCAATGCCCTTGCCGCGCTTCCATGCATTTCCATCCCCGCACCTCGAAAGGTGGATGGCCTTCCTGTAGGAATACAGCTCACCGCTTCCCGATACCAGGACGCAAAACTACTTGAGTTTGCCCATGCCGTCGAAAGAATCTAGGTACGAAGTAATAATAGGCATAGAGGTTCACGTTCAACTGAACACCCTGTCAAAGATGTTCTGCAGATGCGAGGTTGACGTTGATGCTCGACCCAATACCAAGGTTTGCCCCATCTGCCTGGGTCTGCCCGGGGCGCTGCCCCAGACCAACGACACGGCAGTAAAGCTCGGAATCAAGGCCGCACTCGCCCTCGGGTGCAAGGTAAACCTCGAATCGCGATGGGCTCGAAAACACTACTTCTCACCCGATCTTCCCAAGGGCTACCAGATAACCCAGTACGACTACCCTCTGGCTACAGGTGGTTCGCTTGATCTGCCGGGTATGAAGCGCTCAGTCCGTATCCGACGTCTCCACCTTGAGGAGGACGCGGGCAAACTCATCCACTCCTCGCGTGAAACGCTCGTGGATTTCAACCGGTGCGGGGTTCCCTTGGCCGAAATAGTATCCGAGCCGGACATCGCGAGCGCCCTCCAGGCTGACGCCTATCTCAAGGAGCTCAGGCTCATCCTCAGGACCCTGGGCGTATCCGACGCCGAGATGGAGCGCGGACACTTCAGATGCGAGCCAAACATCAGCGTTCGACCCAGGGGTCAGGAAGAGATGGGTGTGAGGTCTGAAATCAAGAACCTCAATAGCTTCAAGGCGGTGCGCGAGGGAGTAGAGCGGGCGGTTGAAGACCAGATAGCCTGGTTGGAGCAGGGCAAGGAGATTGTACAAACCACCTACTTATGGGACGAGAAAGCAAGAGAGCTTCGGCCCATGAGGGTAAAGGAAACAGCTGCAGATTACCGGTACTTCCCTGAACCCGATCTTCCGCCGCTAATCCTTGAACAGTCTGAGATAGATGAGATTAAGGAATCTCTGCCTGAACTTCCGGCTGCCAAACGTAAGCGGCTGTTCAAGGAGGGACTCTCGAAACAGGATATCCAGGTTCTTTCCCAGGAGCCGGAATGGGAGGACTATTTCCTTAACCTGTTAGAGAAAGGTGCAACGGTGAAGGAAGCATCAACCTGGCTCCTGAATGAAGCTCGAGGAATCATGGCGGAACGCAGGGAGGGTCTTGAGGAGTTCAAGGTACCGGTTGAGGAGATGGTGAACTTGATCATGCTTCTGCGTTCCGGCGAACTGACCCGACCGGCGGCCAAGGGACTTCTCGAAGCAATGGCAGAGAAAGGCCGGGGGGCAAAGGAGTTGATGACACGGATGGATCTGGGTGCTGTATCTGATTCCGGTTTCCTGGAGAAAGTGGCTCGCAAGATAATCGATGCGAACCCGGAGCCGGTTCAGCGCTATAGGAACGGGAAAACCGGAGTGATAGGTTTCCTGGTGGGGCAATGTATGAAGGAACTACGCGGCAAGGCAGACCCCAACGCGGTCAGGGAAGCCTTGTCAACACTCATAGCCAAGGAGGATTAAGTGAGCAACTACACGAATGGCCTTAAGACCATAGTTTGTGATTGTCTGGGTACCAAGAAGGGCGAACGTGCAATAGTTATCTGCGACAGGCCGCTCAGGACAATCGGTCTGGATTTATTCGATGCCTTTGTTACCGCAGGTGCGGATGCTACCCTTTGTGAGATACAACCCCGGAAGCAGCACGGTGAGGAACCGCCGTCCTATGTAGCCGATCTCTTGAAGTCAGCGGACGTGTTTTTAATCCCTGCCTCGAAATCAATGACTCATACACAGGCTCGCAAGCAGGCTGTAATGAAAGGCGCACGAGGAGCTACCCTGCCCGACGTGACCGCAGAGATCATTGCCCGGACCATGGCTGCCGATTACGCAGAAATCAAACGACGTACTGAAAAGCTTGCCAGGATTTTCAAGGGTGCAAAGAAAGTTCACGTAACCACAATGCAGGGGACAGACGTAGAGATAGTCATTGAAGGAAGAGAACCGAATCTAGATACAGGAGTATTGACCAGGCCCGGGGCTTTTTCGAATCTTCCCGCGGGTGAGGTATATATCGCTCCAGTGGAGGGTAAAAGCTCAGGCAGGGTTGTTTTCGACGCAAGCTTCTCAGGTATCGGGATGCTTTCCCAGCCGATCGTCATCGATATCCAGAAGGGGCGCGCTGCGAAGATAAAGGGGGATCGGGGTAAGTTGAGCAGGATGCTTGATGCTCCGGGTCCCAACGGGCGAAACCTGGCTGAACTGGGTATAGGGACCAACGACCGCGCCCGAATCACCGGCAATGTGCTTGAGGACGAAAAAGTTATGGGTACTATTCACCTCGCATTCGGAGATAACTCAACCTTCGGCGGCAAGATCAAGGTTGACGTTCACCTGGACGGTATGGTTCTCAAACCTACCCTAAAGGTGGACGGACGTGAGATAATGAAGAATGGCAGGTTTATGTATTAGGCTCCTTTTTTCGCTTCTGGCTCTGGGAACCGTAAACAGCGGCATTAAAAAGGTCGTTATTGAAGGCAACCTGGCTATTGAAGACGACGAACTGGAGCGAGTGATTGCTGTTTCTGCGGGCGACATATACGATCCATCGGAGATAGCAAAAGATGAGGAAGCATTAGTTTCTTTCTATCAAGATCTAGGGTTCAGGAAAACAAAGGTTAAGTCAGAATACAGCTGGTTACGTAAAAGGTTGACCTTCAGTATTAGGGAAGGCAAGGGCCCTACTGTTAAAAAATTGAAATTCAAAGGTAATCTGGGTTTTCCTGATTCGAGGCTGAAAGGGGTAATAGCGACACAAAGACGTCAGTTGTACTTGAGTCAGCAGGTGACTGCAGATTCACTTCGTCTCGTAATGTTTTATCGAAACCAGGGTTATGAATGGGCAAATATTACCCCGGCCTATGATTCAACCAAGCGTCGTCTTACCTTCTTAGTAGAAAAAGGAGAACGGCTCAGGGTGGCAAAGATCAGTATCGTTGGGGCACCGGCAAGTGACACCAGTTGGATGAAAAGGAATATCCCATTAAAAAAGGACAAGCCTGTAACCGTCGTAGCCCAGCAAGAAGCTCAAATGACGATTGCCCGTTATTACCGGGATCGAGGTTACTTTTACGTCAACGTAAGTCTTAAAAGAAGGGAACAGGGCAGAGATGTTGATCTTCTTATTGAGGTTACTCCAGGAGTGCGAACCTGGATTTCGTCGGTAAGCTTTAGCGGAGTTGAACCCACCGATATTCATCCCGGGTTCCTTTTGAGAACTACCCGATTGAAACCAGGTGAGAGGTATTCCGTTTCCAGGGTAGACCGGGCGGCAAGGCTTCTATATGCAACCTATCTCTTTAATCGAGTCCGAGTGGTTACAGATACCATGCCCCCGAAAGATTCGCTGGATTTGACCTTTCTCCTTAACCCCGCCAAACCCAGGATCGTGAGTTTTGGATTCGGTCTGGAAACCGCCGGGGTCGACGAACGGAAGACCAGTGGAGATGAATCTGATTTTGGTTTTCTTATCCCGGATCGTCTGTCCTTGTCTTTGGGCTGGGAGCATCTGAATCTCTTTCATCGAGGTGTAGGTTTAGCTAGTGAGGTAATATTTAATCCGACATTCAAAGGGGACTACGAACTGGAGTTTAACGTTCGTAATCGTTATCCGGACATCCTTCCCTTAAATCTGGGATTGACCATCTCTCCATACTGGAAACATGGGTACTATCGCAGCAACGCAGATGATAATTATCACATACTTGGAGGGGAGGCCGGACTGGAACGGTATTTCACAGACCGGTTGAAAGCAGGACTCTCCATGCAGATAAGAAGAACCTTGGTCGGAATGGAACAAGATCAGACCAACTTCCTGCGGGCTTCGCTGGTCTTTGACAGCCGCAACGATTTCTTCTCGCCTACCGCTGGGGTGTACTTTTTCCCATACGCTGATTGGGCAGGAAAACCATTTGGCGGCAGTAATTATTTCCATCGTGCAGCAGTGGATTTCCGCAATTATCTGGCTTTACCCCTGGATGTGGTTTTCGCCTGGCGTTTGCATGGTGGTTTGATTGCGCCCCATTCTGGAGAAACCTTTGAAGGGATCTCCATCTATGAAAAGTTCACCATGGGTGGAGCGGGCAGTCTTCGTGCCGTAGATTATCGATCAATCGGGCCTGAAACAGATACAATAGTAAGGATCGATTCAAAAGGAAATGAGATAAAGTACGATACGACCTATAATCACTACGGGACATTGATGTTTTTACACAGCCTGGAGATACGTACGCCCTACATATCAGATCTCGTGGGATTCGTACTGTTCATTGATGTCGGGTTGTGCTCACAGTCCCTCGATGAGATCACAGACGATGAGTGGACCTGGGGACCAGGATTAGGATTAAGGGTAAAGACCCCTATCGGACCGATTCGATTGGATTATGCCAAGGATGCCCAGACGAAATTCGTATCCCCCACAGAACACTTGTTAATGGGGGGGAGGATAGATATTGGCTTTTTACAAGCGTTTTAGGCTCAAACAGGGCGAGAGACATCCTGCCCTCAAACCCCGTCGCCGTTGGGGACGCAGGATCGCCATTGCTGCAATCTCCATAACAGGCATGTTATTTACCGCGTATTTTTTCAGGGTTCCTTTGAGGGATGACATTATCCGGCAGGCGTTGGCTTTTTTGGAAAAGGAAGGATTCCAAGCCGATTACGATGAGGTATGGGGAGATATACTTGGGGGGATAAACTTCTCCGAACTCAGCGTAGTGAAAGACGACGATCATTGGTTAAAGGCCGATCAAGTGCACCTTTCCTATCGTCTGCTGCCCTTAATTATTCAGAACCGGTTTGAGATTAGTTCGGTGAGGCTGGTGAGGCCCGAGGCGCGATGGTTACTGCCTGAGGAAAAACCGGATGAAGAAAAAGAGCCTTTCGATCTAGACTTTTCGTTGGACCTGGCTGGTTTCCACATCCGCAACGGCAGGGTGGAGTTAGCCGACACCCTGGCCCTTGAAGGACTCCAACTCGATCTTTCCCTCAAGATAAGGCCCCATCATGTTTCAGGAAGGGTTCGCAGGTCAGGAGTTCTGGTTAATCTCAACGGTGAAGACCGCCTGCGTATACGCTCGGCTAAGACCGGTTTCGCCTATATACCGCCGGATACAATAAGGTTTGAAGATCTGCTTGTTGTTACCGTAGACTCGAGGATTAAGGGTGATTTTTCACTTGAAGGATCGAATCTGGGATTGGATCTGGATAGAACGGTTATTGATCTTGCCGAGATTGATCCCGAAGGGTTGAAAGGGCGTCTTTTGGCAGAAGGATGGATCGGTTCTGACAGTTCCGGCTATCGAGGAGAGTGCAGCCTTGAGGCGGAAGATTTCGTCTCGGGTGATTTAAGATTTGCAGAACTCAAGATGGAGTTGTCAGGTGAAGAAGGGGTATTTGATGTTTCCTTCGATGCAAGTGATCCCCGGATGGGAAGATTGGCAAGCGCGGGCGTAATCTCTATAACCGAAGAAGAGGTTTTGGGCAATCTTGATGTTCGAGAGTTGAGGCTTTCGGAGGCGACTGGATTTCCCCTTGAATTTAAGGGAACGGTCGACGGCGGATATAATCTGAAGGTCAAAGAAGCGAAAGGTATACTCAAGGTGGAGACCTTGGAGCTTCTTCCCCAGACCGGTTTGCCCTTGGCCTTCAAGGGGACGATCGAAGGCGGCTACGCTTCAGGCTCTGAACATATCTGGGGAGACATGAATATCGAGCAACTCGAGATTCGCAAGATACCCGCCTATCCTGTGAGTTTTAAAGGAAGCGTTGAAGCCGACTATGATTTGGCGAATAACTCGGGTCACATTACCGGATTGGTTGACAGAATCAGATTACGCAATTTCAAATGGGGTAGTTGTGACTTCGACGTAGCCTTTCATAATCAGGATATAACCTTGAAAAGCTTCCGACTTTCACACGGCCTTTCTCAGGTTCAGGCCAAGGGTGAATTCTCTCCGGAAGCTGTTGAAGGTGAACTTGAGATACATACCTTTCAGTTGGCCAGCCTGGGTGAATACAACCCTCTGGGTGAACCTGCCGAGGTGAATGCTGAGCTTAAGTTTGCAGGGACGGGTAAATCTCCCCGGATTTCCGGATTGATTCTCGTGAACTCGGATGAGGCTTTCTTCAAAGAGCTTCAGGTTGAATTCGATTCCTTCTACCCTTTGAGTTTGGCTGGATTGGCCAGAATTGATGTGAACGGCTTGAGATTATCTGAGGGTACAGAGTTCGGGCTTTCCGCAGACATCAGGGATTCATCATTGAAGGTTTCTGCCAGCGACGGCAAGGATATATTTCTTTCAATGATCGGTGTGCTTAATCTGGATTTCAATCGCAGCCTCTATGAGTACTCTTGCGATAAGCTTGAGCTTATGGTCGGTACGGAGAAGATTGAGAACCGGTTGCCCTTTGTGGTTACGAGTTCAGGGGATTCCCTGGCTCTTGGTCCAACGATCTTCTATATAGGAGAAGGTTCGTTTGCAGCAACCGGGTCGTGGGGCGGGGTCGGTCTTCCTCACGTCGGGATTACCCTTTACGATGTCGAGTTGCCAATAATTGCCAGATTGTTGGGCGTTGAGGAGGGGGTAAGTGGGTATGTATCAGGGCAGATAGTTAGTCGAGATGACGGCGGGAAGAGAAGTGTATTGCTTCAGATCGAGGCGGTTGACGTCTATGCACTGGGCGCCGAAGCCGACAGCATCTATCTTGCAGGTGAGTTGGATGCTTTGCAGTTTGACTTTGAGGCCTTGCTGGTGCATGGAGAGGGTGAGTCTAAAGCAAACGGTAATGTTTATTACGATTTTAAGGAGACAAGCGTCATTCAAAGATTCAATATTAACCTTACCCTTGATGATATCGGTGTGTGGCCGTTTGCACTTCTTGACCTGGAACAGACGGTTGTTTTTCGAAAGGGTTCGGTTAATGGCAACTTGAATGCATTCGGTACATTAACCGAGCCCGACATCAGAGGACAAATATATATTCGTGATGCCGAACTTTTCCTGCCGATACTGGATATGACCAGTTACAGCACCGACATAGATTTGCTGTTCAGCAATGGTTTGGCGATAATTGATAAGGCTTCGGGTCGTGTGGGGCAAGGACGTATAAAAGGTAACGGGGATTTATCGTTGTTTTCCGAAGGTCACCCGTTCTTCTTTAGCTTTAAATTCGATACGGTACCTTATAACCCGGAACGACATCTAAAGGCGATTTGCGATGGAACGATATCCCTGAGGGGGTCGGATGACTCCCCGCTTTACGTCTCAGGTAACGTGGATATCATAAAGGCGGACATTGGCTGGGGATTGACCGACGAGATCTGGGTGACCTCCCCGAACGTTCCGGTGGATTCATCTCTTCCTCCAACCTACGTAGATATACATGTTAAGGGTGACAAGAATATCTGGATCAAGAACACCATGATGGATGTTGAAGTGGCGGCGGATCTTGAGATTGTTCAGCGCGACGAGATAATACCCCAGATTACCGGTGATCTTAATGTCAAACGGGGTAATATTTATTATGGGATCTCTGTGCTTAAGCTGGAAAAGGGGGAGATATTCTTTCCCCCTGCTCAGCAGGATCTTAACCCGGAGTTGGATATCTGGGCGCGTAAGCGTACGGATTATCAGGCAGCCAGCGGCGAACGTATTGAGGCCGTCTTGCGCGTTGTTGGAACCCTTAGGAAGCCTGATTTCAAGGCGTTTAGTGATCCTCCGGGGCTTTCGGAGACTGATGTTTTGACCTACTTGAGTATCGGTTACTTCCCGAGTTTGACAGGACAGACTATCCCAATCGGTCTCTCCTCCATACCTCTGGAGTCGATCTTGAGTCGGGAGGCAGCCGAGTGGCTACAGGACGCGACAGGAGCGGACGTCATTATGATTGAGGACATCGGACTTACCGAATCTCCTACAAAGGTAACCATAGGTAAATATCTGGGTGACAAATGGTATGCATCTTACACACTGCCCTTGTCAAGGCCTGCCGGTGACACCACCTACCACCAGTTCAAGGTTGAATACACGTTGGGGGAGATAAACATTCCTTTAGGCGAGGATTCCCTTTCGGATACCCTGGATTTGAACCAGGATATAATCCTCGACCGTAACAGGTACGGAGCACAGGGGTTGCATTATCGCCTGAGGTTGCGTTACTGATGCCGGTAGGAGCGGCGCCTTTGTGGCGCCCCTTGGGAGGATTGGCCTATAACGACCATCAAGGGGTTGGCTTAGGCGATCTGGTGCGCGTTCCATTGGGCAAGGAGTCGGTGCCGGCGTGTATAGTTTCGACCGATACCCAGGAGAGGAAAGGCCTGAAGGAGGTAGGTGAGGTGATTGCACCACGCCTATTCCCCTCCTCGCTCATCGAACTTTGTTCACACGTGGCAGACCAGCAGTTGTCGTTCCTTGGAGAGGTGCTGGGATTGGCGTTGCCCAGGGATATCATGCGTCCTCCGAAAAGACCCGGAACAAGGGTCGACGAATCCGGGATGAGAAGACATTTGAGGATGCGAAGCGACGAGGAAGGTCTTCTGGTTAGTGTCAGGCGTTCCCGTAACTCAATACTTCTTCATTCTGCAGCAGACTATACCGGGCTTATGGTCGAGTTGGTGAGGCAAGCATTGGACGCAGGGAAACAGGTTCTCTTGTTGTTCCCTAATGAACCGGGCATGGCTCGCCTCTACGAACGGTTTCAGCCCTACCTGCCTTTGAGGCTTTACCATTCCGGGCTGGGACAATCTGAGCGCAGACAAATCTGGCACGGGATACGTCAGGGTTCACTGTCCTGCGTCGGGGGCATGCGGTCGGCCGTGCTCCTGCCTTTCGTTAATCCCGGCCTTTTCCTCGTCTTCGATGAGGACTCCGCTTCTTACAGGGTTCGTTCGCATCATATACACTACAACGCAAGGGACCTTGCGCTTTTCAGAGCCGGAACCGAAGGCTTTAAGACGATCCTTTTATCCATTTCTCCTTCGCTTGAGATTGCTCACTCAGCTCGAAGCGGCAAGCTTACAAGGATCGAACGAAGGGCAGGCCAAAAAGGGAAGGCGTTGGTGGTGGATATGGGCACCCAGGCCCAGGATAGTGTACTTTCTCAACCCTTAATAAAACAGCTAAACTTAGCAAGAGAAAGCGGCATGAAGGCTCTCCTGCTGCTTAACCGGTTAGGGATGGCTGCAAGGCTGATGTGTCTTGATTGCGGTAACGTGCTGGTCTGTGAAGGATGCGGGATGCCCCTCAAGCTGATAGGACCGGGTGCACCCCTGGAATGCAGGTTTTGCCGGAAGGAGGTTGTAGCACCCGAGCAATGCCCGGTTTGTAAAGGGGTGCGCTGGATGAGCCTTTCACCGGGTCTCGGCAAGCTCAAAAAGGAACTGCTCGGGATATTCTCTCCGGATCAAATCTGTGAGGTTAAAGGTGAGCATCGGCCAATAATCGCCGACGCAGCCCGTTCACGCTTGCTTTTCGGGACAAGTGCCGTTCTTGAGTATCTGCCTCCTAAAGTGCGAGTAGCGGCAATGCTTTCCTGGGACGCAGAACGCAGTCATGCCGACTTCAGAAGCCCGGAACGGGCTTTCCGCGCGATAGCGTACCTCAGGCGGATACTCGTATCGACCCCTCAGAGTAGATTGGTCGTTCAGACCTTCAGACCAAATGATAAGTTGCTTGAATGGGCACTCAAGGGTGATTATGAAACGTTCTTTAAAAGCGAGGTGAGACGCAGGCGGGAATTGGGCTACCCGCCGTATCGCAGGTTATTGCTGTTCGAGGAGGGCACAGGCCGGTCCTGGGATGCAGAGAAGCTGCTCGGGTTATTGGATAGGGATGGAGCACAAACCCTGGGTCCTTATGACGGGAAGGAAGGCAAGGCTTCAATCCTCGTTAAACTCAGACGCGATATTCCACCCCGGGATTTAATAGATTCAGATAGGCTTCGTAGGTCCGGATGGCGGGTCGAGGTTGATCCAGTCGAGATACTTTAACCTCGGTTTTTCACCTGCGCTAGAGCATTGAACATTGAATCGGGTTTCCCAGTCACGCGGCTAGTTCCCGAGTTCCCTTGCGATGCGACCTACGATTATATCCTCAAGAACACCTCTTGAACGCAGGCTCTTCCAGACCATGGGTGAGGTGGTGTCCCAGGTCCACTCCCTCAGGTGGGCCTCGAAGTTTGGGGTTACCCTGACCTCGGTGGATTCTTCGCTTACAGCGGAAACCTTGAGGTTGATCCAGTAGCGCGCTTCGTCCATTGCACCCGAGTTCTCGTAATACCAGAAGCTGCCGTAGCTCGGACTCCACGCGTAATCGTCCAGTTGGGATGCGGAGACGTTTTTCTCACGGGTCGTTATGAAGCCGGATTCCTTGTCAATCTCCTCTATCTTCTGGTTTGATAGCGCCACCAAAGCAGCGTCCCAAACATCATCGTAAGCTGAAAGGTACGTAACCTTTTGCTTTTCCTGCAACTCGTCCCAGGAGATCGGCGGCTTGCGTTGCCCGAAGAAGAAACAGCCGGTTAACGAAATCAGGATAATTATGGGCGCCAGAACTTTCAAATATCGTTTCATTTCAGCCTCCTTTGGTTCGTTTCCGTTCCAAGAAGAAAGACGCTATTGTGTCATGCTAAGTTTCACACCGAAAACACCCCGGGTAGAAACGGTTTGTCTGGTCAATACCGCAACACCCATTACTCTACTGTCCTCCCTCTCCTCAGTCACTCCCTTTGCCCTTGAAGGGTATATTTAATCAAGTGGCGAGTATTTTCTCCCTTCTCAATCCTCCCTTATTCCTGTGTGTGCTTCCTCGGTGCAAACCCAGCGAAGACCGGTAACCGTCTGGTAGGCTAATTTCAGGGTTAGCCCTTCCCCGTCAATCGCCTCTACATAGAGTTTCCCGAAGTTATCGTCATCGGTGTAGCCTGCGGCGTCAGGATCGATCCACAGGCCCAAGAGATCGTTTACTTCAAGGTTTTGTTGTGTGGAGTAGAGCGCCTGTCCTGTAGGAGCAACAAGACCTAAATCATCGTATGTTCCGGTTTCCACTGAAGCAGCATTAACCTCGTCGTTCAAAGGTTCAGGTGAATGGTCGAATGGGGAAACTAACATCGGTCCGGTGTTGATCCAGAAGTCGATATGAGGCCAGTCACCCGAATTGCCGACGGTATATGAAGAAACCAAGCCACCGGTTGAATATCCAAAAGCATTAGGATGGTCAGGGCTGGGGTCATTGATAGTCCAAACTCGGAAGTTTTCGGTCTCCACAGCCAGGAAGCTTAACTCCTTAGGTTCACTTTTGACCAGGTCGTACATTGCATAGACCTCGATCTTGACGCAAGGGGTATAGACGTAGTCTTCGGTCTCGGTTACCGGGTCCTGACCCATTCCGTCGACGGATACGTAGTACATGCTCGGGGTTTCGCCTATTGGAGGGTCCCAGAAGACCCTTACGCCGCCCCCTGGATTAGCGTCCTGCCCGTCAACAACCTCGAAGTCGAGATTCTCAACCGGCGGGTACTGGAGAGGATTACCCAATGTTTTATTCTCGGCTATTTCTTCAGAATCCTCGCACACCATACTGAGAAAAGCGAATCCCGATAATGCAAGCAGCATTAAAGCTACTAATCGTTTCATAGCTCCCTCCTTGGGTAGTTATCCTTATATATTAATCCGAGTAACCCCCAATGTCAATCCCTCTTGATTCCCCTTCCTCTCTATATATTTCCTTTATTTTACAAATCCTGCACGAATTTTTTACTTGGCTTTAGGTGGAGCGGTATCCATAGGCGTCATGCCAATCTTCTCCTGCACCTTTGCTATCTCGGTAGCCAGGATTCGGTACTGGTCATTGACTTGTTCAATTCGTACCTGCAGAGCTCCGAGATCAGCCGTTGGCGGTCCCTTGATTTCCAATATCTTTTCATTGAGCCTCTGCAATTCCTTGTCTATGTCACTTAATTCCGATTGCATTGAATTAACCTTATCGTATAAGGCGTTGACTCGTCGTACCGTCTCTCGGCTAACGCATCCCAAGGGTGTCAGCACCAAGAGGCAGGCTACTACAAGGAAGATTATCTTCTTCATACTTACACTCCTAAGCAAGAGTAAAGGGGGAGCGGGAGCTCCCCCTTGTAAAACCTTTCAATTGGTCTGTCGTCGTTTATTCGACCACGAAACGCAAGCCGGCCTCGGTCTGGTAGGCAAACTTGAAGTCAACTTTCTCGGTAGCAACGTCTATGCCCGTCACCTGGGCTTTGATGAAATTGTCGCTTGCGTCGTATCCGTTAGCGTTGGGATCAAGCCACAGACCGTAGATACCACCGTTGGTGAGTGAGAGGTTGGTAAAATACAGATTCTGACCCGTAGGAGAAACGATGCCCAGAGCATCAAATGTCCCGGTTTCTTCCGAAGCGGAATTCTCCTTGGTGTTTAGGGGAGGGATATGGTCGCTTCCTGAAGCAATCCTGATGTCTGAAGTGATATAGAAGTCGATGTCATTGTTGTGAAGTCCGCCGGTTATGGCATAGGCGGTTGCAGAACCGCCGGAACCGAAACCGAAGGCGGACTGGTGGTTGGGATCGGGATCGGAAACGCTCCATACCGATACCGTGCTTGCTACGGCACCGATGTCAATGGGTGAAGCTGTTTTTTCGGTACTTCCGTATACCGCTGCGACCTGAATCTCCGCACAAGGCGTATATACGTAATCTTCAAGAGTTTCCACCGCTACCTGAGCTACGCCGTCAACGTAGACTACGTACTCATCGGGAGTACCTTCGGTTGGTGCGCTCCAGGTTACGTGAATTCCGCCACCCGGATTGCCTTCGTTGTCGTTTACGATTGAGATATTCACATTAGTAGGTGCACCTTCTTCTCCATTGCAGCCTTGCATGCCTAGAATCATCGTGGCAACGACTGCTAAAAGGGCAATGCTTACCCATTTTTTCATTTTTCCTCCTTAATAAGGATGTTTATTTGCTTACTTGGTTGTGGGTGGTTTTACTCCACCGCCACCTGTCTTGGGTGCGGTTCCGCCACCGCTCTTAGGTTTGATCGGTTCTTTTTCCTCGGGTTCCTCGCCGTGGAACTCCTCCAGGTGTTCGTCGTAATCGGCCTGAAGTTCATTAAGGACCTCGGTGAGAAGTTCGACATCCTCTGCAAGATCATCAATAGATTCCTGGAGTTCTTCTATCACATCATCCGATGCGCCCCCTCCGCCGAGTTTGTTGCAACCCAGCAAGCCGAAGCCTGCAAAGAGAGCAAAAGCGGCTACCACCGATACTGTAAAGAGCTTCCTCATTACAGGACCTCCTTCGGTTTAAGGTTGTTATTATGCACTTTCTGTGTGCCTCTTGCTCGCATACTCTATTACAGCTAATAATAAGGGGAAGAAGCAAGTTGTCAAGTGCTTGACATCTTAATTAATGCTGCTATATTTTAATATGCAAGGGAGGTTGTCAAATATCTGACAACCAAGGCACAATAAGCTCTCCTTGCTAAGGAGGAAAACTATGGACAAAACAAAGCTCAATACTGCGGTTTTGTTCTTCGATCGCAAGGGGTTCTATAAACAATCCCAAGGAAAGGATGCATCGAGTCTGGCAGAGGAACTGGACGTATTCTACAAACAGGTAATAGACTGGGCACAGGAATATAAGGGCAGCGTAATCAAGTTCATGGGCGACGCCGGGATACTGCTTTTCGAGAGTGTGGATAACGCAGTTGGATTCGCCAGGGCATTGGTCAATCGGAAGGAGTACTCCTCTAACGTAGGGATCGAGTACGGCGAGATAGTCAAAGGAACCTTCGGAAAGGAACCGCTCGAGTGGATTGACGTAATCGGAACGCCGGTCAACGAAGCGGCGGTGAACCTGAGGCGCGCTGCGCGAGGAAACAAAAGCATCGTAGCAGGCCCTGGGGCCTGGGAACGGATGAGCGTCGAGGACCGAGGGGATATTGCCCTGACGGAGTAGACTACAAAACACAGAGCTTACAGAGACCACAGAAAAAACCTCCGGTCAAACACTTTGCATCCGGCGGTTCACACACTATCCTTCGACTGGTTCTCTAATCGTTGGATCGAAGACGATTTAAAAGTACAGGGTAAGGTCGGCCTTAAGCCCATTGAAGGGCAGTTCGTAAGCGCATACACCGTTCTTGCAGATGTACTCGCCCTTGAACCGTCCGTACGACAGGGTGATTTCCCATGGATAGGCGTTGTACCGTATGCTTCCCCATGGCCAGAGCTCGGTCGAATCTTCTCTGACTTCCGCTACACCGCCGCCTGAAAGCATCCATGAACCAAAACCCAGCTCTGCCAGAAGATGAGGCTCGTGCCAGCTCTCCGCTGCCTCGGTTATGTAGCGGTAGTAGGGTTTGAGGTGCAGCGAGACGGAACCAATCAAGGTTTCGTATGACAAGCCGGCCTCCAACAAATCGTTCTGGGGGTTTATTCCGCCTGGGATCTCACGGTCGATGAAGATGAAGTAAGGAATGAAGGTGTGACCGGCAACGTCGATCCTCGTTTCCGCACCAATCCTGTCAAGCCTGCTTTCCCTTGCCGAATCCCAGGCGGATGAATACGAGGCGTCCAGCCACAGCCAGTCCCACGGAGCGAGATTGAGGTTTACGTTGTATCCTTGCTCGTCGGCGCCCTCGTTTACCGATTCTCCGTCAGGATTGCACGGGATGGGTGCGTTGATTTCCCCTGCCAGACCGCGGTAATCCTTTGCCTCAACGAGAATGCCGAGGCCTCTCTGGGCATAGGAGGCTGATGCGGTGACGCCCAACCCCTTGATGTTGTCGACCCCTATCCATCCTTCCGCCGATCTCCGTCCCCAGGTAAACCGCTGTGCCGAAGCCCCGACAAGGTCGAAACGCCAGATGCGCAAGGTTAGGTTCTCCTCTATCCATTCCTCCCAGGCTCGACCGAAAAGCGTATCTGCATCCTGGGTTGCATCCCGCCTGAGGTAGATTGCCCCTATGTCCAGGGCGTTGATGGGGAAGACGTTGGCTCGAGCCGCGTAAAGCCAGTCCGACCGGTTAACGTGGTCTTCCTCATCGAGCATCCTTCCTGCTAAGGCGCCGATCTCAAAGTAGTCGTTTTTCCAAGTAACCCGTCCGCCGTCGAGGTTGCGGTCCAGGCGCAAGGTCTTGTCCTCAAAAGATGAGAGTACCAGTCCCTGTCCAAGGGTTTCGTAGAAATTACCCAGCCACAAGCTCACGTCATCGTCCTGGTAGGAGACGTAGCGCTGGGTCATTGCTGTCCTCGTTACGGTGTCGCGGATATTCTCTGCGTCCAGCAGGAAACGTCCGCCCACGCGGAAATCGTCCACGTATAGATCGACCTCTGTCTGGTTGTAGAACTGGGTATTCCATACCGTTCCTGAATCGGTTTCTGCCTGCTGGAGCCAGAAATTGGTTTCATTCACGCCTGAAACCGAGACGTCCGCGGTAAAAAGGATAAATGCCAAAATCATAGACGGATTATGCCCTTTAGGTCTCGTTTGTCAAGGCTCTTAGCAAAAAAATCTTACGCATGAATCGTGAGCTTGACTATTCGGTGATCTTCATGTAAAAGCTTTGGCTGTCAGCCTCTGTCCCTATCCCTGTTACCTGGACGGTTACCTTGCCTTCGGTGCCCCCCTCGTCCGTAACTATGTGTACTTGCAGATGATCGTAGGACCCGTTGGCAGGGACCAATACCGTCGCCGGGTTGTACGGCAGAAGACACATGCCCTCAACGCAGATCTGCCACATCCATAGTTCAGGAAGCCCGCAAAGGGAATCAGGGATGTCGACGGTCAGGGAATCGTCGTTTGCAGTGTGATTTTTAACCTTGAAGCTGAACTCGCCTATTTCTCCCAGGGCAACGCTCATGACGGTATCGCCTATAACCTCGATGGAGAAGTTGTCCGGTACCTCTGCATCGTTGCCCTTGTCTTTACTTGAACAGCTGAATCCTACTCCGGTAAATAACATAATAAAGGCTGAAAGTGTCAGAATAACAACACGTTTCTTCATCTGAAACTCCTTTGTCGATTAGGCTTCATTATCCTCACATCTTCATTTTTGTCAAATCCATGGTCATAATAGGACCGATGTCCTGGGGTTAGGAATCCTGCCCTTACTCTATCTCGAGGATAAAGGTCTGGCTGTCGACCTCTTCGCCCGACGTAACCGTCATAATCACCTTGCCTTCGGTCTCCTGATCCAGTATTGAAGACCCTATGGTTACATGGAGTCCTTCCAGAGTGCCGTTTGCAGGGACTTCAAAGTCCGTGGGTACGGGGTAGCAGTTCTGCTCGTCGCAGAGGGAAAACCACCAATTCTCAGGCAGGTACTGGGAGGCCTCGGGTACGTCGACGGTCAGAGTCAGGATATTTCCGGTGTGATTCTTCAGATCGAAGTAGAAGTTGAGAATTGCACCCAGGGTATCGGTTTGGATGCTGTCTGAGACAAGCTCGATGCTGAAATCGCCGTGTACGTAACTGCCGCCGCCAACCTCGTGTGAAGCCGCCTGATAGACCTTGTGATCCGGGTCCTCCACCCAGACAACTGCTGTCAGGGGCCTTCCCCAGGATACGTCCAGCGGCAGGGACCGGTGAAGGTCGAGACTGTCGCCTGGATTCAGTGTCATTGCAGCTTCCTCTTCGGGTAGCCTGCGAACGATATGGTGCAGCAAACCTGCCGTAGCATGGGTCAAGGTATCCTCGATCAGGGCGATCCGCAGGATCCCTTCGATAGATTCTTCGGTCTGTCCCGAAACAATCACCGTTACCTCGTAGAGTACGCTATCCGCAGTCAATGAGGCGTCGAGTTCGAGTTTAACCGCTGTACCTAGTGCCCTTCGGTCGGAAAGCACCTGGGCCATCTCTTCGACCGTTTGCACCCCTTCGTAGGCCTCGACTCCGTCGAAGATAACGGTAGGGAAGGCGTCTACGCTAAAGTCCGATAGCCTTTCTTCCGTCTCTTCCGTAGAGTAAGGGTCCTGCGTCTGGGAGTGAAGGGCAATGGCTATGAACTCACCCGGATAGTCGGCAAGCAGGGTTTGGATATTTTCGGCAACTGCAGGGCAGTTAACGCACCATGTTCCGGTTGCTTCTTCAAGAAGTACTACGCGATCGAATTCGCCCTGCTGCGAGGGGTCAGGAAAGCGCTCCCCGCACCCTGCCATGACAAGTAGCAGAACAGCCGTACCCAGGACTCTTCTTGCCGCTTCTCCCCGATGTGCGTTGTCAGCCATCTTGAGACGAGTAGTTGCCGTGGACGGCGTTCAGGATGGTCGTTATTATCGTTGAGGCGTCCTTCTTGGTGTAACCGATTACCGATTTAAGTAGCTCCTTGTCCGGTTTTATGTAGAAGGAGTGGGGTATAGGGCCTACCTTGAAGATGCGCATGAGATCACCGTCAGGGTCCACGAGAACCTTAAAATCCCAGCCCTGTGCAATAACCATCGGTTCAACCTGGGGCAGTCTGCGTTGAGTGTCGGTATTCACGGCAATTACCGAAAGTCCGGAATCTGCGTAGACCTCGTAGAGACTGTCCAGTAATTTAAGTTCTTCCTTGCACGGAGCACAGGTGGTACTCCAGAAGGAGATGATTGTAAGCCTTGCACCTAACAAGGAATCAAGGCGCCATGTCTTACCCTCAAGGTCTTTAGCTGAGAAATCTTTTACTGTTGCTGCATTGCCCACAAAGGTGAATGCGAGCAACAGGATCGTCATTTTCCTAAGCATTTTTCTCCTTTATCCCGTTTAGTTGTATTATAGCCGCAAGAAGATGATTGTAAAGGTTTCGAGGGAGTTTGTTCGTTGTCAACCGCAATTATTCCTGCACTGTGAGTTCGCAGGTTTGGGTGAAAATTCCAGCGGTCGCGATAACCCGATAGGTGCCTGGCTCAAGCTCCTGCGCTTCTATATGGATTGTATGGAAGCCTGCCTCAAGCGTACCCTCGTAGATGGTTTTTAAGATCTCTCCGGATGAATCCGCAAGAACTACCTCTATTTCTGCTTCCTCCCGTAGTGTCAGTTTCACTGAACTTGAACGCTTTACAGGTTCGCAATTCCCCATTGAGAAAACAGGAATATCGGCATGCAACGCATCGAGTATGGTTTCAATTATATCTTTTTCGTCCTTTTTAGAGAAACCCGTGACTATCCTCAGTATTTCCCTATCAGGCTTTATGTATATCGAGTGAGGGATTGCCGAAACTTTAAACTGACTTGTCAGCGATCCATCTGGATCGGTAAGCACGCAAAAATCCCAACCCTGGGAGTTAACCATAGGAGCAACATTCGCCAGACTGCGTTTGCTGTCAGTATTGACTGCGATGACGGAAAGACCTGAATCTCTGTAAACTTCATATAAGCTGTCCAGAAGTTCAAGCTCTGCCTTACACGGCGAACAATTGGTGCCCCAGAAGCTGATGATGGTTAAGCGTTCTCCGAGTAGCTCATCAAGACTTCGGGTTTTGCCTTCGATGTCCGACGCAGAGAAGTCGTGTGTTTTTGTTGCCGAAGTAAAAAGGATTGTACTTAATACTACTAGTGCAGCTCTTTTCATAAACATTGTGCCTTTCAGTAATTAATTCATTTCAGTCTGGTTAATTTGGCCTTTTGAAGTTCTTGGTCTACTTCGGCAACGACAAAAAAGATCCCTTTTGATAGACTGTGAGTTACAAGAGATAAATGGTGTTTCCCCTGTGGAAGATAACCATCGTGGATGGTTTTTGCATAGCGACCGCAAGCGTCGTAAATGTTGAGCTTGACTTTTGAGGGTTTATCAAGGGAAATCGTAACGAAACCGCATTCCATAATAAATGTCGGTATGTCCATGCAAAAAACCGGCGGATTCTCCTCAGAGATATCCCCAGAGCCGGAGATAACAGCCGATTGAAGGATTTCCTTTAAGGGACCTGAACCTGCGTCTTTTTGGATAAAACAGCCGTATTCAATATTATTGGGATTATTCGTATAGTGGAACCAGGCCGGGTCAAGCTGGTAGCTTTCACTAATCACGGTGGTTTGACCCGCAGGAAGGCTGAAGGCCTTTCCGAATCCGTCCGGTAACATGATTCTTTCAACGTGATCAAGGGTTGTAAGATCTTGCCATGTATAGGGGATGTTTGATTCGGTAACGGTAAAAAAGACCTTGCCTGAGATCTGTTGGGAACCTGTGTTTTTTACGGTTGCGGTAAGTGTACCACCGGCACTGTAGAGATTTGGGTTATTCTCAAGGGTGATCTCGAGGGTTGATTGGATGTCCTTACGTGTGTTGAACTTGGAACTATACTGGGGGTACATTGAACCGGAAGGGACGCCGCCGCACACGGTATCCGTGCCGTCGAACACGGCAACAGGATAACCTTGGACGATTGCCTGGTAGAACACCATTCGATACTCACCGTCGAGGTTGAAAAACGGATCACCGATGTGATATTCAACGACCAGTATCTTACCCGGGTGTTCGGAGGCCAGGGTTTCAGCCCCCTTTGCCGCACTGATACAGAGGTCAACGTGCGTATCCGCAAATATCTCGAGGACTACCGTACGTTCGGCAGCGCCAAGGGCGGACGTAATACTCAGTATCCCCATGACCAAAAAACACCTATTACGCATAGATTTCCTCCTTACTGTACAACGGGACGTGAGAGCCTCACACTCCCGCGCTTCCTGATTAACGAATAATTAGTAGCTTAGCGATATGGATTTTACTGCCGCAGGCGGCCCTGATGAAATAGGTTCCTGTAGATAACTCGTCGGTTGGAATCGAGATCCGGTGGTTCCCGGCAGGAAGGTTTCCGCAGTAAAGATTACTTATATAACGGCCCAAGGCGTCGTAAAGTGTTAGCTCGACGTCCGAAGCTTTGCTTAATGCAAGCTCAGTGTATCCTGCAAGATGCGGTGTATGAAGGGTAAAAGGGACATCTTCCGGAAGTTCCTCAATATCCACCGGTTCACCATACTCGAGTACTGCTGCCTGGTAGATTTCATCGTCCTCACCCTGCACAAAACAGCCGAATTCAATGTTTTCGTTTTCGGTGAAGTGGAACCAGTTTTCATCAATGGTAAAGTTACGATCCAGGGTCAACTCCTCGCCCGGGCTCAGGGAAATACTTTCTCCCTGATAGGGAAGCATATCCCTTTCAACCCAATGCAGATACTCTTCGGTTTGCCATTGGAAAGGAATGTCGGATTCAGAGATGGAAAAGTTGACTGTGCCCGAAACGTTTTCCCCGCTTGGATTGGAGATGACAGCCCGTAATGTCCCTGAGGTGGAGCTGTAGGCATCGGTTATCCTAACCAGTTCTATTTCAAGCGGTGAATCTACGCCTTTTCGTTCCTGGAATTTTGACTCGTACTGGTCGGCAACACTGGATCCGCCGAAGTACTCACCGTCGAAGAATGCTGTAGGCAGGTACTGTACCGAATAAACATTGAAGGTACGGTAGTCTCCTGCTTTATTGTCGAATCCGTCTGCGTTGTGGTATTCCAGGATGAGAACCTCACCTGGATGGGCATCAGCAAGGTCCTCGGCTCCGTGCGCGGCTGCCGGACAAGCCGGACATCGGGTGGCGGTAACTATCTCAAGAACTACTACCCGGTCGGCTGCCAAAAGACCGATGGGTAGGATCAGCATTCCAAGTATGATGACTAAGGTTTTACGCATAGCGTTTATCCTCCTTGGTTTTTTTTGGACCGAGTCGTCTCGGTCAATATCAAAATTTCGGTGGAGCATAGCTCTTCTCACGAATCGAAGCTTAATGAACAACTATAAGTTTTTTTAGATCTGAGTGACCGCTACTGGTTAGTTTAAGGAAGTAGACTCCTTTCGGGAGTATTGAGGCGTCAATTTCAACGTGATGGATACCTGCGGAAAGGCTGCCAGTATGAAGGGTCTTAACAGAACGACCGCAAGCATCACAAAGAACAAGATCAATATCGCGCGTCGTTTCCAGTAAGAGATCAACTTGTCCGATCCTGTTGAGGATGGTGGAGGCAGATACAAAGTAGCTGATCGGGGCGGTTTCTTCGACGCCAATCGCTGCGAATTTGAGAACTGCTGCCTGATGTATTTGTTTGTCCGGCCCTTGCACAAAACAACCTACGTCACAGCTTTCGTTTTCAGTAAAGTGAGGCCAACCGTCATCTATGGTGTAATCGCAGGTCAAGGTTGTATCTGCGCCGGAAGTTAGGGTAATATCTAAGCCATCTGGATCGGGAAGCATTCTCCGTTCCACGAAGAACAGGCTGTCTTCACCTATCCAAGAGTATGGGATATGGGATTCGGTTATGGTAAAATGAACTTTGCCGGTTATGGTTTCTGCATTTGTGTTGGTTATGTGTGCCTGTAGGGTGCCTGAGGCCGAGGTGTATGAGTTTTTTTCACCAGAGAATTCGATCTCGAGCGGTGATTCGTTGCCTCGGTGAGCCAAAAAAGCGGGATCGTATCGAGCAAGGGTTATACCTCCATCACCAACCAACTTCTCCGTGCCGTCGAAGTAAGAGGTTGGGTAACCCGAGACTGCATAATAATCGATTCGAGCTTCCCCGTCGGGATTAGAGAAGGGATCGCTTGATTGATGGTGATATTCAACAATCAGAAGCTGCCCAGGATATTTTTGGGCAAGACCCTCGACGGTCGCTGCAACCTTTGGACAATGCCCACACCAGGTTCCTGTAGCTACCTCAAGAACCACGACCCGTTCTGCTGAAAAAGCCATGAACGGGATGTGAAGAAGTCCGAGAAGCACAACTAAGGATTTACGCATAAAGGTTTTCCTCCTTAAATAAAAAGGGGCGGGTTGGTTTCCGCCCCTAATACTTCTTTACAGCTAATGAATGACCAGCATCTTGCCGACTTCTGAGAAGCTTCCACAGGAAAGCTTGATGAAGTAGGCTCCGCTAGGCAACCCACCAGTCTCGAAGGGTATTTGATGATTTCCTGCGCCGAGGCTTCCTTTGTGAAGCGTTGAAACCTGGCGGCCACTGGCATCGAAGAGGATAAGATCGACGTCTGAAGATGCACCGAGAGAGAATCTAACAGAACCGAGGTTTTTCACAACCGCTGGAACATCTAACGAGAATGGGAGGGTAGTCGGTTTTTCTTCCTTAACACCTGCCATGAGCTCGTTGGAAAGAGGTATGACAGCGGCCTGGAAGATTTCCCTGGGCAGTCCTTCGGAGACATCGTCTTGAACGAAACAACCGAATTCTATGTTACCTAAGTCGTCCGTATAACGAAGCCAATCCGGATCGATTTCATACTCACGGGTGATTGTGGTATCTGCTCCGGCTGCAAGGGTTATAAGGGCGCCATCGGCATCGGGGAGCATATCGCGCACTACGAAATGGAGCACAGTATGGATTTGCCATGCATAGCGGATATTGGATTCGGTAACCGTAAAGTGGACCTTGCCTGTGATTTCCTCCTCGCTCGTGTTCGTGATCGTGGCGGTGAGAGTCCCCTGAGCAAGATAGCTTTCTTCCGTCTGGTCAAGCAAGATTTCAAGGGGTGATTCTATTTTACGGCGGTTGGTGAACTTCGGTTCATAGAGGGTGATTGCTGATTTATTAGACCAAGCCCCTATAACAGTATCGACTCCGTCAAAAAAAGCGGCGGGGATTCCAGAAAAAACGTCGTTGTAAAAATCGTAACGGGTAAATCCAGGCGTATTGTTGAAAGGGTCCGAACTGTGGTAATGATACTCAAGTACCAGGATTTCACCCTGATATTCATCTACCAGATCTTCTGCTCCCCATGCGGCTCCTGCGCACGGAGGGCACCAGGTTGCAGTGACTATCTCAAGAACCACGACGCGGTCAGCTGCCATAAGGCCGAAGGGAAGAATCAGTAACCCGAGTATAACGACTAAAGATTTGCGCATATAGGTTTGCCTCCTTTGCTTAGGTTTCAAGCTGAATCAGATTCAGCTTCGATTAAGAACACAGGCGGGGTGTTCCCCGCCCGTGTATTTCTCTTCTGCTAATGAATAACCAGTAATCTTTCTACCTTAGACCAGTTTCCGAGAGTGGCTTTAATG
Source organism: Caldifarciminota bacterium (assembly GCA_016934635.1). Classification (GTDB taxonomy): domain Bacteria; phylum Hydrothermota; class Tepidihabitantia; order B3-TA06; family B3-TA06; genus WJJO01. The sequence continues at coordinate 54,570 of JAFGSK010000054.1, forward strand.
AAATAAACGCCATTGGTGAGTTCTAGGGCCGATACAGTGACCGACCCGGATCCTGAGACGCCTGAGCAAAGCTTTCTAACCGTTCGTCCGCAGGCATCGTATAGAGTGATTTCAACGTTCTCGGCGTTTGGAGTAGAAAAACTGACCAATCCCTGATCCGTGACGATTGAAGGTGCAACGAGAGAGTAAGTGCGGCGAGGTAAGATATCCTCAGCCACCCCAGGCACATAGGTTTGCTTAAACTCGGGTGCAATCGAACCGTCACCCGAACCTGCCCAGAACTCAAGTTCAAAGCCTGAGCCATCGTAACCGGCTCCCGCCTCGATCATAAGTTGATCGCCTTCTATGGTGTAGGAGCCTCCTGCCTCGACGCTCTGCGCTACCGCTCTACCGTTGACAACTGTTATATCTTCATCTGCGACCTCAAGCTTAACGACAACATCCTGGAGTTCTACGTCTGAGTTGTTGTTTATGGTTACATGAACGTTAGCCTGCTCACCTGCATCGAGTTTTCCATCCTGAGGTGCCACCAGAGGGTTGGAAAGGTCGAAGTCCGAGTAGCCGACTACGTTTACCTTTGCCGCCTGCAGAACTTCAGTTTCTCCTACTCCTGATTTCTGACACCAGAAGACAAGCTGGCAGTTTTCAGCGCTGACTATTAATCCATCCTCAAATAAGGGCGGAAACATGATGCTGTCGTAAATGTCGTATTCCATTGTCAGTGTTTTAGTTGCGTTTTTAGCAATGGTAACATCAGTACCGTTCAAGCCGACCGTTTCGGAAGGCTTGGGCAGCATGGCGAACAACACCTGGTCATGCTCCGGATCACCGTTTGTTCCGGTATATTCAACATCGTTTACCACTAAGGCTCCGTAGAGCTTGAAGGAAAGAAGCTGACCTCCTTCGTTGATGATTTCGATCGTTACTTCACCTGAACCTTGTGTCTCTCCTTCCAGATAAGAGGAAGGAGTAAAGGTTCGGTAAATATTAAGCTCTAGAGGGGATTCTGTCGCATGCCTATCATCGATTCCAGGGGCCCACATGTCACCAGAAATATTTGTGTATTTGGCTACTCCGTCAATTACAATAGTGGGTATGCTGTTGATATTGTACATGTTTCTGCGTGTATTGTTGGTGGCAGAGATGTAACTATAGAAGGGATCGTTTCCCGGGGAAGGCCAGTTCATATGAACTCGAATAACCGCGAGGTAATCACCCTTTTGTAACAATATTCCGTCAAGCCTTGCGTTACCACTATAACAGGGACCGCAAGTTGTACTGGTTAGGAGTTCTGCAAGCACCATTCTCTCAGCTGCCCAGAGACCGGCGGGCAAGAGCACTAGCGCCAACAGCAATAGAAGTGATTTACGCATCGATTTACCTCCATTATTACTTGATTCCATGCTGAACTCGATTCAGCTTTTTTTAATGAACTACTAAAATCTTGGAGATTTTAGAGTAGCGTCCATAGTTAATTTTCACGAAGTATACCCCGCGAGTAATTTCGTTTGCCGACAGGGGTATAATGTTTGTCCCTTGCGAGAGGTGACCGCTGTAGATTCCTTTTATCTTCCGTCCACAGGCATCGAAAAGATCGATTTTACCTTCCAGCGATGCAGGCAGCGAAAGAGTTATTATGCCAGTTTTGTTAATACACCCGGGTACGTTTACCGAGAAGGGGTGATAGCGCTCTGAAATACCAACCGGTTCATACATCTGGAATTCGGCTTCCTGGTTTCGTATAGGACCCTTACCACAACTCAAAGACAACAGGAGACTTGGTCTGTATCCTTCTTCACCGTCATGAGAAAGGGTGATCTGGAACGGATCATCTTCGTTGCGACCTTGTTCCTGGGGCGCAATGTCACTCCAGGTAGACACAGAATCAGGAATTTCAACTGCCTCGTCTTCGGTTGAGAGTACCCCGGTTACCTCCTCCCATGTCCAATCAGAGGTGTTGAGCAGAGTGACGTAGAAGTCTGATGTTTCCCCTGGACTAAGCTTACCCCTCTCATTGTCCACCTCAGAGAAGGTAACCTCGGCAGAAAGAGGTCCATGAGAAACAGGGATTATCGTTGCCTGAAATATCTCCTTTGTCGATGTTAGCTGACACCAGAATACTATCTCGCAATTTCCAGCGTCTGTTACGTGGTATTGACCCGTAGGTTTGAGATCGCCTGTGAGGAAAGGAATCGTGTCGTCTATAACGAAGTCATAAGTTAAAACCTTGGTTTCCGCTCCTTTAAGGGTTATTGGTTCTCCACTTGAGGAAGGGTACATATCGATCATTACCTGATGATGAATAGGATCCCCATTGGAGCCTGTATAAGCGACGTTGCTTTCGACCAGCGCTCCAAAGAGCACGAAGGATATAGACTTGCTATCTTCATTGGTAAGCTCCACTGTAACCGAGCCTTGACCCTGTAAAGCGTTGTAGGCATTGGGTACAAAAGAAGCAGTAGTTTTAATATTAACCGTTGAGCCTGCATCGCGATGTTCGAGGATGAATTCGTCGACCAGCGGCCATCCTCCACCATCCATCTTAAATTTAGGCACCGCGTTGATGTCACCGTAGTAAGACCTGCGAGCACCGTTAGCCGAGTTGTAGTGGCAGAACGGGTCATTTCCCGGGGAAGGCCAACTCATATGGTAGCGAACCGCTATCAGGCAATCATGTTTGGCTAAATAATTATTGAGTGAGGCATTCCCGCCCACACATGGGGGACAGGTTGTGCTGGTAAACATCTCCACCAACACCATTCGCTCTGCCGCAAAGCCTTCAAAAGGGAACGCGGCGAGTATTATAGTTGCGAGCAAAACCTTTCTTATCATGGCAATAAGTCTCCTTTATTTCACCAAAACGATCTTAGATGTTTGATTAACCCCGTCGGTCTGGATACAGATTAAGTAAAGACCCACGGGGATTTCCGGCAGAACGATCTCGCTAAGGTTCCGGCCCTGGCCTTCGTAAAGTACATCAACAAGCCTACCGCTTGAATCAAAAATCAAGATTCTATGGAAACTGTCTCCATAAGGACCAAGTTTCACACGAGATCCAGGCTTCAGGATAGCGGGAATAGAAACCTCAAGAAAAGTAACCGCCTCTTCGATGAGACCGAGGGGCTGTGTTCCTGTAGTAAAGGAACCGTCTTGGGAACCGGAATAGCAGTTAAGATTGAAGATTGAGCCGTCGTATCCTGATGAGGCTTCTATGACAAGATCGTCGCCCTTGAGTTCATAGCTTGAGTTTGCTGCGATCTCTGTTATCTCGGCTACTCCCTTTAGGACCGTTATCTGGTCGTTGTCGACCTCAACATATACCCTTACGCCATTTATCTTCTTGGACTCACCGTTGTGAATGGTGAGGTGAAATCGTGCCTGTTCTCCAGGATGAAGCTGACCGTCCGCGCCGTCGTCTGAGAGTTCTATATCAGAAAGACTTAAATGCTTCTGATTAGGTATTTTGACTTTCGTCCCTTGAAGAATTTCATCAGTTTCGTCATCCTGGCCCCAGAAGAGCAGTTCGCAGTTTTCACTTGAAACGATATGGACTTCGCCGGTAGGTTCATTTGCCGCGTCCAGGATAGGTACAGTATCATCGATTGAAAAGTCGTATATGATTAACTTGGTTTCTGCGGGTTCAAATGTAAGATCGTCACCCCATGGAGAAGAGATTATATCTATCATCACCTGGTTGTGGATAGGATCACCGTTGGTGCCGGTGTAGGCAACGTTGCTTTCGGTAAGGGTGCCGTAAAGATAGATAGAATAAGACTCTTCTGTACTTTCGTTAGTTATCTCTACAAGAGCGGTACCTGAGCCTTGATCTGCGGAAAATGCTGAGGTTTGAAAATCCCGATAGACCTTCATGTAGAGGGGAGATTCCACTGAGCGTCGGTCGTCAATCGCAGGTCCCCATAGAGCTCTGTCCGCACCACCCATCTTGACTATTCCATCAATAACTATGGTTGGTACGCTGTTGATGAGGTAGACCTGACGACGTGTGTTATTTTCTGGTTTGTGATAGTTATAGAAGGGGTCGTTGCCAGGGCTGGGCCAGGACATATGGTAACGAACCACCCCTAGGAAACTTTCCTTATCCGTAGCGAGGCTGTTGAGCATGGAATTCCCTGCAACGCAAGGAGGACAGGTAGTGCTGGTGAAGAGTTCGGCAACTACCATCCTTTCGGCTGCAAAGCCTGCTAAAGGCAACAGACTCGTAATGACTATCACATACTTTTTCATCGGCTGGGGCTCCTTTCAGCCAAGCAGAACTTTTTTCTTACCGATTCAATGCAGCCTTTGTTGGAGGTAGTGTATAATTCATTAAGCCACATCAAACCTTTCCGTAGTGGATCAGTCCGGGAAGTAATCGCTCGCTTTCCCGCATGACTTTTCTATACCCGGAAACCTTCTAATGCTCCATCCATCGGTTCCGTCATTATAGATTTCCACTACTTAACATTTTATTCAAATTCTGAGATTGTCAAGCCTTGGCCAGGGGAATACGGGCAATTGGCTGCGTCGGTCGTTAGCTCTCGGCAGTGAGCGGCAGGCGGGTGTTGACGAACCGCCTTTATGTGGTTATTATTATTAAGGATGTTTCCGGTGTATCGTAATATTCAACCCATAGATGGCTTATGAAGGGTGTTGTAGCTCTGGTCGGTCGACCCAATGTAGGCAAGTCCACATTGTTTAACCGCCTGGTTGGACGCAGGGAAGCCATAACCCTGCGTGAACCAGGTATAACCAGGGATCGGTTGTACGGTACGGTCAGCTGGCTGGATAAACGTTTCACCCTCGTGGACACCGGCGGTTTTAACCCCCGGCCGCAGGCCCCGCTTGAGGAACAGATGCGGTTTCAGGTGGAGCTGGCACTATCCGAGGCCGAACTCGTTCTTCTGGTGGTGGACGGCAAGCAGGGGCTTCATCCCGAAGACCAGGCGCTTGCCGAGGTTTTGCGCAAGAAGGCGAAGCCCTATCTGGTTGTGGTGAACAAGAGCGACGTTAAGACCGCCGAGTGGGAACATCACGCCTTCCATGTACTTGGGGCGGCAGAACTGTTTCTTGTTTCCGCCGAGCACGGGATAGGATTCGGCGAACTCCTGGACGCCATCGGAGAGCGCTTATCATTTGAAGGACACGGCGCAGAAGAGAAGGAAATAAATATACTTATTGCCGGTAGACCAAACGTCGGCAAGTCAACCCTTCTTAACGCGCTCGTTGGTGAGCGGAGGGCTGTGGTCGATGCTTTACCGGGAACCACCCGTGACCCGGTGGATACCGTGATTGAAGTAGCCGACAATCGCTGGAGGATAATCGACACCTCAGGCCTCAGGCGAAGGACAAAAATCAGCCAGGACGTTGATTACTATGCCTCTACTCGTCTGCGCAGGGCGCTGTCCAGGGCGGATATAGTCCTTTTCCTGATCGACCTTTCAGAAGGAATAACCAGACAGGACAAGCGTCTTGCAAATGAGATAACCGGGCAACGCACCGGTCTGGTTTTAGTATTCAACAAGGTTGACCTTCTTGACCAGCAAGCGCTCCGCAATCGCACCGGAGAGATTTCCTACCAGTTAAAGGGACTTGAACATTTCTTCAGGGTTACCATATCAGGCAAGACCGGCAAGGGTCTTGACGAGCTCAAGGATAAAGTAGGTGTTCTCGTGGGAAAACGCACTCAGCGTGTTCCAAAGAAGCTGCTCGCCGAGTTCATCACCCAACTCGTCCAGGAGCGTTCCCCGGGCCATCAGATAAAGTTCTACAAGTTTACCCAGAAGGAAGGCGTTCCTCCCATGTTTATCCTGGAGTGCAATCGTCCCAGGGACATTGAAGCGTCCTACGTGCGATTCATTCACAATCGTCTTTACCGGGCCTTTGATTTTACCGGCACGAACCTCAAGCTCAGGATAGTAAAGAGATGATTTCACCTGTCTGGGATACGGTAATACTCGGAATAGCAGGATTTCTTTCAGGAAGCATCCCTGTGGGATTCCTGATAGCCAGGGTCAGGGGCGTGGAGATACGCAAGGTTGGTTCGGGTAACATCGGGGCGAGCAACGCGATTCGGGCGCTGGGTACTGGCTGGGGCGTGTTTACCGGTATATTCGACGCCCTGAAAGGGGCGCTACCGACCCTGGCTGCGGTATTTTTCTCACCCTGGCCTGGGATCGTTGGTGTAGCCGCCGTGCTCGGACACATCTTTTCCCCCTGGTTGAGATTCAAAGGGGGCAAGGGGGTTTCCACCACCCTGGGGGTATTTCTCGTGCTTGCACCTTTCCCAACAGCGGCAGCTGTAGGGATATGGATAGTGCTCTTTCTGACCGTAGGTTACGTTTCGGTGGCTTCCATACTGTCCTTAGCTTCAATCTCCATGTTCGTTTTAGTATTTTCGAGATTTAACCCCGAGATATCCAGACTGGCTGCAGCCGCAGGATGTTCTCTCGTTGTTACATTTGCTCATCGAAACAATCTCATTCGTCTTGCCGTAGGCAAGGAACCTCGCTCAGGGCTTTGGGAGAAGATATGGAAAAGAAGATGAGGGTCAGCTTTCTGGGCGCAGGGGCTTGGGGTAGTACCTTAGGGATAAAGTTGTGGAAAGCTGGTTATCCTGTAAGATTGTGGGAGATAAATGAGATCCGGGTGAAAAAACTCGCCTACACCCGGCGTTTACCCGGGGTTCTTCCAGGCGTTCAGATACCTCGTGAGCTTCACTATACCTCGGATATGAAAGAGGCCCTCCAGGATGCCTCGCTTCTGGTCCTTGCGGTGCCTTGCCAGGCGCTGCGTTCAACCCTTAAGAGGATATTAAGGGTTAAGGAACCATTATGGGTTAAGGAACCATTATGGGTTAAGGAACCTCCGGGACTGATCGTTAGTCTTATCAAAGGCCTGGAGAGAAAAACAGGACTTCGACCCTCCCAGGTGTGGAAGGAGTTCTTCCCTCGTTTTCCGGTAACCGTCCTTTCAGGTCCCAGCATCGCCATTGAGGTGCTTAAAGGTCATCCTACGGCGATTGTCGCCGCGGGAGAGGATAATCAGTCTGTTGCCAAGATACAAAAGGTATTCTCTCATGACAACATCAGGGTTTATCGATCGAACGATCCGGTGGGAGTTGAACTTGGCGGAGCTTTGAAGAACATTATAGCAATTGCCTCAGGGGTTGCAGAGGGACTCGGTGCCGGGACCAACACTCGTGCTGCGTTGCTTGCCCGCGGTCTGGCAGAGATAACCAGGTTAGGTGAAAAGCTGGGTGCTGATCCACGGACCTTCGCCGGGCTTGCCGGCTGGGGAGATCTGGTTACAACGGCCTGGAATCCCACCTCTCGCAACCACCAGGTAGGTCTGGGTATGGCAAAAGGCAAGGTCCTCGAGATAATCCTCGAGGAACTCGGTATGGTTGCCGAGGGGGTTGAAACCTGCCGAATTGCCCGTAAACTGGGCAAGATGAATGATGTAGAGATGCCTATAACAGAGTCTGTCTATCGGGTGCTTTTTAAGAATGCCAATCCCGGTAAAGAGCTTGAGAAACTGCTCACTCGACCATTGAAAAAGGAAGTATGGTAGAAGAAAGGTACTATTCCATTACTCAGACGGCACGGCTGACCGGGATAAAGCCCTACGTGTTGCGTTATTGGGAGAAGGAATTCCGCTGGCTTTCACCGAAAAAGAACGCCGCAGGCAGACGCGTATATTCAGATCACGACGTAGAACTCATCCGGCTTATCGACTGGCTCGTTCACAAGGAAGGTTACTCAATAGCCGGGGCACGAAAAAGGGTTGGCTCGATTCTTCATCTGTCCAGTCAGTTAGATCTTCCTCTGTCAGAGGTCAGGGGTAATGTACTCGAGACGATAAAGAAGGAGTTAACCGAGATAAGAGACATGTTGGAGCAGAAAAAATGAACCTTACCACACCAGTTATCCTGGACGGTGTAGCCGTACTTTTGATAATTGTAATTGGACTCCTGGGGCTTTCCAAGGGGGCGATAAAGATACTGGGCGGTCTGGCCGGATTCATCGCCGCAATCATGCTTGGCTGGCGATTTACCCCTGCACTTGCCGCCTTGATTGGCCCAAGGATAAACTCCGAGATTTTCGGCAAGATACTTGCGTTCCTGGCCATATTCATTGGTGTAATGCTCGTTACCGCTTTGGTGGTTTTTCTTTTAAGCAAGCTCTTCGACGCCATCCTTCTCGGCTGGCTCAACAAACTCCTCGGGTTCATCATCGGTGCGATATTCGGGGTAGTTATCGTCACCGCACTGGTGTGGGTGTCCTTGCAGGTTGCTCCTACCCTCTACGACATCTACTCCCAGACCAAGATTATCCGATTATTCCTTAACCTGTTCTTCCTGGTTTTCAAGGATCAGGCGCCGGTGGCCTTGGGTGTTTTTTAACCACAGATGACACAGATTGACTTTTCCGCAAGTATGCACACATTTCTTCAAGAGATTCACTTTCCGTCACATTACTGATTCTTGTTTATCCGTGAACGCTTGCGACGAAGTCTATCCGTGGTTAAAGATTATTCTCCACCGGTTCCCTCATCTCCATCCCGATCACGGCTCCTGTGGCGAGATTCATAAACACCATCCCTGGGCTGCGTTTGAATCCCACGGTAACCAGGCTGCCCGCATCTGCCAGAATGCGGTACTTCCTATTTTCTAATCCAAATCGGGCGAGAATCTCTTTTACCGAGTAGTTTTTTTCATCGGCGTATCTCATTGCCGTAATCATCTCCGAGGACAGAACATTGGCATAGGAGGCGGTGAACTCAAAACGCATCGATGAGAATGCGTATACCGTATCCCTGGTAATCCTGACCGAATCGCAGCCCAGTACTTCTTGGATTTCCGTTTGTGTATCACCTGCCCATTTTTCGATTATTGTTCCTTCAACTATTACTAAAAGGCTGTCTTCGGCGTATCTTAACTTCAAGTCTCTTTCGTAGGTTGCGGTATCTATACCCTTCGGTTGGGGTACAAACTCAACTTCCCTTCGTACTATATCAAAGTAAGGATACTCCAGGGGAACGGTTTGGACGATGAGAAACAAAAATAAACACATGACTGCATCCTATCCTGGGATCGGGTCTTGTCAAGGAGCGAGGGAGCGTTCAACGTAACCTGCGTAAAAGTTGAAGTTAGATTTCTTGCTTGCTATTTACAAATGATAAAATTGAGGTAATATAAAAGAGATTGCTAAGACACAAACAAGTAAGGGTTTGTGCTCTTGACAAACCTCAGTATGGCTCTATAATACTTGCACATGACGAATAAATCAAAGGAGGTGCAGATGCACAAGCGACTCATTGCAGTGGGTTTGTTGGTAGTCTTCGGACTCGGCATGCTTGCCGGTTGCGGAGCATCCAAAGAGTTGATCGCTCAGATGGAGGCGGCCTGTCAGGCGGCAGATGACGCCGAGGCAAGGCTCTCCAGTCTCGAGTCGCAGCTTTCCACGCTTCAGTCCGACAAAGCCGCCAAAGAAGCGCAGATTCAGGAACTCGAAGCCGAAATAGCAGAGCTTGAGAACGCCAAACCCTCCCGGGGCGGCGGTGGTGTCAAGCCTCCCACAGAAAAGTAGGAGGAAAGATGGCTAAGAAGATTCTGATTCTCCTGACACTAAGTCTCGTGGTATTCGCTAGTGTTGCTTATGGTGCCAGGATAAAGAAAAAGGAAGCAGAAGCTCAACTGGAGGCCTGCAACGCCCGCAAAGCGGCTGCCGATGAAGGAATCGGTAACCTGGAACCTCAGATATCGGCCCTTCAGGGTGAGATATCCGAATTGGATGCCAAGATCGCTGAACTCACGGCCACACGTGATTCACTGGCAGCACTGCCCCGTTACTGGGGACGTTACACTGTCAAATCAGGCGATTATCTTTACAAGATAGCAGCCGACCCATTTGTCTATCATGATGGCTCAAAGTGGCCACTGATCTACGAGGCAAACAACGATCTGATAATGAACCCGAACCTGATCTATCCAGGCTGGGTACTCTTTATCCCAGGCGTCAACGAATGGAAGGTTGTCTGGGGCGATTGTCTGTGGAAGATCGCCAATTCCATAGCAGTATATGGAAACGCCTCCAGATGGCCGGAGATCTACGAAGCCAACAGAGACGTGATTGAGGATCCTCACTGGATTTATCCCGGCGAGGTCTTCGTCATTCCTCGGTAAGAGAATCATGGATTATTGAGGGGAAGATCAAAGGTCTTCCCCTCCTTTCTTCTTAAATCCCTAATGTCCAGACGAATATTGAAATTAAAGGATATTGACCCGCTGTTACTTACAGGGGTGGGGGAAGAAAATCTGCGAATCTTGCGGAAAAACTTTAACGCTCAGATCGTTTCTCGAGGTAATAAGCTGACCGTTGAAGGTCCTGATGATGAAGTTGAAAGTGTTATCGGGATTATCAACCATCTTTCAGAATTGATTGTATCGGGACGAATCCCCACACCCGAGATAGTTCTCTCTCTTTTGGATTCTGAAAAAGGAAACCAAAAATCCCGCGAGCCGGAAAGTGGAGTCGTATATACCCCGCGTAAGGTAATTCGGCCCCAGTCCGAACATCAGGAGAAATACATAAATTATATTGAAGACACTCCTGTTACCTTTGCAATCGGCCCTGCCGGTACAGGCAAGACCTATCTTGCGGTAGCCAAATCGGTTGAGTCTTTGACCAACAACAGGATTGACCGGATTATCCTTACAAGGCCAGCCGTGGAAGCGGGGGAGTCTTTAGGTTTCCTTCCCGGCGATCTGAAGGAAAAAGTTGATCCTTACCTGCGACCTCTTTACGACGCGCTTTCAGACATGATCCCTGCCGAACGTATGAGGCGATATCTGGATAATCAAGTAATCGAGGTGGCGCCGCTGGCATTCATGCGCGGAAGAACCCTCTCCGATGCCTTCATTATTTTAGACGAGGCTCAAAATACCACACCTATCCAGATGAAGATGTTTCTTACCCGTCTGGGCTGGAACTCCCATGCGGTTATCACAGGCGATGTGACCCAGATCGATCTTGGCCACAGCAGCAGTTCCGGATTGCTTGACGCCATGAAGGTTTTGGAAAACATCGATGGAATAAGCTTCGTTTACTTCGATTCGACCGACGTTGTTCGTCCGCCTTTGGTTTCTACTATAATCCAGGCGTATGAAAAGAAAAATCCTGCGTAGGCTGCTACTTGCACTCTCGGCGATAGCGGTACTTATCGCCGTCAACCTTGCACCTCTGTTGGCTCCGCCTGTCAAGATGGAGTATAAGGAAGGTAATATTCTTTCAAAGGATCTCTATGCCCCTATACCTTTTCCCTTACCGAAGGATCCTGAACTTCTGGCTGCTCAGCAGGACAGCGCCGGTGCCCAGGTTCTACCTGTTCTAATCCATGATAAGGATGCAGACCTGATGTTGGATCGCAAGATGCGTAACCTGCATAACCTGGATTCAATACCCGAGGGTTTTTCCGCTTCCACCCGGGAACTCCTAACCAACCCGAAAATCCCGGGCAGGGCATCGGTCCTTTCAGCTGCTGACAGCTTGATAGAAGCTATCCGTTCTCAGATGTATCTTAGAGACAAGGAGGAACTAGCTTCGTCAAAAGTAACTATATTAATGCAGATAGGGGAAGTGGAGGAAAGGGTCGATAACCTTCTCGATTACATCGATCTGGATACATTGGTTGAAAATGCCGCCCAGCGTCTGTTTCCACATGACCGGGAAAAGTTTGAGGCTCTGTACTCTATTGTATTAAGAACGATGTCATCGAATTACAATCTCGTATACGACAATGAGGAGACCGCCAGGCGCCGCAGCCAGGCTCGAAACCAGGTCGGATTATACGAAGGATACGTGGAGCGAGGCGAGTTAATAGCTGAAGCCAATAAGCCCATCGATAAGGCAACCGTGAAGAAGCTTCATGCCCTGAACCTCGAACAGCAGGGTAATTGGAAGCTGCGGGCTCAGCTTTTCCTGCGGCAGAACCTTTTGTACATTCTGGTGCTGGGAATCCTGGGTATTACTATCTTCCTTCTGAAAAAGGATTACAAGATAAGGGAGTTCCTTTACGTAACCCTGCTTTTGATAACGGGTATAATTGCAAGTCTTGCCCTGAGAAGGTTCTCTTCCTGGTGGTTCGTTCCCACCGGATTCATCGCCCTGGGATGTGCGATATTCCTTGGATCCCTCGAAGGAATTATTTTAACAATGGTATCCTCGGTTTTATTATACCTGCCGTGGCATAATGAACCGGAGTATTTACTCTACGCATTGCTTGTGGGCTTTGGGGGTTTGCTTGCCTTGCCGTTGATGAAGCGACGGACCGGCTTTCTGGCCGCGTTGGGGTTTTTTCTTGTGGGCGGGTTGTTGGCCCGTGCCAGTTTTCTGCTCACCACGGCGAATCTTTCGGTGCGTGAACTGCCCGGGGCGCTGCTGGGGATTGGTATTAACTCAACCCTTAACTTCGGGTTTCTTCTGGCGGCATTCGTAGCCGCGGAACGGGTATTCGGTTTTACCTCCACCTTGACCCTTGCCAGGCTTGCAGATTTGAATCGTCCCTTGTTCAGGGAGTTTGCCCTGAAGGCTTCGGGCTCGTATCACCACAGCATACTTGTCGGGAATCTTGCCGAAAGGGGTGCACGGGCTATCGGGGCCAATCCTGATCTTTCCCTTGCCGGAGGTTACTATCACGATATTGGAAAGATGGCAAAACCGGAATACTTTATCGAAAACCTGGTGGGCAACAGTAATCCCCACGATTCACTCAAACCGAAGATCTCGGCCTTGATCCTGTCGAATCATGTGAAGAAGGCTCTGGTTACGGCAGAGAGAATGGGTTTGCCTGAACCGGTTCGTGACATTATTGCCCAGCATCACGGGACCACCAGGATGGAGTATTTCTACCAGAAATATCTCAAGAGCGGTACCAAGGATCAGGTACCTGAATCGGAATTCCGCTATCCAGGACCCAAGCCGCAGACCAAGGAGGCAGCTCTAGTTATGCTTGCCGATTCGGTTGAAGCGGCGGTTCGAAGTCAGGGGTTCAAGGATAAAGAGGATCTTGAGAAGATAATAAAGAATATACTGGACCTCAAGGTCTCTGAAGGCCAACTGGATGAGTGCGCATTTACTACCGCGGATATACACAAGGTGCGCGAGGTCTTCGTATCCATATTAATCGGGACTTATCATCCCAGAATAAGTTATGAGCATGGTAAAGATAGCAATCGAGGTGCCGAAGAGAACGCCAGTAAAAAGAATCGCTCTTCGCACACTCGTAAAAAGAATACTTAGGTCAGAGGGAATAAAAAAAGGAGTTAACATAATAATAGGAGACGATGAGTCACTTGCCGATCTGAACCGAAGGTTCAGGGCGAGGGAAGGCCCGACCGATGTCCTGGCATTCGATTTTGATGAGGAGGATTTCCTTGGCGAGGTCTACGTTTCACTTGATCGGGTCAGGGAGCAATCACGAGAATACGGAGTTAGTGAAGCGGAAGAGATCAAAAGACTCGTCATTCACGGTGTCCTGCATCTTCTGGGCTACAAACACAACCAGATGCCCGAGCTGATGGAACTGTACCTTAAATGACCCCATTCGCCCTTCTAATACCTATCGGTGTTCTTCTTGTGGCCAGTGCCTTCTTTTCCAGTTCGGAGACGGCCTATTTCTCGCTCTCCCCGGTTCATGCAAGCCGGATCGGTAAGAGGCATCTGGCAGGCAGGCTTCTGCGCTCACGGGATCGTCTTCTTGCCACCATACTTACCGGCAATCTCCTGGTTAACGTTACGGCGACGGCATTGTGGACGACCTTTCTGATACTCCTTTCCAGGGAGTTCTTGTTTGATGAAGCTCAGAGGACCCTTGTAATGTCCCTTGGCCCTTTAGCCATGGTGGTTCTGTTACTCGTGATAGGTGAGATTACACCCAAGATCATTGCAGTGAGGCTTGGGGTGACACTTGCCAGGGTTTATGCGCCCGTACTCGTGTTCTTCAGCTGGGTTTTCTTTCCCATAACCTGGGTACTGCAAAAGATGTTCAGTCCGGTTCTCCGCAAGCGCCCGAAAGAGCGTCCCTTTCCTACCGACGAGGAGGTCAAGACCATGATCGAGATGGCGGTCCGGTACGGGATTCTTCGACCTGACGAGGAACTTATCATGGAAAATCTGGTTGACCTGGGGGAACGCACGGTCAGAGAAGTGATGACCCCGCGTCTTGAGATGAAGGCTCTAGAGGCCTCCACGAAACGCTCGGAAGCCCTGGCTTATGCCCGCGATGCTCATCGCTCCCGCTATCCTGTATACGAGGAAACCACCGACAAGGTCCTGGGGATACTGTACGTTAAAGATCTCCTGATTTCTTCGCGCGGAACACCTATCAAGGGGTTGCTGCGAGAACCCTATTTCGTACCCGAGACCAAGGCCCTGTCCGAGTTACTCGAGGAACTCAGGCGCTCGGATCAACATATCGCAGTAGTGATAGACGAGTTCGGCGGAACCTCGGGTTTGGTGACACTTGAGGACATACTCGAGGCGATATTCGGCGAGATAGTCGATGAGTACGATTCGACCCTTCCCTACAGAAAGCTCGAGGATGGAAGCTATCTGGTCAAAGGAACCATAGATCTGGCCACGCTGAACCAGCTTTTCGACGAGGCGTTTACCGATGCGGAGGAGGAGTTTGATCGCCTTTCAGAACTCCTAACTCACGAGCTCGGGCACATACCGGTCAAGGGGGAAAAACTGAATTACAACGGCATAGTGCTCACCGTAAGCAAGGTGAGGGGCATGGCTATCGAGCAAGTCCACCTCGTAAAAAAGGAATCCGAATGACCGGAGAGATTGCAGTCCTTTTCCTCGGGGTAGTCTTTATATTCGTTCAGGCATTCTTTGCAGGATCGGAGACTGCCTACGTTGTTGCCAATCCGGTCCGGGTAGCCCATATCTCGCGTAAAACCCGGCGCCAGGAGCAGGCCATAGAGCTTCTCAACAATCCTGAGGCCCTTCTGGTAATGACGCTCATCTGTACCAATATTGCGGTGGTTCTTTCGGAGTTCTTCTTTACCACCTTCTTCGTCTCCCAGTTCGGGGAATTTTGGGGAACGAGCGCCGCCATCATCGTCGGGGCGGTTTCAGGTCTGATCCTGGGCGAGTACTTCCCCAAAAACTGGGCGCGTACCCGTGCCGAACAATTCGTGGTTGCGACCTCCGGTTTCTACAGGGTCGCGGCAATACTCGCCCGGCCTTTCCGTAAGGTTTTCCGCACACCTAAGGCCAAGGAGCGCAGGGGTGAGCGTCTTGCAATCACGAGGCCGGATATCCTTACCGCACTCAAGCTGGGCGAGAAGATAGGCA
This sequence comes from Caldifarciminota bacterium, assembly GCA_016934635.1. Classification (GTDB taxonomy): domain Bacteria; phylum Hydrothermota; class Tepidihabitantia; order B3-TA06; family B3-TA06; genus WJJO01. The sequence goes on from JAFGSK010000054.1 coordinate 69,929, forward strand.
GCATAGAAGAGAAAACCTCACCCAGGGTGGCCAATCTATTCAGCGCCTTTGATACCCCGCTTGCTGACGTGATGACGCCTTGGGATCGTGTCGCTACTCTTACCTCAGGTTACAAGAGGGCTGACGTTTTAATGACCGTATCTAGAGAGGGCTTTACCCGTTATCCGGTTCTCGATAAGAAAACTGGTAAGATCCTGGGTATCCTTCACACAAAGGATCTTCTGATCCCCAGGCACAAGTTACGCGAGCCTTTCTTTACCAAGCCAGGGGTGCGCATAACCGAGCTTCTGCGGACAATGCAAACCAACCGTGCACACATGGCCATTATCCTTGATAGAGACGATCAACCCACAGGGCTGGTGACTTTGGAAGACCTTCTGGAGGAGTTCATAGGCGAGATACGCTCCGAGGAATAAAACACACCCCACAATTTTGCGTAGCAAAATTCAAGGGAACCCGAAAAATCACCCCACCAAAAAGCTTCGTTACGTTGCTCCGCGAGCTTCGCCATTTCATGTCACGGGGACCCCAAGTATAATGCTCCTTTTCTTCCCTCACCCCCGCCCCCTCTCCCAAGGGGAGAGGGGATAGTGGTTCTCCTCTCCCTGTGGGAGAGGAGTTAGAGGTGAGGGGTTATGGGAGAGGGAAGGAGGACGGACGCTTGCGAATCGAAGATCCTCTCTAGTCCGTCAAGAAATAACAATGGATGGGTTAAAGAACCCGTCCTCCATACCCCGATGAACCCATACTCGGACTGGACAGAGAGATTCAGGTTTAGTTGTTCTTCCTTCCCCCTCCCTGGTGTGAGAGGTGCGCACCGCAGGTGCATTTAGGGGGAGAGGCTTGAACCTCACTCCGGTCTGGACAGGCTGAGAGCCTGCGCTCCACAGTCTTATTCAATAATCTTGAAATCTTCTATCAGGTCAGGCCCCTTGCCGACCGCCGACAGCTGTATTAAATTCGTTGGCCGGCCCGGGGTATAAACTCCCACAGGCCAGCCTTTTAAGCCTTTGCTTTAGCCCATCGTAAGGATTGACCCTTGCAGGTTGAGAATAACTAGACGCTTCGGTCAAGTCAAATTAAAAGACGATTCTTTCTTTCAATTCTGCGTTTATTCCCAAGCATAGGATAGTTGGTACCTTTGTACCCTGTGGATTCATAACTGTTATTCTTCCGCCGATCTTCGCGCTCGTTTTAAGACTGCGCTTCCGCAAAGGCGACAGAACTCCCGGGTCTACTTCCTTCCGTTGCCGTTTGCGGACTCAAGACCCAGCCGCTGTTCTGCTACCCGCAGGATAGCTGCGAGCATATCCTGGTAGGATATCTGGGCGAATCCTGCCATTTTTGCCAGGTGACCGTCCCAGCACCAGCCCGGGTTTGGGTTGACCTCGAGCAGTTTGGGTACGCCCTGGGAATCCAGCCGCCAGTCGAACCGGGCGTAGTCACGGCACTCCAGACGGTCGAACAGCTTCGTACACCACTCCACAAGCATCTTCTCGATCTCGTCTGGCAGATTGGCCGGGACTGATTTCAAGCTTCTCCAGTAGGGGGAATCCGGCATCCATTTTGCCTCGTACCCGCATATCTTCGGAAGGCCGTCCGGCAGATTGGAATAATCCTCCTCGATGATGGGCAGCACCTGGTAGGACTCAGGCGGGTTGCCGATTATACCCATGGTCAGATCCGCACCTTGCAGGAACTCCTCCACAAGCACGGACTTGTCGTAGCCGAATTTCTCCCTTATCCCGGATACGGCATCCAGGAGTTCTTCAGGTTTCGATGCAACGCTGCGCTGGGTTATGCCGAAGGAAGAGTCGCCCAGGTTGGGTTTGACAATCACCGGGAAGTTGAACTCGAGATCCAAAGCGGTGTCTTCGGGTTTTATGAACAAAGCCTCGGGCACCGGTATCCCCATCTCACGGGCCACTCCACGCACGAGTGACTTGTCGTAACAGAACGCCATGCACTGAGGGCCTGCGCCTGTGTACGGGATACCCATAGCTTCGAGCATGGCCGCTACGTGAAGCTCCTTGCGGGCGTCGTTCTCGAACCCCTCGTCGCACAGGTTTAACACATAATCAGTCTTGCCCTTTATCCTTGCCAGGTCTGCGATCATCGTGGAGTGGTTGTTAAGATAGTCGAAATGGTAACCTTCGACCTCGCGCAGCGCACCTTTGAGCTGGTCGATGGTGAAGATATCCTCCTCTGCAAAGACACCCTGGGGCTTAAGGTTGTCTGGCCTCGAAGGATCACCCATTACCACGGTCACATTACGCAACTCGGTTCTTACCCTGCGCCTTCGCGGGGTCCACTCCTTGCGTATCCTGGCGGAAACGATGATACGGCGCTCCATCATGCCCAGGTCCTGGTTGCGCTTGGAGTCCGGTGAGATCTGGGAATGAACCGTTATCCCCTTGAACCCGGCCTTGCGCAGCAGCTCGGTTATGGAATCCTGCGAGTATAACCTCTCCGCATAGAACTGGTCCGCAAGGACGCCTTTCTCGACGTGGGTTACGACTTCCCGCGATATGAGCCGCTGCCTGTCCAACGACAAGGAACGCTCGCGGCACACGAAGTGCCGGGGGTCGATCCACTCCCAGGAACGCGGCTGGAAGTTTGCCCGCAGATAATCACCGTCGGCTACGTCCAGAAGTATCTTGCCCCAGGGTTTCAATAACCGGGCAACTTCCATGAGCACTTTCAAGTCGTCGTTGACCGTCTCGAAGTAACCGAAGCTGTTGCCCAGAATCATTACCGCGTCGAAGGAATCGGTCGGATGAGGCAGTTTCCGAGCATCGCCTTCGCGAAACCTGACCACAAGCGCTTCCTTTCTTGCCTGGGATCGGGCGCGCTGGATCAGGTAATGGGAGCGATCCATACCTTCCACGTTGGTGAAATCCCTGCGAGCCAGTTCCAGGGTGTGCCTGCCCTGACCGCAGCATAAATCAAGAATCGAGTCGTCAGCTGCAAGGTTGAGGATTTCAGTGAACAAGTCGACTTCTCTGGCGGTGATGGCTCGGTCGTCCACGACGTCTCCGTCGGTTTTAAGGTAGATTGAGTTGAAGATGCGTCGCCACCATTCCGCTGGAACGTGTTCCTCGAGATTGGGCACCGGCCCTAATGTCCTCGGCTTCCCCCCAGGCTCCTTGGCTTTTGGAGCCTTTGCGACGTCGGACTTGACGTCTTTCATAATCAATGCACCTCAATGACCCATCCGGGCGCTGAGAGGTTCCGCAGGTTACCCGTCCACCTAATGGCAGACGAGCGTCCGAGGCACCAAATATCCTCGTGACCACACCTACTAACTTGGTTTATAGTCAAAAATAGGGCAATGTCAAGTAAAAATACCCCAAGAAGAAATCGAAGATTTCTTCTTGGGGACCCCGGAGACAATGCTCCTTTTTAGCAAAGCTAAAAAGATCGCAGACGGAGGGCTGTTTCGTTCGTCTATTAAGAATACTTTGACAACCTTTTGTCAAGCTGTTTCTTTCCATTGAATCTCAAAAAACGGGGACCCCGAAGACAATGCTCCTTTTCTTCCCTCACTCCCTCATCCCCAACCGGCCAGAGGCCGTCCCAAAGGGAGAAGGGAATATGGTTTCCCTCTCCCTCTGGGACGCTTGCGAACCGGAGGTTCACAAGATCGCAGACGGAGGGCTGAAACTGAGAGAACGGAGGACAGGCACTCCTGCCTGTCCGGATAAACAGGAGTGGATCATCGATTCGCAAGCGTTTGTCATACACAACTTCCCTCACCCGACTCCTTCGGAGCCACCTTCTCCACAAAGGAAGGAGGAAAGCCTCTGTTTTAAAGGTTATCCCCCTCCTCGGTGGAGGAGGAGGGCACGAAGTGCCAGGGGGAGGGGTAATCACCCCCTCCGCCCTTTCTTGCAGAAAGGCCACCTCCCCGGTCAAGGTGGAGGTAATAGGGTGATGGCATATTGCTTGACAAAATAAATCTAACTTATACAATGAGATATGACTGAAGGATGGCGGAACCAGCTTTATTTCGGCGATAACCTTGAGGCGCTTCGGGATAAGATTCCCGATGAATCTGTCGACCTTATCTACCTCGACCCGCCGTTCAACTCCAAGGCTATTAGTGTTAAACTTTAGAGGACTTTTTTATTTGCTAATGCAATGAATCGATCGAGGGAAACGAGGTTCACTAAATTGTAATCAACAATGTAAGGCGACAACCCCCCGCTCAAATAAAATTCCTTCAAACCCTTATCCATTCCTTCCCCGCCCAGAACGATGTATGCCCGGTCAAATCTTTCGTTGCTGGTTTTGATAGCGTGAATAAGTTTTATGGCTTCGTAAGGTATTTTTTCTTGTGTAGTACCACCTGTCTGTTGCCACTTGAGGGAAATAAGGATTTCATCGCCACCGGGGGCCTTTGCGATTACATCTACTCGATGTCTTCCACCGCCAATTTTCTCTCCTATAAAAACCTGGTTCTGTACTTCATAGTCATTAGCTTGAAGGATTGGAATAACGGTTTGTTCCAAAACGCTGCCTGTATGTTTGGCTTTGGGGACCATTCTATAACCCTTTCTTTGCTAATATCTCTTGGGCAGGCGTACGATCACCAGTACATGATATACGTCTTGTGCAGGTATCTTCTCTATATCAAAACCTAGATTTTCGTACAGAGCAATGATTCTTTTGGTGGCTTGGTTTGATGCAACGACTGGACCGGTATGCTTGGATAGCCATTTAGCTAATCGCACCTGGTCTTCCCAATTAAAACCACCCGGGCTATAAGTCGTGAATTCAACATCATAGGGAGGATCGGCATAGATGAAATCATCCGGTAGAATTTCCAAGGTACTGAAATCACCGCATAGGATGTCCCAACTTTCTAATACTTTCGAATAACTTGTAAAGTCTCGAATGTAGTTTATGGTTTTATGACGCCCAAATGGGACATTAAAACTTCCCTTACTATTAAAACGACAAAGGCCATTAAATCCTGTTCTGTTGAGATAATAAAACAGCTCGGCGGCTTCTTGACTTTCCTTTCCGCCGTTTGTTATTCAGCTGGATACGAGGATAGCCTATGGCTACAGGAACTTTGCTAACCAGAAGATTAGGATACTGGTAGGGTGTGTATAAAGTAGGAAGCTGTTAGTAAATACGTCTTTGAAGGATTGACAAAGACTTGGATTAGGTTATGCTTATGTATTGGAAAACTGGCTCAAGACCGGTGTGATGCGGGGATCTAGCGAAGCGACGTTTACGTCAAACATGATACCTCGAGAGAAACTTCACACTTAATGGCCAAGAGCCAATATTTCTTTACCTGCTGTCGTTTTTGCAATGATATCTGTCGCTAGTTGGTTAGAAGGACTATAGTTTCCACCTTTCCGTTACCCCAAAATTCTCACGGTAAGTATCATGAGTTAAGGCAGTGTTGTACAATTCCTCCAATTCGTGGTAAGTTTTAAATATAAACCTTCTCGCAAATTGTCTGAATGGAGTCTGGTTAAGATACCAGGCGAATAAATCCTTTTCTTTTTTGCTTGGCCCAATAATAAAGAATCCTGTAGCGTATCTCTTGGGTATTTTCAGCAACCTGTCTAATCCAGATTTGACCTTCGTAGTGTGTTCTACTTCAAAAGCATACGTTGGGAACAACCCGTCATCGTCTTCATCAAACCATAAGGAATCAATCTGTCTTATTTGGGACAGATTAGAGCCTCTAAAAATATTTGTGCAATCCCCTACAGAGACGAATTCGCTCAATGGCTTGCCTTGAAAAGTTCTAATCGTTTGGTCAGTTTTAGGAGCATAAGTCTCATAGCCATAAATTCTTCCAAGTGCTACTAACATCCCTTGAGCTATCCCGTGGTCTATTTCAGGTTCATCAGAAAAACTCTGCTGTTTTACTTCTAGTTCGGATTCTTCTACAAGCTTGTAAACACCACTTTTTTCTGGAGGAATCGGTTCGAATATTTTATATTGCCTTACAACCCGTCGAATGGTATCACGCCAAGTGGGGTTCGTCTTGGTTTTTGGGTGTCCTTCTATTTTTTTATTAATTTCGGATAGATGTCCTTGACCGCCTAATTCTAATAAAGCACCTCTGACAACATCTTTCCAAGTCAATACATTCTTGTCAGTTTCCATTGATGTGGGTGGTTAACCAGATAGATTCTTTAAGGGACTCGTTAACGGGCCTGTCTTATGTCCATCAATGTCTACCAAATCGAAGTCGAATGCAAGTTGCTGTTCAATGCTATAATCATCCATATCAGCCGTTCCACTATGTTGAAAGAACTTCCAAAACCTATCGCTTCCAAGAATCCGCTTCAAAACCTCGATTACACGCTTATCCGTCGTGGGTAGAGGTTTCTCAGAAAGAGTAAGAACTGGAAATTCAAGGCAATAGAAATGTATCATTTTTTTTCTCATCGTTACTCCTTCCGCGTTATATAGCTTTTTTAGAAAGTAAACCTAAAGCAATAGCCATACTTCCTACGAACGGTTCTACAAATCTCAAATCAGAATGGGCTTTCCAGAGAACCTTTAGTTTAGGGATTAACCAACGCTTACCACCTGGCCACTTGAGTGGAGGGGATACATTAAATCTTTTAAAATCAGGATGAGGTAGTTGAAGATTAAAAGCTTGCTGTATCGCACCCATGTCACAATTATAACTTCCTTGGAGCTTTTGTCAATACTTAACACATTTGTTCACCAATAAATGCCATTCCCAGAAAGTCATCGTCCAGGTAAAAAGTGACGCCAAGCCCAAGGTGTCCTACGTGCGTGACCTTGCAGGCACCGTGCAGCGCGAAAAGGCGGTGATGGGCGCACTCATCCTCCTTTATCCGCCTACCGACCGCTCGGAGATTAAGCGTGAGGCCGCATCAGCCGGATTCTTTCACTCCCAGATAATGAACAAGGACTACCCCAAATTGCAGGTGCTTACGGTCAAGGGTCTGCTCGAAGGCATCGAGCGCCTGCTCATCCCCCAGATAGCGCCCGATGACATGACCTTCAAGCGCGCGGAAAAGATCAGCAAGGATGAGGATAAGCAGAAGACGCTTGACGTGTGATAACCCTCACCTCTAACTCCTCTCCCAAAGGGAGAGGAGAAGAATACCTTCTCCCTATGGGAGAAGGGTTGGGGATGAGGGAGAAGGTAGGGTGAGGAATTAGCTATGCAAAAGCGTTACCTTCCTCCCGAAATTATCAAAAGGTGCAGAGAGCTTCGCTCTTTGCAAACCCCTGCCGAAGCCAAGTTATGGGCTTGCTTAAGAAACAATCAACTATTGGGTTTCAAGTTCCGCAGACAGTATCCGATAGGTAGATTCATTGTTGACTTCTACTGTCACAAAGCGAAGCTTGCCATAGAACTCGACGGCGGCGGGCATGCTGAATCTGAACAGGCTGAATACGACGAGGAACGTTCACAATGCCTTGAAGCCGAAGGTATAAAAATCTTGAGATTCTGGAATGCCGATGTGATCAAAAACCTGGAAGGTGTGATAGAAGCCATTGCCGAAGTTCTCCCTCACTCGTCTCCTTCGGAGCCACCCTCTCCCTAAGGAGAGGGGAAATTCCACATCCGACGCTTTGCGCCACCCTCAACCCCTCCGGGGTGCAAGCGTCCCCTAAGGGAGAGGGTAAAGGAAAATGTCCATCTTTTGTCAGTCTTTTGGGGGGCTTTTGTCCCGCTTTTTTGTAGCTTCTGTCCCCCTTTTTTAACTGCTCCGTGGGGTCCCCGAAGATATGCGTAGCAGATCTTTGGGGTATGGCCTTGACATCCCAAATTCCTTTACTATAATGATATAGAAGGTCTAAATGGGTCGGATCGTAATATTAGGAAGTGTCGCATCAAATGTGACCGTTTTCAGATCTGCCGATGGTTGCATGGGTAGGTCTTTTTTTTATAATCGGTTGCAGCCCGAATACAATCTGAATCCTGAGCCTTCTCGAATAGAGGTTAGGGGAAGGCACTGTGGTCGAGAAAAGGCGTGGGATGAGAGATGTGTTGCGAAGTAAATAAAGAGAGGTGGATAGGTTAGGAAGCGAGGCTAATGGGGGCTGAGATTAGGGGTCGGATGGCGGGAGGTCCCGGTAACCATGGTCCTCCGAAACCGGGACTCCCGCCAAAAATACACCCCACGACGCTGGCGGTGAAACCAATCGCTTCGCGCTTTCGCGGGGACCCCGGGGGAAACCTTCACCTTTAAACCCGATTCTTCACCAAAAGCTGTGTAATATGTGGTTAGTGGAATTTGTCCACCTTGTGGGTTACTTTTGGTAGTTTTTGGGTATCTTTTGAGTAGCTTTTGGGTAACTTATTCAGGGAGCTTTTGTTCAACTCAATCACAGGATATCGACCACAGTTGACTGAATGCTCAATCTAGGTAAAGTCCGGAATGAACATACGACAACCAAGGAGGAGAAATGACCGAAGCAAAGCGTTGGTTCATAATCGCTACTAACGACTACTCCGAAAATTACGACAGGTACAGACTCTTGATCGCCTTTCATTTGGCAGTCAACGCCCAGAAAGCGGGGATAAAGGTTACTCTGGGTTTTCAAGGAGCCGGTGTAGAATGCGTTCAGGAAAGATTCATGAAGTTCGAAGAAAAGGTTGGAGCCAAGCGCTCAGTTCCTCTTCCCTCACTTGCCCAGTCCTTTGTGGAGTTCTACACGGCAGGGGGTAGGGTACTCGTTGATCGGTTGAGCGTGGAAGCGCTGGGTGCCAAGCGCAAGATGGTCGATGGTGCGGAGGTGGTCGAGTCTTACGAGTTCGTAAAGGAGATAGACGCAGCAGATAAGGTCATTGTGTATTAGAACCGATAAGATAATCCTTAAACCAAGGAGAATCCTGAAATGACTGATGAAAAAAGGATGTTGATCATTGCCACTCACGGCGCAGAAGATCCTGAGAAAGCTACAATACCCTTCGTAATGGGTACAACGGCTCAAGCATCCGGTATCAAGGTCAAGATAGGCTTTCAGGCAGATGCGGTAATGCTGGCAAAGAAAGACTGCTTGCCCCATATATTCGCTCCAAATTTCCCGCCATTAGAGGAACTGGTCAACATATTTATCGAGGCCGGCGGGGAAATCCTGCTCTGTGGACCATGCGTGAAATCCCGCAAGCTTGACAAAGCCGATTTCATCAAAGGTACTATAATTGTCAATGCCCCCACTCTCGTAAACGAATCTATGAACGCTAAGACCTTAGTCTATTAACGACTAGGTAATCCTTGCACCAGGATCATCGCAAGACGCTTTATTCAAGTTGACCGGATAGCAGTTTTTAAGTAGATTATGCCATGAGGAACGTCAAAGTTGAACTCTACAAGACAAAGAAGATTATTAACGACCACAAGCACTCAGACGACGGCTGGTTCTGGACTCGCTACTCCGCAATTCCTTACAAGGGCTGTGTTCACGGATGCCGGTACTGTTACTGCTGGGATGAGAAGTACGCACCTCACAAAGACTACACGACCCTCGATAAGGTCATAATGGTCAAGGAAAACGCAGTCGAACTCCTTCGCAAGGAACTTGCACGCAAGCCCCGTGACGTAATCGCCTCAGGGGACTGGCAACCAGTCGAGGCAAAATACAAGCTGTCTCGAAAGATGCTCGAGGTCATCTACCAGCTTAAGTTTCCGCTCATGGTCATCGAACGTGCGCCGCTTTTATGCCGTGACCTCGACATCCTCACCGACATCTCGGCTCAGACCGATGTCTACGTCGGCTACACGATAGTTACAACAAAGGACGACGACAGACGTCTTCATTTCGAGCCGAGGGGACCATCAACCTCCGGTCGCTTCCGGGCAATGCGCCGTATCGCCGATGCCGGGATACTCATCGGAACCCTTGCCATGCCCATTATCCCTTTTATCTTCGACACCGACGAGGAACTGCGTCTTCTTGTCAAGATGACCGCTGACGCCGGGGGGAAATTCGTTCTGTTCGGGGGCATGACGTTGTGGGGTACGTGCAAGCGAGTCTTCTACAAGGCGCTGGAGGAATACGACTCCTCCCTTTTAGGCCCGATCGACCTGTGGGATACCAATAAGGTAAAAAAGACCCAGTGGGTTCGACGCTGTCACCTGACAATTGCCGAGGAGTGCGCAAAGCAGGGGATACTCCACTACATCCCCAGACCTGTCACCTTCTACCCGCCTGAACTCCGATACAACAAAAGAGTCGCAGGAAAGCTCTCGGTAAAGAAGCGTGACATAGAGATGCTGGGAGAATCTAGATATCGCGCAATGGCTTACTTCAAGGCGGCACGGACAGTAGACGGCCTGCTCGTGGATATCCGTGACATCTACAAGGAGAAGGGCAAGGCAGGTCTGCTGGCACTCGAAGGGGTAGGCGAGAAGCTGGCAGGGGTGATAGAGGGATTGCTGAGGAACGACGCGCTTGACAATCCAAATAAAAATTCTAAGGTTATCTGATGAATAGGCAATGTATGCTAATTGTAAGCCTGCTCGCCCTGACCCTCGTAGGCTGCAGCAAACTTAATCATAACTCCCTTGATACTACCTACTTTCCTCTTGGCCAGGGTTACGTATGGGTTTACGAGCGTCAGAACTACATTACCTTTTCCGGCAGGGATGGAGGTGATATAAGCTACGATACCATCAGCATCAAGGTTATCTCGATGGTGGTTCAAGACGATTGGCTAGTATTCAATCTCGAAGATTCAGGATTCGTGGATGTAGGCGAGAAGGCTATGATATGCAAAGGAAAGATTCTGGTTTTCGACGGCGAGGATACAGTTCCGCTCATACCTCCGGCTCATTTCGAACCCAAGGCGGACATTAAAGGTTACGCTGCAGGCTATTTTGGAGATACACTTGGGTTCAGCCTCTGCTCAGGCGACGGATCATTGTTAATGGCTTACTCAACCCAGAGGCTCAAGGGTGTGGGCGTGATTTACCAGGAGGCCGAACTACGCAGCCCGCCCTACTACGAAGGTTACTTCGATCGGCTCCTTTACTTTATCAAGGGCGAGGACACGGCCTGGAAGTGCCCGGATTGCCCTTAAGGAGAACTCTGTGAAAAAATCATCCTTATTTGCTACAACTCTGGTGATAACGATAACCCTTGGATGCAGCAAGCTGGGCGGCAACTACCTCGACGAAACCTACTTCCCTCTCGGAGAAAACTACGAATGGGTGTACGAACGGATGAATCATTTGACCGATGAGGACGGGGAGTATACAGATTTCGATACCGTACGCATCAAAGTTGCGTCTATTGAGGATTCAAGCGGTTGGACCGTATTCAAACTCGAAGATACCGCGTTCGTAGACGTCGGTGAAGAAGTCATGATCGGCGACAATCGGGTGCTTGTGTTCGGCGGAGTTGATACGATTCCACTCGTACCTCCGGAAGACTTCAAGCTCAAAGAGTCTGTGACAGGATACGGCGTAGGCTATCGCGGCGACACCCTGATGCTGAGTCATTACGTCGGCGGAGGATACGTCTTAATGGTCTATTCCTCAGAAAGACTCAAAGGTGTAGGTGTTATCCGCCAGGAGGGGGAATTCCGCAGCCCACCCTACTACGAAGGTTACATCGACTGGCTGCTGTACTTTGTAAAGGGTGAGGATACCGTCTACAAATGTCCTGAATCTCGATAGCTTGACCTATAATACGCAAGGATAACCGGAGTTATAAATATGTATAATTTCTTCGATTATGCTCAAAACCTGCAATTGTAAGCCATTTGTTTGTGCGGCTTAGAGTTTAAGAGCTTGGCATAAAAATTGCTTGAGACAATATCGATAAGAGATGTAAGTATTAAACCTTAATTTAAGGAGGGTATTGTGAAGAAAGCGCTCGTAGTAGCCTTGACAGGCTTGATGATATTGGGGTGTGAGGAGGAGGTACCTGAGGTTCTATACCCGGCGACTGTAGCTTTATTAACACCTGAAGAGGGTTCAGTTTTCACAGAGTCCGCGCCGGAATTCGTATGGTCTTCTGATAGTCTCGCAACATCCTATATCATCAAGATTGCGGTTGACGACTTCGGTGACGGGTTCGTTCTATACCAGGATACACTTACCGATACCATATGGCAGATGGGCAATGATCTTTTCACTCAGATATACCAGGGGTCCTACGAATGGTCCGTAGCGCCATTACCTGTTGAAGAAGAACTTCTTTGGAGTAATCCCTTGACGTTCAGTATTGACAATTCGTCGCCTGAGCCGTTTCTTATATCGCCTGAGGACGGTGCGGTTTTCGACGTTTCGGCTCCGGTGTTTAACTGGTACAAAGCCCCCGAAGCTTCGTCCTACGTGATTCGAATCGTTAAGGATGCATTCTTTTCCGGAGTGGTGATTGTTGAGGATACCGTTACGGACACCACCTATACCATGCCTGCCGAGGATTTTGTAGGCTCGCTCAATTCAGACTATGTCTGGGGAGTCGGTGTACTTGGTTCATCTGAAGGTATTACGTGGCGTGGGTTACGGTCGTTCGAACTCGACAAGCCAGCGATTGATCTTGACCTTGATACCACCTACTTTCCTTTTGGGTTGGATTATTCTTGGACTTATGAAACTTACAGTTGGTATTATTATTGGGAGGCTCCGTATCCACCTGAGGAAGAATACGATACAGTTACAATCACGGTTACCGATTCAATTTTTGGTGAAAGTGGTTGGATCTTTTATTTAAACGGATCTTTTCGTGATGTTGGCGATACAGTGTCAATTTTAGGTAATAAGGTCTTTCTTTATGACTCAGAATGGATTTCCATAAATCCAAAGATTGGGGATTATGATGCAGGAATCGCAGTTAATTACGAAGATGACACAGCATGTATATCGAGGCATACAAGTGGTCATTACTTATGGGATGATTTTCTGGATGCATACTGGAGTTGTGATAGGAGTGTGCTCAGGTTAAAAGGGATAGGTGTTGTATTTGAGGAATACAGTTACAACGATCGCTGGGGTGAAAGTGGAGAAGAGGCTTGGTACAACTCATCTTCACTTCTATATTTCTGCAAAGGCACAGACACTATTTGGCGGAGGGAGCCATGAGAAAACTTTTTATCCTTACAACTGCAGGACTGCTTATTCTGGCTTTATCATGCGATACAATTGAGGGTACCGGATACATCTCGATTTCCTCCACACCTGAAGGAGCACAGATATATATCGACGACAGCCTAACCGGAGAAAAAACCAACCACGTGTTTGCAGGTATAGAACAGGGAGATCACACAATACGACTAGAATACTACGACTGGCCAGAATGGACAGCGATTATTGAAGTCGAGAAAGGCGAAACAACCTACGTGGATGCGGCGCTTCGGACCGATACAAGTGCGGTGTACATCAAATGGATATATGACTTGCCGGGTAACTCAACATATCCGGCAATAGGAGATGACGGAACGGTATATCTCGGATCAATAGACGGTCTTTATGCTATTACAACTAGTGGGATGCTCAGATGGTTATTCACTACTGAAGAAGAAGTACATTCCGATCCAACAATTGGACCGGACGGTACAATCTACTTCGGTTGCGACGACAACTATCTCTATGCATTAAATCCAAATGGTTCACTTAAGTGGAAGTTCAAGGCTGGTGCTGAGGTGTTATCATCTCCGGCAATTGGAGTTAGCGGTTCTTTGTACTTTAGTTCAGCTGACAGCAACTTATACGCATTGACCCCTGAGGGAGAAGCTGAATGGAAGAGGAAACTCGATCTGCCTGTCAACTCAAATCCGATCATTGGACTCGACGGAATCATATACCTGGCTCACGGGCATTGGCTGTTCGCCATAACCCCCGATAACTCCGTTAAGTGGATATACGAAACACCAACTGGAAGTGAAATATATTACCCTGCCATTGGTCAAGACGGGACAATTTATTTTGGGTGCGAAGATTCTTACCTTTACGCTGTGTCTAACAACGGTACTCTCAAATGGCGTTGCGATCTTCCAGGATTTCCTTACGGACCTTCGATTAATTCAGACGGCACGTTATTTGTTACAACCACAGTATGGGATGATTGTTGTGAAACTGGATACTTCTATGCCATTGACCCATCCGGCAACATCAAATGTAAATTATATGAAGAATACTGCGCGGCAACAAGATGCTTCCCTGTTATAGGAGGGAATGACTTGGTTTATGTCCTGATCACAAAGTATGAATATGGTTCATACTTGGCTTCCTACACAATCAAGGGTACGCTTGTAAATAAAACTAAGCTGGTTGATGGGTATGCTTCGTCCTCAATTTCAATTTCTCAAGACGGCACAATGTATTTTTCTCTCGGAAGTAATCTCTTCGCTATTCAAACTTCCTCTTTCGGCTTAGCCTCATCTCCATGGCCCAAATACATGCACGATAACCAGAACACCGGCAGGTGGGGCTGGTAACAATGGATACAAGAGTGTTGAAGTCCTTTTTGATGATCCTGATTCTTCTTGTTGCAGGATGTGAAATTATTGATAGCGGAACTGGAAAGATCGAGATAGAATCAACGCCCCAGGGAGCAGAAATCAATCTGGATGATGATTCAACCGGGTTTCGAACCAACTATACTATCGAAGATCTGGAACCCGGCACCTACAATCTTCGTCTTGAACTTGACGGATACTGGGGTTGGGAAACCAACATCATAATCAAGGCAGGGAAAAGTACATCAATTCACGCCCTTCTTGGAGTGGAAGAAGGTGTAGTTAAGTGGATCTATGACCCCGAAGAATACACCGGTTATTCGTTATTCTTCCCACCTGCGATCTCGTCCGATGCCACTATCTATATCGGGGGTAGACGACTTTATGCCATAAGCCCAGGGGGTTTAATGAGATGGGATTTCAATAATGATGACTATAGCTATTTCTATACACCTGCTGTGGCTTCTGACGGAACCATTTACATAAAAGCATTCGAAGATTCTTACATTAAGCTTTACGCTTTTGACGCATCAGGAAGGGAAAAATGGGCTTTACCTTTGGGGGAGTACTATTGGCCGGATGACATGGGTGGATCTTTAGGTATAGATGAAGAAGGCACCGTATACGTAGTAAGTTCTCCTAACGATTCATTCTTCTATGCACGAAATCCAGATGGCACAGAGAAATGGAAGTACAATATAAAAGCAGGTACCAGATTTTCAACCATAGCCATCAGTGAGGATGGAACTATTTATCTTTGTGCTAATAATTGGACTTATCATCCCTCTAACCTCTACGCATTTTCTTCTGATGGTGAGCTTAATTGGAAATACTCAAATACAACCGGTAATATGGCATTAGGCTCCGAAGGCACTATATATGTAGGTGTAGGAAATGACCTTAGAGCTTTGACATCGGAAGGAAAGCATTTATGGACATGCGAAGAAGCAAATGGAAAGCTGGCTGTGGGGTCTGAAGGAACCATATACTCGGCTGGTTCTTGGGATACTCTAAGAGCAATCGATCAACAGGGTAACATAAAATGGAAATTCTATCTTGGGGAAAACACATATTGGAAAATTAACACATACCCAGCGGTGGGATCAGACGGAATTGTATACATCGGTGGGTTTGAAGGCTACCTCTACGCCCTCAATCCTGACGGAACACTTCACTGGAAACTCTACCTTGGATCAATGCATTCTTGTCCAGCTATCTCATCAGAAGGGATTCTTTACATTAATGGAGACAATCGACTCTACGCGATTGCTACTTCCTCACGCGGCTTGGCTTCATCCCCTTGGCCCAAGTACGGCCACGATAACCAGAACACGGGACGTGCAGGTTATTAAACCATTAGATCTGTAGCCACTCCCTCACCAATCCCTCAACTCGCTCCAACACAGCAGCCACCCGTGGAGTCAGAGCGGTGTTGAACTCGAGGCTCTGCGCCTGCACGCCCAAAAGCTCTATCTTCAACTCAGGATGATCGACCAAAGTCATCTTGACCCAGAAAGCGAGCGGCAGGCCGTGCGTTGAAAGCATCCTTATCGGAAGCTTCTCCAGTTCCTGTGCAGAGAAGAAGCGAATCTCACCGGGTTCAGCGCCCCAGTCGCAGGCGTCGATTAAAAGAACACGGTCAGGCTTCTCCTTGTCCACGAGGCCTAAAGCGTTCTCAGGCACCTCGCCCGCGTCTACCAACACCCACTCTTCGGGCCAATCCTGGACTTCTTTCAACTTGTCGATCGCAATCGGTCCAACCGCGTCGTCACCGCGCATCCGGTTGCCCACCCCTATTATCAGCGCCTTTTCAGGCATTTCGGATCAACTCGTTAAGCAGTCGCGCAAGGAATTCGGTCTCGTTGCGTCGGTCAAAGTATCGAATCTGCTCAGGTTTAGGCTTGTACGGGAAGCTTCCTGCAAGGAGCATCCTCAATGCATCAACCATGCCGTCAACGTCACCTTCATTCACTATCAAACCCGTTCCGGTATCTCGGATTATCGAGGCTGTCTCATGCATCGAGTTAACCTCGGTCAGTATCGGCGTACCCGAACCCACGTACTCGTAAACCTTGGCAGGAACGATGAATTGGGAGTAACTGGCATGGTACGGTAGATAGGCCAGGTCTGCCTGTTCTAGTCTTCGCATCGCCTCCTTGTGAGGCAGGAACCCTGGAAGCTCGATGAACTCCTCTACTCCTTTCATCCGTTCCAACTCCTTGCGTGGCACCTCGCCTGGAATCTCAAATCGCAGGTCGGATGGAGTTAAGCCGTTCTCATCTCGAAGTATCCTGAGAGCTGCATAAAGGGTAGAACCTTCGTTGATGTCCTCAAGACCAAGGATGCCTGTGTAGACTACGGTCAGGGGACCGTCCTTGCGCTTACGTATTTTTCCGGAAAAGTCCTCTGCATCGTAGCCATTAGGTATATGGTGTATTCTTCCTGCTATTCCAGGATACCGTTCTTTCAGGTTTTCGCTATGTGTCAGTGTCGCTGCAATGACGGTATCCGCTGCCTCCAGGGCTTGGCGTTCAGCAACTCCATTCTTTCGCTTCTTCCATGCCGGTCTGTCGTGCACTGGATGATTAACCCAGGGATCGCGCATGTCGGCGATTACTGGAAGTCCAGTTTCCTTCTTTAGCTCAGGCACCATTAATAAATTGCTCCACGGCGGTGCTGTTACGATGATTACCTTGACGTTTGTACTCAGCTTTTTGATTACAGGTAATGCCCTACGCATGAAACCTCGATGGGTATCAGGCCAGGTGAAAGTCCGTGCCAGTTTGCGCAACGAACTGTCTATCTTCGGCTTGCTGGCTCCTGTTAACCGCTTGTGCACTCTGAAGCTGTCAGGGGCCTTTATTCGGTGAATCTCGGCTTCTTTCACATCCTCCATCATACCCTCGTCGGTCATGTAAAACGGGGCCGGCTCAGGAGCCACAACCACCGGATTCCAGCCGAACTCGGGCAGATATTTGCAAAACTTGGAAACCCTTTGAACACCCACCCCACCCATTGGAGGGAAGTAGTACGTTACTATTAAAACCTTTTTATTCTCAGTCACCGAGCTTGCGCAAGAGTTTTTCGGCGTCCTTTACGAAATCCGTGTCTCCGATGTCCCGTCTGATCTTGTGCTTGTTATCCACGACCTCCTGACAGCACTCACGGGCCTTGTCGGTGTATCCTAATCCATTATATATCTCTGCAAGCTTGTAGGTAATCTGGTAGTGGTTCGTGTAGCATTTAGGCTGGTCTTGCAGTACGTCCGCAAAAAGCCCTTCGTAAAGCTCCTTTGCATCGCTCCACATCTCGAGTTCTATGTAAAGGTCGCCCAGGCCCCAGCGGAACGTCCGCGCTTCAGGATGGGCGTTGACCAGTTCCCGGCTTACCGCCAGGGCATCGCCTGCCCTGCCTTCCTTCTTCATCATCCAGGAATAGGCCTGTCCTGCTGAGGCGGTGAAGTAGAAACCGTTATCGTAGACCTTGCGAATCTCGCTGATCCCCTGGTTAACAGTCTCCTTGTTTGTCCTCATACCAGGGATGTAACGTCCGGTATTCCCCAGGAAGTAATGATAGGCGCCCAGTGCCAGGTAGGCGTCGTAGAGATAAGGATCGAGCTTGACGGCCTTCGAGAGATAGTTCAGGGCGCTCATCCCGGGCGAAAGAGCTTTCGTGTACTGTTTCTTCCACCCGTGCCGGACCGCCCTGAATATCTGCGCCGAGCCTATGAAAAACAGATCCCGGGCGTTTTCGCCTTCCTTCTCGATTCCTGCTTCGGCAAGCTTTTCGGCCTTGTTCAGGTTCGCATCGAACCGGGATTCAAGGGTGTCGGTCACGAAATCGACCATGTAGATGAAGGTAAGGGCACCGTCCAGGAAGTAGGGTGCAGGGTCCGAGGGGCAGAGCTTCTTTGCCTCGACGTAGGCCTTGCTGGCTGTTACATAATCTTCTACGTGGGAGGCCTCTATCCCCTTCTGTAAAAGCTCCTTGGCCTCAGGCGTCAGGGCCGAGAGCAAAAGTAAATATATCCCCATCATCTTTGAAGACGCAAGCAGGGCCTATATGGTTGCTATTGCCGCAATCTCCACCAGGGCGCCGGCGGGCAGGGATGATACGGCAACGGTCACCCGGGCAGGGAAAGGAGCCGTTAGGTAGGAGGAATATATCTCATTGACCTTGGCAAAGTCGGCCATGTCGACCAGATAGATGTTGCAGAGCGCCACATCATCCATCGAAGCGCCCGCCTCCTTCAGGATCACGTTGATGTGTTCCATTGCCTGCCTGGTTTGAGCTTCCACCCCTTCCACAAGCAGTGTCGTAGAAGGATCGAAGCCTATCTGGCCTGCGACGAATAACATATTCCCTGCCTGCACTGCCTGGGAATAAGGCCCGATGGGCAAGGGAGCCTTTTCGGTGCGTATTTCTTTTTTCATAAATACTCCTTTTCTTTTGGGTAGTTTAGGTGAGGAAATGGTACTGTCAACCTGAAGTATGGGAGGAGGGCGGGGGGGTTGACAGCAATAGGATACCGCCCTATGATTACACACATGCCTTTGTTAAACATCCTGTGGTGCCTTCTGGGCTTTGGCAAGGCAGAGGCTCAGGCCGATGCTTTGTTGTCTCGTTTTATTACCACAACCGAAGTATGTATGAGTGACTATGCTTCAGCAATAGATGATTTGGGTTACCTCTGGTTCGTATGGAACGATGGTGATAACAATTACGCGCTAAGGTTCAACCGTAACGGAAAGGTAGCCTTAGAGAAAACATCTTTGCCGGAGGCCGGTTATGTAGGTCCGATTGTCTTAACCGATCGATGGTGCAACGCATACTTTACATTAGGCGGTTGGGGTGGGTCTTCTTGTATCTTAGGGAGGATCTCGCCGACAGGTGAGATAGAAGTATTCTCATCGTGGCTCCCCAATCTAGGTTCTGTGGCGGCGTATATGGAGATTATACCTGGTGATACATTTTGGATTGTAGGTGACGGTATTCGTACAAAGGATTGCGAGATATCGAAAGGTTTGATTACACCCGAAGGTATTACTCCAGTATCCAAGGAGATTCACCCTGAAACGATCGTACTGCGTAATCTAATGTACAGGGATGAGTACACGGTTGCCCTGATTGACTTCGAAAACAGAATAGGCCGAACCTATTTCCCAGTAAGGGACAAACTTTACCAGCACACCTACAGTTTAGACGATTACGAGCATGAAGAAAGGGAGTACAGATTGCGGGATTATATCTGGCGAAGCTACACCGATATATGGATTAATCGATCTATCTGTGCCCCTCACAAGGATGGAGGTTATAGTCTTTGCATAAAGGACCCGTTCGACACAACAACCACACACATTGTACGTCTGAACGAGAACCGCGAGCTCGTAGACCCTTCGACCCTGAGCGGAGGAGGGGTATACTCGGCACGTTCCTTTGATCGCTTACCCAGAAACACTAAGGCATATGCTGCATTAGAGGTTAAGATACTAGGAAAAGAGATTAATGGACAATACTACATGCATGCACCGGATTCCGCTTGTGTAATCTTTTGGGGCTGTGATGACGAAGGCAACCTTTATGCCTACCAAAAAGTAAAAAGATACGGAGAAGAACAATGATCTCAAACGTATTTGCAGTTATACTTGCGTTGGGGGTGGGTTCGCTTTCAAGGCAGGCCGATGCCCTGCTTACCTATGTAGTTGAGGACAGCCTTTCCCGGCACGAAACGAGGGTAGGCCTCGACTATTCCGGGGGGGTATGGCTCCTCGATAACTACCAGGGCAAGGTCCAAGTTACGCGCATAAAGCCAAACGGCAAGTCGGACCCTGAGAAGGTCGATGTATTCGAGGCGTCAAAGGCGCAGCTCGGACAACAGGTTGTCTTTGACGATTACAACACACTGTGCTTCGTCCTGGCAGGCGGCGAGAGGATCGCAGACGCCTCGCCGTTGTTTCTTTTTCAGGTAACCTCGGAAGGCAAAGTACGAAGCTACGATCCATGGCCTCTAGTGCCTTTCAAGCGCAACTATCTGGAGCGCCTTGCCGCAGATACCCTCCTTATCATGGGTGGCCACGTAATAGGCGAGATCCCGATCTCCAAGGGCATCATGACCGAGGAAGGTATCCTGCCGGCCTTTGACACCATCTATTATATGGAAGACATATCGCTTTTGAACATCGGCTCCCAGCGCGATTACTACCGTACATACATCGACTGGGACAAGGACTGGGGTCTGCGCGCCGACATCCAGTGGTACACATCCCACGAGGATGTCGGACCGGACAAGCTGAGCCTCACCGCACTCAGTCTTGGAGGCGAGGATTCCTTCTCGGTAAGATTCCTTGGGACCTATCCCTGGCGGAACTACATATGGCGTACATTCCGGAATGCCTGGATGCGATATCTGACCTTTGTGCCCTACAGGGAAGGAGGGTATATCCTTGCCGTATCCGATCCTCGGGATCGCTCTATAACTCATCTCGTGCGCCTAAGTGAGGACGGCGAACCGATCGATCCGGCTACACTCGAGAAAGGCGGGGAGTTCTCTCCGCGCCCCTTCAGGCGTCTTCCTGACCAAGCTGAATCGCACGTTGACATATCCATGTGGGGCAGGATTGAGCAGGTGCCTGACTCGGCCCACGTCATCTTCTGGGGCTGCGACGACAAGGGGAACATGTACACGTATCGCAGATTGTGGGTTAACGATAAGGATTGAACAGGAACAAAAGGGGGAAGTTGACATACCTTACCGACAGGCTAGAATGAGATGATGAGTTGGATGAAATGGATTCTTTTAGTGGCGCCGGTTGTTATTCATGCCCAGACAAGCTATATCGTAAGGGTCCCGGATATTCAGAACTTCCTCGAATTCGCCGGAAGCGAACAGGTCGAGCCTCTGGTATCCTATCCTGAGCCATCGAACGAAGTCAGAGAAAGGTTCGGGCAATACTACGTGCTGGAAGCGGCACCGGAGCTTATCGATTCTTACGTAAATGCAGGCTGCCTGATCGAGGTCTTTGCAGATCACCGCAACCGCATCGAGCCGCTCGAGGATGCAGCCTTGACTTCCTTCCAGTCCTTCTACAATCCTGCCGATACCGTCCTTTACACATACCACATTCCAAACGACCCCTTCTTCTGCAATCAATGGGACAAGAAAATCACCGAAACCCAATGGGCATGGGAACTGACCACAGGAAGCAAAGACATCGTGGTTGCGATCCTTGATACAGGTATCGACACCTTGCACGAAGACCTCAGGGTGAACCTGGTTGCAGGATATAACTTCGTAGCAACCTCGGAAAGCATACAGGATGTTTACGGCCACGGAACGCACGTATCAGGGATCGTTGCCGCTGAGATCGACAATGAAACAGGGATTGCAGGTATGAGTCAGTCCGGAATAATGGCTCTGAAAGTAGTCGACGACGAGGGTTACTATTTAGACAGCGATCTTATCGATGGTATCATTTACGCAGCCGAATACGGTGCAGACATAATAAGCATGAGCCTCGTCGGGGACGAGCATGAACCGATACCCCTTATACAGGATGCGGTTACCTATGCCTGGGATAAAGGCTTATTCCTGGTTGCCATCGCAGGCAACGGAGGCAGGAACGGCTCGGTATACCCCGGGGCTTACGAGCGCGTCATGTCGGTGGGTTCTACAAAGCCAAATGATACAAGAGCTTCCGATTCTAATTATGGGGATGGTGTCGATATCTATGCTCCTGGTTACTATATATACTCAACTATGCCGAATGACAAGTACCGTTATCGAAGCGGAACCTCGATGGCCGGTCCCCAGGTGGCCGGTCTTGCCGCCCTTATCTGGAGCTGTTCCCCGGATTACACCAACCTGGACGTGTGGTCGAGGATAGTCGAGAGCGCCGATACGATCCAGATAGACATGGGTGAAGCCTTGAGGATGAACTCGAGAAAGACCCTGGGTATCATTTCTGAGGTGGAGGAGAGAGTCTGCGAGATTCAAACCTTCTCGGCCAGGATTAATAAAGGGGTGATCACCTTAAGATACCGTGCCCCTGGAAAGATACCTTTCATCTTCACTGTTTTCGACGCCACGGGTAGAAAACTCGCTTCAAAGAAAGGAATGACCGAGGAAGAAGGGGTCATAAACTTAAATCAGCCGAACCTGTCCGAAGGGGTTTACTTCTTCAGGTTCCAGGCCGGTTTTAGTGTTTCTACGGGTAAGTATGTCTTTATACACGGCAGGTAGTATCACTAACAGAATAAACAGTAGGCGAAAATTACTTTCTCTTAACCTGATCCGACACAGTCTTTCATACTACAAGAGGTATCTTTATACTTGACTTAAGCAAGGTTTTCCCTACACTGGTATAAAGGAGGAGTATTGCTGCGTGTTGAACAGGCATTGAACTATATAGAATTTAAAGGGTCGGATCTTGACCGTTACCGTAGTCGGTTTCTGTTCGACAGACAGCGCGACGATACCATGGCTACGTGGCTTCTGGGGGCGTATCAGAATTCTGACGGCGGGTATCCATTGAACCTCGAATACAGTAAACCCTCCAATATCTCCGAAACCGCCAAGATAATAGGTTACGCGGCTGAATTCGAGGTTGTTGACTCACCTGTTTGTGCTAGATCTCTCGATTTCATCGTTTCACGCCAGATGCCCGAGGGCTACTGGCAGGAGAAGCACTCGCAGCTTGAGTTAGCCGAGGAGTTGGGCGGTGAGTTCGGTCGCGCCTGGCTTTCGGCATACGTTGGGCGGGAGCTTTGTCGGGCAGGCTTCAAGGATTCTCACCAAGCAAAAAAGACGTGCAACTACCTCCTTTCCTTTCGCAGTGAAGGAACCAGGCTTACAACCTCACCTTCTATCCATTACCTTGCCATGAGTTTTTTTGCCTTGCACGACGGACCGCAGTGTGGACTTGTTAGTCAGTCTTTGGATTACGCCTTAGCTAACTTCACAACCTATCCTGAACCCAGGCTGATTACTCTACAAGCCGAGTGCCTGCTCGACGTCGGTATACCCCAGGATCACGAGCTTCTGCGAAAAGCCAGGAGTAGACTGGTTGCGCTCCAGGCAGAGGACGGCGGATGGGGAGAAGACTATAAGGGGCTCCGGGTGCGGGTTACCCTCGACGTACTCAAGCTGTTGCTTAACTTGGGCGCGTGGAAGATCGTGGAAGAGGTTTAGAGGGAAATTTTATCGGAAGCACAGGTTTAACTGTAGGGAATTACGAAAGCGCCAGCCTAACACTTGACAAAACCAAAAGCTTGCCTAATATCCTTATAAGGATAACAAGGAGCAGGGACCCCAAGTGTGGGAC
>JAFGSK010000055.1 GCA_016934635.1 Caldifarciminota bacterium
ACCTCCATTCACTCATAATTATCATCGGCTTCCTGACGGACGCAATATAAAATTGACTATTAAGAATCGAGTTTCCTTTGTCCAAGGCTCCATCCTGGCAAGAGACCAGAAGACGGCAGACTTGACAAGCAATCAAAAAACATTAAAGTAAACGTATGAAGGACAATGCGATAAGGTTGCGATAAGGCGATGTTTCTAGTACTGCATCTACTCTTTGCTTCAGCTTTAGACGCTTCGACGCCTGACACCGGCATACCAAGGAGGTATCCAGCGCACGAGGATATGCTGGTTAAAAAGGTTGACACCTCTGGACATTCTTTATGGAGTCATTTCTACGGTGGAGAAAGAAACGATCACGGGTTCTGGATAGAAGAGATTCGAGACGGCGGGTTCATAATTACAGGCTATACCGAATCTTTCGGGGCAGGAGGAGCCGACGTATGGCTCCTGCGGCTTGATTCCCTTGGCGACAGCGTGTGGGCACGAACCTACGGAGGTATCGGAAAAGATCTGGGATACGAGGTTCACCAGACCTTTGACGGCGGCTACGTGATAGTTGGTTCCACAGAATCGTTCGGGGTTTTGGGCTCCGACCTGTGGCTTTTGAAGACCGACACAGCCGGCGACACATTGTGGACGCGGCGATACGGCTTCGAGTGGAACGACTGGGGAGCTTCGGTGGCGCAGGCTCCTGACGGGGGCTTCATGGTTGCGGGAACTACCGAGGGTTACAGATACAAGGATATGGGGTTTTTTCTCCTCGGAAAAGGGCCCAATCCCGACACTATCTGGCAAGGAAATGGCCGTTCCCAGTACTATCTATGGGATATCAGCATGGGCACTGACTTTGACTCTTGGATTCTGAGAACCGATGCGTCAGGCGACACCTTGTGGACGATGCAGGACGGCTCAAGGATAGACTCGACTTACGGAGAGTCTGTACAGTATCTTCCTGATGCGTATGCAGCCTACTACAATTGGGACACGTTAAGCCACGTTACTCTTGACACATCGGAATCATTCCCAACAGGTGCGTACGTGATTGAAAAGTATATTACAGGGCCTAGGCGAATTTCCCATGTTGGACATTTGGAATTCCTGATAGACGATAAAGGCAATATCCTTCACGAGGGTCCTGTTTACGGTTCGGAGCCATATGAACTGGGTGTTCCTCACGTATACAATGGCCACTCGTCACGGCTTCGCGGCGACAGCCTCCATTTTATCGTCGTTGACTCCTACTGGAGCCACAAATACGGCTGGCGAAACCAGTATTAAGGCATTCCTACTTGCTGAAGGTAAACGTTATTTCGCCTCCGCGTCGGTAAGGCGGTTTATGTTCGAGGTCCATCGCAAATGTATATTGGATCACGCAAAGCAGCGCCTTCTTGCCCCAAAAGGGATACTTCTCGTGCTCGCCGGGCTTGACGTCGGCTTTCTCGACAACCCCTGATGTGTTAACCCAGAACTCTACTGTAATGCTCACCTCTTGCGATGAGGCGTCCGCTACCCATACCGGATGCTCAGGGGGTGTTTCTACACCACGTATGATAGCGTCAAGGACAGGTTCGGTGAAATCCCCGATGACCGATGTACTGCACTGCCCGACTCGTTCTACCGGCCATTCCACCTGGGAGGTTTCTATCATGAGTCCTGCGTTTAGAGTGTTAAAGAGTGAGTCGGACCAGATTAAAGGCCATTCTTTTCTCACATAATTGCCACCCATTGTTTTTTCATACAAGAATTTCCATGTGTCCTCATCCGGGCCAATCTGATACTCACCCTCTTCCCCTTCTTCATTCTCCTCGTATTCCCAGTTATAAATTGGGTAAGCATGCATAAGCTCGTGGAGGAACACCCACCAGACGTTTCTTTTTAAGAATGCAGGGACTTCTTCTTCTTTTGAAGCTGATATGTCGGTTGTCCCACCTGCCCCCCAAAGGTGATCACTTATGCTGATCATGGTATAACCGTTCAAAGGAGCAAGCGATAAAGGATAGTTGAACTCGCGCCAATCTGTTTGCCCAAAGAAAAATGCTCCTGCCGGTGTGTAATTCTCGAATCGCGCAGCGGCTTCCTCTTCTCTCTTCAACTCATCAGAGTGTTTATGCTTGACAACCAATACTCCTTTTGGGTTCAGGGCTGCGGCAGTAATTAAGATCTCGGCAAGCGTAGCATCCTTCCGCGTGAGCGTGCCACCTTCGAGCTGCGCTATCTCGCCGGTTATGGCTGCAGCGTAAGGTAGCATCACCTCTTTCGTTTTCCCGGATACATGCAGTGGGTGTTGAATTTGATACTTGAACAATGAATCCAGGAGCAATTTGAACTCATTCTGTTCCGCCTCGTTCAGCCGATAGATAAACCTGCCCCTAGCACCTGATCGATTTCTGAGTTGCACGCCTCTTGTGCGTGGCGGGATATTCCCCACATGAAAGAGGACTTTTTCGCCTATCTTCCAGAGTTCCTCAGCCTTGCGCACAAGAGCCAATCGCCTCTCTTTTTCCCGTTCAATCGGATCAGAAGCGGGCTGTTTTAACCAGTCAAACATCTCTGGAACTACCTGCGTCATCCCGGTATTTACGCCCTGCCTGAAGAGGTATGGATAATCGGCTGAGCTTCCGTTCATCTTATAGGGATCTGCGAACACGTCGATAAATATCGTTGCCAGGGCAAGTTCCATATACCTTCTGAACAGACCTTCCCTCAGGGCAAGGAGGTCGTCTTGATTTTCCAAATCATATTGGCTGAACACCCTGATAATTGCCGTTTTCCTTATAGTCTCCCGGCCCGATATTGACCCGGCTATCGAAACGCCTTTTCTGAATCCGGAAATCCGATAATCCACCTCTCCACCAAGAATCTTGAGGGCCTTGATTATGCCAAGATTGACGAACGGCGTATATTCCTTTGTCTCAACGCTATAACCACCTTTTCCATCAGGCATATTAAGCTTTTGTTTTACTCCAAAAGAAAACTGAAGGGTAGTATGGAGTTCTGATACAAGCAAGCTTACTTCCTTCCTTATGTCTTCTACTTTAAGCGTCATATTCACCTCACTTGAATTCAGTATAAAGGTTTTCCTGAAGGACGCAATATAAAATTGACTGTTCAGATTCGGGAATACCACTTGTCCAGGGTTCCATCCTGGCAAGAGACCAGAAGACGGCAGACTTGACAAGCAATCAAAAATCACTAAAGTAAACGTATGAAGACCGTATTGAGGATAACTCTGGCCATGATTGTATCAGGATGGTTTGGGTCAGCTTGTGCCGCCGACATCTGGCTGTTGAAGACCGATTCCCTTGGCGACACCATCTGGACACGCACCTACGACATGAGCAGGTATGCGAATTTATATCTCAGGCCTTTAAGGGACGGGAAAGGCGGGGGGTATATGATCACCGGTGGGGGACTTCCTCCGGATAAGAGAAAATATATTTACAGTTCTAGTTGTTGGGATTTCTTTGCTATAAAGACCGACGTTGAAGGGAATGCGCTGTGGGAGTGGAGCTGGTTTGATGGCTACGTAAATTGGAACCTGCCTCAGTACGACAGCATGGCTGTATGGGAAGCCGCAACCATTGAGGTAGATTCATGCGGCGACACTGCTTGGATATTCAAAGGGGTTCCCGATATTCGTAGATTAGATTGGGATGTAGATATCTTTATCGCTTGCCAAAATGGAGGGACTGTTTGGTTGGTTACCGACTCAGATATCCTTAATCTGTTCAAAGTTGAACCTAAAGCTGATTCGGTGATTACGGTGTGGCACAAATTGTACGAGGGCGGTGACACTATATCCTATGTGGGCACTTCCATAAAACAAACCCTTGACCGGGGTTTCGTTTTCACCGGAAGCATCAGAGATAACCGTAAGAACAGCTCAGTCCTGTGGTTGGAGAAAACCGATTCCCTCGGCAATTCGGTATGGAGAAGAACGTACGAACAAGGGCAAGAAGGCAAAGGATGGTATCTTAGGTTAACCCCTGACGAAGGGTTCATGATATTAGGAACCTCAGGCAAAGACGAGTAATTTATCAGCGATATGTGGTCATTCCGATGTCCTCTGCGGTGGTACCTCGTTCTGGTTTTGTTCGCTCTCTTCAATCATCTCTTTCATCTCTTTGAGTGCTTCTTGGTACCTTTTTTCGTCGATGAGTCCGATCTCCGCTTCGATTTTGGGATAGACGTTTTCAACGTCGTGGATGATGAAACTGGGTTTTTTGTTCTGCCATTCCTCGGAAAGTAATCCCAACTCATCTAATTTGTCAACAATTTGTACTGACAACACCGCAGGACCTGGGAAGTACTGCGCTTCTACCTTTGGTCCTCCCTGAAAACCCTTTATTTCAGTAGCAGAACGAAGCACGTACTCTTTAGTGAAAACATGGGGGTATGCGAAATGAAGCAACTCATGGATGAAGATTGTAAGAATGTCCTTTCTGTAATTCTCCCAGAAGTAATCCCTATTCTCAAGAGCAATCATGGGTCGAATATCTTCTACAGACATAAGAGACGTTGTATACGGTTCCACCCGATATTGTACCCATCCATCCCTAATCAATTGAGGGTTATCTTCGAGATATTGCTGAGTTACCGCCGCACTGAACGAAAAGTAATGGCCTGTGTTTGGTTGAATCCCCGCAATAAAGAAATTGGGATTCAACCTGAGCGCCTCGGAGATTATCTCATCAATGGTATAGTAAACGAAACCCTTACTCGTTGCGCTTCTGGGAATCTCTATATAATGCTGCTTTACTTCAGGGGCACTGGCAATTTTCAAAAGCAAACCCTTGAGTTCATTGTAGTATTCAGGTCTCAGCTGTTGAGCATTCTCCAACGATTCTATTGCAGTTTTACCTATTGGCGTGTGTGCGAATGGAGCAGTAATCATCCAATCAAAACCAACACTTTTTGGGTCATAGATGTCTTGGAGTTCCTCCACGGTTTCGTAAATCTCTCTTTGGGATTCTGACTGGGTTTGCGTTTGTTGTTCTTCAGTCGTTTCATCTTGGGTAGTTGCCGTTGACTGCACGAACTGCGACTCCTTTCCGGCAGCCTGAGCCGCCTGCTCTTCAGGCGCCAGGTCATCCGCGCACACGCCTACAGCGTTGCGAACCACCTCATTCAGCGGGATCCTGAGTCTTGGGGAGCAAAACACCTCCTTCGTTATCAGCTCAAGCGTAGCCTCAAACGTCTTCAATACCAGATACAGGTTCTTGTACTCAACACCACGAGGGCACTCGAACTTCCGGTTGTAACCGTAATG
>JAFGSK010000009.1 GCA_016934635.1 Caldifarciminota bacterium
ACCAAGACTTACACTAGGAGTAGCCTATAAACTAAAGTAAACACTAAAACCTTCTAAGGAAGGAGGTCTCATGAGAGATAAAAGAACAACAATAATTGCACTTGCGATATCTTTGGGAAGTATTCTTATCGCACAGGTGCAGGGAACTTGGGAACAAACCGCGACATCCTTTAAAGATAGCGAAGATCTTATGGGTAGAGGTGGTTCCTGGGAAACAGATTGGACAAATGATGGTGTAGGAACCCTTGATAGTGACCATCCGCTAGCTGAATTTGTCTTACATACGATTGGTGATCCATCAAAGCCGCTTATTTACTCGTTCTACTTGATTGCAGATCCCCATATTGGTGATTTTGGGGCATGTTCTGGTATATTTGATTATAACAAACCGAAGTGGGACCCCCATTTTGATCAAGATTACGGTGAAATTGGAGGACCAAGTGGAGGACAGATAGGAAGGTATTTAGACGCAGCTGTTCAATTGATTAACCAGCATTACAATCATGGAGATGGTGATGGTCGCTTTTGTATTATACTTGGTGACCTTGCAGCTACGGCTGAAATAGCAGAGACAGAGCACGCAAAATTCAAGCTGGATAGTTTGGATTGCCCCTGGGTGCCGATCATAGGAAACCACGATACTTGGCCTTTGACAAAGTTCAATTTATGGGGCTTGACAAGCCCCCCCCCGGAGTATAATCAAACATGGATAGAAAGGAGTTAGAGGTGGCGAAGATCATTAAATTGTTCCTTATAACAATTGCAATCATAGTAGCAATGGCGAGTGTTACGGGCTGCGTTTCGCCGTTTTACGGCACGGCAAGGATTGATCCGGGCTGGCATATGGATGCAGGGGTGGCGGCGACGAGCTTTATAGGAGGGGCAATAGGTGAAGGCGGTGGTTCTTATATCGGCGGCCGTGGGGATTTAGAGGTTCGCTACGGACTTAACAAATACTGGCAAATAAATGGACGTGTTGGTTTTGGATGGGGAGCCGCCTGGTGGGTTGATGAGATGGATCCTATCCCTGCATGGGGCACCTCCCCAACTTTAGATGCAGGTATTGGCCTGCAAGCGGCTCTTCCTCTAGGGCCTGTGACTCCGGCAATACGAGTGGAGTTGGGCCCCTGGGTACTGATCTCGAATTTTTTATTTAGCGTAGGCCAAAGCAGAGAATGGCTTACTCTGGGTTGCCGTGTATATGTTCTTTCGGAGGAAATGGGAAAAATCTCATTTCCCATTAGTGGTTTTATTGGAGTTCATCCTACTTCTCGTTTGACAATCTTTGTAGGTCCTGGAGTAAAATCTTCCGCGAGTGAAGGTTATGCCCCCTTGTTCTCTGTTGGTTTAGGGTATAAAGTGGAGTAGGAAAAAAAGGAGGAAAAATGAAAAACCTGGAAGGAATCTCTAAAGGAAGGTAGGGGTTTCTCGGGTAGAGTCCAGGATCCGCAGATTAGGCTCCGCTAAGGTCCGTTTTCGCATCTGAAGTCGAAAAGAATTCGCAGATAAGAGCACCTCGTCAAAGAAGTCCCTGGTAAGTGCCTAAAATAAGCAGCTTATTTCTATGGCTTATCAAAGCCCCGGAATCTGTGGCTCGCTACTTGTTTTACCGACATATTCCGGATCGCTGAAGAACCCTTGACTTATTGCCGTTCGGAAGTAGACTACTTTTGCTTTAGTGGTTTGAAAACCAAAGGAGACGTCTCGTCTCTTTGATGAAAGATCCGACAAGGAGGACGCATGAAGAAGGTATGCGTAGCGGCCTTGCTTTGCATCGCCGTTGTTTCGGCATTGGACTCAAGGCTTGCAGAAGCCGACAACTACTACCTTAACCGTCATAAGGATTCGAATTACAGCATGAAGGCCCTTGCCCTGTGCAAACAGGTTCTGGACGAGGACCCTGAGAATGGATCTGCATTGTGGCGGGAGGCCCGACTCTACTGTTTACTGGGTGACGACGAATCCGCGAAGGATAAAAAGCTGTTTTATTACGAGAAGGCTCAGGAATCTGCCGAGAAGGCCAAAACCCACGGCTCGAGCACACCTGAAAGCCACTTCTGGTACGGTGTAGCCCTGGGCAGGATCGGTCAAACTAAGGGAGTGTTGAACTCCCTGAACCTTGCAGGTCCGGTAAAGAAGGCTTTCGAGAAGGCGCTTGAATTAAACTCGAAATTTACCCCTGCCATGGACGGATTAGGCGTATGGTACATGGAGGTGCCTGGTGTCGCAGGCGGAAGCCTTTCTAAATCCGAGGAGTATCTAAAGAAAGGCCTGTCAATCGACCCTAACTACACCCTTTTGATGGTAGACCTGGCTAAGCTCTACATCAAGCAGAAGAAATACACCGACGCCCGCACCCAGCTCAACAAGGTTCTTGCAACCACCAATCCCAAGCACCCGGCAGACTTCTATCTTGAGGATAAACCGGACGCCGAGAAGCTTCTTGCCGAGATTGAAGGAAAATGAACATCTTTCTCGCGCTAATACTTCTTACTCAAATCCCAACCCAGCCAGGACCCGATGTCGTATACCCTCCAGGTTCCGATCCGTTTGAGGGGGTTGTAGGCCCGCTTGTCTTTGCGTCACCAAAGGTCACAAAGATTATTATCCACGGGAATAAAAACACCCGCGAGAACGTAATCCGACGTGAGTTAACCTTCATTCCCGGCGACTTCCTCGCACCTGAGGCAATAATAAAAAGCGAAAAAGCACTTATGAGTACAGGCATCTTCGCCAAGGTCGAAATCGAAGCTCTTGAACCTGAAGGTTCGGAATCTGATGTCAGTGTTGAGGTAACCGAGTTTTCCTTCCCGCTTCCATACCCGACCATAGGTGTCGACGCCTCCTCAGGCTGGTACATAGGCGGAGGCGTTCTCTACCCGAATCTCCTCGGCAAGGGACTTCAGATAGATGCGGGCGGGGACATCGGGTTCAAGGTTAGGACTACACCCCGCTATAACTTATATGCTAACCTTCACCTACCCGTTACATACAACCGCTGGCACGGCGAGAAGCTCGGTTACCGCTACTTCGAGGTCTGGCGCAAGGACGCTTCTATAACCCGGCGCGAGAACCGAGTCTTCTACAAACAATCGGTAAGGCCATGGCGGCCGCTCACTTTATTCCTTGAGTCTGGGTGGCTTCGCATCAAGTCCTTTGCCCCGGATTCCGTATGTGTGCCGACCTTCTGTGCCGATTCTATTGATCAGTCCTTGTACTTCCAGCCGGGATTCATGCTCGACTTCCGCGACGACGCGCTGTTCCCGACCAAGGGTGTGCTGGTAGTGGGATCGTTCACCTATAATCCAGGACTTAAGGAGGACTACCGGATCCAGCGCGCCTGCTCACTTTCGGTTGCAGGATACTATCCCGTCGGCAAGACCGTAATAGCAGGTAACATCTGGACCTACCAGCAGTTGGATTCGATCCCTGTATACAATACCGTCTATCTGGGTGATGCTCGTCGGGTTCGCGGCTGGGCAGATACCTCTCAGGTCAACCAATGTATAACCGTTGCCTCGCTTGAATTGCGTCGCTACTTCTGGAGTATCGATCTTCCGATAATAGGCGAGTTCAAGGTGGGCGGGAACCTCTTTTTCGACATCGGAGCTGCCCATGATCCGGGGCTTCCTCCTCTTTACCTCGCCAAGATATCCGAGGACACCCGCGACGGCCTTCTTACAGGTACAGGCTTCGGGCTGACCCTGGAAGCTTTAGGCTTCGTCGTCAAGGGTGAGATTGCCTGGGGCATCGGAGCAAAGGAGGGGGCTCTGGCCTTCCTCCCCATACCGATCCGGTATCCGGTATACTTCGGCTGGAGATTTTAATAAGTGCTCCTTTTTACCTGGGGGCAAAAAGATAGCAGAACAAAGATATTGAGGGTTCGTCGTAGACGAACCCTTTTCTTCTCCCAAAATTACATATAATCTGCTTGCATCTGTAGATTTTTCAATTAGACTTAACTTGTGAGAAGGTCTGTCACATGGGAGCGACATGCGTAACCCCAAGCCGTATATTATCTACTATTTTCGCCCGCCGTCGAGGGAGCTTGAAATCCAAACCGACTTGCTTTATAAAGACTCCGAGGTCATAGTAACCGCCCACACATTATGGGGTGCTTCCAAGCCCCTGAAGGTAGACGGAAAGAAGGTCATCGATAACGGCTACCGCGCGATCTTCGCCGAGTACCGCAGGCTCTGGCACGATGTGGCAAGGGTCTACACACCCGAAGGCTCGTTCACAGGATACTACGCGGACATCAATACCCCGTCGGTGGAACGGGAAGACGGATACTGGACCAAGGATCTGTTCCTGGACTTGTGGATACCGCCTGACCGCTCCAAGGTTACCGTGCTCGACGAGGATGAGTTCAGTGAGGCGGTACGAAATAAATGGATCTCCGCCGAAGAGGCCTCCGAGGCAAGAGCCGAGTTGGAAAGACTCCTGGGATTATTCAGAGAGGGTGAGTTCCCGCCCAAGTTTCTGGAGAGCTTCGCGTGAGCGAGTTTTTGCTGGTCCTGTCCCTCATTTCAGTGTCGAGGACGTTCACCATCCGCATATTCGCTGATTTCAAGCCGATCGAGGTTAAAATTTCGTCAGAAGAAGGGACCCACACCATAAAGGCCAGAGCCAACTCCCTTATGGTAGACGGGAAGGAGGAAAGCTACTTCCAGGCAATCGGGGAAAAACGCTACCACCTTACCGCTGGTAATGTCCAAAGAAGCTATTCAGGCGGGTTCACCTTCTTCGCCTCAGACGGAGAACTCTTTGTCTTGAACTACGTGTCAGAGGAGACCTACCTTGCGTCGGTTGTAACCTCGGAGATGCCTGAAGGAGGAATAGAGGCGCGTAAGGCGCAAGCAATTGCCGCCCGAACCTATGCCTACAAAAATATGGGCGACCACGATGCCGGCTACGATCTCTTGGACAGCCAACTTTCACAGGTCTACAGAGGTATGGCTGCTGACCAGGGGGCAATAATGGCGGTGAAGGAAACCGAAGGTTTGGTCCTGGGCTATAACGGTGAAGTGGCCAACATATACTACCATTCCACCTGCGGGGGAATGACTATCCTGCCTTCCGATCTATGGAAAGGTGCCAAGGACGAACCATACCACAAGCGTGTAGTAGATACTCTGTGTTCGATATCCCCTCTTTACTCCTGGGAAGATACTGTAAGCCTTGATACCCTCGCAGCTAAACTCGGACTCAGAAAGCTACCAGACTCGGTCATCCTGGTGCGAGATACCGCAATGCTTCCGGTAAAGGGATTCAAGTTCTACGACCCTGAATCCCATCTCTTCGGTGTCAAGGAGACGGTGGAGCTTTTCGGAAAAAAGCCCCTGACCAACCGATTCGATGTCGAGATGAAGGGGAATCTGCTCTTGATCCACGGGCACGGCTACGGACACGGGGTAGGGATGTGTCAGTACGGAGCCATGGCGATGGCTGCCCGTGGTGATAACTATCGTGACATCCTAAGCCGATACTTCCCTGGCACCCAGATTATGGCGGTTGCCCGGTTGGGAAAGTAGAAGTTACGCCTACCACTCCATTAGTAAAAGGCTTCCACTTTACAGTATTTGGAATCAAAATATCTAGAGACCATGGATTTGAGCAGTTTGAAGAACTTCACAAAGCCTCGAATTAGTTTTTTTACAATCGTCATCTTTCGAAAATTTCGTTGCAATCGTTGACAGATTACATGAAATTCTCATTAATTATTTACCGTTCTCTATGACTACCCGTGCATTACGCGATAACCTCCGAGGATAATCGAGACTATTTTCGATACCAGCCTCAAGCCAGAATTGTGCCTTGCTTGACACCTCGAGCGAGATGAGTAGGATACCTTTATGAATAGGAGCGAATATGCCTGATAAGGACACGCCGGACATCGAGTTGAAGGACAAAGGGAAGGTAAAAAGCGACGCCTTGGACTGGTTTATCGTCGCAACCGGGGCGATAGTTTTGGTTCTTGCCGTACTTTGGCTTGCGGGAGTGATTAAATCGTGGCTTTTAGTGAGAGTAGCAGTTGCCGTATACTGTCTTCTCCTGGGAAGTGTGTTTATCCTAAAACGTACCTCTCGTGATTTGATATCGAGATTTTCAAAAGGGACCTTGCTATTCTACCTTATCGGGGGTATTTGTGCTCTTGTAGTAGGGGCGGTAATACTTATTCTGGTAATCTTGGGATAATAGCCGATCCATTCATCCATAAGGGGGGAAAAGAAGTTCTGAGGGGAATGCGTTCCCTTGACACTTCTTAATAGTAACCTATAATGACCCTTAAACTTTTTTTAAACTCATCGGAGGTCCTGTGTTGAGAAAAATTGCACTGATGTGCATAGCTATCGGGGTGGCTTTTGCCGCCGATTTACCTGTTGCCAGTACCAGTAAACCTGTTGCTGGAGAGGAGATATCGTGGACTGTCTCGGACTTTGATCGTCCTTGTGAAGATCCGGTTATGCTTTTAGCAGTTTTCATGCCTGATACTACTTTAGCGGCAATAATTCCGGGTAAACCAATTTCCGAAGGCTGGCAGTTTTCTTATAATATACCTATCGATGCCATTTTCATGGCATTTACGATAGAAGATTCCAAAGGGATATTGCTCGATGAGGGGGGGAGCCATATCGGAGTACCGATTTACGAGGCATCTGGGAAGCCTCGATTTAGAACGAATCTCAACTTTGCGAGGCTTATTCTCCTGTCACCTATGGGTGGTGATTCCGACCGGGTACGTAAGCTTCTTGAACAAGAATTTATCGAATATCCGATGAACTGGGAAGCTTTTGCCCAGATGCGGCAGTTGCAGCTGATGGCTGGTGAAATAGATGAAGTAAGTGTGGCGAAAGAATTCGATTCACTACTTGCAGCCGAACCAGATTCGTCGGAGATGCTTCACTTTACCGCATTGGAGTTTAAACTTTCCACATTGCAGTACCTATCTGAAGGCGAGAAACTTGTGAAGATCTGTGCGGAGAAATATCCTGAGAGTCCTTACTGGAGTGTATATCAGAGTACTATTTATCTTGCCCTTTCTCAGATACCGGGTCGCCTGGATCACTACGAACGAGAAATATTCCCGTTGCTAAAGGGAAAGGCTAGAGAAGCAGCTTACCTGTTTGTAATCACTTATGCGATGGAGAACAACAATATCACTCATGCAGAAGCTTTGATGTCTGATTTGCTTGAGGAATTTCCTTCTACAAAGATTCCTACTGCAGGATTGCTGAATTACCTTCAGATGAAGTATCGTCAGCCCTCTTCTGAGTGGGCGGCAGAGGTTGAGGAATGGTCGAAACGCTATCCTGATAATGTTGAACTCAATATGAGTCTGGCCTACTACTACAAAGATCGTGATTGGAAGAAAGCCACTGGTTACTTTCGCAAAGCCATCAAGATAACTGATTCCCCTCAGCCTTCAATTGATTTTGCAGAGGTAGCGGCACAGAAGGGAAAAAATTTCGCCGAGGCTCGTAAATACCTCTTAGGATCACTTGCATACGTTAATATGGATCGTTATCGTCACCTCTTGGTTATGGAGAATTTCGATGAACGTTGGAAGATTCTAATGGCGAACAAAGCTCTAATCTACAATTCTCTTGGTTGGCTTGATTACAAATCGGGTGATTTCGATGATGCGGTTAAGAATTTCCTACTTGCGGATTCCTTTCAAATTCTTTTACCGGGTTATGAGGAGACGATTTACACAAGGCTTTTGACCGCCAGTGAGAAGGCGGGAAACCTTGAAGGTCGCAAGACGGCATTGCTGAACCTGTTAGCCGCAGATCCTGAAAATCGTGATTATGCGGTGGCGCTTGCCGATATCTATACCGTCGAGCACGGATCAAGAGAAGGATTCAAAGATTGGCTGGATGTAGCAAGCCGGGAAATATCCCTAAGATTTCGAGTCAATAGACCGGTAATGGACTTCCCCTTGATTAGCCCGGGAGGTGATACGGTTTATCTTAGCCAGTTCAGAGGAAAAGTCGTGGCTCTCAACTTCTGGTCAACCACGTGCGTACCATGCAGGCAGGAGATTCCTGAACTCAATGAGCTGGTTGATGCCTACAAGGATTCTCAGGATGTGGTTTTCCTCGGTATCACATACGACAACCAGGATAAGGTTGAGAGATTTTTAAAAGACAACGAATTCATCTATACGGTTATGTACGAGCAGCCGGGTATCGAGGCATCGAGGATATTCCAGGTGACGGCTGTTCCCACAAATGTCGTCATTGATCGACAGGGGAACCTTCAGTATCAACACGTAGGATTCCTTCCTGACATAAAAGATATACTCGGCTTCGAGATCGATGCCCTGCTCCAGGAAGAATAGCCGGGGGGTAGGTGGTCGGCAGATCTGGGGTTAAGGGGTTTGCATTAATACTTGTCGGGGGGATGGCCGTGCTTTCAGGGTGTGTGTCCCGTTACAGCATCAGGACGCCTGAACGTGACGCCCTGGTCGCAGAGATCCACCGGTTCAAGGGTACGCCGTACCGCTACGGCGGTTCCACGCCTAAAGGAACCGATTGCTCCGGATTCACCATGACCGTATTCAAGCGCTTCGGAGTGAACCTTCCACACGGCGCTTACAGCCAGTCCAAGATGGGCAAGCCGATTAGAAGGCAGGAGTTGAAGATGGGGGACCTGGTGTTCTTCAAGACCGGTAGAAACAAGAAGATAAATCACGTGGGTATCTACCTTTGGGACGGGAAGATGGCCCACGCATCGTCGAGCTACGGCGTGGTTGTGGTTACCTGGGTAGGCAACTCCTACTGGGAGAAACGCTTCGCCGGAGCTAGGAGGATTGTGGACTTTTGATTTTCTAAAACTGCCACTTTTGCTCCCGGAAGAAATCAGGAAGAGAAAGCCATTTCACCCCATAATGTTTACATGCATTTGGGATGGATGGACGTGCATTTGGGTCAGGAGAAATAGGCTTTTCAGATGTAATGACTTACCCACCTTTTGCTTTAGCCAAAGCGATTACAAATGGATCGGCATCTGATT
Organism: Caldifarciminota bacterium; assembly: GCA_016934635.1. Taxonomy (GTDB): domain Bacteria; phylum Hydrothermota; class Tepidihabitantia; order B3-TA06; family B3-TA06; genus WJJO01. Next base: position 9,019 of record JAFGSK010000009.1, read on the forward strand.
TGAGTTTCCGGATATTTACAAGCCCCTTATTAAAACCCTTTATGGGTTCGTTCATAATCTTCCTGAGATACTTTTCTTGTATTGCATCCAAATCCTTGAACATATCCCTATTTGTTTTCGCCCATTTCAGAAGATCATCGTCCTTCTGTTCTATCTCTTTGAAGGCTTGAAGTGAAGAGATCATTAGACCTTGGGTAATGAGTGATTCAAATTTTTCCCAGAGTGTGAGAAAAATATCTCTGGAATACCATCTGCGGTATAAATCAATCAACGAATTAGTATCGATCACATATCCTAGAGGTAATTCCTTCATGGTTATGCTCTTTCGAGCATTAACTGTTCGATGGCTGGCAAGTAGTTTAATTTCACACCTAAGTACTCAGCTACGTCTGTAGAAGAAATTTTCTCTTCTCTATACGCTTCTAAGACAATGGACACAAAAGAGGCTCCATTCTCACTGAAACATCTTCCAGGTGAAAGTTGACCACCACCTTGTTTCTTTTCCCTTTCCTTATATTCCTTCTGCCATTGGTCTCGTTTCATTTGATAGAATTTTTCTGTTGTTCGATTTAAGATTAATAACCGCCTTAGAATAGTTTCCCAGCTTACTTTGAAATAAGTTGAGAGTTCCTCGATGTCTTCTTGATTCCATTCTATCAGCGAATTACTAGATTTTACAAGTTCATGCTTAAGTAATTCATCGCGAGGCACTAAAAAGGCACCGGCAAAGTAATTGCAGAATGACTCTACTGGATAGTGAGTACTGTGTTTCATATCACAGATACTTCCTTCTTCAATTAAGAGATGAGCATACTCATGAAAGAGAGAAAAGATTCTAGCATTTGGATGTTCCTTTGAGTTAAGAACTATCACAGGAATACCTCCCCTCGCGATTGAAAATCCCCTGGTTTCTTCAGGAGGCATGCTCATCTGAAACACCAGAACTCCTTGACTCTCAACTCTTCTCTTCCACTCATTCAGTGCTCCGTAATTTTTTGACCAGCGAGATTGTGTAGCGACTGTTATACCCAATCTTTTCCTTTCTTTAAGCGCAAGAGTTTCAAGAACTTCAGAATCATTAGAGATATACGCTTTACCAATTCGAGCTTTAGTTTCATATCCAAGAGCAGATGCTAATTCGGTTGCTGAATCTTGAAGTAATTGAGCTTTACGTATAGCCAATAATGTATCTTCCGAGAATCCCTCCTTACTTTCTCCTCTAGGGAAGGTTCGATGATCTTTAGGTGGTGAAGGTTCTTCCGGTGGTTTTGATAGGAAAAAAGCTGCAAGTGGGCGTTTGTAAAAATTGGCAAGAATCTCTAATTGTCTTAGACGTATTTTCCCTTTGCCGGTTTCTAATTCTCTTATGAACTCTTCTTTTTTCCCAAGCCTTCTCGCAACGTCTTCGACCCGTTTTCCTCTTGTTTTCCTGGCCCAAATAAGCACCTCAGGCTCTACGAAAACTTCAATGGATTTCTTTCCCATATTTTACTATATTGAATTTTGAGGGCTATGTCAAGTGTTTACAAAATTAGTGCCCTGTGAAATTTATTACATAGAGCTTAGTGATTCCGCTTGATTTTTTACTCCAGCGCTTCCCCCCAGACCTCTATCTCGGCGACGCAGAGGTCATCATATTTCGCACCTTCGGAGTAAACCGACGAAAAGCGCAGTTCGATGGACCAATCTGAAAAGAACTCCTGATCCATATCGAAGTACTGCATCTTTCGGCTGTCCTTGCATGTAAAATCCTTGCCGTATGTCAGGCTGGTCTTATCTGAGTAAAAGATGAGATGACCGTTTTTAACCCTCAGGTTTTTGGTCCAGCGATCACCCTTATCGTAACCCGGTATGATACCGAAGCGGGTTACCCTTACGTGTCTTGAAAACGTGATATAGATAACTTCTCTTGTGCCGTCACCTTCAGCGCCTTCACACCATACGGTCGAAGGATCGCCGTCGATCAGATTTGTAACCTCGTAGCTTGCCGCCGATGACCGGGGCAGGGTGGACGACGCCCATAACTCCTTTAGTGTAGGGGTAAGATTCACCAATCCTTCTTCGTTAACCTCGAGTTTGGAGATGTCTGTTTCCGGCTCGAGCTCCACAGCTTTGGAAAGACCTTCATTTACCAGTTCATCCCCCTCGGCAGCCTGGCTAAATCCAGCTAGAACAGAAACCAGACATAAGCCAATTAGAGCTGCGGCGATTTTTCTCGATGTCATAGACACTTTCGCCTCCTTGGTTGTGCAGTACCTGTAATATAGGCGTCCTTCATCGTCTGTCAAATGTTATGCACTTGACTTACCTTACCCTGTGGATAAAGTATCAAAATCGAAACCAAGGAGACAAAATGGCCAAGAAGACGATTCTATTAATAGGGTCAATCGTAGTAACTGTGTCTGCACTTTCCTGCTGCGGGATGCTGAACGCGCCCAAGGAAGTTGTGAATGAACACCTTAAGGCATGGGCGGACAAGGATTACGAGAAAGCCTATGCACTTCACGCCCCTACCCTTAATGAAGAACTCTCCCTTGAGCAGTTCAAAACCCACGTTGACGACTACCGCATCATGTCGTTCAATCTTACAAGTGTCAGCGTATCCGGCGAGAATGCCTCGGCAGAGATAAAAGGCACCGTGATCCTTGAGAGCGGTGAGAAGTGGGGTTGTCGATATAGACTCATCCAGAGAGGTGATGAGTGGCGGATTATCGGCTACGACATAAGCCCTGGTGCGCTGTTCGAGGACGAAGAAGAAGGCGATTAGAACGCTAACCGCCGGAACGCAGACAAACGCTTTTTTTAATGTCAGAACTTAGAGTGCAAAGTCCGAGCACTCCTAGCTTCAAGATCGGTGGGGTTGACATCGGCAATCCGTGCACTAAACTACTAGTCCAAGTTCTACTCAGTGGAAACCTGAAGGAGGATAAATGAGTAAGATAACGCTTTCAGTTCTCAAGGCCGACATCGGCGGGTACGTAGGACACTCGGCATCTCATCCTGAGGTGATGGCAAAGGCAGAGACGATGCTCGATGCGGCGAAGAGAGAAGGAAAGCTCATAGACTTTTCGGTTCTCGCCTGTGGTGACGACCTGGAACTCATTATGACCCACACCCACGGTACAGATGCCGAGGTGATTCACAAGCTGGCCTGGGATACCTTCGTTGAAGGCACCGAGGTTGCCAAGAAACTCAAGCTCTACGGGGCAGGTCAGGACCTTCTGGCAGATGCGTTTTCAGGCAACGTGAAAGGCATGGGACCGGGTTGTGCAGAGATGGAGTTCGAGGAACGCAAGAGCGAGCCCGTTTTAATCTTCATGGCCGATAAGACATCCCCGGGCGCCTGGAACTACCCTCTTTACAAGATTTTTGCAGATCCATTCAACACCGCCGGCCTGGTGATAGATTCATCTATGCACGACGGGTTTATATTCGAGATCAACGACCCCAAGGCCGGCAAGACGGTCCGGCTGAATACCCCTGAAGAGATGTATGATCTTCTGGCCCTCATAGGCAGCCACGAACAGTATGTAGTGGACACCATATACCGCAAGGACGGCTTCGTGGCAGCCAAGGCCTCGACCCAGAAGCTGGCCCTGATTGCAGGCAAGTATGTGGGCAAGGACGACCCGGTGATGATCGTTCGAGCCCAGGCGGGTCTGCCCGCGGTAGGTGAGGTTATGGAACCGTTCAGCTTCCCCCACGTCGTTTCCGGCTGGATGCGCGGTTCCCACAACGGACCAATGATGCCGGTGAGTTTTGGCAATGCGACCCCTACACGCTTCGACGGCCCTCCACGAGTTATTGCAGCCGGATTTCAGCTTGCCGAGGGTAAGCTCATAGGTCCCCGCGACATGTTCGATGATCCGTCGTACGATAAGGCTCGCCAGACAGCCAATGAGATAGCCGACTACCTGCGTCGACACGGTCCGTTCGAGCCAGGTCGACTCCCTCACGGCGATATGGAATACACAACTCTACCCGCGGTTCTGGAGAAACTCAAAGATAGGTTCGAGTAACGTGTTCTCCCGCAAGAACCTGCGTCCAGCTAGAAAGAAGATCAAGCTTGAGGACGGGCTGTGGCTCAAGTGCGAAAGCTGCGGAGAAATCCTTTATCGCAAGGAACTCGATCAATCATACTGGATATGCCCGAAGTGCAACTTTCACTTCCGGATAGATCACCAAACCTACATCAAGTTGCTTTTGGATGACGGTAAGTTGGACGAGATTGACAGGAACTTGGTACCTACAGATCCCTTGGGTTTTCCCAAGTACAAGGAGAAGTACAAGACCTCGGTCAAGAAAACGAACATAAAGGAAGGCATAATCTCCGGCAGAGCCAAGATAGCTGACATTCCGGTTATCTATGCCGCAACCGATTTCGGTTTCATGGGTGGAAGTATGGGTTCTGTGGTAGGAGAAAAGGTTGCCCGCGCAGCCAGGCTGGCTCTGAAAGAGAAAATACCGTTTGTCATGCTTACCGCCTCCGGTGGAGGCGCTCGTATGCAGGAAGGAATCCTCTCCCTCATGCAGATGGTCAAGACTTCGGCCGAGGTTGCACTTCTTAAGCAGGCGGGCATCCCTTACATCAACATCCTGACTCACCCCACCATGGCCGGGGTGATGGCCTCATTCGCCTCGTTGGGCGACGTAATCATCGCCGAACCGGGTGCACTTTTAGGGTTTACCGGCCCCAGGGTCATCGAGCAGACCATTGGCGAGAAGCTGCCGCCGGGATTCCAGCGTTCCGAGTTTCTCCTGGACCACGGATTCGTGGATATAGTATGTACCCGCCGGGAACTGCGCGACAACCTGGTGCGGGTTCTTGACGTACTGGTTAATCATGTGAAGAACCAGTAAGATAACATAGAGATTCAAGATAGGCGGCCGAGTGGCCGCTTTTTTTATCCTACAAGGGTCCTTTTTCCCCATGTGAAGACCCCTAATATCGACGGAGTCGATATATAAGAAGTTCGATAAATCGAACTTCACCCAATGGTAAGCCGTAAACCGTCGGCTGTCAGCGGTTCGCGGTCAGCTATGAGCGGTTAGCGCCACTCACCGATTAAAATGAAGGGAGCCCTAAGACTTCCTGCGGAAGTCTTTAAGAAGTTCCCTTCGGGAACTTCACAGGTGCGGTTTTCCAGAATCTAGCGCCATTCCCCTATCAGTATAAACGGGGCCCAGAAAAAGGGGTGGGAGTACTTCCCGCTACGGATGAGCTTCTGCTGGGCTTTTCGCAGCGCCTCGGACTTTGGGTTGAGTTTCAACTCCTCGTAAAAGGTCACCATGAGCTCCTTTGTTGATTCGTCGGAGACAGGCCAAAGGGTCGCAATGATAGAAGGCGGTCCCTCCATCGCCAGAGAGAATGCCTTGGCCATGCTCTCGAACTCGAGGCCCGGCCTAAGGCCGCCTATAGCGGTCTCGCACGCCGAAAGTGTAACCAGTTCCATGTTTTCCCACGATTGACCTGAGATCTCGGCTGCGGTCCAGCGACCGTCCGTTTCCTCGGTGCGGGCAAGATGAATGTAGGAATCCCAGGGGCTGTCCGTATCCAGGATGCAGTGGGTTGCCAGATGGAGCGTCCGACTATCAGGTGTAACTTTGGTCAATTCCTGTTCGGTGGCGGAGGCGCCTGTGAGTGTAGTGGAGTTCGGGTAAGCTTCTTGGATGGCCGAGACCTCAGTCTCGGCAAAAGGAAGGTTCGCACCCAATGGATTACCCACGAGTACCGCAGAGTGTTGCTCGCTTTTCACGGATATGTCTTCCCTGCGCTGAATACAACGCAGCAGCTCGGCAGATGTTAATACGTTCCAGTTGTATCGCTCGGAGAGAAAGACTAATTCGTCGTCATTGATGGTAGCAGGAGCGAGAAGCGCACCCCAGGGTACATAGTAGAGCTTGCCAGAGGGGATAAAGGTCACGAGCTTCGCATTCTTTAGCTCATCTTCGACAGGCTGAATGAGATAGGAATAGAGTTGAGTGAGTAAATCTAAGAACGGTTCGACCTCCTCTGAATAGAACTCCGAACCGTCGTCTGCCCATGTCCAATCCAGAAGCTTGCCCTTACGGTGAAGCCTCGTGATGTTGTCAAAGCAAAGCTCCCGGCAACTCGTCACCAGATTCTCCAAAGAATCCCTTGTCACAGGTACCGAACGAACCTGATAGCCTTCTTGAGAAACCAGAAAGAGGTAGAGTTTGTCAGAACCTGCATAACTCATAAGGAGTTTATGGTCATCCGGTAACTCGTTCTTTACCCCGCCCATCTGAATCGGGTCCACGGTAACGGCAAAGGTGTAATCCGGATCGGCCTGAACCTCGGCCACCACCCTGAAGTACTCGGCCTTGGTTTCCGCAAGAAGCTCGGAAAGATTGTCCAACCTGCTTTTACTGCGTTCGTCTTCCGGTTTCAGCTTTTCGTCAAGCAATTGGCTTTCCACCGCCTCAACTTTATTTGCAAGTTCTTTGCTCTCATTTAACTTCTCCTTTATTTCCCCGTGCCCTAGCTCTACATCGTAGCTTTCTTCGATTGCATCCTTCAGTTGCTTAGATTTTGAACGCTCCAGGTACTCGAATGCTTCCTGTGGCTTTCCCATCTCGAGTAGCAGCGAGATGATCTCTTCGTACCGATCGGTAACCGTCTCCGTGTACGATCCACGCAGTTCCTCGGATTCTATCACCGACCGGGATTGCTCGAATGTTTCTATCGAGCGTTTGAAATAGAAAAGGGCAAGGTCTTTGTCGCCCTGGATTCGGTAAACTGAGCCGATATCGAAGTAAGTTCGGGCAATATCAGGATGGTTCCGGTTCAGGATTTGTGTGATGATATTCAGAGAATGTCTGTAGCTTACCAGCGCTTTTTGATATTTCCCAAGGTCTAAGTAGGTTTTGCCCATGTTGTTGTAGGCTGAGGCTACGTCCGGATGCGGTGCACCGTAGGCTTGCTCCATAGTTTTAACGGCTTCTTTATAGTATCGCAGGGCCTTCCTGTGAGACCCCTGTTTATTATAGATGTTACCTATACTTAGGTTGCATGCGGCGGTGAAGGGGTGGTCTTCGCCCAAAATATCCGCAAATATCTGTCTGGCAATCTCGTAACTATCCAAGGCCTTCTGGTCGTCGTCAAGATTGTCATACACGTTGCCGAGGTTGGAATGAATTACCCCTATCCGCAGATGATCCTCTCCCCACACCATAAGGGAAATCTCAAGCGAGCGTTCAAAAGCTTCAAGGGCTTTCCGGTAGGAGCCAAGATCGTTGTATAACGTACCCAGATTACCGAGTACCAACGCCACGTCAGGGTGGTCTTCACCAAAGTTTTTCACATAAATCTCAAGCGCTCGCTCGTAGTCGGAGAACGCGGCCTGATAATCACCACGCAGCATATGGGACGTGGCGATATTCTGATAATTCAGGGCAACGTCCGGATGATCCGGGCCGAGAGCTTTCAAACGGATTACAAGGGCGCTGTCCAGTAAAGCGAGTGATCTTTTGTAATCCCCCAGGTCCTGGTACAGGATACCGAGATTGTTGTAGTCAGTAGCGATCTCCGGGTGCTCGAGTCCCCAAACCTTGACCCTTATCTCGTAGGCTTTCCGGTAGTTTTCTAACGCCTCGTCGTAAAGCCCAAGATCGGTGTACACATTACCCAGATTGTTGTAGGTGGAGGCTATCACCGGATGCTCGGGCCCGTGAGCCTTGATATGGATGGCCATGGCGCGCTCGTAGTACTCAAGGGCCTTTTCGTATTCCCCGAGCCTGCTGTATATTACCGCGATGTTGCCGTAGGTTCCGGCAACCTTTGGATGCTCAGGGCCGAGCGCTTTCTTCAAAACCTCCAATGCCTTCCGGAAATACTCAAGGGTGCGATTGAATTCTCCCAGCTCGTAGTAAATGATACCGATATCCTGATAGTTAAATGCCACATCCAGGTGATCTTCCCCGAGAACCTTCAGGCGTATGTCCAGGGCGGTCTCGTGATTTTTCAGGGCTTCTTCAAAGTTTGCCATGTTACGCTGGATGATGCCGATGTTACTGAAGCTCGATGCAACCTCCGGATGATCGGGACCGTACACGGCCAACCTGATCTCGTGAGCCTTGGTTAACGCTTCAAGCGCCTTGGGATATGACCCCAGGGTTTTATAGATACCTCCGAAGTTGGTATAGGCGTCGGCCACTAACGTATCTTGCTCCCCGAAGGCCGCGAGAGCCTTATCCAACGCTTCCTGGGCCAAAGATAGTCCTTGTTCGGTATCGCCGTCTTTCCAATGCGCCTCGGATTTGTCATTTAACGCCCGGCACCAGCCGGAAGTGTCGGCTACTCGAATTCGAGCCTCGATTTCCTGACCAAAGGCCTCCCTAGCCTCCGAATAGCGCTCCAATTCCAGCAAACTATCGCCCGCCACACGCAAGCTGTCGGCTATAGTATGCAAGGAATCGGTTTGCAAGTCAGCTGCGGATGTGATAACTGAGAACAGTAGAATTCCGACCGCCCCCCCACTAAAACCAAAAATCATGTGCATTTTCTCCTCCTAGATTAAAACCAGATTACACTGCTTATGTGATTTGTCAAGTATTTATGGACTTGACATCCGCGAGAAGTTGGTTATATCTATTGTGTTCAACAAGATAGATAGTGAGGAGAGTTTATGGCCAAGGATCAGCCCGAAAAGAAGGGTGAGGAAAAGGCAGTCGATCTTCATGATGAACTGAGGCGGCTTCTGCAGGCCGGTCAGTTGGCTTATACACGCCGTTCGTTCAATGAAGCCAAAAGGGTACTAAACAAGGGTAGGATTATGGCCGAACGGGCCGGGTTAGGGGAAGATGCCGCGGTATTCAAAGGGGCGATACTCATACTGGATAAGGAGACCGAGATACTTGATACTCTCAAGCGCCTGCTCCACCAGGCGCGGTCTGCATACATTAGAAGAAAGAGAGGAGAGGCAAAGAGGCTCTACAGCGAGGGTAACAGAACCGCCAACGAAGCGGGCTGGAAGGAGGACGCTGCAGTTTTTACCGCTTCGATTCTGGTTATGGAGAAAAGATACGCCGAGGCAGTAGAAGAATTGGAATCCCTGGTCAAAAGCCGCAACATCTCCTTGCTCGGTTACGCTTACGACCTTCTGGGACAGGCCCAGGCAGGAGCAGGGAAATTCAAAGAGGCTATCAACCTTTTCCAGAGCGCCCTTGACGATCCTGATTACGATGCGGCGGGTAAAACCTGGAGCAATATGGGCGAGGTTTACCTGAAACGAAACGAATTCGATAAGGCGATAAGGTGTTTTCAGGAGGCCCTTGAGTCTTCGGACTACGACACCCCGGGATTCGCCTACAACGCCATGGGGCGATCTTACCTAGAAAAGAGCAACTGTGAGGAGGCGCTTAGATGCTTCCGTAAGGCACTGGATTCATCCGATTCCCACGACCGCGGGGACACATGGGACGGAATGGGCGTGGCCTACCTTAAAAGCGGGAAATTCGACAAGGCGATAGAGTGCTATCGAGAGGCCCTTTCCTTCGTTGACTACGAGACCCCTGGACACGCCTGGTTCAATATGGGGATGGCTTATTTAAGGAAAGAGGAACTGGACAGCGCTCAGAACTACCTAAACAAGGCTCAAAAATGGTACAAGGATAATGAACCTTCGAGGTTGGATAGGGTGGAGTATTTTCTTACCGAGCTCAAGCAGAGACTGACCTTGAGGAAAAGGGGGGCTGCTAAAGGGGAAGGGTCTCAAAAACCTCAGGTGGATGCCGAGGACCCGGTACGCCGCATCATGGAAATCCTTTCAGACAACAGGAAGAAGATCGCGGAATATGCAATAATGAGCGGCACCGGATACAAGGACATTCTTGCCGTTCTCAAAGGCTGGTCTTCCTTCGTGCCGGTTGAGCTTTACGTCGATTATAAAAGGTTCGGCAAGCACTTCCATCGAGGTGGAGGATACTTTATCAAGGCAGGTGAAGAAGGTCTGGTGATCGACCCCGGGTTGGATTTTTTAATGAATTTTGCTTCCGAAGGGTTCCATATAAAGGAGGTCAGGCACGTTCTGGTTTCCAGGGATCACATCGAGCATTCGGCAAACCTTACGAGTATAGCTAACTTGGAGAACCAGTGGCGCCTGCACGATCTGAGTACGAAAAGCAAGATGGGTATCCAATTTCACCTCAACCTGGACACCGAGAAGTCCTACAATCCCGTTTTAGTAGACTTGGGTGTTAATCCCAAGTACATAAGGAAGGTTGATCCGAATCAGGGTTCGTACTTCATGGGTGGGGCCGCAGAGCTTGACGTTTTTCCTGCAAAACTCAGCCCTGAACCCAATACTGTAGGTTGTGTGTTGAATCTGAGATTGGAGGATGGGGAGAGGCGCCGAATCGGTTACGTGTCTGAGACCGATTTCTTTGAAGGAACTCCTCAGCAATTGAGGGGTTGCGAGGTTATTATGGTTCACTTCTCGGTTTCGGCACCGAGACCGTCTAAAGAAGCCGTATCAGGTGATGAGCTGGCCTATGCCGAGTTGGAACGTCTGCTGCGAGAAACCACGGGGTCGGATATACTTACAGCTCATTTTGCCGGTGGTGCTGGTATGCAAGCTACTCCTTACACCGGGCTTGAGCGACTCATAGCAGAAACCGATGCCAGGCTTTACGTGGTCTCCAAATTCTGGGGCAACACCGGCGACTACCGCATCGAGTTCGTAGAAAAGCTGATATATGATTTCAAGAAAAGGGGCAGGGAGGTAAAGATAATCCCTGGTGACGTGGGATGTATGGTTAACCTGTCCGACCTGACCATCCGCTGCTCGAACTGCGGTGCGTTCGTTCCCTATAGTGAGATATCTTTCACCAAACCGGAAGGGGATTTCGGAAAGCTGGCCTACGTCTGCAAACGATGTTCAGGATAATTATTCCTTTTACTCCTTTTTCCTTCGACACGCTTGCGTCCCGGAGGTTCACGCTTGCGAACCGGAGGTTCACGCTTGCGAACCGGAGGTTCAAAAAGACGCAGACGGACTGAAGCCCAAACAACAATCTCGGCTTCACTCGTTTCGGCAGATAGGAGTGCCTGTCTTCAAAGCTACGGCAGTCAAACTTCGTTCACCAGGTCGTAATCGACTCGTTGAATCCTCCTAAGTGGTGGATGAATCAATCAACCTACAGTAATCCTTCTGCCGAAATCAAATTTTTTTAGATTTACAAAAGCCCTTTAACATAATTTATCCTTGCCGCTGTTTTGACAAGTCCTATTGACTAAACGCCCTCTTTCCTTATTATTGTTTTCAACCAAGGAGGCCGAGTGTTTAAACGATTCGTACTATTCTCTTCAATAATAGTGTTCCTTACCGGTTGCGGTACTGTTTCTACGGTACGTACGCTTCCACCAGGTGAAAGGGCGCTCGCTCTGTCCCTGGGCGGACCGGCGGCAACCTTACCCGGTATTGCCGACGTGCCTTTGCCCTACTCCGTTCTACGATACCGGTGGGGGATAGTTGATAACCTTGAGGCCCATATCGGCATACACCCAACCATGTTGATATTCGGAACCTTCGGGATGGATCTGGGCCTGAGCTATGAATTCCTCGAACAGAATCGGGGGGTTCCAAGTCTTTGTGCAGGGCTCAATCCCACGATGTGGCTTAATCCCTTCAATCAGGATGGGGTCGGGGCCGCCCCTTCTGCTGATCTGGTCGCTTCATGGTACGTTCATCAAAAAATACTTGTTTATACAGGCGGTCAGGCGTTCTTTCAACTCCAGGAGCCTTACATACCCTGGGCAGCCTTGGTCGGCTCCGAGTTCCAGATAGGCAATCACCTCGGTCTTGGGCTTGAGATAAAGTGGTATGCACCTCTGGAAGATTCGGAGTTCAGGGTGGTCAACTTCCCAATCTCACCCGGGCATCAAGGTGCGTTCGGGATCTTACTGGGTGTAAGTCTCTATCCAGGAGGCGATGATGATTGAAAGAATAGTGCTAATGATAACAGTGCTTTCCTTGGCGGGTTGCTTTTCACTTGAGCCCTTCTACTATCGCAATGTCGAACTTGACGAATACTTTAGGGAAGAAGACATGACGGAATGGGAACATTATCGCGGCATCATCCCGGATCAACTCATTCGCCCAGATAGCTTCACCGCGGGTACAAACACCATCTACTCGTTCTGGGCGCTTCAGGAACCCGATACCGTGACCGATACGACCGTTGAGCCGGACACCTCAATAATTACCATCCTGTACAATCACGGTAACTACCAGAACATCAATCATTACTGGGATAAGGTGGAACTTTTGTGGGAGATGGGCTACAGGGTATACATATACGATTATCCAGGTTTCGGATGCTCGACCGGGGAGCCCACATCGGAGAGCTGTTACGAGAGCGCTGAGATGGCCTACTATCAGATGATTTCAGGTACGGTCATCGATATCAACACCTCAAGACTCGTATTCTACGGTATGTCGTTGGGCGGTTACATGACAACCTATCTCGCCGCAGAGGTATCCTCGCCCGCAGCGGCTATCTTGGAATCTTGCCCGGCCTCGACCTCCGCGTTACTTAAGGATTCAGGACTGCTGGGTTTACCAGGCGGGGTGGTCTCAGCAGACGATTATGACTCGGAGAAGCGCATCTGTAATATCGGATGCCCGCTTCTCTTGATGCATGGTAAAATGGATGATTACATAACCTTTGACAATCACGCACTCGTGCTGTGGGAGGGTGCGGTGGAACCTAAGGATTCGTTCTGGGTGCAAGACGCAGGGCACGGTGATCTTCCGTATACCGCAGGTAAAGCCTACGAGGAGAAGATCAAAGAATTTCTGGAAGACATCTTCGGTTCCGGAGATTAATAATTTCACGTATCCTTCGTACGCTATTCAACCTGGCTCGAGACGGATCGACAAGCTATGTAATCTTGACAAGCCGGGCGTTTTAATCTATACTGCAAAGGATTGTCCTATAAAGGAAAATCCCTACAACTCCAAAGGAGGAGCCATGCTAGGAAAATTCGGTAAGATGATGGAAGATGCGAACGAAAGCATCAAGAAGTCGCAGGAGATGCAGAAAAAGGCGGAAGCAGATCAGCAAGCCGCTGCACAACCGGTGGATATGCAAGACCCAATGTGGGAACCTATCGAAGGGATTACCCTTGACAAGTATGCAGAGATCACTGCACTTCTCGGCAAGAACAACGTCATGGGTGTGGAAGCGGTCAACGCCTTTGCCGAGTCGAAGGGCGTAAAACCCGGAACCTGGCAGGTAGTTCAGAATGGCTGGGTCGCTCGGATGGGCAAAAACGAACCAGTAAGGACCCGCTACGGGATACTCTATAATGAATTTATGAACACCTGATCCGGAACTAAAAAACTGGTTACGTTAAGTGATTTGAATAAGAACTAATCGTTTAGTATTAAACCTGAATCCTGCAAGAGAGCGGGATGTAAGGAGGGTGCCTTGTTCAGAAAAAGATACATGATAACAGGGGTTGTTTTTGTCGGACTTGGTATTGTATCTCTGGCAGTTTCTTTTCTTCTTCCTCATTTGAGATTAGTCTTTCTTATCGTAGCGGGCAGCCTTGCGTTCATGGGCGGTGTGTTCTTCCTCATAGCCCTTATCTTCGGGCCTATGATGGACACGGTTGAGAAGATGCCCGGGTACAAGAAGAATCCGGTGGAGCAGATGGCATCAGGCCTTTCAAGGGCCAGGAATATTCTATCCTCACAGGTCAAAAAGGACAGACTGCTTTCGGTTGGCAAGGACGTGAAGGTGAAAGTACTAGCTATAAAGAACACGGGCGAGATGGTAAATTACAACCCCATTTTCGAGTTTGAGCTTCTTGTGGAAAAGGAGAAATACTCCACCTACGTTGTTCCCAACCACCGGCAGGTAGTTTCCCGAATAATAGTTCCCAGGATCGCGGTCGGCGATCACTTCGATGCCAAGGTCGACCCTGAGAATCCTGAGGAACTCTGGGTAGAGTGGATTAAGTAAATCAACAGATAGCATTTAGCAGTGCCAAATGCTATCTGAACGGGGATGTCCCATAGCCTGTTGAAAATAGGATAGCGGATCCAAAACCTGATAAGTATAATCAGGAAAAAAACTACAAAGGAG
>JAFGSK010000056.1 GCA_016934635.1 Caldifarciminota bacterium
CGAACCTTATCCTCATTGTATGAATGGGGAAGGTTCCCTACGAATAGTTTCATTTATGTTCTCCTTGGTCGTTTATCGTTTGTGACGACCAACAGCATAAATTATAGCCAAAAAAAAGGTTGCGTCAAGGTCAATAGACAAGCTAGTTTAGACCACAACCAAAGGGCCGTCCTTATAAGGGCGGCCCTTTCGAACTCTCTCTTGATCTCGATCAAATTACGGTCAAGAATGACGAGAAAGCATCTTTATCCTGTTTACCAGCGGTCGCGATTACGATCGCGGTCGCCTCTATTGAAGCCTCCTCGGCCGCCACTGCGGCGTTCGCGGGGCGGGCGGGCTTCCTCTACTCTGATCTCACGGCCTTCATGTTCTGAACCGTGAACGGCTTCTATGGCCGCGTTGGCCTCCTCGTCATTCGGCATTTCTACGAACGCGAACCCTCGAGGGGCGTTGGTGTAACGGTCGCGTGGAACCGCTACATTGGAAACTTCTCCATGCTCGGAGAAGATCTCGCGAACCTTATCCTCGTTGTAGGAACGGGGAAGGTTCCCTACGAATAAACGCATTTTTACTCCTTGCCCGAAGTCGTTGGAGACAAACGGACTCTTAATTATAGAAGGTTGATGGGCTAAGTCAAGCCTTAATATAAGGCCGCACAGGGGCGGCCTTGTTATTGTTTACGTCCCGTGAGGACGTAAAAGGAGGTTACTTAACCCTTTTTATTCCATCACAACCAGCTTGGTGATTTCACAATAATTCGTTGTCTCCAGATATAAGAAATATACACCTTGTTCGCCGGTCCAGTGTATCGAGTGAATTCCATCGGCTATCGACCCTTGAACAAGCGTTTCAACCAATGCCCCGCTCGCATCGAAAATCCTGACCGAGGCGTTAGTAGTCGTCGATAGTCCAAACCGAATTACAACGTGACCGTTACAAACCGACGGCACATCAAGGTAGAGGTTCTTCCTGGACTCTTCGTTACAATTAGCCTGTGTGTGGTAATTAATATGAAGCCTGGGTAGGATGGCTGAATGAGGATTTTCTTTTGATGCCAGAAGCACAGAGACCCAAACAGGCCCTGTATTCGGAACGTCGATATAGAATCCGTGATTGGGTGACCCGTCGAACCAGGACTGTACGATTTCGGTTACGTCGGGATTCCACAACGCCGGTTCGGTCATGGTTCCCACCGGGGGGGTATCCCGCACGTAGATTGCGTGATTCTCGCCCGGCCTGGTATTCCAGGTCACCGCAGATTCCTGCCATGACTCAGCAGATCTGAATATGTCTAAAGGTGCCTGCTGGATGTTGTTTTCTAAAACGTAAAGTTCCAGAATCGCTTCGTCGACGATGTAGTCGATCCCGATCAATCCACTTAAGTCGAACCAGAAGAGACCTTTCGCCGGCCAAAGAACTTCTGGGTCAGCCCAGTCGGCGTGGATCTCGATTACCGGATCGCCTCCCATAAACATATCAGGCTGTTGATCGTAGACCTCGGAGTCCTTGCCGGTATCGAGAACGACCTGGTCGGCATGGGACGCAGCCCCCATGCCGACGATAAGTGCGAGAAAGACAATCTTTTTTTTCATTGCTCCTCCAGAGTAGGGGGACCGGCCCGGAGACCGGTCCCTAAGCGTGCAGCTTTTATTGAGTGTTGTATTCCATCAGTTCTTCTGTCACCATAGCACCGGTATAGGTCACACCGGCCACATCGTTTTCGGCCGTAGACACCCGTTTAACCAGCCCGGCATCGGCATCGTACCACTCTGAGAACTCGGCATCGACGTTAACCGTGCCGCCCACGCTCACCGAGGATTTTGCGGTGGCCTTGAGTGCGGTGAACGTACCGGCAGGGACAGTTACTTCCTCGTCTGACTCCACGGTGTAGGCCGCAACCGTGGTGCCCGAACCCAGATCGCCGACTTCCACGTATTCGGCCTGATCCCAACTTATGTTGACCTTGATCTCGGCGGGCATGGTTTCCGGTTCAGTATCCGATTTGCTGTCGTAGATCTCGATCTCGGTGTCGCCTATCCATACGTACACGTAGCTGGTTCCATCGTCTCCGACTTCCTTGAACTCCCATGCCGGGGTACCGTCGTTCATCTCCGACTCCGAACAGGTCACGGTGTAATAGGATGTGTCGGCCACAACCACCACGATATTGGGCGCGGTCCAGGTGGTGTCCTTTGAGATTACCCGATACTCCCAGGTGTAGCCTTCTCCGGCCGGAAAGTACTGGACTCCCGCCACCAGCTCTTTGGGTTTATCCCCGCATCCTGTGATGCCGATAACCATCAGTAAGGTCGTTGCGACCAATATTATCTTTTTCACGGCTTCTCCTTGTCGTTTTGGTTTAAGTCGGCAAGGCTCTTGATTCTCGGCCTGCCGCTCCTGGCAGAATACCAGCGTACGTACTTTTTTTCTCTTTTAGATGCGTTCGGGTCTGGCGGTCTATCCTGATCCGCCGGCTTATCCAGGGCGTCTATACGCTGCATCTTCCCGGAGGAAGACTTCCTACGTTCTGCCATGGGGGTGTATTATGCAATTTGAGGGCCAACCTCGACGGCATCGTTAAGTGACTATATTTTCGAGCTTGATATGCTCACCGGGTTTATCACCGCAGGACATTGTAGTCGGAATCAGGATAATCAGTATACTGAAATCCAATACCCGCCCCGGAACCAGACGGGTTGTGGTGTACAAATCCTCAGTGTCTGGCGCGACCCTGAGTCTACTTATTCTTGTGGTATAAGCCCAGCTTTTCCAGCTTAGCGTAAAGGACCGAAGGACTGATGTCCAGGGCACGAGCCACTTTTTGTTTGTTACCGCCGAACTCGGCGAGTAAACGGGATATGTAGGCGTGTTCGCAAGTCAACTGGAATTCCCTGAAGGTGGGATTGGAATCGGGGACGGGAATCGACCAGCCGGTTTGCAGAGAAGATGCTCCGGATTGGGCAGCTCCCTGCAACTCCTGGGGAAGATGCAGGGGTTCGATCATGGTTTCCTCCTCGCATGCCAACAGTGCGGCCAGTTCCACCACGTGACGAAGCTCCCTGACGTTTCCCGGCCATTTGTATTTTTCGAACTCGCACAAGGCAGCTTTTGAGACTTTTACCGAACCTGAGGTCTTTTCGTTATACCTGTCAAGAAAATGCTCAACCAGGGGACCCACGTCGCAGGGACGCTGCCGTAACGGCGGGATATGCAGGATCAAGCCCTTGAGGCGGTAGTACAGGTCTTCACGGAACTCTCCGTCGGAAACGCATTTTTGGATATCGCGGTTGGTGGCGGCAATGATGCGCACGTCGGTGTAGATTTCCTTGACCGAGCCTACCGGCCTGAACGTGCCTGTTTCCAGGACCCGCAGAAGCGAGGCCTGGTTCTCGGAGGAAAGCTCACCTATCTCGTCGAGGAACACCGTGCCTTTGTCAGCCACCTCAAAAAGCCCGGCCTTGCGGGTTATTGCCCCGGTAAACGCACCTTTCTCGTGACCGAACAGCTCGGAGTCGATGAGTTCCCGGCGCAGGGTCGAGGAGTCCACGATGACTAATGGCTGATTGTGGCGGGGGCTCTGCTCGTGGATGGCCTGGGCAACCAGCTCCTTCCCCGTACCCGACTCCCCGGTTATCAACACCGGGAGATCTGACGAGGCAGCCCTGGCTACGAAGGCACGAACCTGTTCGATTTCGGCACTTGCTCCCAGTATGGTTGCTGTCCCTTTGCTGCGCTGGAGTTCCTTCTCCAGCACGAGATTCCTCTTTTCCAGATAACCTTTCCGCGCCGCTCGAAAGACGACACGAATCAGGTCTTCGATCTCCAGGGGTTTGAGCAGGAAGTCGAACACCCCCAGCTTCATTACTTCAATGGCCATACGAGCGTCCGCATGACCGGAGACCATTACCACCTCAAGGGTAGGCCGCTGCACCCGGAGCTTTCTGACAAGTTCAATCCCGTCCATACCCGGCATCTTGACGTCGGATACCACCACGTCGAAGAACCGGGACTCCAGGTATTCCAGCGCTTGGGTGGTGTTGTCTGCGGTGGTAACCTCGCATCCCTCACCTCTCAAGGCCTTATCGGCAATTCGCAAAAACCCGGGTTCGTCGTCCACCACCAGAATCTTTAGCCGGTCTGCGGACTCCGGACTCACCTGGATTCCTTCGCCTGAGGCAGTTCGACCAGGAAGGTGGTTTTGTTCTTGTTGCTAGCTTTCAACGATATCCTGCCCCCGAATCGTCCCAGCATCATCGCGCCCACCGACAGTCCCAGACCGGTGCCCTTTCCCTCGGGCTTGGTGGTATAGAGGGGCTCGAATATCTTCTCCCAGGCATCTTCGGGAATAGGGGGGCCGTTATTGGATATCTCAATATCCACCGTTCTCTTTTTACTCTTAACCGTTTTAACCGTCGCGTTACCCCCACCATTGGTGGCGTCGTAGGCGTTCTGGATCACGTTGAGGATGACCTGCTCGGTGCTTTCCCTGTCAATCGAAGCGAGAGGTAGAGTCTTGTCAAGGGATGCGCGGATGGTGAACCCGCCCTTCATATGCCGCCTGGCGAGATCAATGGTGGATTTCACAACCCGATTTACGTCCGAGGGAACTATGGAAAGCTCCTTGTCCCGGGCAAAAGCCAACAAATCCTTAACCACCTTGCGTGTACGGCGCAACTCATTCTCCACCTCATCCAGGAGTTCAAGACTCTTGGCGCGGAAATCGGAGAAGGATGCCACTTCCTCGTACAGCATGCGGCGCAGCATCCCGGAGTTCATGAGCGCAATCCCAACCGGGTTATTGACCTGGTGGGCGATACCCGCCGCCATCACCCCGATGGTTGCAAGTTTGGCCGAGCGCACCACCTCTGCGGTTCGCTCTTCCACCAACCTTTCCAGTTCCACGGTCTTGAGCCGGTAGATTTCCGCTTCGCGTTCCTTCTTTTCGGTCTCGTATTGAGCTTTGAGTCTTGCCATTTGTTCAGCGTTGCCTTCGGTAAACACCTTTGCCTGTAGTGCCGAGAATTGTTTGTAGTACTCAAGAGCCTTCTCCGGTTCACCCTTATCCTCATACAATGCTGAAAGGTACTCGAATGCTTTGAGTTCCGAGTGCTTTGATTCCAACTTCCTAGAATCTTTGACAGCCTTTTGCAGTTGTTCCAGGGCTATATCGAACTTCTTCTGCTTAAGGTATATGTGGCCGAGGTTTAATATACAATTTACCACATTTATTTTGTTTCCTATCTCTTCAAACAACTTAAGCGAAGGTTGGACGTACTCAATGGCTTTGTCGTACTCTTCCTGCATGATGTAGTTGCAGCCGATGTTGCCCAGGCAGGAGGCAATCACCCTGGGGTCGTCGAGTTCCTTGCCCCTCTCCAGGGCTTTGAGGTAGTTGTCAAGAGCCTTCCCATATTCCTCCCTGATGTCGTATATGTTGCCGATATTTGCCAGACACGCGGCAATCCCTTGTTTGAAACCTATCTGGTTAAAAGAGTCCAAAGCCCTGTCGTAATACTCCAGGGCCTGGTCGTAATTTGTAAGACGTTCGTACAACAGACCGATATTTGTCAAAGACATAGCTGCGGTCCGGACTTCACCTAACTCTTCCCTTATAGACAGACTTTTAAGGTGAAATTCGAGTGCTTCTGAATAGTCTCCTCTTTCGTCATGAATCAGGGCTATAATATTGTAACAATCTGCAACCGCTTTTTTCTCACCCAGTTCAGTCATTATCTTCACGCCTGAATTGGTGTACTGCAGGGCTTTGTCTAACTTACCCTTCTGTTTGTGAATTCCGCCTAGACGCATGTGGCAGTGTCCTATGTTTTCACGACTGCCGATCCGGGTATACAGTTCAAGCGCCTGCTCGATGAACGCCTGAGCCTCGTCGATTTCACCTTTTGTCAAATGGAAGGTTCCGAAGAATAAATCAACCCCGGCCTTGGCCGACTCCGATCCGAGCTTGTCGGCGAGTCTCATCGCCTCCTCGCCGTACGACCAAGCTTTTTCCGGTTGGTTGCGGTATAGCTTAAAAGCGAGTTTAATCAGAATATCGACTTTGTTTAACCCGTTTTCGTCGGTATCCGGATCATCGGTAAGGGTCGACAATCTAGTCTCAAGCTGCTTGACTCTTTCTTCTGCCATGCTCTCTCCACATGTTACAAATAACTTCGATTAACCAGTATACTCTTTAGCACAGAAAGTCAAGACCAGGTGACTACAAAAATAAGCGAGAATCTGGCTTAAGCTTCATTAAATCAAGGGTATACTCGGTAAACAATCAGAAGTATCCTGTAAGCCTCAAAACCCCGCCATTGATCGCAGCTCCACCGAACTCTGAACCTTCGCTACCGAAGGAGATGAAGCCGAATATGGATGCATCTATGTTGTCACCCAGGCTGATGTTCAACGAAGGGATTATCATCCCCGAGACATCCTGAGGGTTGATGATAGCAGATAGGCCCACGCTGTGGAAGCTAATTATCGTCTGGTTTGCGCCGAGGTATACGAGATGCCTGCCCATCGCCTTGCGCAAGGCGCCTGCACGCTCGATCCAAGCTTTAAAAGTGTATTCGTCAGCGGATTCGAAGCCGCGTCCATAGTAAAGGTATTCTGCCATCACATGTGTGCGGAAGGTGAACGTATGGTCTATCCCTGCCGCAATCTCTACGTAGCTCAGGGAGTCTTCCTCGTAAAGGTTGTAGCCCGCTTCGGCCCAGAAGCCTACGTTGACTATCTCTCCTGCAAGCTGACCGCCAAGCAATGTCCTGCGCTGGGTAGTACCCGGAATAATAGTGGTATCCCAGAGATGTGCACCGATTGCCGCTATGTCAACCCCGAAAAGGTTTTCCTTGAGGCGTCCGACGAACATGGTGCTGTCAGGCGTTCCGCGCAGCAGACCGATAGCCTCGATACCGCCGGCTTGCCGCCACGAATAGACGATTTTAAGGCTCGCTTCACCGTCGCGCCGGTATGATGGATCGTAGGCGAGTTTTGGCGCAATTATCTCTGTAGGATTCCACACGTAACCAGTGCCCCATGCCAAGGGCTGCTTGCCTATACGAACACTCAGACGATTCTTCACGAGGGCCATGTACGCATTGGAGATCTTGAATCCTGGTTTCAATCTGTAGTCGTAAGCAATTCGCATGGAGTCGGGGATAAGGTCGGCCAGAGAGTCCGGCACAAAATCCAAGAGGTTCGCCTGGACTGCTCCGAACGGAAGATTGGCCTCTGCGTCGACGTGAAGGAAGGACAGCTCACCTAGACCGGCATCTACAGATAAGACTACTCCGTTCATATCGAGTATTGACACCTCGTCCAGGCGCTGAACGCTAAAGACGTTCTCGTAAAGGCCTGAGAGCGCTGTTTGTCCAAGACACAATGAGGCGAGGACAAGGGTCAAGCACGTTATCCTAGATGTCTTCACGGATAAACTCCTTCAAGTGAGTTGTCTGGTTGAAGAGCGTCAATGCATATCCCCTTTCTTGTGTGTACTCGAGTATCGAATAAGAGGCGGTCTCAGGGTGCAGCTTCCAGAAGTAAGGCTCACCGATTCCAACGACCCCTGCAATCAGAGGCTTTAGGACGGCTCTGTGAGTCACGACCGCGATGACTTCACCGGGATGACTCTCGGTCAAGCATGCAAGGGTCTTTACCGCACGATTCTGCACCACAGAAAGGGTCTCGGCACCTTCCATCGCAAGCTTTTC
Organism: Caldifarciminota bacterium; assembly: GCA_016934635.1. Classification (GTDB taxonomy): domain Bacteria; phylum Hydrothermota; class Tepidihabitantia; order B3-TA06; family B3-TA06; genus WJJO01. Next base: position 7,713 of record JAFGSK010000056.1, read on the forward strand.
CGGTTCGGTGCGCCAGAGCCTGAACTCGCGAGGGAAGCTATTTGCAATCTCGGATTTCGGTCGACCCTCCCAGGTGCCCAGGTCTATGTTGTTGAAGCCTTCCTCGATAACAGGTTCGATATCCCTGCCTTCACATATAGCAACGGCCGTATCAAAGGCCCTCTTCAACGGACTCGTGTATACCGCGTCGAGTTTCACTTTTCTCAATACTCGAGCCAGCGAGGCAGCCTGTTTTCGACCAACCTCGTTTAGGGGAAAATCGTAACGCCCCCTGAATAAACCTTCGCGGTTACCTTCACACTCCCCATGTCGTATGAGGTATATCTTTGTCAGCATACACTACTTTAACGTTAGGAGAGTGCAGTGTCAATAGGTTGAAACGTAACTTTTTAACGCCTAAGTCTACGTCAACTTGATAACGCGGATTATTGCATATTATCGAGATAGTTATAATACGCACTCCAAAACGTCATGTAATTTTCAAATACTGACGTATATCCTAAAAAAGAATATGGCATTCAGGCAAAGCCATCTTTAAATTTATCGTGGCTTCGCTCCCGAAAGTTACTTTTGTATTTTGAAGGTTCAATTCGCGAAGATTACTCAGGTTTTCCAGATGAATGAGTCCGGTGCCGGTCACTTGGGTTCCTTCAAGGTTAAGCTCTGTAAGGATTGCCAGATTTGCGATCCGTATAAGACCTTCATCTGAGATTCCGGTGCCGGATAAATCCAGATACTCCAATTGATACAAGACGGAAAGGTCTCTAAAGCCCTCCCCCGTGATAGGTGTTTGAGTAATACTCAATCTTCTGAGCCTGGTTAAACCAGCCAGGTGCAGGAGACCTGAATCGGTTATCGAGGTTTCCGCAAGGGATAACTCGCACAAGTTTGTCATATCGACAAGATAGGAAAGCCCCTTATCGGTTATGCCCTCTCCCCAAATCCACAATCCCCTTAGTCTGGTTTGTTTTTTTAATCTCTTCAGGAGCCTGTCTGAAAGACCGCCTTCCAGCGCAAGAATCTTCGGGATTTGACTGAGCTTAAACCAGTATGAGGTATCTACCTTTACGGTTCGGGCCGTAGCAATGTCTTTATTTGAAATCTCACCCTTCTTACGTAGTATCTTATCAAGTTCCCCGCTTTGCTCTGGGGTCAAATCTACGCCTACTACCTGGTTGGCTATTTCAAGAGTAGCGTACCCTTTCGAGTAATCGATGCAGGTTTCCCCGGTCCAAAGGTAATGATAACCACCCAGATCGAAGAATGTTTCCCCGGGTACCCAGTCTGTAACCTCCACCTTGTAATCAAATAAGCCTTCACGAAAAACTTCAAGGAACTGCCTGTCCTCTTGTGGGTATATCGATGTAGAACCTAACAAAATAACAGGAAGTATGAATTTAAGATTTAGGCTTTGCTTGACGTACAAGTTAGCTTTCACTGTCTCCTCCTTGTCCTTACGAGATGCTACCTTTTCGTACCTTTATGTCAAGTGTTAAGAATCTCAAAATCTCAAAGTAACACCTGCCCTGAACTCGCCTGAAGTATATGAAAAATAGGGCTCCAGCCTCGAGCAGGATGAGGTCTCGTCTCTTCCTTTCCTGGGAGTCAAACGGTAGCCTGCCCACGAACACAGAGGAGGCAGGATTACAATCGAAGCGGCGGCAAGGCTTATCCTTCCCCAGGTTGGTTTTTCGATAGTCATCACCGCAAAGGGTACCGATGCTGCGCTACCCACGTAGGCGCCTAACAGGGCTCCCCAGCTGTGGTGTTCATCGCCGGCGCCGATGGCAACCGTAATTACGCCTGTAGATGCTCCTGCCGGGATAAATAGACCATATCCTAAACCGTACAGCCCAACCTGACCTATGGTCTCAAGTGTCGCATCCCAGCTCTCCGGAGTTATTGCCGCAGAACCCCAGCTCCATAAAAGGTAGCCGCCCCAGGATGTTGCACCGGCAACCGTGCTGCCGACCGCTGACATGCTCAGTTCGGCCAATGCCGGGTTCTCGTCTGCTGAAAGCTCCAGCGTCCCTCCGAGCAAAAGGATCAAGGCGAGTAATCGAGATTCCATGATTTGATTCTACGCATCAAGGCGTTGTTAATCAAGTATGACATTGGTTCGATGCGCAACCTCTGCAGTCGTCGAGCAAGAAAGCCCACCAGAACTAAATCCCCATTCTTTTGAATATCCTGTGAGCAAGGAACGTTACCCAGCGGGAAGGCTCCTTCTTCTGACAGAACTCCCAGCCTTTCCACTTCGTCCATATCGACTTGCAAGCGAAACGACCGTCGCTATCGGCTTGATCGCGTAACATGGTGACTACTTCCTTGAGTCTCCTATCTTCCCGGGTGAACGGCAGCCGAGTAAGGGTATCGGTGTAATGGATGATGTCATACCAGATACGCGGGACCTTGGGTTTGGCAAAGTCTCTGCCTATACCGAACAGGAAGAACTTTCTTTTTCCCCGGAGCTCCCAATGTCCTAGGAGCATCTCCGCGGCACGGACGGCTTCGGTGGAATCCGTAAGTTCCGGAACCTGTGACATCATCCTTAAGATTATCAGGTTTGCGTAGGGACAAGGATCACTCTTTTTCCCAGGTCCTTTGAAATTACCCATCGTTGCCGAGGCAAAACAGGGATAGCCGGGGTCGGCAATCCGCGATCGAATATGCTCCACGCCCTTCATCACCTTCTTGCTGCGTACTCCGAGCCTGAGCAACGCATACAGGAGGAGCGGTGCGTCGGTTGCTACCCAGTCCCAGCGTGGCACGTCGTCTCCACCGAAGGCCTTGGGAATCACAATCTTGATCTGGAAGGGTCCCTCAGGGGACTGGTGGGAAAGAATGGAATCCAAAGCAGGTTTCATAGCCTCTTTGCGAACCCCGATATCTGCGAGAAAGACGAATTTGTGCAAAGGATGTGCGGCGTCGTTGTGCCGCGTTATGGTGTACTGGTTTTCCCAGTCCGAAACCTCGGTGATGAGGTCCTGCACCAGAGGGTCCGCAACCATCTCCTTATACGTTGATTTGACTTCTTTATCATCGGCGGGTTTATCCATAAGATCTAGAAGGGTACTGTATCGCACGAACGCCGGGCCTTCTAAAAGCCAGTCTAAGTACGCTTTCATCAAATCTCCTTTTCTCCGAGAACCAGTTTGATTACCCGTAACGCATGTAGAGTGATCCACTTCGACGGCTGGCTTTTCTTCCCGAACTCAAAATCCCGGAAAAGTTTCATAACCGAGCTAGCGCAAAATCGGCCGTCTTCACCTCGCTGTTCGGCTATCTTACGTGCAACCTCCTTCAATCTCTTATCCTTGCACGCCTTGGGGTAGTGAGCGAGAATCGAGGCATAGGCCAGGATATGATAGCCGACCAGAGGGTATTTTAGTCTGACAAACCGGGAGCCGATGCCAAACGCATGTTCAGGGGCAGGAATCCTCGTCTCCCAGTGTTTCAGCACGGACTCTACAGCCCTCTCTGCTGCCTTTGAACTTTTCAATCCCTCGTCGCATGACATCGCGTGCAAGATGTGCAGTGTGGCGTGTGGGCAAGATTCATCGTGTTCCTTGGCCCCTCCCGGCCGGGTATTCAACCCGTGCAGCCAGCCGCCGTCAAGTCGTTGAATTGAAAGAAGATGGTCTAAGGCCTTTCTCGTACGTCCATCATTTTCCCTGCCAAAGGCTAAAAGTATGCGAAGATAGTAGGCCGCCGCGCAGGGAAGCTTCTTGCCGTAGTAATGCTTGAAACCGCCGTCTTCAGTAAACCTGGAGAAAATCAACTCCACTGCCTTGCAAACCCGGGAATCGGAACCGGGTACACCACAGTCTGTCAGAACCTGCATAGGCTCAAGCCGTCCCTTGCCGAAGAAGCCGCCGTCTTCATCCTGGATCGAAAATATCCTTCGCACGGTTGGATCATCAGTGACCCTGTCCCTCGCCTTTCTAACCTCCCGATCATCCTCCGGCTTATCCAGAAGCCAGGTTAACGTCCTAAAGCGAACCGCCGGCTCCGCATCCTCCAGCAGCCAGTCGATAACTTCTTTCACTTAGCCGCACTCCCTGCACAGTCAAAGCGGCGTTTGCATCGTCTGCAGCCTCGTTTGCGAAGAATCGCAAACTGGAATATGTTCAGCGCCAGGAAGACGATGAGGACGATTAATGTCATCCATGAGAAACCTTTCCACAGCATGACCGGCACTGCACCCGAAAGTGGAATAAGGGGAAGGATCATCCAGATAACGGCGAGCCTGGCTCCTGTTTTTGGGTTTCCGCTGTTCTTTTTGAAGAAGAGCGCTGCGTACTTGCCCCAGCCAAGATGACACCATTTGTCGTAATAGTAGCAGGTGGTGCAGTTGTGCTTCTTTAACAGTATCCAGATGAAGACAATTATTACGATGATATAGCCAATCGCAGCGATCGGAATTCCACCAGCACCTAAAGGCCACAAAAGCCATACGCCAAGCGCCCAAATGACAAAATTTAAGAGGTTCTCCCAGAGCACCCACCACCAGGGATAGTTTTCCAATCCTTCCTCGAATAGTTTTGTTTTTTCCAGCTTATCCTCCAGGATTGATAGTCGAAGTATACTTGGGTTTACAGGCTTGTCAACTCTTTTCCCTTACTATTTCTAAATCATATACCCTATCCCTTACTTTCGTGATAATTAACGTGGGGTGACCTTTAGGCAGGAGATATTTGAGGGCTTTTATATCGATACACCGGTGGACATGAACCGGATTCGGGCACGGACAGGCGCAGTGCCAGTCGTAGGTGTGTGCTTTATAGTCCCTGCCATTAACGGTTATCGTGAATTCCTCTCGAGGATCAGGAAAATCTTTGGCCCTTGTTAAACCGATATAGATGTAACATGTGTCGACCTCCTTCTTGATCAACCTGCGTGTGAGAGGCTTCAATACAGCTCCAGTTCATACAAGGTGTCTTCAGCCTTGGTGATCTTGATCGATGGCCGTTTGTCTGTGAGCAGATGTATGAAACCTGATGCGTCCAGGCGCCAGTGGCAGTGGGGTTTGTCAGGCCCCTGGCACGTGCAGCGAACCGGCAGGATCCGGGTGTAGTAATCCTTGTCCTTGAATCGCAGGTTGAACGCCTGCCCAGGCTCAGGGAAGAGCTTGAGCTTGTCCTTCTGGATTAAGATGAAGCCTTCTTTGACTTCGGTCGTTGAGAGCCTGCGGGTGTAGGGTTTTGGCATTAAGATACTCCTATTCTTCTGTCGCTATCCGTTCGGCACAGACTGGAGAGTCTGTGCTACACGCATTTTCCCTACCTTCAAGAACCTTCAATCCATTCCCGCCATACCAGGGGTAGTCATCTTCCTTCGAGACCAATCCCTTGGTTACTGGGTTCCTGCACATATACTCAACCTTCGCGCGTATGTTTTCATCCGAACGAAGTACGCGGTCAAAGGATTCGTCTTGCCACAGGCTTCCCTTCCGTCCTAAAGTCTTATTGATGCTGTGAGATGAGGAGCCTTTGATGCCCTTCATGATTTCTGCAAGACCGTAGGTGCCGCCTTGTTCGTCCTTCAAAGGTGTAAAAATCATGTGCACATGGTCCGGCATGACTACTACTCCGTGAAGATATATCTTGATTCCGTGATCATGCAGGCAGTGCTTAATGACCAGATCTCGAACAGGTTCTGGAAGTATCCAACGGTTACGTGTAGGAAAGGTTACAAAAATGGGTTTGCCTTCCTTTTGCAGATGAGGAAGGTTGCGGCGATAGGCATCCTTGGCGGGTTTAGCTGTTTTCAAGGTCTTTCCTTACATTTAGTGTGTAGCACAGGTTCTCTAACCTGTGTTTTTCAGAGCACAGACTAAGAGTCTGTGCCACAATCATTGTTCTCAAATCTCTTTCCTTGTGGCGCAGGTTCTCTAACCTGTGCTTCTTAGGACACAGATTGGAGAGTCTGTGCCGCATACATTGTACCTTACTTCACATACACCATCTTGCCCGTGGTTACTCCTTCCACCGTCTTAAACCGCCAGAAGTAAATCCCGCCGCCGAGATCCGGATTGCATACAATCTCTCCGGAGACGGTTGTACAGCCTTGCTGGGCAAGCACCTGGCGGCCCGAGGCGTCGAAGACACGAAGAGTATACTCTGTCGATGCAGGACAGGAAAGTCGAACTGATCCGTGCTGAATTGATGCAGCAGAGGTTGTCAGAGGTTCAGGGATCAACTCGTTTACCGAAACGTCGGCCTCAAGAGCGCCCCTTGAGTTCATCCTGAGTATTGGCCCAACGTCTGAGTCAATGGTGTCTGCACCGCGGAGTATTGCCAGCCAGACCTCGTAGTTGGTGTAGGAGGGGTGAGCACTCCAGACAAGCGCTGCCAGGCCTGAAATCTGAGGGCAAGTCCAGGAAGTAGGTTGAACGCCTCCATATCCGCCACCATTATTGGTGGATAATCCACCGGGTGCAAATATCTGGACATAAGGACCGTAGTTCGAGCTTGACCATCTTTCATCTGCAGAAGTGGTGGCGCCGACGTTCATAACCTTGTCATAAGAGGCCGGATAAAATGGAGCATCGGTATTGTCGTTGGCTGCGCCGCCAACTAGGAAAGCGCCTCTGTCCCAGGCATTGTTCATTATGTTATTCATAGTGGAGCTATAGGTATAACTTCCCCAACTCATGTTGATTATCTTACCCCCGTTGTCTATAGCATAATTTACGCAGTTGATTATCGTTGAGTAAGGAATACCTTCGGAACCAAGAAGTCTTAATGGCATTATTTTAGCGTTGCCTGCGACACCCGCAATCCCGACGCCGTTATCTATCTTTGCTCCTGCAACTCCGCATGTCCTTGTCCCATGCCCGCTGTAATCAGAATAATCCGTATTGTCATCGTAGAAGTTATAGCCCATATAAAGGTTATCCACGAGATCTTCGTGAGTGGAATCAACGCCCGTATCTAAAATCGCAACCGTCGCGCCCTCACCTGTGGTGGAATTCCAGGCCATGTCGGTTTCCGTAAGCGGTTTATCCCACTGGTCAGGGTAGCGGGGATCGTTGGGCGTATATGGATTGGGTGTCATGACCTGATGGGCGGAGGAGTTTTCGTCCGGGTAAGCCTCGTCATAATACTCTATCGGGTGTACGTCGAGGATCTCATCAGGCGTTATGGATTCAACCCAACTCAGCTTTTCCAGTTTATTCATCGTCATGTTGACTGTAGATTGATCGGCTGTCGAAAACTTAAGGATATATTGATCACCGTATAGTTCCATCGTTTCCTCGGATGGATTCGGGTAGTAGATCAAAGGCTTAACCTCTATCCCCAGTTGTTGGCAATAATCCTCTAACTTGCCGATATCGGTGGCTTCTACGATATACCGAGAACTAAATTCGCCTGCTGTAATTACATACGGAATAGACAGGATAAGAACTGCTGCGATCACCCTCCTTCCAGACGTACTGCACAGCTGCATTTGTCCTCCTTGATTCATGGGCAGGTTGTTATGTCGTTACAGTATACCCTTTGAGACAAAGGTGTCAAGCTGCAGGATGTGCCTGATTAAATACTGTGGATAGGCTTTCGACACCTAAATCGTTACGAGCGTGCTCCGAGTCACCTTCCTTGAGAACCCCGTTTAAAAAGCTAAGGAATCAACCCTTTGAGATCCATTATCGTGGACTGATCGGACACTATCACCTTCACGTCATCTGAGAGTTTGTCCACGTACAGGTACTTGATATAGTTCGGGTTGGCGCGCAGTTTCTGTGAGACTATCTCAATGGCCTTGGCCTTTCCTTCGGCCTCGATTATCTTGCGTTCCGCCTCCTTCTGTTCCTCGAGAAGCACGTACTCCATCTTCTGGGCGCGCTGCTGGGCAATCTGCTTCTCCTCGATCGATCGCGAATACTCGGTTGTGAACTGTACGTTACGGATGGCCACCCCGTCCACGATGATGCCGTCGGGTCCCAGTTGTTTTGAGAGTTTGTCAAATATCTCGTTCTGGATCGTCTCACGCTGGTTGGAGTAGATGTCCATTATTGTGTACCCGGAAAGGGTGAGTCTCACCGTGGACCTTATGGCGGGTCTCACCACCTTTTCCTCGAACGCGGGGCCTATCTTGCGGTGTAATTCTGCAACCTTGGCTGGGTCGAGTCGGTACCAGCACGTCAGGTCGATCCCGACCTGCAGACCTTCGCTCGTCGGCGCCCACAGGGCGTCGTCGGAATCCTTTCGCTGGCCTTCCTCAAGCATGCTGGACATGGTATAGTCCACCCTGCGCAGGTCATAGGGGGATATCTGGGACATGAGAGGCGGGATGAAATTTACGCCCTCTCCTGCGACAGAGTAGGTCCTCGTGACTATCCAGAATACCACTAACGCCCTGCCCGGCGGGACTACGTGAATGAAGCTCGTGAAAAGAAGGGCAAGGAATGAGACGCCGGCCAGTATCACCAGCGGTTTCGAGGTTTTCTTCCTTTGCTCCTTGGGAACCTCGGTGCCTGCCCTGCGGCGCTGGAAGAACCTCTGCAGTCTGAACCCAAGGAAAAGAAACACGATCGTACCCACAACGAACAGAAAAATAAAAATTCCACGCATGGAACCTCCTACAAGGTTTTGATGTTGTTAAGGGATAATAGTGAGATGAGGGGAGGTGTCAAGGCGGAACCACCCCACAGTCCCGCTGCGCTATACTGCGGGGACCCGTAACACACAACACCCCATGTGAATACTTCGCATTTACTCCGCAAGCCCCGTCATTGTCATGTCCATGGGGAGTCCGGAAAAGCCTAAAAAGCCTTGTGGCCCAGGTTCTCTAACCTGCGGCGTTAAAAACAGACTGGAGTACCCTATGAAAGCAATGTGCGTGAAAAGATCGGAGAAACCCCGTTGACCCAGATCGTCTGCGTGATTACAATCGGGCATGGCCTTTCCACGTTACCTCGCACTCGTCGAATCCGGCGAGATCGACGATCGGATCAAAAAGACGTGGGAGATGGCAAAAGATTGCAGACTCTGCCCCAGGGGCTGCGGGGTCGATCGCACTGGGGGAGAGTCCGGGGTCTGCAACTCAGGCGATAAACTCAGGATATCGTCGTTCATCAAACATCGGGGGGAGGAGCCGGCGCTGTCCGGATACCATGGTTCGGGAACGGTGTTCTTCTCGTGGTGCTCTTTAAGATGCCAGTTTTGTCAGAACTGGCAGATCTCGTTCGAGGGTGAAGGGCAAGACATGAGCGTAGAGGACTTTGCGCAAGGGATGGCGGAACTCCAGAAATCCGGTGTACATAACATCAACTGGGTCACGCCTACCCATTACCTGCCCTGGCTCTTGGAAGGTTTAAAGATAGCCGCACAGGAAGGCCTGCGCATCCCACTCGTCTACAACTGCGGCGGGTACGAGTCGCTCGAAGCGATAAAGCTCCTCGACGGGATAGTCGACATCTTTCTTCCAGATGCAAAATACGCAGATTCGGAGCTTGCCCGCAAACTCTCCGCCGCTCCCGAGTATCCCGAACGCAACCGGGAGGCTTTGGTCGAGATGTGGCTACAGGTGGGCGAACTCGAGACCGACGATGAGGGTATTGCCACTAAGGGCGTTATTGTCCGCCATCTGGTTATACCTGGAGAACTTGATAACACGAAGGGTGTACTCAGGATGTTAAAGGAGACGGTGGGTACAAAGGTTGCCATATCCCTATTAGGGCAGTACTTTCCGCCACACAGGATGCGTAACACACCTTACGACCGGAGCCTTAAGATAGCCGAATATCAGGAAGTCGCGCAGTACATGTTTGACCTTGGATTCTCTAACGGCTGGGTACAGGAGGGTCTGGGTGTTGAGCTTCGCCACCGGCCTGATTTTAGAAAAGACAGGAAAGAGATGTGGTAAACACTCCTTTCCTCTACGGATACATGGAAGCTGGACGCTAACCTCATAACTTACCTTATAACAATCAGTTTATTCCTGATCGAGTTCACCCCTGACTTGATTTGTGCGAAATACACACCTTCAGCTATCGCGTTGGGTGCTTCCCAGAGGCCCTGCCCTTCGATGGTTTCAGTTAGAACCTTACTACCGTCGGCTGAGTACAGTATAAGTTGAGATTCCCCGGGTAGGTCATAGCCTAATCTATTGATGTAGGATTCAATAGAGATGGGGGTGGGCATCGGGGGTTCCTGAATGACTACACCTGTGTCTGGTTCGGTTTTCACGAGCCATACGTCCACTTCGCCTGCGCCGAAGGAGGTTGTTCCTCCTGCAATCACGTATCCTTGCTCGGCTGAGCCGCAGATGGTCACCCCCCAATCCTCCTGGGGTCCGCCAAAGGTTTTTGTCCACATGAGCCCACCGCCGGCATCTAACTTCGTTAGATAAAGGTCACCTTGAGCTGCCGAATAGGTGCATCCGGCTGCCACGTACTCGCCCTCGGCGCTCTCGCATATCGAATGTGCGTAATCGTTTGCCTCGGTTCCGTAAACCTTTGTCCAGAGAAGACTTCCGTCAGCGTCTGTCTTCACGATATACGCATCCTGCATCCCTCCATAGGAATTTTCCTGCCACCCTGCGGTTATGTAGCCGCCGTCAGAGACTGGCAGCCCCAGGAGCGCATACTCGCTTTCTTCGGTCCCGTAGGTTCTTGTCCACAGAGTGTCGCCTGCCGAGTCAGTCTTGATAAGATAGACGTCCCAGTAACCGGCTCCCAACGCCCAGGTAATACCGGCGATAATATACCCTCCGTCAGGGGTTTGAATGACCGATACACCCCAATCCTCACCTATGGGGCCGCCGTACGTTTTTGTCCAGAGGGTGTCGCCCGAAGAATCGGTCTTAACCAGATAAACATCTCCGACGAACCCGGTTGCGTAAGAATACGTGTATCCGGTCAGGATAAACCCACCGTCTGCAGTCTGGTAAACCAGCCCTACACCTTCTTCATCTTCACCGCCGTATGTTTTTGTCCACTGGACGTCACCGTTAGCATCCGTCTTAACCAGATAAATGTCCCCTTCTCCTTCTCCGAATGAGGTTGTTCGTGCGGCAACGATATAGCCGCCGTCTGTCGTTTCCTGGACCGAGTAACCCACGTCGCTGCCTTTTCCTCCATAGGTTTTCGTCCATTCGAGGTCACCGTTCTGGTCGGTCTTCACGAGATAGATATCGTAGGAGCCTTCACCGAAGGAAGTAGTGTAACCTGCAATGACATATCCACCGTCCGAGGTTTCTTTTACGAAGTGTGCTGCATCGAAACCTTCTCCTCCGAAGGTCTTCGCCCATGATATGCCCGGAGGCTGGGCAGTCAGTCTGGAAATCCCGAGGATTACAACCCAAGCGACGATGTTTCCGTTTTTTATCATCTTAACCTCCTTTAAATTCTTGAGGGACCAAGCCTTCGATTGTGATAGATGAAATATGCCTGCTCCCAGTAAACTAATATACAAACTCCGCTGCGTTTGTCAAGCCGCAAATAAACTCCGCAGGCTGGGAAGAAATCCGGTTCGATGGCTAGACAGCTGAGATTCGAGAAGGTATTATCCCATACAAAGGAAGCCAATGATGCCCGATTCGTCTGCAGTGAAGGTTACCATCGTAGAAAATGGGAGCCCAGTGCGTACGGAGGCCATTTCCAGACAGGCTCTCGTTGAATATTTCATCTATCTAGGTACTGGTATCCCTTACGTTTGGCAAGGGGAAGAAAGGGTAGATAAGAAGCCGGTGAGGGAATTATTATGTAAACGGCAAGGCCTACGGGGTGGAGTTGGAGAAGGTTCCTTTCGATTCTATAGATGCACCTGATGAGATAAAAGGGGTAGAACTCAAGGGCGAGCATTTTCACTATCTTCCATCTTTCCCCAATCTCTTAACGGTAAGTGTGGACGAGGTAGATTCAAACCAGATGCATTACTTCACCTCCTTATCCAAAGCGCTGGTCCTGGATTTCGGACTGAAAAAAGGCCTGACGGACGATGCGCTCTCTCACGTTGCAGGGTTGACTGAAGTGCGTGCCTTAAACCTGCTTCGAACACCTGTAACCGATGCCGGGATTGCACATCTATCCAATATGAAGAAGATGGAAACACTGTGGCTCCAGGAAACGGGGATTACCGGCGCAGGCCTAACCTACCTGTCGGGAATGAGGAATCTTTCGATGCTGGGACTTGGTGGAACAGACATAGCAGACGCCGATCTCGCGCATCTTAAGGATTTGCAGAATCTTTCCGTGCTGAGCCTTTTCAATACACCCCTGACAGACGAAGCGGCTCAGTGCATTATTGGCTTGAAAAACCTCGAAAATCTCGATATACGATCGACGAATATCTCTGAGAAGGAAGTAATGAAACTTAAACAGGCACTGCCAGGTTGTGAGATAAACATATAGTCTGTCTTCCGTCCACACAATCCAGCACACCCTTTACGTCCGGCTCACGTCCAATTTAACATCTGATAATCAAACAAAGGAGACTGGTTATGAAAGGTCTTTCTAGTCTGTTGCTAATGCCTTTATTTCTTACAGCATCCTCACCCAAGATGAGGATTGGCTACTACGGGCATGCCTTCTTCGAGGTCGTGATGCCCTCCGGTTTAAGGGTGGCCATGGATCCCTTTGATCCGGACAGCCCTTACCCTATCGGGCTTGATTTTCCTTACGGGATTGAGGCCGAGTTGGTTGTGATAACCCACACTCATCCCGATCACCGCTGCTGGTGGAGGATAGAAGGCTCACCTGACGTTTTCATCTCCTCGAACGGTTCAGCAAGAGGCGTTGATGTCTACGCTCATCCTACAAAACACGGCCCCGGCAGCAGTGAAGGTGATAATTACATAATGGCATGGGAAAATGAAGGCCTCAAGTTTGCGGAGATGGGCGGCTACGGGGACGTCTTTTCACCCGAAGACAGCGCCTTCCTTGAAGGAACCGATTTCCTTTTCTTTCCTGTCGGGAGCTACTATGCCATGGATGCAAATCTTTTCAATCCCATAATCGATTGCGTCTCACCATCGGTAGGATTCCCCGAGCACTACAAGACACCGGATCACAATCCAGTCTACTTTGGGCACCTTTTAACCATTGAAGAGGCAAATGAACTGCTGATCCATCCAATCGTAACCTTCGATGATGCGTGGATTGCGGTTGATCTGGACGAGCTGCCTGAAGGTCCGGTGCTTTGGGAACCTGCCTATTCTCCCGATTTACCAGGAGATCTTGCCCTGACAGCAATCAGCACTAAAAGTGGTTCACCTTGTGAGATTACCGTCGAGGTCTTCAACAACTCCCAGGACCGGGATGCCGAGGGTGCTCCTTTGTTCCTCTCGGTCTATGACGGTGAGGCTTTGGTTTACACCGATTCTGCCTCAGTAAACGTAGCAGCTCAGGAACAAGGTATCGTTACATTCGAGTCGTGGACCCCGTCTGAATCGAAGCAGTACACCCTCTTCGCCGAGGTGACATACCCTGCAGATGACGCTCCCCAGAACGACACTGCTACCCTGACGACCTTCATGGCCTCAGCTGTAGACGAAACACAACCCGCTACCGGTTTCCTTCTCGAAACACGCCGGCTTTCGCGCGACGTAATGCTCATTGAATACGCTGGATCGGATGCAGACCTAACCGTCTACGATGTCACCGGAACCCAGATAGACCGCCTGACAGTGCTCGACAGTCAAGGTCCTATCAACTACACAATCGACCATCTTCCTGAAGGGTTGTACTTCGTCCGGTTGACGACTTCTCAAGGTACTCTAACCCGAAAGTTTACCGTTATTCGATAGAACCCGGAATTAATTACAAGGAACTGGTGTTCGATACGTTCATTCCAGGGTCCCCAAGAAGTTATAGAATAACTTCTTGGGGTAAAAACCATTTCCGTCGACACTAATATAAACCACTTGACGCCGCGCGTTTGTTTACTATAATTAAAGTCCGACTGAAAAAAGGGCGGATAGCTCAGTTGGCTAGAGCGCCTGCCTTACAAGCAGGAGGTCGTAGGTTCAAATCCTGCTCTGCCCATGGTATGAGTTCCGATTAGCGTTAGGGACTGTTCTTGCCGTGATGCACGTGTGCTTCGCGGCGCATCATGAAAAAGTAAGCTAGAAGAGTAAAGAATATAAACGCTATGCAGGCGCAGCGCGCCTGCGCTAAGGAGGCTTGAAGATGAAGAAGATGAAAATAAAACCTCTACAGGATAGGGTCCTCGTTGAACGTTTGGAGGAAGAGGAGTCCGTCGGCGGAATCATCATCCCGGACACAGCCAAGGAAAAGCCCCAGAAGGGCAAGGTGATCGAGGTCGGACCCGGCCGCAAAGACGATTCAGGTAAACTGATAGTTCTAGAACTGAAACCTGGTGATACTGTACTTTTCAACAAGTATGCCGGAACCGAGATCAAGGTTGAAGGTAAGGAATTACTTTTGATGCGCGAAGACGACGTCATGGCGCGTGTGGAATAAGGAGACGAGATGCCAGCAAAAGATATTCGTTTTGACGAGGAAGCTAGGCGTGCTATACTGCGCGGCGCAACCATGCTTTCGAATGCGGTCAAGGTTACCCTCGGACCGCGCGGTCGCAACGTCGTACTGGAAAAGAAGTTCGGCACTCCCACCATCACCAAGGACGGCGTCACGGTAGCCAAGGAAATCGAGCTCGAAGATCGTTTCGAGAACCTGGGCGCTCAGATGGTCAAGGAAGTCGCTTCCAAGACCTCGGACGTGGCAGGCGACGGAACCACCACAGCAACCCTCCTGGCGGAGCACATCTACCGCGAGGGCCTCAAGAACGTTGTGGCAGGAGCCAATGCAATGGCCTTGAAGCGAGGCATTGACCTTGCAGTCGAAGGAATCGTCGGAGAACTCAAGAAGATGTCGAAGAAGCCCGAGGGCCGCACCGAGATAGCCCACGTGGCTTCCATCTCTGCAAACAACGACCGCAAGATCGGCGAACTTATCGCCGATGCAATGGAGAAGGTCGGCAAGGACGGAGTCATCACGGTCGAAGAAGCCAAGTCCATGGAGACCAACCTTGAGATAGTCGAAGGTATGCAGTTCGACCGGGGATACCTGTCACCTTATTTTATCACCGATCAGGAACACATGGAAGCCGTTTTAGAGGACGCTTACGTATTCTTATACGAAAAGAAGATCTCCAACGCCCGTGAACTTCTTCCCTTACTTGAGAAGACGGCCCAGTCAGGTCGGCCCATGCTGATCATCGCCGAGGACATCGAGGGCGAAGCCCTTGCCACTCTAGTCGTGAACAAGCTTCGCGGTACCCTGAACGTATGTGCCGTCAAGGCGCCGGGTTACGGTGAACGGCGCCGCGCAATGCTCGAAGACATCGGCGTACTGACAGGCGGACGTCTCATCTCCGAAGACGTGGGAATCAAGCTCGAGAACGTGCAGGTCTCAGACCTGGGTACTGCCAAGCGTGTCACCATCGAAAAGGAAGACACCACGATAGTGGAAGGCGGCGGAAAAAGAGCCGACATCCAGGCACGTATAGAGCAAATTAAGCGTCAGATCGAGGATACCACCTCCGACTATGACCGCGAGAAGCTGCAGGAACGTCTTGCCAAGCTTGCAGGCGGCGTTGCCGTCATCAACGTCGGTGCGGCTACCGAGGTTGAGATGAAGGAACGTAAGGCCCGCATGGAAGACGCACTTCACACGGCTCGCGCCGCAGTGGAAGAAGGTATCATCCCGGGCGGCGGAGTAGCCCTTCTGCGCGCCTCAAAGGTACTTGAAGGCGTTCGCTCCAAGGCAAAAGGCGACGAAAAGGTCGGTGTCGACATAGTGCGCAAGATACTCGAGATGCCTATACGTCAGCTTGTCACAAATGCCGGTCTTGACGGTTCCATCGTTGCCGAGAAGGTCAAGTCCTCCGAGGACATCAACTTCGGTTTCAATGTGGCTACCCTCGAGTACGAGGATCTGTTCAAAGCCGGCGTGATCGACCCGACCAAGGTCGTTCGTTCGGCCCTGCAGAACGCGGCATCCATTGCAGGACTACTCGTAACCACCGAGGCTGCGGTCGTGGAGAAACCTGAAGAGAAATCCGACATGCCGCCAATGCCCCCGGGCGGCGGATACGGAGGATTTTGACACCCCACGCCTTTACTCCGTAAAGCCGCGGGGACCTCGATAAGTCGCCGCAAGAAGTAGCTGTACTTAATCGCGGTGACCAAAATAAGGAGTCACAGAAGATTGAAGGCCGGGCTGTGCCCGGCCTTACTGATTATTAATCATCCCTAGGATTACTATTTAAAAACTTGCCCAAAACCAAGATTCAAATAGATCATAGAGGTTAGTATGTGTGGTCCACCAAGTACATCACAAAATGTGTAGCGATGCTCTAGTTTTATCGAAAGTGGAGGCAGGAATCTCTAAGCAAGTTCTGTCTTAATAGTAGGACCCCAGTCCGAGGCTAAAGGGAAAAGAAGCTGACACTCGTTAACAACTCAACCCTGGGTACGATATAGAATTTCGAGAAATTCCAATGTTCCCTGGGGTTTCCTAGGATAGCGACTCCAAATTGGGGCATCAATGCTTCACTTGTTCCCGAATACCCGATATATATGAGGTTACTGTTTAAGGTCTCAAAGCCAAGGCAGAAAGCTGCGCGAGGTTTGTCACCATGCCAGTAAGCTCTTACTCTACCGAGAGACCCCCCAAAGGCCCATCCTGCTAATCCGACGCCTTCGCAAGATACAACAGGGCATAACCCGCCGTGTACACTTAGGAAATCAACTGTAAATAAATCAGGTTTGGAAATACCACAATTTAGGGATAAGGTTAGAAGCAGTAGTACTTGTGTCATCATCTCCTCCTTTCCTTCATATCTATAGTGTAGTTGCATAGAGGTTGCTGTCGAGTTCTGTCTCTAGTTGACAAAGGTCCTCGAACACCCATAATAATATAGAATGAAATGGAGGTCGCGTGTGAAACGAGTTGCAGTTGTAACCTTTGTCCTGGTGACTCTCCTGGTGTTGAATACATGTACCAAAAATCAGCCTCCTTCAACGCCTGAGATAACAGCTACCGACAGTATCGTTGAATCCGGAGGGCAGATCCTTCTGGAGGCTTCATCCGAGGACCCTGACGGGGATTTCATCCGCTGGTTATGGGAAGGGGAAGGTTCGTTCAACTCGACCACCGATGCCGCGGTGGCCTGGATTGCCCCTGAGGTTCTCGATACTCAGTTGATAACACTCACCGTTACCGCTGACGACGAAAAGGGTGGGACATCCTCATCCTCCATCGACATAACCGTTACGCCAAGTGAGATATCAGGAGACACCTTCTATATTGTGATAGGGAGTAAGGAAGACTTCCGCGACCCCCCGTTCTACTACTTCGAAGATGAGGATTACTACCGGTACCAGGTGCTGTATCCGGGTTCCGAGATAGACTCGACAGGCAGAATCTCAAAAGTGTCAATAATGTCACCCACGGATGTGCTTCAGGGTGGTTTTCACAGCTTCAGGATATACATAGCGGCTGTCGATCGCGACGAACTTACATCTTCCTTTGAAGCAAATTACGAAGGCGAGCAACCAAGACTAGTTTACGAAACGCAGTCCATTACCTATCCAGAGGCAAAGGATGAATGGTTCGACATCGAACTTACCAATTCCTTTCCCTACGATCCGGGGAAGAACCTCTTAATCGAATTCTACTGGAAGGGGTCAACAGGTGTTACCGTACCAACCTACGGTTACGAGACCGAAGGGTTTCACTGCAACGGCAGCCAGTACGAAGACTCAGTAGACGGAAATCCTTTAGAGTGGGCACTCTATATAAAGCTGGGATTCGAGCGCTGAACTTGACTTCCTGACTCCCCAGCCTATACTCACCGGAAAATTCAACAGAAAAAAAACCGGAGGAATGTCTTGAAGAAAACTACCCAACTGAAGAAGATGATAAACGAAAAGAGGGCTGTTATCGCTCCGGGATGCTACGACGTACTCTCGGCTAAGCTTATTGAGGAAGCCGGATTCGAACTGACACAGGTTTCGGGTTTCGGCGTCTCCGCCTGTCTTCTGGGTAAACCTGATGTCGGACTTTTGGGCTGGAACGAGGTCGTGGACATGACCTGGCGGGTTGCCCAGGCAGTTGACATCCCGGTAATGGGAGACGGCGACACCGGCTTCGGCAACGCCCTTAACGTCATCCGCACCGTGCAGGATTTTATTCAGGTTGGTGCCGCAGGCGTCAATCTGGAAGACCAGGTGTTCCCGAAACGCTGCGGCCACATGGAGGGTAAGCAGTTGGTGAGCGAAGAAGAGATGGTTCTCAAAATTGAAGCCGCAGTAGAGGCGCGTTCCGATCTTGATCCTGATTTCGTGATCAACGCCCGCACCGACGCCATCGCGGTGTCAGGCTACGAGGACGCAATAAGCAGGGCCAACGCCTACGCCAAGGCGGGCGCGGACATGATTTTCCTCGAGGCTCCTACCGACAAGGAGATGATTCGCGACGCAGTATCCAAGATCGATGCCCCGGTATCCATAAATTTGTTCGACTCGGTGGTGGGCGGCAAGACCCCCTTGATTTCCATCGAGGAGTTAAAAGAACTGGGAGTGGCCCGGGTATCGGTCCCGGTGGGAACCATATTCGTGGTTACCAAGTGGCTGCGCGAGTACCTCGCGGTCCTCAAGGAACGAGGCATCATGCCTGATCGAACCGACCTTCTTTGCACCTTTGACGAATTCAAGCGGTTTGTGGGTCTGCCAGAGTACAAGGATCTTGAAAAACGCTTCCTGCCCCACTCGGTCGTAGATCAGAAGTACGGAGGCAATTAGGAGTTCATATGGCAATGACTCTAGCTGAAAAGATTCTTGCCAAGAAAGCGGGCAAGGATCAGGTCAAGGCCGGCGAGATTGTCCAGGCAAAGGTGGACGTGGCAATGTCCCACGAGAACGGTCGCATGGTCAAGAAATCCTTCGAGAAGATCGGCGTGGAGCGGGTGTGGGACCCTGAAAAGATAGTAATCATTTTCGACCACCGGGTTCCTGCGGAGTCCGAGCGAACCGCCGCCGGTCAGAAGGAACTGCGGGAGTTCGTGAAGACTCAGGGGATCAGCAACTTCTACGATATCAACGTCGGGGTGTGCCACCAGGT
This sequence comes from Caldifarciminota bacterium, assembly GCA_016934635.1. GTDB lineage: Bacteria > Hydrothermota > Tepidihabitantia > B3-TA06 > B3-TA06 > WJJO01. Next base: position 26,806 of record JAFGSK010000056.1, read on the forward strand.
GCTTGTCGAAGAGGGTTTCTCCAGACCAGGCATCCTGTTGGTTGGAACAGACTCACACACTACAACTGCGGGAGCCCTGGGCGCCTTTGCCACCGGGGTGGGCGCCACCGAGATGGCCGCGGTATGGGCCACCGGTGAGCTGTGGCTGCGGGTGCCGGAAACCCTGAAGATAGTAGTTACGGGCAAGCTTCCTGACGGGGTATATTCCAAGGACATTGTGCTTAAAGTCATAGGGAGCATCGGGGCGGACGGGGCCGACTACAAGGCCATGGAGTACTCGGGCGAGGCCATATCCTCGCTGTCGGTAGCCTCCCGCCTGGTCATCTCCAACCTTTCGATGGAGGCAGGAGCCAAGACCGCTTTCGTTATCCCGGATGCCGTTACAGAAGCCTTCGTCAAACCCAGAGCCAAGGGTGCCTACGAGATGCTTGCACCCGATCCTGACGCAACCTACCTCGAAGAGCACACCTTCGACGTGTCCGACCTCGAGCCCCAGCTGGCCTGTCCCCACCAGGTGGACAACGTCAAGTCCATCTCCGAGATAGCCGGGAAGAAAATAGACCAGGCGGTCATCGGTTCCTGCACCAACGGTCGGTTAGAAGACCTCCAGGAAGTGGCCCGAATACTAAAGGGTAAGAAGGCTAATTCCGGTGTCCGCTTGCTCGTCGTACCCGCCTCGTGGCGTATCTATCGAGAAGCCCTAAAGGACGGAACCATCGAAACACTGGTAGATGCGGGAGCGGTCATCGTCAACGCGGGATGTGGTCCTTGTCTTGGCGCCCATCAGGGCTGTCTTGCCCCTGGTGAGGTTGCGGTTTCATCTACAAACCGTAATTTCCAGGGCAGGATGGGTTCGGCAGAGTCCTTCGTATATCTTGCTTCTCCCGCAACGGTCGCAGCATCAGCACTTGAAGGCAAACTGGCAGACCCCCGCAAATATCTGGAGGCTTAAATGGAACCCGTAAAAGGAAAGGCGTGGATATTCCCTGACGACGTCAACACCGACGTCATCTTCCCGGGACGTTACATGAAGGTAACCGACGCCGAGGAAACCCCCAAGTACCTGTTCGAGACAGTGTACCCCGATTTCCGGGATAAAGCCAAGCCGGGCGACGTTATCGTGGCAGGCAAGTACTTCGGCTGCGGCTCCTCCCGCGAGCAGGCGGCTACCGCCATCCGGTACTTCGGCATAGGCTGCGTGGTTGCCTCCTCGTTCGCCCGCATCTTCTACCGCAACGCCATCAACCTGGGACTGCCAATAGCCATCGTCCCCGGGATAACCGAACACGTAAAAGAAGGCGACGAGATCGAGGTCGATCTGGTTCGAGGCAAGCTCACCAACCACACCACGGGTAAGGAGCTTAGCTTCGAGCCCCTGCCGGAGTTCATCCTGGACCTCATCGGCCAGGGCGGCTTGATACCGGCTACGCGAAAGAAACTGGGAATCGATTAGAATCAAACCACGGATTGCACGGATTCACACAGATTATGAAAGAAGAAAAAAGAACGTATGCAATCATTGGTGCTGCAATGGAGGTTCACAAGATGCTGGGTTGTGGATTTTTTAGAAGCGGTCTATCAGGAAGCATTGGCGATTGAATTTCTATCACGTGGAACTCCATTTGAAAGGGAAGTTGCATTGCCGATAGTGTATAAAGGGAAGAAACTTGAAACTTCCTATCGAGCAGATTCCATCTGTTACGATTCTGTTCTTTTTTAAATTAAAAGCAATCTCCAAGATTGGGAAAGTTGAGGAAGCGCAGATAATAAATTATCTTCATGCCACGGGATTAAAGGTTGGAATTCTTATCAACTTCTCCCAACCTTTCCCTTGAATACAAGAGATTCGTAAACTGATTATCCGCGTCTTCACCTGCTTCTCAATTATTTATCCGTGAAATCTGTGTAATCCGTGGTTTCTTTGCTACCAATCCTCATAAGTTACGTCGAACCGTTCGAACTCCCCGGTGTATTGCTGCCACTGGACATCGACCTTTCTCACACTCGCCGAGGAAGGTCCCACCCTTAACTCATTAAGGAATGCGTACAATGAATCCTTTAGACCCTCTGCTACCGTCTCGACCCTGTCATGCCCCACGTTGCGAACCCAGCCTGTCAGATTCAATCGCTGAGCCCTCCTGATCACGAAATATCGGAATCCGACGCCCTGAACCACCCCGTGAATCATAGCGTGCAGCCTCGCATCAGGCATCGGCTAAATCCTTGATTCTGGCTATTGCCTCTTCCGGGGTTTTTACGGGTTCTACCCCGGGGATGCTCCAGGTTCCGATTCCGAATACCGGTTTTTTTCTTGCAAGGGCCAGGGCAATCTCCGATAGGGTCCCGTACTTTCCGTGGATGGCAACGAGGACGTCAGATGAATGCACGATTATCACGTTTCTGCCCTCGCCCATGCCGGTTCGTATCGTATAGGTCAGAAAGTCGTTTGCTTTTTGATCGGTCGAATCCGGGAGAACTCCGATAGTTACACCACCCGTCTCTATTGCCCCCCTGCATGCAGCCTCCATCACTCCGCCTCTGCCCCCACAGATCAAAGTCCAGCCTTGTTTGGCTATCAGCGCTCCAAGCTCCTCGGCAATTTCAGCCGTCTTCGGGCTGCAGTAGCGTCCGCCAATGACTCCAACCTGCATCAGGTATCTCCGATATTTAATATCTTCCATTGTTCAACGTCAAGAACACCCTGGGTCGTCAATCTTAGTTTAGGAAGTACGGATAAGGCAAGGAAAGAAAGAGTAGCAAAGGGATCGGAAAGCGCGGAGCCCAGTTCCCGGGTTCTGATTCGTAAATCGTGGATGGATTTGGCTACCTGGGAAGCGGGTGCAGCAGTCATCAATCCTGCGATTGGTAGGTCAAGCCTGGCAATAACCTTGCCGTCCCTGATCAATATCTGACCGCCTCCGGTGTCAGCCAGACGGTTGACCGCATAGAGCATATCCTGATCCGAGGTTCCGACAACTACCAGGTTGTGGGCGTCGTGAGCTACGGTGGTGGCCACTGCCCCCTCTTTGATTCCCAGGCCTTTGACCAGGCCCAGGCCGATATTCCCTGACTTTCCGTGCCGCTCGATTACCGCAGCCTTGAGGATATCGGTTCGAGGATCCGACTGGATAAGACCGCTTACGCATGGAGGTTCTACGGTTTCCGCAGAGGTTAGTATCTGGCCGTCGATCAATCCGATGGCCCGGTGCTTCTGGTAACAGGGAATCCTCAAATCGTCCGCAGACATGGAAGGAAGATGCACGGTATTTAAGAGCCGGGATGGAACATCCGGGGTCTCCTGTTCCAGGATGCACTGACCGTCCTCCACAACCAGTTTTCCCCGCTTGATAACCTTCCTGACCTCAAGGGTTTGGGGATCAATGGCCAGGATGTCGGCTGCGTATCCCGGTGCAATGGCTCCCACGTTCCTCAGTCCGTGCGCCTGGGCGGTATTCCAGGAGGCCATTGTAAGCGCTTGCTCCGTAGGCAGACCTTTCTTGACAGCTTGTCTGACAGAGAAATCTATCGAACCCCGCTCCAGAAGGTCACTTGCGGAGAGATCGTCGGTACAGAAACACGCCCTGTGCCAAGTTGCGTCGTCGAGTGCCGGAAGGAGGGTTTCAAGGTTGCGGGCCGCCGAGCCTTCGCGGATGAAGATGCGCATTCCCCTGGCTATCTTCTCACGGGCTTCATCCGCCGAAGTGGTTTCGTGATCGTTGCGAATCCCGACCGCGATGTAGGCCTGCAAATCTTTCCCTGTCAGTCCTGGGGCGTGACCGTCAACGTTCGCTGACAAGCCGAGTTTTTCCCAGACCTGGGGATCCTGAGCTAGCACTCCTGGATAGTTCATCATCTCAGCCAGCCCGATTACTTCAGGTTGACGGAGCAGTTCGTTTATCTCCTCGGTATCGAACCGGGCACCGGCCTCCTCGAAGCCGGACGCTGGCACACATGAAGGAGTCTTGAACCACACGTCCAGCATCACCTGGCGCGAGGCATCAATCATCGTCTTCACCCCCTCGAGACCGCGAATGTTGGCCATCTCATGGGGATCGGCAACCACGGTGGTCACTCCATGCTCCAACATCAGTCTGGATATCTCAGGTAGCCATAAATGGGCGGTTTCCAGGTGAATGTGTGCATCTATGAATCCAGGAACCAGTAACATTCCGTCCACGTCTATTTTTTTCTTCCCGTCCACCTTATCGTCGATACAGGCGATCAAACCCTCAGCTATACCAATGTTTCTTCTTTCCAATTTACCGGTAAAAACGTTCAGGAATCTCCCATTCTCAAGGGCAAGGTCCGCGCGTTCCCTGCCAAGCGCAGTCCTTAATACCCTTCGCCTAGAACTCAAGGTAACCGATGTATGGCAAGTGTCTGAATCTTTCATCCCAGTCTATTCCGTAGCCGACCAAGAACTTATTAGGTACGGTAAATCCCAAGTAATCTATTTTAATAGGTGTTTCGCGTCGCTCAGGTTTGTCCAAAAGTGCGCATACTGCCATTGAGGCCGGATTGCGTTCCTTTAGTCGGTTAACCATATTGGAAAGGGTCAGTCCGGTGTCTACGATATCCTCAATGAGTATTACGTGACGTCCTGCGATTGATGTCGAAAGGTCGGTAAGGAACCTAACTTCTCCAGAAGATTCTGTGCCTGAACCGTAACTGGAAACCTGGATAAAGTCTGCCTGGTGAGGAATACTCACCTCTCTGGTCAGGTCCGCCAAGAACATCCAAGCCCCCTTGAGTACCCCTACAAGCAAAGGATTCTTACCTGCGTAATCCTCACCAATCTCTGCACCCAACTCCTCGACTCTTCTCGCGATCTCCTCCGCCGTAAGAAGCGGCTTAATAGAAGGTTGAGTATCCATATAGGAAATCGGGGCGAGTGGATTTGAACCACCGACTTCTTGGTCCCGAACCAAGCGCGCTATCCGGGCTGCGCTACGCCCCGTATAAGGGGATTATAAGATAGCGTCCGTGATTGTCAACAACCACCCGGTAACACACTCGTAACACATCTAACCTGAACGAATACCTCTAACTATGTTGAAAACGTTTACTTAAAGAAATTCACAATCTAAAGTGACGTAGAATGCTCATCTCGATGGATACTGCCAGGTTATGATGTTGTTCTAGGGAAGGACTTACGGATGTTTTTGAGATCGATCGATTTGAGATGCCCTTAGAACAGGTAGTCCCACTTACGGTCTTCGGTTTTGGGCTTAATCGGCTTCTGAAATATCCTATAGGTTTTGGTTCTTTTCCCGCCCCAACCTTCAATTACCCGGATGATGTTGTAGTTGTCTTCAAGAATCCAGCTGAACTCCCCACCAACGAAGCCGTGTTTTTCAACCGTCTTGTATATCTCGTAGTAAAGCAACGCATCCAGACCGAACTTCCGGTACTTTGAGAGGACACCCAGGATAAGAATGCGAATTCGGTCGACCTTACGTTGATTTGCCAGAACCTTGATGAAACCGAAGGGGAACAATCTGCCGTTGGCGTAGCGAAGAACCTGGTTTGCGTCCGGGACTGCGACACCCATGGCCACTATCTTTCCGTCCAGCTCGACCATGGGAACGAGTTCTGGTATCGCTATGGGCTTGAGCTTCTTTACCACCTGCTCGAACTCGGCATCGGTGAAAGGGACTGCACCCCAGTTTTCGCTCCAGGCCTCGTCGTGAACCTGTTTTAAGAGTTCCGCTTCTCTAAATACATTCTTGAGATCGATTGGTCTGACCGTTATATTGTATCGTTTCTTGACCACCTCGGCAACGCGTTTCACCTTATCCGGCATCCCGTCTGTGGTAGAGGCCCAGTATGAATAGATATCCTTTATCTTCTTGAATCCATTAGCCTTGGTGAGTTCAAGATAGTAATGGTGCGTGTATGTCATCATGACGAACGGATCCTGGTCGAATCCTTCGGCAAGGAAGCCTATCTCCTCGTTAATATTGGGACTTAGAGGACCACGAATATGAGTCATACCTCTCAACCGCAACCAGTCCTCAGCAGCTTCATATAAGGCTTTAGCCACTTCATTATCCTCGATTGACTCGTAAAATCCGAAAAACCCGGTTTTTTCATTGTACTGCTCGTTGTGCTTCCAGCTTATGATTGCGGCTATTCGACCTACCACTTGATTGTCGCGTAAAGCCAGGTAAAGGTCCCTCTCGGCATGATCCCAGAATGGATTCTTGCCAGGGGTTAGGATCTCAATCGTATCCGAGATCAAAGGCGGCACCCAGTGTTTGTTCCCTTTATAGAGCGGCCAGACCATCTTGATAAAGCTCAAGAGGTCTTTCCTCGTTCGTACACGCTTAATTTGAATCACAGCACTCCCGTTATTGTTCCTACCTGTTTGAATATCTGTAGTGCACGGTCCAGCTCTTCTGAAGTGTGTGTAGCCATATAACTCGTACGAATAAGTGATTTGGACGGCGGCACTGCAGGGGGCAGAACCGGGTTCACGAATACACCTGCATTGTGCAGTTCCTTCCAGAAGAACAGGGTCTTCATGTCGTCTCCGATATGCAACGGGATTACCGGGGTCTCCGATGTGCCGATATCGAATCCTAATTCAGGCAGTCGGGTAAGCATCATACGAGTGTTTTGCCAGAGCCGGCTGCGGCGCTCCGGCTCAGAGATAATTATCTCCAAAGCCTTCAGGGCGGCGGCTACCGAGGCAGGAGTGATGGATGCTGAGAAGATTAAGGAACGTGCATTATGACGGATGAAGGTTATAACCTTGCCCTCGCCGGCGACAAAACCCCCGAGCGAGGCAAACGATTTAGAGAAGGTTCCCATGATGAGATCAACCTCATCAGTTGCGCCGAAATGCTCGACCACCCCGGCGCCGGTTGATCCCATTACACCAACAGAATGCGCTTCATCTACCAGTATCCTTGCTCCGTATTTTTTTGCAACAGGTAGGAGTTCGGGAAGCGGCGCTAAGTCACCTTCCATGGAGAAGATTCCGTCCACAACAACGAGTTTGCCTGAATCGGCAGGAAGGGAAGCCAGTACTCGCTTCAAAGAATCCATGTCGTTGTGAACGAAGCGCTTCATCGCACCCCGGGAAAGGAAGGCTCCGTCGATGATGGAGGCGTGATCGAGTTTGTCGGTAATCACGTAGTCTCCCCGCTGAACAAGGGCGGCGATTGAACCAAGGTTGGTCTGATAGCCGGTCGGGAAGCAGATACAGTCTTCCTTGTGAAGGAAACTCGCGAGTCGTTCCTCAAGCTCGATGTGTATATCAAGGGTGCCGTTAAGGAAACGTGAACCGGTGCAGCTCGTACCGTACTTCTCGGTGGCTTTTACAGCCGCTTCCTTCACGCGAGGGTCAGCGGTCAAGCCCAGATAGTTGTTTGAACCCAGCATTATCATGTGTCTGCCGTCGATTACGACGTCATGATCGGGTTGTGAATCTATAGGGATAAAGTAGGGATAGTAACCTTCGTCCTTTACCCGGGCTACTATCGAGTAGAAATCCTCACACTTCTTGAACAAGTCCAATAAAGGCCTCCATGGTAGAAAAAGATTGTACGCTGGATGCTGGGGATGTCAAATATCCATGGCAAGATACAAATCAGCAATATAGCGTATGTTAATTTTACATAAGAAATTAAAAAGTAAAAAATTTTTAACGTTCGTTTAGCTTTTCCTGCCAGGCAATCAGTTTCTGTAGGGCTTCGATAGGAGAGAGAGAGTCCAGATCCAGTTCCTTAAGCTCCTTGGCGATTTCATCCTCGGCTGCACCGGTAAAGAGCCTGAGCTGAACCTTCTTTTCGGTGAGTATCTCGTCTATGGATACCGTTTCCCCCTTGTAGATGCGCTCGAGCAGGAATCGTGCCCGCTCGATTACGGCCTTGGGTAGGCCTGCCAGGCGGGCGACCTCTATACCGTAGCTCTGGTCAGATGGTTCGTACCGCAGCTTGCGCAGGAACAGGATGCCGTCTGCGGTCCTCTTGACCGAAAAGCTCACGTTCTTTAAACCCTTGAAGTAGTCGGCAAGCTCGGTGAGTTCGTGGTAATGGGTGGCGAAAAGGGTTTTCGGCCTCAGCTCGGGTGATGAGTGCAGGTACTCGATTACCGCCCAGGCTATGGCCATCCCGTCATAGGTCGATGTGCCTCGCCCGATCTCATCCAGGATTACAAGGCTCTTGGGCGTTGCCGAACGAAGGATATTCGCGGTCTCGGCCATCTCGGCGAGGAATGTCGAAACACCGCGCGACAGATCGTCGGATGCACCGATTCGGGTGAATATCTTGTCCACCAGGCCTATTTGAGCCTTCTTAGCGGGAACGAACGATCCCATCTGGGCCATTATTACCGTAAGGGCGGTCTGTCTGAGATAGGTGGATTTTCCAGACATGTTCGGTCCGGTAACCAAGAGCACCATATTTTCTTCCGTATCGAGTTTGATGTTGTTGGGTATGAACTGCTCTGCCAGCAGCCGCTCCACCACAGGGTGCCGGGATGATGTAACGCTGATTACGTTTCCTTCATCTATTACCGGACGAACGTAGTCGTTCTCTCTTGCAGACTCAGCAAACGAGTACAGTACGTCGGTTTCGGCAACAACCTCGGCCAGGGCCCTGAACGAGCGGGAATGGGCGGCAAGCCGCTCCCGTAAGGCCAGGAACATCTCGTACTCGATGAGTCTGGATCGGTCTTCGGCCGAAAGTATCTTTTGCTCCAGTTCCTTCAACTCAGGTGTAAAGAAACGTTCTGCACTCACGAGAGTTTGCTTGCGGATGTAGTTGGACGGGGCCCTTGATGCCTGGCTGCGCGGTATCTCGATGTAGTATCCGAACACGCTGTTGTAGGCGACCTTGAGCTTGTCGATTCCGGTTGCCGAACGCTCCTTTAACTGAAGTGCGGCGATGTACTCGCGGGCGTTGTGCGCAAGGGAACGAAGTTCGTCGAGTTCCTGGTTAACCCCCTCGGCGATGATGCCGCCTTCGAGCAAAACAAGTGACGGATCTTCCTTGACGGTCTTCTCTATCTCTTCCGCGATCTCGGTAAAATCCCTAATCCTCTCCCCGAGTTTCAGGAGGAGCTTCGATTTACACTTGCCAAGTACAACCTTTAACGCCTCGCCTAGCCGCAATATCCTTGCAAGGTAGCGAACCTCCCTGGGATTAGCCCTCTGGGTTGCAATCTTGGCAACCAGTCTTTCAGGGTCTCCGGTTTCTTTTAGCACATCTGCCGCCTCGTCTCTTAACCCAGAGTCCCCGAACAACTCCTCGACCGCGTCCAGCCTTTCTTCGATCTCGGGCTTCGAGTTAAGGGGAAAAATCAGCCATCGTTTGAGCAATCGGGTGCCGCATGCTGTTTGAGTTCTCGCGATAACCGAAAACAATGACCCAACTGAGGAGCGGTCGCGCTGACGTTCCAGAAGCTCGAGGTTGCGCTGCGTAAACTCGTCGATTACGAGATATGCCCCGTGCTCGAACACCCTGAGGTTGTCGATATGCGGCAAAACGCTTTTCTTCTGATCGGTAAGGTATGCAAGCACACCACCTGCCGCACGCAATGCAAGTGGTTTTCCGGCAAGGCCCAAACCCTCAAGAGCCGCAACCTTGAAGTGATTGAGTAACCTATCCGTGTTAAGTTCCTCATCGAATAAATGATTTTCTTTCTTCTGAAGCCTGGCCTCGAACAAGCTGGGGCGCCACTGCTCAGACTCGCTTAACAAAAGCTCCCTCGGTGCGACCTTGGCCAGGTGCTCCTCGGCTTCGGCCACTCGCGCCTGGCCGCACACGAAATCGCCTGTGGAAACGTCGGCGTATGCGATGCCGGCCTGGGCTCCGTCCTCACCGGTGACCACGGCTGCAAGATAATTACCTGTCTCCGCATCGAGCATCTCCTCGGATGCAATGGTTCCAGGAGTGATTACCTCGGTTACGTCGCGTTTTAAGAGTTTCTTCTTCGGGTCGGGCAACTCGACCTGTTCGCAGATCGCGACCTTAAGTCCTTCCTTCACGAGCTTTGTCAGGTACTGCTGATAACTTTTCACCGGGACCCCGGCCAGGGGCACCGGCTTATCCCCGTAGCTGCGGGAGGTAAGCGTTATCCCCAGGACCTTGGCAGCGGTCTTTGCGTCATCGAACATCATCTCGTAGAAATCCCCCATACGAAAGAACAGGAGTGCGTCAGGATACCGTCTTTTTATCTCATGGTACTGTCTTAAAAGAGGGGTCAGGTCTGCCAATTCAGCGCTTTATTACCATTGCCGCCTTGCCCTGCGCCTTCAGGGTTTCGGCGTATGAAGCTGCTTCTGAATCGGTTGCGAAAGGCCCGAGCCAGACCCGGTAGTAGGTTTCGCCGTTGATCACAGCTTGACGTATTTCACCCGAACGTCCCGCAGCCTGGTACTCTGAAAGCAACCCCTCAGCCCTTGAACGATCGGTAAACGAACCGACCTGTACTGCAAATCCTCCCTCCTGTGGAGGGGGGGGTACAGCCGAGGAGGTATCTGCTGACGATTCACCCGCCACCTCTCTTGAGGCAAGGGTCGCCCACAAGCTCCGGGGAGCCAGGGTCTTGACTCGTTGAAAGTGTTCCTGAGCGGTTGAGGAATTCCCCATAATCCCCTGGCACATTCCCAGCCAGTAATGTACCTCGGCAAGTAGAGGTGATTTTGGGTAGGTATTTGCCAGTTTCTGGAAGTAGGTGGCGGACTGGCTGTAATGCCCGAGGGCATACTCCAGTTTGGCTACCTCAAGGAGAGCGCTGTCCGCGAATGGGGTCTGGGAGTAAGTTTCTACCACCTTAAGGTAGATAACCTTAGCCCTGGTTGGATCGGATTCGAGTCTGCCCAGCCACAGATTGGCCTGGGCTGCTTCAGAGCCTGATGTTTGGGCGGCAAGTATCCTCCTTGCTTCCTCGTAGGAGCCCGCCTTTACTGCGGCAAACCCGTCAGCGAGGACTGCACCGAACAAGAGTAGGGCAATCAACTGCATATCACGTTACCGCAAGAAGTGCACATCCAGGCAGACGGCTCAAGCTCGCTTCCGCATTCCGGGCACAGGTCAGGCATGAGGAAAAGCATCTCCTCCAACCTCTCAAAGGCCTGCCCGGCAGCTTTGAGGTCATTTGCGGCCAGCTTGAGCTTTACCAACTCTACAAGAAGCACAGCATCAGAGGGGTTTTCTAAAAGCCGATTATTTATTAACTCTAATGCATGCTTGGACTTACCCTCCTTGCCGTAAAGCTTTATCAGTCGAAGCCTTATCTGGTCCTTGTCAGGAAACCGTTCCAGGAGATTCTCGTAAAGCGGCTTGAGCTTCTCGTAGGTGCCTTCCTCGAAGTAGGTCTTCTCTACGAGATCGAGCACCTTCTCCGCATTCTCAGGACACTGTTTGATAAACTTATCGAGCATGTTGCGGGCTTTGCCCCACTGACCTCTGTTCACAAAAGACTCCGCCTGTACGACGAGGATGTAGGGATGGTTTTTTGAAAGTTTCTGCGCCTGTTTGAGGACCTCGTCGGCTTGGACCTCGTCGGTCGTGTAAAGAATGCGAGCAACCTCGGCGTACCAGATGGCTGCCTCGTCCCTGCCGGAAAATACCTTTCTGTACTGCCTCAGGATCTCAAGGGCCTCGATTGCCCGGGAATTGCTGACAAGGATGGATAGGAGTCTTCTCAGATAACCGAGCTTATCTCTGGCGATTCCCACTATCTCCTTCAGGAGTGCGATGGATTTCTCGGTGCGACCCAGGGCCAGGTAGTCTGCCAGAAGCTCCTCGTATATCCTTATCTCTTCTGTAAGACTCAGGGAAGGTCTGGCGGTAAGCGACTGGTGTATCTGAGAGGCCTTTTCCGCATCGCCTTTTTCACGCATCAACCTGCCCAGCCTGATGTAGGCGTCGATGTTTTCAGTATCTTCCATCACTGCATCGCGGAACTCGCGGGCAGCGGTTACTGGATCGCCGTCAAGAAGGGCGCGCAACCCATCCAGGTAAGCCTCTTTACTGGACTTGCCCCTGCCGCGACCCGGTCTGAGGAATACGACGACCAGGATCACCACTGCGACAATAATTACCGCTAGGATCGCCACCCAAAGTATGGGACTCAATCCTACGGTTCTGACCGCCTCGGTTGTATCTCGAAGCATCGTATCTGTAATGAAGGTATCTTTTAGGACCGTATCAACCATTACCGAATCTGCCCCGATCATTCTCTCTTCTCCTCTATATCCTTGGTTAGTATCTCGGAGGCCAGGGGCAGGTTACGTAAAGCATTGATCTCCTTACGCATCTTCTCCTGCTCGCGCCTCAACTTGCGTATCTTTGCCCGCAGGCGCAGTTCGTCTGCAATAGTAAATAGGATGATGGATACGATTCCTGAAGCGAAACAGATAAACCCAAAAAGGACTACCGAAACGTCGTGCTGACCGAAGAATCTTACCGTTGCCATGGGAGGAGGGGAGCCTGAGTTGAAGGCGGCAAAGGATATCCCCAGGATAAATACCACTCCTACGATTATGAACATAACTATCTTCATACCACCTCCTTTACTGCCGGCTCGGCGAGAACGCTCCAGCCGCTTACTCCCACCAGCTTTGCTCGAACGCGTTCGCCCGGCCGGGCGGTATGGTTTAGGATTACACTTCTGTGGTTTTTCATCTCAGTTAGCATACCTTCCCCTCGCGGGGCAGGTGCTGTTACGAACAACTCTTCCGATCTACCCACCCATCTCTGCGACCGGAGACGAGTAATCTCACTCTGTTTTTCGATGAGGGTTGCCAGTCTTTTCTGGCGTTCTGAAACAGGGACCTGATTTTCCATCCTTGCTGCCTCGGTCCCTGAGCGTTCGGAATACGCAAACATGTAAGCAAAGTCGAATTGGAATCTTTCCATCGCATCCAGGGTTATCTCGAAATCCTCCCGGGTCTCACCTGGGAAACCAACAAGGATGTCGGTGGTAAGGTATGCGTCCGGGAACGCCCTTCTTACCCAGTTAACCCTCTCGGCATAATCCGAGACGGTGTAACCCCGATTCATCATCCCGAGCACCCTATCCGAGGCCGACTGCAGAGGCAGGTGAAAGAAATGAAGAAGCTCAGGTATTGCAGCCATTCTCTGAACGGTCTCGTAGTCCAGGTCTCTTGGGTGGGACGTCAAAAACCCTATACGTTCCACACCATCTATCCCAGCCACACGCTCCAGGATGTCAATAAACCTCAGGTTATCATGTTTGTAAGCCAGAACGTTCTGTCCGAGAAGGAAAATCTCCTTTACCCCTGTATCAACCAGATGCCTGACCTGACGCTCGAACGCCTGATACGGGATGCTACGTTCACGACCGCGTGCGTATGGCACCACGCAGTAGGTACAGTAGTTCTCGCATCCCCGTATTATCGCCTGAGACGCTGACACCCCTCCGGTATCGACCGGTAATAGATCACTATAGGTCTCCAACCCCTCCACTTCACTTAACTCCCTGCTACCTAATAGAATATCTGGTATCCTGCGGTACTCGTCAGGGCCTAAGGCGAAGTCTGCGATACCTTCCTTAATCAACTCCTCGCCCCTCAACTGGCCCATGCATCCGGCCACTATCACCTTTTTACCTTCGCCTCTCATTGTACGCGCAAAGCCTCGAGCGCGGTCTTCTGCATGTTGCCTGACCGAGCATGTCAGAAGCACCACGGCATCGGCTTCGGCGGATACTTCAACTTCCCGTATACCGGCGTCTTGCAGTAACCTGGACACGAGGTGCGCGTCGGCTGCGTTCATCTGACATCCGTAAACCTTGAGATAGCAATCCATTAATAAATTGTAACAAAGCTGGCGCTAATAGTCAACACTTAAATGCTCCTTTGAACCTACGGTTCGCAAGCGTCGACCTACGGTCAAAAGAGTGCATTTCCATCCCAGGAAGACGCATCGCGTCTTCCTGGGGACCCCGGAGGAATATCCTACAGACATAGGCATCCGTTATGTTAATCTGCGAATAAAAAACCCGACGAAGCCAGTTCGTGTCCTCTTTGGGACCCCGAACTTATACCCCAGGGGAGACATGCAAATCCATACTTGTGGTGCTAATCTGTGGTTAAAAGAATCTGAGGGCTTGCAAAGCTGGGAATTTCAAGTATTCTTCCGAGTTAACTTGATGGAATAAGGGGAGATATCATTCTTAAGTGGCTGATTATACCTTCCTCAGGAGTCGCCTTGGGTACCTTCGGGGTGTGGACGGCGCGTTTGATCGCCCGGCGTACCAGGTTCTACAACGCCCCGAACCCGCTGGTCGAAACGCATAAGAGGCCGGTACCGTACCTGGGAGGAGTCGGTGTTTTCATTCCATTCGGGATTCTCCTTCTGGTCTTCGCTAGATTCGAGACGTGGGGTCTGGTCTTTCTGGCAGGTGTATTTACCCTTCTGGTCCTCGGGACAATTGACGACCGCCGGCCTTTGCCGTGGTGGGCCAAACTTACAGCCGAGATCGTCATTGCGGGGATTACATTACCCTTACTTATTAGCGCCCTTGATATAAAGACAAACGTAATACTTATCATCGTCGGTGTTGCGGTAATCGTCGTGCTGACCAACGGCTTCAACCTCATCGACGTAGCGGACGGCCTGGCTGGAGGTGTCGGCGGTGTAATCTCATTAGGTATTTTTGCAGCGTTCCTTTTTGCCTCAGACCTCAAGCCGCTTGCATATGCCTCTTTACTCCTTACCTCTGTATTAGTAGGCTTCCTTATATTCAACCGGCCAAAGGCGAGCATCTACCTTGGAGACGGAGGCAGCCTTCCTCTTGGGTACACGATCGGAACCCTTCTCGTGATATGGTCCCTTTCGTCCAATTTGAACGTTCCAAGGGTTGTATTCGCCTTCTCGCTGGTGAGTTTGATTTGCTTCGAGATAGTTCTTATATCCTATCACAGGGCACGTAAGGGTATTTCAGTCTTCAAGGGTAGCCCGGACCACTTCGCCCTAAGACTTGTAAAATACGGTTGGAGTGTACCGCGTATCGTGCTTGTGTCAGTTTTGTTATCCTTGATACTATCGGCATCACTAGGTCTTCTATGGCTTCCTGCATTCGTATCCTGGATATTTTTGGGACTCATTATTGGGTTTTACGCCGTATGTTTCTGGTGGTTATCGAGGATTAAGGTATGAGTACCTGTAAACCCGTAATCATCATAGGCGCAGGTCTGGCAGGTCTTGCCGCCGCGTACGAACTTGGAGAAGAGGTTTTAATCCTTGAGACTCGTGAAGAGATTGGGGGAGTGGCTCGGACATTCAGTCACCGGGGTTTTAAATACGATCTCGGACCTCACGTGCTTTATTTCCGTAATCAGCAGATAAAAGAATTCGTGAGCGATATCCTAGACGGTGAGTGGATAAAACAGGAACGCCGGGCACGTATCGTAATAGCAGGAGAAACAATCGATTATCCCGTACAGGAAGGTTTCATGCGGTCGACCGCTCTCAAGGAAAGGTATCTTACTGAAATCCTCAAAGCCTCGGGACAAAGAGGTAATACGTTTGAAGAGACTGCACGCAATCTTTACGGGGAAGGTCTAGCAAAGGATTTCTTCATCCCATATAACAAGAAGCTCTGGCAGCATCCGCTTGACGAAATGAATAATGAAATGATGGCCGATTATCTGCCTTCGTTCCCTAAGGATGATCTCAGACTTTTGGTTCAAGGGAAACCTCCTGGTCGTGGAGCCAACGCCTGCTTCTTTTACCCGACACAAGGCGGGATAGGAACGTTAACTCGAAAGCTTGCCGAAAATCAAAGGTATGAAGTCAAGCTGTCTACTGAAGTCGCAACCGTGAATTTCAGGGAGCGATGGGTTGAGACCGCCGACGACTCACGATACCGTTACTCGCACCTCATATCCACGATACCGCTTCCCGAACTGGTGAGGATATCCTTTAGCCCTGAGTGTAGATTTACAGTTGGCAATCTCAAAAGCGTCGGAATGGTTTTCGTGCATCTAGCTTTAACTCATCCCTTAAATAATGATTCTCATTGGGTGTACTACCCGCAGCCGGATGTAATCTTTCATCGGATATCGATTCCGGGTAATTACACAAATAATATGACTCCTGATTCAAAAGGCTCACTCGTCGCAGAGGTCTCTTTTCCTTCGGATACAGCCCCCAATATCGACTCGATTACCATTCGTGTTACCGAAGACGTCGTTAAGTTAAGGATCATCGAAAATCCAAGGGATATTATCGACACGGATACCAAAGTCATTCGATACGCGTACGTATTCCCGTCCACACAATCCCTCGAGTTAAGGAAGGAATTACTCTCCAAGTATGCACACAAGGGAATTATCCTTGCTGGCCGCTACGCGTTGTGGGAGTATGGCAATATGGAGTCGGCAATCGCGCAAGGCCTAAAGGCGGCAAAGCATATTAAGGAGACAGGCTCGTGATAATTGCAGCCAGAATCGTATTTTGGTGCTCAATCGGGTTAATGTTGTATATCCTTTTCGGGCATGGAGTGCTTTTAACGATCCTGCGCGTTTTTTTTACTAAACCGATAAATCGAAAACCGATTACCCCTTCGGTATGTTTCATTATTCCTGCATACAATGAGGAAAAGTGTATATCTGATAAACTTGAAAACACGTTGGAACTGGATTATCCGGAGAATAAATTGATGATTGTCGTCGTTTCCGATGCAAGCACCGACGACACAGACAGAATCGTCAAAGCCCTTGCAGATAAGAATCGACGTATCGTGCTTCTTCGGATGGCAGTACGTGGAGGCAGGACAAACGGAATCGAAGAAGCGATGAGGCGTTACAAAGCCGACGCTTACGCAGTGTCAGATGCAAACGTAATGCTCGACAAGAAGGCCTTGAGGGAAGCGGTAACTAACTTCGCCGATCCCCACGTTGGCGCGGTAACAGTAAGATTTATAGGTCTTGGCGGCAAGGGGAATCCTACGGAAAAAGGCATCGGCGGGTATTGGGGCTATGAGCAGAAATTCCGTTGGATGGAAAGTCAGATTTGTTCGTTATCCTTCATATCGGGTAGTTTTAACGTAGTAAGGGCAGGGCTTCTTGACCGGGCACCGGCTAATGTAACACACGATCATTTCATCCCTGCAAATCTTGTTCAAAAAGGTTATCGTTCCGTATACGAACCGAAATCGATTGTCTACGAGTATCCAGCGGAAACATCCTGGGAAGAAGCCATGATAAGGGGCAGGAATTTCCTTATGGGGGTGAATTTCATGAGTGTGCTGCCCGGTACACTGAAAGTGCGGGAACATCCCTGGTTTTTTTTCAATCTTCTGATTCGTAAGATTCTTAGGTGGTTCTTCCCTGTGTTTATGCTGCTTTCCCTGGTTGGCGCGACGTTTCTTATCCAGGAGATTATTCCATCCTTATATCTCATTCTGGTAGGAATAGGGCTATCTCTTACAGGTTTGATGGTTATTTTGAAGAATCCTCCAAGATTACTATCCACTATAGGATTTTTCTTCCTGTCTCAAATAGGACTAATGTGGGGGATAATTCAGTTCATTTTCGGGAAAAGGATAATTTACTGGGAACCGCCTCGGTGAGTAAATAAACGATTGCAGTGGCTGGTGTAAATTAAAACTCACTATTATCGGTATCCAACGAACCTTCCTGCACGTTTTTTTACTATCCACTCGATAGTTTTTCTTAAGCCAACCTCCAGGGTAGTCTTCGGTTCCCACTTGAGAAGTTCTTTTGCCTTTGAGATATCGGGCAGTCTGCGCAAAGGGTCTTCACATATCGTCGGCAAGCAGTTGATGTCGCTTTGGCTGTCTGTAATCCTTAAGATTATTTTCGCCAGTTCTCGTATCTCGGTTTCTTCCGGATATCCCAGATTAACCGGGTCAGAAAACCCCGAGTCCATAAGAGATACCAATCCCTGAATAATATCGTCAACATAGCAGAAACTGCGGGTCGCTTCACCGGTTCCGTAAAGGTTGAGTGGTTCACCGGCAAGAGCGGCCTGAATAAACCTGGGTATAACCCTGGGGTCGTCCTCCCTGAAACCAGGACCGTAAACGTTGAACAACCTTGCAACACTCACCTCGAGACCTTTCTCGATTCGGTATGCGCGGCACAAGGCCTCTCCTGCTCGTTTGGCCTCCACGTAAGGGGAGCGAGGTCCCACCGGATTCGTATAACCCCAGTACCTTTCAGACTGAGGATGAACCTGTGGATTTCCGTATATCTCCGAGGATGAAACGAATAATACCCGAACCTTCTTCTCAGCGGCCCATGCAAGGATTCGGGAAGTTCCTTCGAGGATATTGAGTATTATCTGGAGCGGCTGCTGCTCGACGCGCGGCACACCGCATATTGCCGCCAGGTGGAAAACTCCGTCCACACTGATTGCGTTCAGACCCGCTTCCCTTACATCCTCCTCGACGAATGTGAAACCGGGATTATCGAGCAGGTCTCCAACGCTCTCGATTTGTCCGGTTATGAGGCTATCCACACAGATGACTTTATATCCATTCCCTACGAGCTTTCTACAAAGATGGTTACCGATGAAGCCCGCCCCTCCGGTTACCATGTATGCTTTCTTTTCCTTTCCCATTGTGCTAATCCGTCTCCTTTTTCAATAAGGATAGCGTGTGATTCAAAAAAGTCAACCTTAAGAAGCTTACTACGTCATCACTTGATTAGTACAACCTTTTTTGCTGTAGACACATCCGTCATCGGTCGTGTAAAATACACCCCGGGCGTAAAACCCTCGCCCCAAGTAACGATTCCCGACTCAGACGTTGAGTGGATCTCATCGACCTTGCGGCCCGAGGCGTCGAAGATAAGGGCGTGGAAACCAGATAGATGATCGGAGTACTGAATGTTTATTATGGGTGCAACCACGGTTTTAATCTTCCATTTGGTTTTATTTAGGACGAAGGGTTGTTCGTTTACTTCCACTATACCTTGAGAGTTGGTTTTGAGTAAGTAGAGGTTGCTTAAGTACTGATTCTTTTCGGAATCTAAGTGTAAAATTAGCCCACATATGATAAAATCTCCTTCCTGGGTTTCATTAAAAAAGGCATACCACACCAAATCTTCAGATTCTCGACGCCAAATAACATCTCCTGTTTCGTCGAATTTCGCTATTCCTTGGCGTCCAGCGACCACGTAGTTGCCGTCTTTAATTTGTTGGATGCAGTTACCAACATCCCTACCGAATTCCTCGTACGTTCTTATCCAGATTTTGTTGCCCTGGGTATCAGTTTTTAACAGAAGCATGTTTTGCTGGTTCCAGGAACCGGAAGAATCTTTTTCTCCGGTGTAACCAGTCACTATAAACCCACCATCAGACGTTTGCTGTACATACATTCCTTCAGTTAACGGCATTGTAGATGAAAAATTCTTCTGCCACAAGGTACTACCGTCAGAATCAAGTTTTGACAACCAGAGGTTATATGAAGTTTCTGAACTTGGGTAAGGACGTTTGTAACCTGTAATTATATATCCTCCGTCGACCGTCTGCTGCATATTAGTTCCTAAAGTTCCTCCCGATGCTTGGTATGTTCGAGTCCAAAGAGTATCACCGTCTTTGTCAGTTTTTAATAGTTGTGTGTAACACAAGTCGTATGGATTCCATATAAGAACTATATAGCCTCCGTCCGCCGTTTGATGAATGCAGCGAGCCATCTCGAAGGTGTTAGAGAAGTAAGAGCGTGACCATATAATTTCTCCGTTTGGATCAGTCTTGAGAAGTGTATGTGGTTTTCCAGTTAATATGTAGCCACCGTCAGAAGTTTGTTGTACATAATAGGCTAGTCCATTCCCGAATGTTTTTGTCCAAACTGTATCACCATCCTCATTAAATTTCAGAAGCCAAATGTCATCGTTTTCATCGATTTCAGTCCATCCTGAGACGATATATCCTCCCTCGGATATCTCCTGAACACAAGAAGCTGCATCCATTTGATCTCCGCCTAAGATTCGGAACCATCCCGCTTTTGTTACCTGCGGAACCGCCGCAAATAATACGATCATAACAAAAACACGGAACTTACCCATACTTTTCTCCTTCTCAAGTATGCTAATCTGTTTCTTACCCCGAGGATGTGCTAAACCTCTTCGAATCGTTTTATAATATAGCACATTCCATGCCAGGTAAGACGAAAAGATAAGATGGAGCAATACGTAACTTAGAATACGCCAAGGCTTGTTCTCAAAATAGTAAGTTATACAAAAGTATAATGTCAGTTGAGTGTACGGTTAAGTGTAAAATCGTTCGTGCCTTCTTATGAATACTCTCCTATTTCGCTTCGACCCACCTGAGTCCCGGAACGGTCTGATAGGCGAGTTTCAAAGCGACCCTATCACCGCTGATCCCGGTAACCAGGGCCTTCGCGAAGTGGTCGCCTACCAGAGAATCTGAGTCCTCGTCGTCCAGGTATAATACGTACGAGGCATCAGATACAAGGATTACAGAATCGACGTATGCGCCCTGGACAGGCAGTGGCGCGATCTTTATCGATTCGTAGCCCGACGGATCGAGCCTCACTCCTCGCGCCTTCCCTGAGTAGCACTCGCCTGATTTCAGAACAGGTTCCTGGGTATCCTGATCGAGTGCGAGGTAAAAATCCACCGAGCCAGGATGAGTCGTTACCGAGTAAGCGGAGGCCTTGCCTTTAGAGTCGAACCCGAAGCCTGAGGGATGAGAGACCGATTCCTGGGTATAAACCTCTAACTCGGATTCGACCGCACCCAGGACTATCTCTTCTTTATCGAGAAACTCACCGCCGGACTTATACGCGTCGATTACGATCTTTGCGCAAGGGACGTAGATTGAACAGGTTATCTCCTTGTCGAGGTTGTACGATTCGACCGGAACCGTGTCTAAAACCTCGCCGTCTCCAGAGATGACGAAGAGTACCTGACCATCCGAGATATAGTCGCCGTAGCAGCCGCCCTCGGCTAGGAATATCCTCGAATCGCTTGTCCAGGCGAGCTTTACGCCTGCCCCTGGGTTACCGGAGGTGTCGGGGATGACCTCGTATCCGAGATCGATGATAGGATCAATTTCTGCAACCCCAAGAAGGGTTACAGCCGACAATGCGGCCAGGATGAGCACTTTTATCAATTTATTCACTTTCTTCTCCTTTCCTCATTTAGGATCATTTTACGGCAACCCAACGCAGGCCGTTTTCCGTCTGAAACGCCAGTTTCAAAGTAACCTTGAGGCCGTCGGTGTCTTTGTACGTCACCTGCATCTTACCGAAACGATCATCCAGGGAATAGTTGTCGTTGGTATAATCCAGCCAGAGGGAGTACACACTGTCTTCTTCGAGGGGCTGCTGGGTACAGTACTTGCCTGGAGGGGAAGCGATCAGAAGTGAATCGAATAAAACATTCTCCATCTTCGCCGCAGACCCCTTGGCGTTTATCGAATCCGGGTAACGGTCGCAAGGTGCGGTAAGGATGAAGCCTGAAGCGATCCAGTAGTCTATGTCTTCCCGGTGGCCTTCGTCACTCATCGAGTAAGTTTGAGCCGAGCCGGATACGGAGAAGCCGAAACCTGAAGGGTGGTCGGGTGAAGGATCGTTGACCGTCCAGACATTGAGTGTAGGGGTTTCTACAGCCCCAAGGTCGATCATTAACCCTTTACTTTCCTCCACTCCATAAACTGCGGCAATCTCGATCTCAACCCCGGGAGTGTATACAGTGTATTCGGTTTCCTCGGTCTCGCCGACTCGGACGCCGTCCACGTATACGGCGTAGCGGTCTGGCCCGTCGCCGGTCGGTTTGGAGCAGCACAGAAAACACCCTTCATCGTCGACATAGGGTTCATCCCAGATTAATTTGATTCCACCTCCCGGATTCCCCTGAGAATCAGCAACGACAATTAAGTCGATGTTATTTACGTCTGCGTGACTAAATGACGATGCCGCTGTTCCGAGAAAGAGGGACGCAAAAAGACATAACACGATTACCTTTACCCACGCGGGCATATCTTCCTCCTTTATCGATTCTTGAAGATTATCGTTAAGAAAACCCCTGAGTCAAGGTGCTTTTTGCCGTGTGTAGAACAGACTCTACAGTCTGTTCCCTTCACGTTGACATCGTCCGGCTGCTTCGTTATCATCATTTGTTGTGGTAAAAGAAATGTGTAACGCGTTCGGGATTTGAATGAAGTTGATTGACAATCCTAAAAGGTCTTCATCCGGGGTCCCCGCAGCGTTGCGAAGCAACGCTGCGGGGTGACAGTATGTGGTTGGCAGAGCTATCCTTATCCGGCTTCCGCAACCTACGAGAGCAAAACCTTGAGTTCGATCAACGGGCGAACCTTCTATTCGGTCCGAACGGCGGAGGCAAAACCAATCTCCTTGAGGCGATAGCGGTTCTTGCATCAGGCCGAAGCTTCCGCACAATCCAGGACTCACAGATGCTTGGTTTCGAGGCACCGCATTTCCGCATCGCGGGCAAGGCAAAGAGTCAGACCCACAGGACATACAACGCGCGTGTATACTACTCACCTGCCGAGCGCAAGCATTACTTCCTGGATAAGAAGGAGATTAGCAAACGTACACTCTTCTCAGGATGGCTTCCCGTATCGGTGTTTCTTTTGGATGACCGCAGAATGATCTCGGGACCGCCTGCACAGCGCAGGGCGTTCCTTGACGACGCGGTGGGTAAGATTTCCCGCACCTATCGCTTCCTCATGCACGAATTTCACCGGGTGCTTGCTCAGCGCAACGCCCTCCTGAAGCGTAACTCAACCGCAGAAGAGTTCGGGGTCTGGGAGGAACGGATGGCCGAGCTTGCAGCCGATATCTGGCAGCGACGAGGTGAGTACTGGAAGAAATTTAACTCTCATTTCGTTGAGATGAGCCGCAGGTTTCTGCCGCAAAACGAGTTGAGGTTGGAGTACCTTCAAAGCGTTACCGCGGATTACCTCACGGCGTTAGAGAGAGGTCGTGAGACGGATCGCAGATTCTCTCATACCAGGCTAGGACCACATCGTGACGACTTCAGGATTCTTTTGAATGCAAGACCGCTTCGATCCTTCGGTTCTTACGGACAGCAGCGAATGGCCGCATTGACCCTGGCGCTTGCCGAGGCTGAAACCGCACTTTCCGCCGGCCGTCAGCCCATATATCTCATGGACGACGTGGCCGCCGAATTAGATAACGTAAATACGAAACTTCTGTTCGATCTGGCGAGTGCAAAAGGCCAGCTTTTCTATGCCGCTGCACAGCCTCCTCGGGTAGACGGGAAAAGATTCCATGTCAAAGCGGGAAAGATCAAGCCGGTTTGAACCCCTGGGTGAGGCCGCAGAAGACCTGCTTAATCTGCGGTTCGGCGACAAAATCGCCGAGTATGAAGCGGTCAAGATTTGGCCCGAGGCGGTCGGAGAAAAAATTGCATCCAGATGTATTGCAATAGGGATAAAATCGGGTATACTTTGGGTTGTGGTTCCTAACCACGTATGGCTCACCGAGATGAAAGCCTTGAAGAAAAAACTTATTGAAAGAGTCGCCGAGAGACTGGGGAGGAAGGTGGTGAAGGACATCAAGTTTAAAGTAGGAGCAGTAAAGAGGCAGAAATGACAGAGCGCTACGATGCAGCACAAATACAAGTCTTAAAAGGGCTTGAGGGTGTACGCCGCCGTCCTGCAATGTATGTAGGCGATACCGGTGTGCGCGGCCTCCATCACCTGGTTGTCGAGATTGTCGATAATTCGATCGACGAGGCTATGGCAGGGGTTTGCAAAAATATCACCGTGACCTTGCTTGATCCCAATAAGGTACGTATCGAGGATGACGGCCGGGGTATACCTGTGGACACTCATCCTGAACTGGGTATCTCAGGGCTTGAGGTTGTGATGACCGTACTTCACGCGGGGGCAAAGTTTTCAGGCAAGGTTTACACTATCTCCGGAGGTCTGCACGGGGTCGGTTCCTCGGTGGTCAACGCCCTTTCCGAGTGGATGGAAGTAGAGGTACACCGAGATGGGGATATACATGTGCAGTCGTATAAAAAGGGTGAACCGACCGGACCGATCAAGATTAAGGGAAAAACCAAAAAACAGGGGACAATAACAACCTTCATCCCTGACCCTGTCATATTCAAGAAAACAACCTTCAATACCGACATCATCGCCACTCGCTTAAGAGAAGTTGCGTACCTTAACCCTGAACTAACGATCAAACTCGTAGACACGGTCAAGAATACCGAACAGGTTTTCCATTACAAGAAAGGGATCGTGGATTTTCTTTCCTACCTTGATCAGGGGCGTACCAGACTGCACAGGCCTCTTTATATCAAGGACTCGCGAAACGGGGTAGAGGTGGAAATGGCGATGGAGTATACCGACAGCTTCTCGGAACACATAGTAACCTTCGTGAACATGATCAACACCCATGAAGGAGGCACCCACCTGGCCGGGTTTAAGGCCGCATTGACCAAGACCCTTAACGACGGATTGAGAAAATCGAGCATGAATAAGGCCAAGAAGGAGGTCGATCTTACCGGCGAGGACGTACGTGAAGGGTTAACCGCAGTCGTCTCCATCAAGATGAAGACCCCTCAGTTCGAAGGCCAGACCAAGACCAAGCTGGGCAACAGCGAGTTACGGGGATTGGTCGAATCCGTGATTTCCGAAGGGCTTTCTGAGAATTTCGATAACCAGCCCAGGATACTTAACCTTATCCTTCAGAAGGCCACGTCTGCCGCACGTTCACGCGAGGCGGCGCGTAAGGCGCGGGATCTGGAACGCAAAAAAAGCCTTCTCTCATCTGATGCGCTGCCCGGCAAGCTCGCCGACTGCTCGTCTGATAATCCGGATGAATGTGAACTGTTCATCGTTGAGGGTAACTCTGCAGGCGGATCGGCTAAACAGGGCAGAGACCGTCGGTTTCAGGCTGTTTTGGCCTTGCGTGGGAAGATATTGAACGTTGAAAAGTCCGGCTTGAACAAGATCCTGGCCAACGAGCAGGTAAAGGCCATAATCGCCTCGGTAGGTACCGGGTTTGGGGCGGACAGCTTCGACGCCTCAAACGTTCGTTACTCCAAGATAATTATCATGGCGGATGCCGACGTTGACGGTTCACACATCCGAACCCTTATTTTGACCCTACTTTACCGCCACATGTACGAACTTATCGAGAACGGACTGGTTTATATAGCTCAGCCCCCCTTATATAAAACGAGATACGGCAAGAAAGAATCTTACCTTTTCACCGATGAGGAGTTGGAGACCTATCGCAAGGGTGTTTCAAACAAGAGTCACCTGGAGGTACAGCGCTTCAAAGGATTGGGGGAGATGAATCCTGAGCAGCTGTGGGAAACCACAATGAATCCCGAGAACCGCATCCTTAAGAAGGTGTCGGTGGCCGATGGAGCTGAAGCAGACCGCGTATTTTCAATACTCATGGGAACTGAGGTAGAACCCAGACGAGAATTTATTGAGAAAAATGCCCAGTTCGTCGAGAACCTGGATATTTAATACAGGAGGTTTTTTTGAATAGACACCAGATGTTTAAGGAATTGACCGAGGCTTTTGGACCCTCCGGTTACGAAGATGACGTCCGAAAGATAATGATCCGGCACCTTGAGGCAACGACCGAGGTTTCGACTGACAGGCTTGGATCTGTGGTCGGGTTTCACGAAGGTGACCCTCGGGGCCCGAAGGTGCTTATCGCCGGTCATATGGACGAGGTGGGTTTCATGGTCAAGCAAGTAACCAAGCAAGGATACATAAATTTTTTACCGGTAGGCGGATGGTGGCCTCAGGTACTTTTGAGCCAGCGAGTAAAGGTTCGTACGCGCAAGGGTGACTTTGAAGGCATCATAGGATCCAAGCCTCCCCACATGATGAAGGACGAGGAGCGCAAAAAACCGCCTGAGATGGATAATCTTTTCATCGACGTTGGTGTGGTAGGAGAAAAGGGTGCAGCTGAGATAGATGCACGTCCGGGCGACCCCATCGTGCCGGTGGGAGACTTCAGTGCGCTTGAGAACGGGGTTCTGGCCGCAAAGGCCTGGGACAACCGTATAGGCTGCGCCGTAGTTGCCGAGATGGCCGCAGATATAAAAAAGGGACTGAAAACCCATCCAAACAGGCTTTACCTCGCTGCGTCGGTGCAGGAAGAGGTGGGATTGAGAGGAGCCAGAACACTTGCAGGGCTGATCGAGCCGGATATAGCGATAGCGCTCGACGTATCCCTGGCTTACGATATGCCCGGTGGGGATTCAGACGCAGTGGAGAAGTTCGGCAGCGGAGCCGCCATACTCGTTTCGGACTCAACAATGATACCTAACATCAAACTCCGTAACTTTGTAATAGATGTCGCCGAGTCAGAAGGCATAAAATATCATCTAACTTCACTTCGCGGCGGTTACGATACAGGAGCGATACACACCACAAAGATAGGTGTGCCCTCGCTTGCTCTTGGATTGCCCTCCCGTTACATCCATTCCCACGTCTCGGCAATCTACGAGGAAGACTACGTAGCTCTTCTGGAACTTGTTAAAGCCGTGGTCAAACGTCTGGACGCCGCTAAACTTACTGAAATAGCCAATTTCTCATGAAGGAGGAGATAACGTGAAAGAACCTGGTAAGATTCGTACATTCGGATTCTTCGGCCACGGCGGATCAGGCAAGACTACCCTGGCTGATGCGGTACTTTTCTTTACAGGAGCCAATACAAGGCAAGGGAAAGTAGACTCAGGAACTTCGATATTCGACTTCGACGATGCGGAAATAGAACGAAAGGTAAGCCTGAATCTTGCCCTGGCATCCTGTGAGCATAATGGGATACAGTTTCACCTGGTCGATACACCAGGGTACGCAGACTTTACGGGTGAGATGATTGCCGGTGTCAAGGCGGTTGATACCGGTGTAGTCGTAATAGACGCCGGTGAAGGTATCGGTGTGGGGACGGAGATGAGTTGGAAGCGACTGATAAACGAGAAAAAAGGGAAAGCCATCTTCATCAACAAGCTGGCCAAGCCCGACACCGACTTTGGGGCAATGTTCAATCAGATGGTCGAAGCCTACGGAACCTCGGTTGCCCCGGTGTCTATACCCATTGGAACCGGCCCGAACCACAAAGGTGTAGTTTGTCTTCTCGCGGAAAAAGCATATCTGACTAAGGACGGAAAGACCGAGGAAGCGCCCATCCCGGAAGAGGTCAAGGCTGATTTCGATAAATACAGGGAGAAGCTCATCGAGGCGGTGGCCGAACTGGACGAAGGACTTCTCGAGAGCTACCTTGAGGGCAACGTGCCAACACTCGATCAGTTGAAACCCGTTCTCAAGAAGGGTATTGCCGAAGGGGCGATCTTCCCGCTCTTTGCAGGTGACGCCCTGACCATGACCGGCCTACATCCCTTCGTCACCTTTGTATCTGAATACTTCCCTTCACCAGCGGAAATTCAGCCGATTAAGATCAAGAAAGGCGAGGAAGAGAGGGAATTCGACCCCAAGGATTCCTCCGATACGGTAGCCTACGTTTTCAAGACGGTATCCGACCCTCACCTTGGCGACCTCCTGTACGTTCGTGTTTTCTCAGGTGAAATCTCATCCGGGTCCAACC
Organism: Caldifarciminota bacterium; assembly: GCA_016934635.1. Lineage (GTDB taxonomy): Bacteria > Hydrothermota > Tepidihabitantia > B3-TA06 > B3-TA06 > WJJO01. The sequence continues at coordinate 54,346 of JAFGSK010000056.1, forward strand.
TCAAGAACATCGACAAGAGTTCCTCCGAGCGGATCGGGCAGATACTTGCCATTCAAGGCAGGGAAAGGACAGAAACACCCAAGCTTGGTCCAGGCATGATAGGCGGGCTTGTCAAGCTCAAGAACACCCATACCGGGGATACCCTCACGTCCGGACCTCAGGTCTCCTTGGGCGCAATCCAGTTCCCGACGCCTCCCATCTCAGTAGCCATAGTTCCGAAGTCAAAGGGCGACGAGGAAAAGGTCTCGAACGCACTTGCCCGAATCCATGACGAAGACCCCACCTTCGTGTACAGGTTCGACCCCGAGCTCAAGCAGCAGATCATATCCGGCATGGGGGAACTTCACCTGGACGTTGTCCTCTCGAAGCTCAAGACCCGCTACGGCGTATCGGTGGATACCAAAAAGCCCCGCATCGCCTACCGGGAAACCATAACCCAAGAGGCAACGGCCCAGGGCCGCCACAAGAAGCAGTCCGGGGGCCGGGGTCAGTTCGGCGACGTGTTCATTCGCCTTGAGCCTCTGCCACGCGGCGAGGGAGTGGTTTTCGAACAGAAGATATTCGGCGGGGCAGTGCCCAAGAACTTTCATCCAGCAGTCGAGAAAGGCGTTCGAGAATTCACCTCCCACGGCTATCTTGCCGGCTACCAGATGGTCGATTTAAAGGCCGTGCTCTACGACGGTTCCTACCATACGGTGGACTCCTCCGAAATCGCGTTCAAGCTTGCCGCCCAGATCGCTATGAAGGCCGCATGTGAGAAGGCAAAGCCCATTCTCTTAGAACCCATCCTCTACATCGAAGTAACCGTGCCTGAGGAGTTTATGGGCGACGTTATGGGCGATTTGAACTCCCGGCGTGGCAAGATACAGGGCATGGACACGGTCGGACGCAACCAGGTTGTCAAGGCTACAGTGCCCGAGGCGGAGATGTACAAGTACGCAACCACGTTGCGCTCCTTTACCCAGGGCCGCGGATTCTTTACCGCTTCCTTCGACCACTACGACCCGGTGCCCGCAGAGATTACACAGAAGGTCATCGCGGAAGCGAAGAAGGCAAAGGAAGAATAATTTCACCCCAACCGGATACTTCGTCTCCGGTCGGGAACCCCGGAAGCAACAGGGCTCTGTTATTGTCTGACGGGTAGGATCAGTGGTCTACAAAGTTTTACAATTGTGAATCTTCTCCGCGTTGCGGAAAAGATCGGAAGAAAAGATCGAAGGTCAGCCTCAGGCTGGCTTTTTTCACCCTCTCCAGACTAAAAAAAGGATTAATTCCGATCTTCTATGAGCGATATGATCGGATAGACTGCATTATAGTGTTTTTGGATAAACATCGGTGCCCGTTTGCGATAAAGACGTTCTCCGAGACGATCGACTATCGGGATGAGCAAACGCTCGGTTTCGCATAAAACAGGCGATACGGTATGAAGCATACCTGTAGTCTGGTAATTCAGGCATGAGCAATTGTTGTTACATCGGGATTTGACCGCACATTCCATGCAAGCGTCGTCTGCTTTAGAGTGCATGTTGTACAGACGCTGACGTTCATTTTCATCAATCCCAGTGTACACATTACCCATAGTATACATACCCTTATTTGAGACGCCATCCGCTACAAACTGCACACATGGATAGATGTCTCCATCCGGCGCTATTGAAAGCTGGTATTTACCAAACGAGCAGCGGTAGCACAATGCATCTTCTCCTCGAATATGGGAGGAAAACTTTGTCTCGAACGATGAGAAGTAAAATTTGCGTTCCTCTAACGTCCAGCGTTCATAGAGCCGGGCGAGTTTGCGGTACTGCCTCTGTAACTCGGTAATGGTTTCATCTGTCCAGTCACCGGCGTAGTTGAGAGATGCTATTACGTACTTAAATCCCTTCTCTATAAGGAACTTGACGGATTCGGCGTAATACTGAACCGTTTCAGGGGTAACGGTCATAAGGATATTGGAATACGGTTGATATTGAAGGAGTAAGTCCATCTTTGGTAAAAGTGCATCGAATGTGCCTTCGCCTGCGGTCGTTCGGCGGTGCTTGTCGTGCGCCTCCGCTATACCGTCTAGACTCAGTGCAACCAGCAACCCGACTGAATTAGCGTATTGAAGAAAGTCTTCGTCCATCAGTAACCCGTTGGTGGAAATCTTGAAGTGAAATGAGCAGCCTCGTTTACGCTCGAGCTGTTTGCATTTTGCGATGGTCGATTTGATGAGCGGAAGTTTCAACAGCGGTTCGCCGCCGAAGAATATCACACCTGTGTTAGCCGGGTACAGTTCCGAGGCAAATTCAACCGCTCTGTGGGCGGTCTCCTCGGTCATATCAATCCTGTTTACGGGCGGCGAGTAGCAGTAGGAGCAGCGCATGTTGCATCCTGTTGTGATATGAAGGGTTACGTGTATTATTCACCCCCAGCTTGATCGAGCACACCGGTTTTCTTTAACCAGTAGATGAAATCAGAAATTTGTCTTTTTAGCAATTCGATCGATCTTTCTCTCGCCTCCAAATATAACGCTTGTTGTTCCTCCTGGTATTCTTCCGGTGTCTGCCCTTTGTTCATACTGCTACCTTTAATACGGCACATGGGATCGTAGAATATGGCCACGTTATACTTCCCGCAATTCTCTAACTTCTCAGTAATATTCCCGGCAAGTGAGACTGGCGAGAAGTAACTCACACTACTCCAACCTTCCTGCTTATAGAGACCCGTAACCAACTCATCATAATCGTAGTGTGATACGAACTCATAGCCCAATCCAAGTGTTCTGTTGAATCCATCTAAGTTGAGATTTTTCTCCACCGTATCCGGTTTTAGCCAATTATATCTAGCCATTGCAGTGTCAGGCTCGAAAGTGACTTCGTCGAGAGTAACTTCATCTGTGTCGAAAATAACACCTTGTTTTTTAAATTCCTCCTCAATAACTACACTTGCTTCCTCCTCAGATAAGAAAACAGGCGGTGCAACAACAATGCAACCTGCTGATCCCTGACCATCACCATGGATAAAGAGCGGCGCCACTTGCACTATGCTCTTGTCACGGGTTTGAGACTGTTCATTCTCAGCAATACCCTCATCCGACTCTACGACTTGACCCTGTTCAGTTTCCTGAGCAGTGACCTTACGTATTCCACCCCCCAACAGGAAGGCAGCCAGCGTACCTGCGACCAGAGGTTTTGCCTTCCAGATAGCCGGTACGTTGTAGCGTAACAACTCAGGGTTGAGAACTGCAAACTCCCGCGTCGGGTAGAACGGCTCGGTGTAAATCTTGATCGGCTTTACTTTCATTTCTCCTCCTTATTCTGCCTCCAGTATTCCATGCTCCTTGACCCAGGAAATGAAATCTTGGACTTGATTACGAAGAAGTTCTTCAGATAATTCCTTTGTATCCGCTACTGGGTCGTAAAAGACACCCACATTCGTCCTGTTACCGGAAGATTTCTTTAATTGTTCGACTAAACTGTCCGCTACACCTATAATATTGTAGCCATTCCCCGGTATCACCATCGGTATACTCCCTCCCATCTTGCAGCAGTCTTCTCGGGAGATAAATTCGTATCCGATTTTGAATTTTTCATTGTATCCATCCAAAACTACTTTAACCTTTCGAGTTTCACCCTTGTATTCAAATTCGTAAGTAAAGGTATCCTTAATTGTATCGTTTCCGTCAAAGGCAATCTTCTGTTTCTTCATCGCATCCTCAATTATCAGTCGTGCCTCACCTTCAGAAAGAAATACAGGCGGAGATATAGCCATACAGCCAATTGATCCATAGCCTCCTCCGTGAACGAACACCGGTGCAACTCTTGCGGCTGACGTCTCTGGAGCTTCATCACGTGTGGTTTCTTGAAGCTTAACTTTATCCCCACTACTAACCTGAACTTGTTCTTCTGTGTTTTGAGCAACAATCTTACTCGTTACCCCACCCAGCAGGAACGCAGCCAACGTACCTGCTACTAAAGGCTTTGCCTTCCACACCGCCGGGACGTTGTAACGCAACAATTCAGGATTAAGGACTGCGAACTCCCGGGTAGGATAGTCTGGGAAGCCATAGGTTTTTATCGGTTTTATCTCCATAAGTAACCTCCTCAAGGGATTGTTCGCCCCTGATGTTTACCAGAAATATACTCGATTCCGTTAGAGTGTCAAGTCGAAATCCGTAATACTTACAGATTAGTTGACAATCCCTTCATCTTCCATATTGTTATCCGGATAAGCTAAAAATCAGAAAGGAGAGCGTATTATATGCGCTTGAGTATAACAAATCCCCAACAAACAATAGGAGGAAGTTGATGAAACGTGTATGTGCAATCATGCTGCTTCTGGGATTGGTGACTGCAGCATTCGCCCAGGGCAAGGACGCCGTTATCGGTGACGGTGCGGAGAACACCGCGGACGGAGATTATGCTACCGTAAGCGGAGGTAAGGAAAACACGAGCCCCGGGTACGGTACGGTGATTGGTGGAGGTATAAGGAACCAGGCCACATCCAGATTCGTGACTGTCGCAGGCGGCACCTACAACCTGGGTTCGGGAGACAATACGACCATCTCGGGCGGACAATCCAACCAGGCTGCGGCTAAAAGCACGGTAATAGGCGGTGGAGAAAACAACAAAGCACTTGGGTCTTGTACTGTGATCGCAGGAGGAAGTAAAAACGAGGCGACTGCAGACACCTCCACCATATGCGGCGGTGTCGAGAATAAGACGGAGGGTATGGGTTCGACCGTTGCCGGAGGCAGGCAGAACTTCGCAGGAGCCGTATGCGGTACGGTCGGCGGTGGGAACTTTAATCGGGTAGAAACCGAGTCCGAATACGGAACCGTTGCAGGCGGTGCAAACAATCGCGTGAGTCAGCCCTATGCCACGGTGCCCGGCGGACTTTACAACAACGCCAACGGATTTGCGAGCTTTGCGGCAGGGCGCAAGGCTGCGGCAAACCATGCAGGATGTTTCGTCTGGGCAGACGCGCAGGATCGCTACATCGAGTCTCAAGATCGCAACCAGTTCATTGTCCGTGCACAGGGCGGAGTCTGGTTCGGGGACGACAGCTACCCTAATTTCAAAAAAGACGCCTTTATCCAGACCACGGCTAAGAACGCCTATCTTTCGAGAGAAACAGGGCAGTGGGAGATCCCGTCTGACCGCGATCTGAAGGAAGATTTCGAGGCCGTCGACCAGAAGGATATCCTAGACAAGGTTGCCGAACTTCCTATTACCTCGTGGCGATACAAGGGTGAGGATGCGTCGGTGAAGCACCTGGGGCCTGTGGCGCAGGATTTTCATGCGACATTCGACCTGGGATCGAGCGGCACGAGTATAACCCCGACCGACCTGGACGGTGTAGCTCTTGCTGCAATACAGGCTCTGGTTGTAGAACTTGAGGAAGCTGACGCAAGGATTGCAGAATTGGAAGAAAGACTCAATGCCCTGGAGGAAAAATAATGAAAAAGATCCTCGAGTGTTTTTTTTCAGTAACCTTACTGGCTTTTTCCCTAGCCTGTTCCGAAGAACCCCCCGATGAAGTGTGGAATAAGACTTTTGACGGTGGATACGACGACCAGGCGTGGAGCGTAGAAGTAGACCCAAGCGGTAACGTATACGTGGTCGGTTTTTCCTATGACGGTTCATGGAACAACTTTCGAGCAATCAAGTATAATCAGAACGGAAACGTCCTATGGAATGAGACCTTCGGGATGCCTGGGTCGGCTAAGGCCTATGGAACGAGCATAGATGGAATTGGAAACCTCTACTTGGCAGGAACAGTAGATGTGGGGGTCGACATTTACTGTATTGCTAAAATCTATCCCAACGGTGAGAGGGATTGGTACATAACTAAAGATGTAGGGGATTCCGAAGCGCACGCTATTGCAGTTGACGCATCCGGCTTCATGTACGTTACAGGCCACCTGTTATCCGGCAGGACATGTACTACCTGGAAATTAAGTCCCTCCGGAGACGATGTCTGGCTCGTAGATTTTTCCGACTACGATATCAACCGTGGATTCGGTATCGCCGTTGATCAGACAGGTGATATATACGTTGCCGGGATGGGTGGCGCCGAGGCGAACACTGACTTCCTGATCGTAAAATACGACTCCGATGGAGACTTCCAGTGGAACGAAAACTATGACCTTAGCGCTGAAGATACTGCGAGGGACGTGGTTGTAGATAACGCAGGTTATTTTTGTGTCACAGGCACTTGCAGTAATGGAAGCGATTCTGATTTTCTTACACTGAAGTATGATACATCCGGGGCTTTGGAATGGTCTAACCAGTATGACTCTGGTGCAGACGATGGTGGATACGGTGTAGCCATAGATGACAAGGGCAATGTTTACGTGACCGGTTACTCTCATAATGGTTTCGATTACGATTACTTGACTCTGAAATACAACTCCAAGGGCAAGCTCATATGGGAAAAAACTTTTGACTCGGGCGTCGATGACATCGGTACCGGGATTGCGGTAGACGGTGACGGATACGTTTACGTGACCGGTTATTGCGGGGACGCTTCAACCGAGGTATATGATTTCTGTACGATCAGGTACGAATGAGAAGTTTATACTACTGAGTATCGAGTCTCAAGACACTCATCTCGACGGGGGGCGAGAAACATGAAGCGGGTGTTTTACGTCTGTCTATTAAAGCGGTATTTGTAAAATGATTCCGCGGGAATTATCGCAGGACGGGCGGTAACCTGCCGGGATACAAAACATGGAGGCGCGTGCGATTACATAATGTGTTTTTCCTGTAAAGAATTTATCAACCACGGAGGAATTGATGAAAAAGGCACTTAAGGCTTTTGTCGCGCTGGCATTTTGTTTATCTGCGGTTCGAGCCAGCGAGACCGCTTTGCCCGTTTCCAAGGACAGCAAGGTGAACGAAGGGAATCCTATGACAACGTACGGTAACGAAGAGTTCTACACCGTATGGGGTGGCCCTTTAATCATAAAAGACGAAAAGGCTCTTCTTTACTTCAACGGAGTAGATGAACTCCGACAAGCTGGATACGTGTGCGAGTTCGCCCTGCTCAGACTGTACATAACCTCGATGATTGCACCGGCCCCCGCCAATATATTCAAAATAGCCGGCGCCTGGGACGAGGCGACCGTTTGCTGGGATAACCGTCCGGGAGAGGATCACAGCATACAAGTCATGAAGGATTTGCCCTCAAGCCAGGATGTGTGGTTCGAGGTTGACGTCACAAACATAGTTAAGTCCTGGATGAATGAAGGCGAGCCTAATAACGGTTTCTACGCCGGCATTTCGGAAGATGTCTCCACGGCAGGAGGCTGCCAATTCGCGTCCGGAGAGTTCCCTGATACCACGCTGAGACCGCGTTTGTTCTTGGAGTATTACCCTGGCGGTGGTGTGGAACAGCAGGATATGCAAGATTTGTCCTTTAATGTATCCGGCATTACCGGCAGGTGGGCGGATATATCCTTCTCGCTTGACGCTTCAGGTTTCGTTTCCCTGAAGGTGTACGACGCGCGAGGTAGCCTGATTAAGACACTTTCTGATGGTTTTTCCGGTTCCGGAGATCACGAATTCGTCTGGAAACCTGAACAAGCTGGTGTGTATTTTGTTAAGTTGTCATCAGGAAGTAACGTAATTGTAAGGAAGTTCGTGAGCGTAAGGTAAGTATCTTGAAAACATCGGCGATAAGCCTAAAAAACCAAGGAGGCATGATGAGATACTTCGTATTATTCCTGAGTATCTTTGTTTGTTTTGCGGGCTTGCACGCAGACGAAGCAATATACGATGCAAGCCTGGATACCGAGGTCGATGAGGAGCTGTCCACCATAAACTTTGGCGCTGAGCCTGCCATCGAGGTTTACGCGGACTGGGAGGACGAGCCTGTATGGACCGTAAAAGCATTGTTTCTTTTCCCTGTCGATCTTCCCACAGGCGCCGTGATTGACGAAGCGGTTCTCCAGCTTCATGTACTCGATAGATCAACCGATCCTGGGCCTTTAAACATCTTCAGGGCAAACGGGCCATGGACCGAGATGTCGGTAACCTGGGATACGAGACCTGGTGAGAACAGAGACATTATGGTGTCTGAAAACGCCCCGGAGGTTATAATCAATCCTGAACTGTGGGAGATAGACGTTACCGATATCGTCCAGTCCTGGGCCGATGGGTTTCCAAACAACGGATTCTACCTCGACGTTCCAGACAACAACAACTGGGTAGACGTCGATCTGGCCACAAAGGAGAACCCTGATCCCGGGATTCGCCCTCATCTGTGGGTGAACTACCACACAGGCGGGGCATGTGAAGAAGTCGCCAGCAACCAGGTTTCGCTGGATGTTTCTGGTGTTTGTCCGAGCAGGGTCGATATCAACTATTTCGTACCTTCATTCTCTAACGTCTCGCTTTGCATCTACGATGCATCCGGGGCATTGGTCGAGAACCTCGAGGTTTCCTCCGGTGATCATTCTATTACATGGAATGGTAATCCCGGGGTCTATTTCATCAAGCTCCAATCTATTGGAAAGTCGATATCATCGAAGGCAGTGGTCTTACGCTAATCTAATCACCGTGAAGATCACAAGATGACAGTGATAGTTCACGGATAAACAAAGGAGGACCAATGAAAAGATACACAGTAATAACGCTAACCATTACCCTCTGCATATTCTTACCTGCCTTTGCAGACGATGCCACCCTGGACGCAGAACAGGACTGCTTCGTTTCAGGGATGGTTCCGGATGTACCGAGTGGTCCTGAAGTCTATATCGCTGTTGCCGCAGACTGGGAACTGGAGTTCATTCCGCCGACCAAGAGTCTAATCCAGTTCGATATTGCTTCACTTGGAGACATCCTTGAGGTTCAGGACGCAACCTTGAGACTGCACGTGACCAATGCCAGCGCAGCTGGTGAACTTGAGATATTCAGGGCAGGCGGAAGCTGGAACGAGATGACGACAACCTGGAATACCAGACCTGCGGAAGACAGGGGAGAAAGCTCCCTAGTTACTCCCACTGGTCTGGGGCAGTTTGAAGTTGACGTCACCGATATCGTGCAGTCCTGGGTCGCGGGTTTTCCCAACAACGGATTTTATATCGATGCTCCGGACAATGACATGGCCGTAGATTTGTACATCGCATCAAAGGAGGCAACAGCTGCTGGAACCCGACCCAAGCTGCAGGTAACCTTTACCCCTGGTGGCGGAGCCGTATCTGAGAATGAGTTCGAGGAGAGAATCCTCCTGAATGTCTCCCACACCTCGTCAGGAACGATAGGCGTGAACTTCACGATTCCCTTCAGTGCCCAGGTTTCTCTCAAGGTGTACGACGCGCGAGGCAGCCTCGTAGAGACCCTGGTGGACGGCCCTGCCAACTCAGGCGATCATTATCTGGCCTGGGAAGGCTCACCCGGGGTATACTTCGTCCAATTACTCTCCCCGGGTACAAGGACGATTCGCAAGGTGGTTTTAATCGATTGAAATCTTGAATGAACAATCCGAAAGGTCGGCGGCAAGCTGACCTTTTTTTAAAGCCGGAGGGCTTGACAAGGAAGAATATGACGGTTAAAATGTCCAGAAACAACCAAAGGAGGAAAAACCGAAGAGACGAACAACCATTTCAGGTATAAACTTGACTAGTGAGAGAATCCCAGCTTAAGCGTACCCTGATGCCTAAAGGAGGTTTTATTAAGGTTTTTCGGTGTAATCGTATGTTCTTAAAGCTTGATCCTGCAGCAAGCGCATTCCGGGCCTACCTCAAAATCATATGTTTGCCTGGAATGGTGATCCTGCAGAGTACTTCGTAAGATTTGAATCCTCAGGTTCGGTCTTTGTTCATAAAACTGTGAACAACAAAGTAAACCTGTGTAATATAAAAGGCTTGACTAGAAATCTTCGATTTCTTGTCGGGGAAAAAAAGGAGAAGCGATGAAAAAAATCGTTGTGGCGTTTATCATCGTTATGTGTATGTTATCGTCGGCAATGGCCGGGGACACCCTGTACGACACCCTGGAGGTGTCGAAAGACACCTACATTAATGCGTACTTTCCGACCCAGAACTACGGACAAGACCCAACCCTTACCATATGGAACGAAGCGGGCGAACCGAAGATAGTCACCTTCCTCGAGTTCGAGTGGCCGTTTCCCACTGCATACGCACTCGATTCTCCCGATCCAAAATTAGACGAGTTTCTTTTGGGTCTTTTCTGTAAGCACTCAGAGGGAGGCGGTGAGGTAAAGGTGAACCCAGTCAGTCCAGGTTGGGAGGAGAACAATACAACATGGAACAATGCACCCTCTGTTTTTTATGATTTTTTCTTTAAAGGATTTGACTTCGCTAGTCAATCCGGCTGGACTTTCATAGATATGTGGGAAGGGGGGGATTGGTGCATGGCCCACGAATACTTCGGATTCATGCTATCCGGGGAAACTCCGAACAAATCCTGGGATTTCCGCAGTAAAGAAGACCCCGGTGCATATACGTCTCCCCAAAATACGGGTCCTAAGCTCTTTCTCAAGTACCACTACGAAGAGACCGTAGAGGAAGCTCTGCCGGATTTCGAGATCCAGGTTCCGCCGATCTCGCAAGGCTCGATCCACGTCAACTTCAGTCTGCCTTCAGCGAATCATGCCACCCTTAAAATCTACGACGCTTCGGGTTCTCTTGTTCAAGTTCTTGAGGTCTCATCCGGGAGTCAAACAATCGCCTGGCACGGTGATCCAGGGGTGTACTTCGTGAGATTCGAGACCGCAGGCGAGGCCTTTGTCAAAAAAACAGTGATCACAAACTAAACTCGTTCTGAACCAGCGGCGATGTACGCAACTTTTTCCACATTAAGTTGCGTAACGACCCTCGGTCGGTTAAGATGCTTGTTCTAAGGATTTCGCCCATCCGGTTTGCATCATTATTATAGCGAGGGTATTTTTTTCGTACACCTATTCGGAGAGTATTGACAAGCAGCGCATCTTATGGTAGTATCAGATACAGAAAAATCATTACCCGGGAGGAAAAATGCGATACGTCTTTCTTTGCGTTTGGATGTTTGTTCACGTAGTATCGGGTAAGGCCTCTGAGGTAATAACAGATACGATTCCACCTTCTAAGGATAGTCACGTGGACGCAATTGCACCCGACTCAAACTTCGGCAGTGCTGAAACCTTATCTCTTGAATACACCACTTGTCCTACAAAAACGATTCTAATCAAATTCGACATGCCCTTTCCGTCACAGTCCCTTGACAGCATCGTAGTTGATGAGGCCAGGATAGGACTTTATGTTTACTCTTCAACCGACAGTTGCGAGGTTATGGTATCTGCACTTGGCCAGAACTGGCAAGAGATGGAAGTTACTTACAACAATCGTCCTGGTCCTGGCTCTTCGATGGGTGTCTCATCGAGCCTGACGGATCAACCCGGCTGGCAGTATATAAACGTTGCTCCGTTCGTTCAGGCCTTTGCCTTGAACTTCTTGTCCAACTATGGCTTCGAGATAATGCCGCTTTCCACGGTCGAGATCGAGGCTGTAAGCGGCCAATGCCCGGATACAGCGTTCAGACCAAGGTTGTATCTGGCTTACCACTACGAAGGTTCGCATGCTGCGGAGGGTTACTTGTTCGAACCGGTGGAGTTCGATGTGTCGTCGATCTCTCTCAAAGAAGCCTCCATAAAATACAGTATTCCTGGCAAGACTCAGGTGCATTTGGAAATCTACGATGAATCAGGGGAATCGGTTGGGGAGGTTCTAGAATACCCGACCACATCCGGACGGTACGAAACGAGGTGGAGAGCGCCCGGACCTGGGGTTTACTTTGTGAGGTTGGAGGCCTGCGGGTCGGTTTTGGTTGATAAAGCAGTTATTTTACGCTAATCCTATTTGGGGCCTCTGCGAAAACATACCCCTCTCGAATAAGGAGGAGATTTCGCGGATCAAACACTAGGAGGAGTAATGGAGAATATTGCAGGAATAATGTGCGTTTTAGTATGCTTGACATTAACGGCTCAGGCCGAAGACGTCGAGCTTACCGCTGACCAGGATGCTTCGATATGGGCAACCAAACCTGATTCCAGCTTCGGTACCCAGCCGTCGCTTTTCATTCTTGGTGGAACAGGTGCGGAAGACGAGGCGCGTGCGCTTATCCGGTTCGATCTTGATCAGCTGCCCTCTACCGAAGACTTCTTGCAAGAAGCCTTGCTGAGATTATGGGTGTCCCCTGATACCGATTACGTCTCGGGCGGACATGCCGGTGTGTATATGGTTGCCGGGGACTGGGATGAGGCGGTTACCTGGAACAGTATGCCGCCTGAAGACAGGTCCGTTTCCGAGATAGGAGTTCTGCCGCCACACTCTTCACTCTGGTTCGAGCAGGATATAACCGACATCGTACATGCCTGGTTGCACCTCGACGCAGATAATTATGGATTGTACGTTGAGGTGCCGGACGGCACGCCTTACGCCTTCCCTCGCTTCGCCGCAAGGGAGTATTCGGAAGAAGAGTACCTTCCACGATTGAAAATAAACTATACGACTTCGCTAAACGAAAAAACAAGTGGAGAGGACCTTGATCTCCGAGTCTCTACGCTATCCACCGGGAAGGTTGAGGTCAGGTTCGGCCTGCCGACAGCCACACACGTCTCATGTAGAATCTATGACGCCTCAGGAAAGCTCGTGAAGGTTTTAGTAAACGAGGAAGCTGCTATAGGCGATCACAGATTGATCTGGGGCAGGGCTGAAACAGGGATCTACTTCGTAAGATTTGTGACACCTGAACGTTCAAGTACAAGAAAGTTAGTACTTGCAAGACAGCAATCTTAATATAGGCTCTTAAGTGATCAGGAAACGCTTGTGCCCGGATTGAGTCCCAAAATGAAAGGAATGTTACCTTGACATCGAGCGAGAAGCGGACTAAAATCCTCCTGCATGGTAAAATTCTCAGTATCCGGACTACGCGGAGTGGTGGGCGTTTATTTTTCGAGCCTTGATTTCATGAAGGTTGCCAATGCTTATGTGAGATTCATGAAAGCGAATAATCTGCTGCTGGCTCGGGACGCACGCATTACAGGAGTAATGCTTCACTCAGCGGTCAAGTCCGCTGTGCTTGCCGCAGGTTCCGGTGTCTCGGACGCCGGCATGGTAACTACCCCTACAGCGGTTTTTGCAACCAAGGCAGTTTCTGCCGACGCAGGACTGGTCATTACCGCCAGCCATAATCCCTCAAACCAGAATGGTATCAAGTTCCTCGAATCCGGCCGGTTTCTGGTCCCGGCAAGGAGCAAGGAATTTATCGACTCCGAGAAATCGGCAGGCTTCTACCAGGTCGAGGCCGGGGAGATACAACAAGTAAAGGATTTTGATGCCTCGAGTGTTCATACCGAAGGCATCTTGAGGCTTCTGGCTAAAGAACCACAAGAACCACGCCTGCGAGTGGGTCTGGATCCGTGCAACGGAGCGGCAGGCCCACAAGCGCGCCGGATACTTGAAGATTTGAACTGTGAAGTCCATGCGATTAACGCCGAACCAAACGGACGTTTCGGGAGAGATCCTGAACCTTTAGAGCAGAATTTGAAGGACTTGCAATCTTTAGTAAAACAGAGTAAACTTGATTTAGGTTTTGCATTTGATCCAGATGGGGATCGGTTGTCCTTCGTAGACGGAAAAGGTCGTACTCCGGGTGAAGAATACACGGTTCCCTTATGCGCTCGGTGGGTGTTGCAGAAGAAAGGAGGAGATGTGGTTGTTAATCTCTCCACATCGAGGCTGATAGAACACATAACCCAAGAGGCAGGTTACGAGGTCCACCGAACACCTGTCGGAGAAGCTCATGTAGTTGACAGACTCCTTGAACTCGGGGCCTCTTGCGGGGGTGAAGGTAACGGCGGGTTCATAATGCCCGAATTCAACGCTACGCGCGACGGACTCCTTGCTATGGCGGTACTTGTGATCCAGTACCGCAGATTAGGCCCAATTGAAGATCAGGTTGACCAACTGCCGACTTACCATCGTCGTAGAGCCAAGTTCGATATTCCATGGTCAGAAGAGCTCGTCCAGCGAATCGTCGGGCTATATCCGTCGGCTGGGACAGGAAATCAAGACGGCATATGGCTGGGTGAGGAAGATTTCTGGCTGCACCTGCGTCCATCAAATACAGAACCTGTTATTAGACTCATGCTTGAGGCAGATACGGCTTCAAGGGCGGATAATATACTCAGGGAGGTACAAAATATATGTGTGGGATAGTAGGTTATCTTGGCAATCGCGACCTTGAGTCGGTCATATTGGTGGGGCTGGAACGATTGGAGTATCGAGGATATGACTCCTGCGGTATGGCAGTAATAAATGCAGATAAAATCAAAACAACTAAAGTTATAGGCAGGTTACAGAATCTTAAGGAGGCTTTGGTAAAGAAACCGCTATCAGGGACGGTAGGCATCGGGCATACCCGCTGGGCCACCCATGGTGCGGTGCGAGAACGCAACGCCCATCCATTCTCAGACCCGGAAGGTTTTTTTGCCGTCGCACATAACGGCATCCTGGAAAACCATGCCCAGCTTCGTTCAGAGCTTAAAGCCAAGGGATACAAGTTTACTTCAGATACCGATTCGGAGATAATTCCCTATCTTCTCTTACGTTACTATAAAGGTAATTTTCTAAAGGCTGTACTGCAAACGGTCAAACGACTCAAAGGAAGCTTCGCCCTGGCCGCCATATCATCCAAAGAACCCCATACATTGATAGGCGTACGTATCGGGTCACCTTTGGTTGTCGGAATCGGAAAGGACGAGTTTGCCCTGGCCTCAGACCCCCTTGCGTTGGTTGGATTCACCCAGAAGATGATCTTCTTAAACGACGGCGAGGTGGCGATTGTCCGACGCGGGCATCCGGCAGAGGTCTATGACTTCTCAGGAAAGAAGCTTAAGTTAAAGGTGCTGCCCATAGAGTTTCGTCCCAAGGCGGTTTCCAAAGGACGCTACCAACACTTTATGCGCAAGGAGATATTCGAGCAGCCAGGGGTTATCAGACATAACCTTAACCGGCGAATACATAACGGCCGTATCTCGCTGGGCTCGGCCTACAGGTTTTACCCCGAAGATATTGCCGTAATCGAGAACATCCTTATTCAGGCCTGCGGAACCAGCTACCACGCGGGAATGGTTGGACGGTACTACATGGAGCGTTTTACCGACGTCCACACCGAGGTTGAAATAGCATCTGAACTCATTGACAGAATCCCCATCTTCGGGAAACACGACCTTATGATTGCAATAAGCCAGTCCGGTGAAACCGCCGATACCTTGGGAGCATTGCGTGCGGCACGCCGAAGTGCTGATCTGCGCGTGCTTTCGTTGCTTAACGTCAAGCGAACCTCGCTCGACAGGGAGTCGGATTCATCAATCTACCTGCATGCAGGCCCTGAGATCGGGGTTGCATCGACCAAGGCCTATACAGCGGAATTATTCGCCCTGTTGATATTCACCCTGGAACTTGCCCGAAGGAAAGGTACAATGAGCGCAGGGAAGATAAGGAAGGTCAAGGAAGCCCTCCATGACATGCCAGATCAGATAAATCAGGTTCTAAGACAGGACCGCAACATCAGAGAAATAGCCAAGCGCTTTCAGGAACGTAACTCCTACCTTTTTCTGGGCAGAGGTGTAAACTACCCCACGGCTCTTGAGGGTGCGCTCAAGCTTAAGGAAATAAGTTACGTTCACGCAACCGGTTATCCGGCGGGCGAGATGAAACACGGTCCAATATCACTTATAGATTCAAAAACTCCTGTGGTCGTAGTAGCCCCAAAGGATTCAACCTACGACAAGATGCGAGCCAACATTGAAGAAGTTGCTGCACGGGACGGACAGGTGATTGCCGTAGGTACGGCAGGTGATCGGGACCTGGCCAAGCGCTGCAGCGCATTCATCCCGGTGCCTGAAGTGCCGGAGTACGTTCTTCCCTTCCTGACTGTTATTCCTTTACAACTCTTAGCTTACCACATAGCCGTCCTTCGCGGTTGCGACGTTGACAAACCCCGCAACCTGGCCAAGAGTGTAACCGTTGAGTAGGATTAGGACAGGGTATAAATGAGATATAAAGGGTAATATCCGGGAAGGGGAACTAGAAAGAATTTTATGAAGATTAGCGGCTTCTTGCTTCCTGAGGTAAATCAAAGGAGGATGTATGGCAAAAGGCAGTGAAAAACCGACGAAGGAGAATGGCGATCGAAAGAAGGCTTTAGATACCGCCATCAGTCAGATACAGAAGCAGTTCGGCAAGGGTTCTATAATGCGTCTGGGTGAGCGACCTACAGGCATCGGGATTCAGGTAATACCTACAGGTTCCCTTACCCTGGATGCCGCTTTGGGCATAGGAGGATTCCCCAGGGGAAGGCTCATAGAGGTGTTCGGTCCTGAGGCCTCGGGAAAAACTACCATCGCTCTTCAGGCAGTTGCTAATGCCCAAAAGGCGGGAGGTCAGGCCGCGTTCATAGATACCGAGCACGCCCTTGACCCCATATACGCCCAGGCGCTAGGGGTCAACCTGGATGAGCTGCTCCTGTCACAGCCGGACGCAGGTGAGCAGGCCCTGGAGATTGCCGAGATTCTTACCCGCTCAGGCGGAATAGACGTGTTTGTTCTGGACTCGGTCGCAGCCCTTGCGCCGAGGGCGGAGATCGAAGGGGAGATGGGGGATGCCCATGTTGGCCTTCAGGCACGGCTCATGTCCCAGGCACTCAGAAAACTCACCGCAGTGATCTCACGTTCCAACACCTGTGCGATATTCACCAACCAGATACGCATGAAGATCGGCGTGATGTGGGGTAACCCTGAGACCACGCCCGGAGGTCTGGCTCTGAAATTCCACTCCTCGATTCGCCTGGATATCCGGCGCATCGCATCCATCAAGAAAGGCGAGGAAGTCCTGGGCAACCGAACCCGGATCAAAGTAGTTAAGAACAAGCTTGCACCGCCCTTCAAGATCGCCGAGTTCGATATCCTTTACGGCAAAGGGGTGAGTTACCTTGGCGAGTTGGTGGATAAGGGTGTCGACATGGGATTCGTTCAAAAGTCCGGGACCTGGTTTTCCTATGGAGAGGAACGCATGGGTCAGGGCCGAGACGCTGCAATTAGCTTTCTTGAGGAAAACTCTAAACAGAGGGATAAACTGGAAGCCGAGGTTCGTGCCAAGCTTTTTACACCCGTAGTTGTAAACAAAGAGACAGTTCAGGAATCGGAGCTTAGCGAGGAGGAAGAGGGTTAGTGGCATTCCATGAAATACCAGGACGATCATGCTCGACTCAGGGCCGCTGCATTGAGGCTTCTGCGTTTCAGGGAGAGAAGCGTGACCGAGATGCGGGAGCGGCTGTGCAGAAAAGGATTCTCGAGAGAAGCGATAGAGGTTGAGATTCAAACGCTCAAGGATGAAAAACTCCTCGATGACGAACGATTCACAGGTGTATGGATACGGCATAAACTCACCATCTCGCACAAAGGTAAAAGGCTGCTTCGTGCGGAACTCGCAGCCAAAGGCATCGACGCTGAGATGTTTTCACGGGTATGGGCAGAACATGTTGAAATGGAGCGCGAGTCGGCAAGGGCGTGGGCACTTGCTCACCTCAAGGATACTAACCTTCTCGAATCCTACGAACGTCGGGGACGCATCCGCCAGGGCCTTTACCGCAGAGGCTACTCCCAGGAAGCGATTGATGATGCGATGAAGGAGATAACTTGAAGTCGGCTGAGTTGCGGGAAGCGTTCCTTTCCTTCTTTACCGAGCGAGGACACACGCGCGTGGATTCCGCCCCGTTGGTGCCCAAGGCCGATCCGACAATCCTTTTTAACGTGGCGGGCATGGTGCAATTCAAGCCGCTGTGGGTCGGCCTTCGCGAACCCCTGCCTTATACACGAGCGACATCCGTTCAGAAGTGTCTGCGTCTTGAAGACATAGACATTGTAGGCACAGACGCGACCCACGACACCTTCTTCGAGATGCTGGGAAACTTCAGCTTCGGCGACTACCAGAAGGAGGAGGCCGTATGCTGGGCCTGGGAGTTCGTAACGGGCGTGATGAAACTGGCCAAAGAGCGGCTCTGGGTCTCGGTTCACGAGCAAGACGAAGAGGCGGCTTCCATCTGGCGGGATGCTATAGGTTTACCGAAAGAGCGCGTTGTCTATCTGGGCGACGAGGATAACTTCTGGGGGCCTGCAGGAGGCAAGGGTGCTTGCGGTCCATGCTCCGAGATATTCTGGGATCTGAAGTGGAGAAAAGGCGACTGCGGACCCGGCCCGGGAAAAGATGATACGCGCTACACCGAGATATGGAATCTTGTATTTCCGCAGTTCGACCAGCAGGAAGACGGCTCTCGACCGCCGCTTAAATACAGGGGCGTAGATACCGGTGCAGGTCTTGAACGTATGGTTCTGGCCGCTCAGAACGTGGAGACCATCTTCCATACAGATCTGTTCTACCCCTTGATGCAGGCGGCGGCAGACACCTTAAAGGTCAAGATCTCAACCGAAACCTGGGAGTACCTGGCCATAACCGCCGATCACGTTCGCGCCGCAACCTTCGTGATTGCCGAGGGAGTGCGCCCGTCCAACAAGGAGCAGGGGTACGTTATCCGCAGGGTGCTCAGGCGGGCCATAGGAGCGCTTTACCTCCTGGGCATCCGTGAGCCGCTCCTTTACCGTCTGGCAGGCCACGTGACCGAGCAGATGCGCCGCGTCTACCCTGAACTCGAGGAGCGCCGCGAGCAGGTGGCTTTGATGATCAAGGGCGAAGAGGAGCGATTCCTTAAAACCCTTGAGGCGGGGATGAGGCTGTTCGACGACGCCGCCCACTCAGGGAAGGTCTCAGGCTTCGACGCCTTCAAGCTGCACGACACCCACGGCTTTCCCATAGACTTGACAAAGTGGCTGGCCAGGCACAAGAGCGTCGAGATCGATCTTGAGGGATTCGAGAAGGCGATGGATGGGCAGAGGGAGAAATCGAGGAAGTCTGTGACAGTTGGACAAGGTACAAAGGCGACAGGGACGGGTGGATTCGTAAAGGAAAAATTCCAAGGTTATGACAACAATGAAATTGATACCCGAATCCTATATTTAAACCCGCCGGACAAAGAAGGAAAGGTTTTATTAGCTCTGAATGATTCTCCCTTCTATGCCGAGGCCGGAGGACAGATTGCAGACACCGGAAAGATCATCGGTGAAGGTTTCGAGATAGAAATCCTTGGGGTAGAGTACAATAATGCTGGTGATAGAGTCAGTATCGGGAAATTTGTCAAGGGTAAATACTCTGAGGATTTGAAAGGAGCGGAAGTCCGCTCAATCGTAGACATCGACCGCCGGATGGAGATAGAACGCGCGCATACCGCTACGCACCTTCTGCATGCTGCACTGCGTAAAATCCTGGGCGAGCACGTAAAGCAGGAAGGCTCGCTCGTTGAGCCGGGTCGTCTGCGTTTCGACTTCTACCATCCCTCGCCAATGACTCCTGAAGAAATTACCGAAGTCGAAAAGCAAGTTTATGGCTGGGTTATCGACAACAACGAATCCAGCCCCGAGGTAATGAGCAGGAAGGAAGCCGAGGCGCTCGGGGCTTTGGCATTCTTCGGCGAAAAGTACGGGGACGAGGTCCGAGTGATTCAAATCAGGGACAAGAAGACGGGCGAGCTAATCTCAGCCGAGCTGTGCGGCGGCACTCACCTGGAGCGCACCGGAGACATCGGGACGTTCCTCATCACATCAGAAACCGGGGTGGCCGCAGGTATCCGCCGGATAGAAGCCCTTGTCGGGAAGCGAGCGTTTGCCGAACTCTCACATATGCGCGAGATAATCGTCGAAACTGCACAGACCCTGGGTACGGACCGGGAAAAACTATCAAGGCGCGCAGAGGAGCTTAAGACCGAACTTTCAGCCGAAACCAAGGCCCGGGAGAAGTTGGCTCAGCGGTACGTAAACAGCCTGGTTGAGGGGATTCTTGCTAGTTCCGAGACCCTCGGCGATGTCGAGTTCGTCGTAACTAAGGTCGAGGGTGTGTCGCGTGACGATATGCGGCTTCTGGCCGATTCCCTTAAGTCTCGCAGTAAAAAGATATGCGGACTTCTGACCGCGTCTGACAAGAATAAACGCATGGCTACGCTCTGCTTTTCATCCAAAGTAATTGCCAAGAGCTATCCTGCAGGTGAGATACTCAAACAGACTGCCCGGAAGCTTAAGGGCGGCGGCGGCGGGTCACCAACCCTGGCCGAGGGTTCGATCCCGGAAACGTCCCTTGACGATCTCAGGTCGGCATTCATGGATGTCGTCAGATCGCGAAAGAATGCAAAATGAGCGGCCTTCTTCTGCTCCTGCTCATGAGCGTCGGGTTCTCGGATCCAGGTATACCCGGGGATGAGAGCCTCGTTTATCTGGGGTACGATCAGGAAAACCAGACCTCACGGGAGATAATCCGCGAGACACAAGATAAGGGTGATTACTACTACTCCGTGCACGAGCATCGCGATACCACCCGGATTGTCGTGAAGTGTAAGGTTCGCAAGCAAGACCTTTCGACCATCCAGGTGATAAAGAACCGGTCCGGACGGTTTCAACTGGGGATAGAGCAGGTTTCCGAGGGCATTCTCGTAAAGGACGGATTCAAGGACAAGCAGTCCAAGACCAAACACTCCGGACATTTTTACGACCGGCACACCATGATGGAGGTCTTCAGGGGGTTTCCGTTTGATGACCCCGAGACCGTCGAGTTCCCCTTCTTTGAGGTTAACCTCGGGATTGTCGTAACCGGAACCTGTACCTACAGAGGTGTGTATAATGTCAAAACATCTCTGGGTGAGATAAGGTGCCACAAGCTCACCCTGGGGTTCAAGAGCAAATTAATTGATACAGCTTACAAGATGGTTATCTCAGGTCGAAGTTTCGACTTCTATTACGAGACCGAAGCCCCTCACCGTATGATCTACTGGACGGACAACAAGGGAAGTTACATCAAACTCCTGCGTATAGAGAGCGAGAACGATGAGTGAATCCTGGCAGATAATCGAAGCGCTGCTATTCGCTTCCCCGGACGTTGTCAGTACCGGTCAGCTGGCCAATGCCGCAGACCTTATGCCCTCGGAGGTGGAAGCCTGCATCAACAAGCTTAACTCCGACTACGAAGAGCAAGGAAGAGCCTATCACGTACGCCAGGTCGCGGGCGGCTGGCAGATGGTTACCCTTCCCCGGTTTGCGCCCTGGATTGCAAGACTTCTTAGCAAACGCAGGCGTGAGCGGTTATCCAAAGCCGCATTGGAAACCCTGGCCGTGATAGCCCACCGCCAGCCGATAAACAAGCCGGATGTAGACCAGACACGAGGTATAGACTCCACCTATATCCTAACTACACTTACCGAAAGGGGTCTGGTTCGCATCAAAGGGCGCGACAAACGTGCCGGGCATCCTTACGTGTACGTCACTACACCCAAGTTCCTCGAGTTCTTCGGACTTTCATCCCTTGATGAACTGCCTGACATCGAAGAACCCGCGCTCAAGGAGGAGGATATACTTCCCATCGAGGACGATGAAGACCAAACAAGTCTCGATCTGGATACAGATACAGAAGCAAGGGAAGAAGAGAGTGTTAGTCCCGACGCATTAGCCGCCATAGGCTACCGTCTGGCTGAGGAAGATGAAGAAGGAGAGAATAAGGATAATGACGAGGAGGAAAAGTGATCTTTCAACCGCAGGAACCCCAGGCACTCGTAATATGCGGATTACTCTCAGCGGACAGCAAGCTCCTGAAAGAGATAGAATCCACACTCGAAGGGATCTTCGGAAACGTGGTACTTCGCAGCGAGGTGGAGCCTTTCACCTGGACCGACTACTACAACGCCGAGATGGGCGAAGGCATACTGCGTCGATGGGTTGTGTTCGGTAAGCCGGTGAACGTGCTTGAGGCCTGGAATCTCAAACTCAAGACGTGTGGTATCGAGGACAAGCTCCGAACGGATGATAAACGCCAGATCAATCTTGACCCGGGCTTCGTTCGTCACGACGGGTTGTGGCTGTTTTCTACTAAACCTGCAGGTCACCGCGCCTATCTTGCCGAAGGTGTGTGGATTGAACTAACCCTCAGGTTCCTGCGCGAACGCTGCGAGGAGATGCCCTGGACTTACCCTGACCACCGGGACCCGGGCACACAGATATTCTTCTTGAAAGCGAGGGAACTCCTGAAGCAGCAGTTGAACGATGCTTAAACTGCATTCCGATGATCCACCGTGCTTGCTTTTTGAACTACAAAGATTACAAAGGGGACTGAGTTTGAATACCCTATCCTTTCACTCTGCGCCCTCTGTGGAAAAAAAATCCCCCCCGAGTCATGTAAGTTATGTTTGAGGTCGAGGTTACAGTACCTTTAAAGTTCAGGCACCATCTTGCCGGATTTGCAGACGAGTTCGCAAGGCCTCATGAGCACACCTGGGACGTAACGGTTACCACCGCCACCGAATCCCTTGACCAGAGGGGCGTAAGCGTCGACTTCGTGAAGCTTAAGGAAAACCTGGCCAGATCGCTCGAACCTTTTCAGGGAAAGCTCCTGAATTCCATCCCACCGTTCGATGATACCCCTCCCACGGCCGAGGGCATCGCCCGATGGGTAGCCGACCTCATAGCTGAATCCTACCCCGGTCTGGTGCGTGCGGTGACCGTGGGCACGGACGAGGAGAGGGCGAGATATATACTGTAATTTGAAATTGGACGTGAAAAAAGGGACTAACTTTTCTTCTTGCCGTTCATCTTCTCTTCCCTGATCTCCTTTTCCAAGACCTTCAGGGGTTTCTTTTTCCTCGTTCTTTTGTTAAACAAGAAGGTGTAGCCTGTTTTGATTTCGCCTTCAAGCTTTTCTAACTTGTGGAACATATCTTTATCCAAATCATAGAGCTTTTTGAAGTCCGTTTCTGTCTTATATGCGCCACACCAGCATTCAGTTGATGTCCCAATGGAATGTAAGATTGTTTTGGGAATACCGTTACTGTAGATGAAGGAATATACTTCCTCATCACTCCAATCAAAGATAGGACTGACAGATAGACAATTAAAACTGGGGTGATACCAGATTGGAATATATTGGCTTCTGATGAAAGACTCAGCAGCCCTTATTCCATCGAAGATTACTTTAGGTTTTTGTATCTTTGCTAGAAAATCCGCAACTGGTTTGATCTTCAATTCCCTGCAGCACCACCTCTTGCCAAAACTTGGAATGCCCCATTCTTTTGCCAAAGTAAAGAAATCCTTTTCAGGCTTGGCTATTTCTAGATTGACCCCCAAGTATTTACAAACCTTCTTAGCATATTTCTTGGTTTCAGGAAGACCGGCAGTTGTATCAATAAAAAGCGCTGTGACTTCACGTCCAACAGATCGTGCAAGATCACGAAGATAATACAAGGTCGCAAGGCTGTCTTTGCCTCCGCTGAACAACACGAAGGATTCTCTGGTTTCTAATAGGTGCTTTACATCATTCTTCTTGAGTGTGACCTGGGTTCGCACTTCATTAGCTTGCTCTTGCTCAAGTTCGCATACTTTCCTTACCTTACCCCACTTAATATGTAAAATGTAGAGAGGTTTCACAGTTGGTCCTTTGACCCACCTGGTGATAACCGTTCCCCATTCACCGCACATTGGGCATCTTACCTTAAGTCCCTCAACCTTTGTACCTGCAAAGGCTTCTTCGACGGGGGTCCACCACCGGCTATTTTTGGGGGAACTGCTCATGTATCCTTTCCACGGCTTTGATTATCCTTAGTCCTCTTCCTTTGAAATCTGGACAAGGCACTGGGGACACGATTTCTTCATCATCAAATGTTGATGTAGGGTCAAAAGCTAAACCTTGATGCAGCAAACAATTCTTAACCAACTCCGCAGTTAGAGCGGTCCTAATGGTCTTGAAGTACTCTTTAATGAGAGGATCTTCTTCGAGTTCTCCAACTATATCATCACAGGAAATTTTTAAATCCCCTATTTTTTTCATTGCCTCGTACGATTTTACAGCGGTGAAAGCTTCTTTCTCACATGCAAAAAAGAGTTTTCGCCAATCTAAGAAAACATCTTCTACTTGTTCCCTAAAATCACTCAAGGTATCTGCGTTCTTTACGGTTTTCAATATCCCTACGAACAATCTTCGAAGCATTAAGTGTTTGAAAGGAAAGACTAGTTGTGTAGTTTCTAGTAGCTTTGCTATTATTTGTAACTCAAGCAAGATTATCGGAAAGCCTTTTGAAACGTAACTTTTAATACACTCGAAGGTATCTTTGCGGAGTTTAGTATAGACAACCAACACATATACATCTTTCTTCTCTATACCTGGTTCTGAACATAGACTTTCGTAATGTCTGATTATAGGTTCTAATTCTTGGGTTAGCTGTTTAGGTCCTTCTTTTTGTGATGCTTCGATCAAAAGATAGAGACCATAGGCTTGTGCTATTGCGTCTGCTTTATTTTTTGCGGGTGCCATTGTTTTAACATAACTTTGCCAGGTCAAACGGTATTTCCTATTTGGGTCTTCATCATCCAATGAAAAGAAGGGTAAATCCAAGGTACAACTCACCGCTTTAGCTATTAACTTCTCGAAGTGAGCAGACTGGAGGCATTTTTTGAACTGCCTCAGATATCTATCTAAATCCTTCAAGTTTCTGGAAATTTCGACAGGCTCCATATCAGCAAACTCTCACTTTTTCTCTTTCGTTTTTTCTTCTAACCAATCCATAACAATTTTCTTAACCAACTCAGCAGGCGGTAGTTTCATCATTTTTGCGTATTTCACTAAAGCTCTGGAAACCTCATCATCGAAATCCATCACGAATACCCGGAATCCTTTTGCATCGAGTATTATTTTTTTTGCATCCTCGGCCTGAGTACCCTTTTCTTTAATCAAACGCTTTATATCCCTTACGTCTTTTGAGGTGGAATTAACAATGGCCTCGGCCGCTTCTATTTGTTTTGACGCGTCACCTAAAGCGGCAATTTCCTTAGTAATGTCTACGCTATCGATTTTTCTTTCCCGTATCAAAATTTGCACTTTTTGAGGGAGCTTCAAAACAGTTAAAAATTGTCGAACCATTTCTGTCGATAGATCCGCTTTCTCAGCGACAATTTTCAGATCATGAATTTTAATAAGGAACTCAAATGCCTCAGCAACTAGTAGAAGGTCATCTGGTCTCTTTTTCCTATGCGTATTCGCGTAGACAATAGCCCAAGCGGTTTCTTCATCTTTTATCCTTTGTGGCCTCATTCAATAAATCCTCTTTTCGATAACCATTCCTCTAAAGCTGATTTGGCCAAGTCTTCTGGTGTAACTTCTTCACCTTCACTACTATATTCAGTACATGCTTTCTTAACACCTTCGGCTACTCTTGGGGTTAAATAAATTGTAATTTCTGTAAATTTAATATCCTTGATTATCTCTTCTACTTCATCAGCCGTTTTTTCTGGGTTTTCCTTGGCTATTTCAATTATCTTCATCCGTTCGTGACTTCGATCCTTTTTCTTCACGATTTCTGTGATTTTAATAGCCGTTTCTTTATCAGGGAAGTTCTTTGCTATTCGCGTAGCAGTTGTGGCCGCTAATTCTCCTTTATCAACCATTTCTTTTATCTCTTCAGGAACCTGCGAATATCCCAACCAGTCTCTGACAGCTCCTTCGGATACCCCGAGAACATCTGCTACTTTCGAAGCAGTTTTATATTTCTTGAGCAGAGTTTTCGCTATACGCTGTTTATCTCTATACTCAAGGTCGCGACGGTGGATATTTTCACTAAAAGATTTGATAATAAGATCTGTCTCGTCTTCAACCTCGGTAATGATCGCAGGTATTTCCCTCAATTTGAGTCGTTGACAAGCCAAATACCTTCTTTGTCCGATTATTAATTCATATTCATCTTCAGTGTTTTCCTTCTTAATGACTACTACTGGTTGCTGAACACCTATTGATCGTATGCTATCAACAAGTTCGTCAATACCTTCTTCAAGTTTCGTCTTTCTTGCATTAGAAAGGCTAATCTCTATTTTTTCCAAAGGAAGGTACTCGAATTCCAGCTTCTTCACGTTAGTTCCTCCGAGCCTACATCGTTTATCTTAACCACGCCATTACTATATACCCGATTCCTCATCTGTCAACATCCTATAAAAAAGTATACATAATCGGCAGGCTTTGTCAACTGGTTTTTTTGTGTAACTTAAGTCTTGGACGGATACCTGAATACCTCGGCAGGGTAAAAAGTCCCCCTTGCTTTCACCGAATCACTTGACATAGTACCCGGAGCAATTATTATTCCTCAGTAGTTGAGAAACGTGGGCGTATCTTAGGGATAAAATGTTCGATTGATCATAAGATGCGCAACCGTCCGTAATTTCTTTCCCTGCCTTCAGGCAGGAGGAGGCTTGCATGATAAAAAAAGTAAAGGTCTTTTTACTGGGGATTTCGATATGCCTTCTTCTCATCGGCCTTAGCTGCGACGATAAACCACCCACAGTCAATATCACGAACATTGAAGACGGCGACTTCGTTGAGGGCCAGGTAACCATTACTGTCGAAGCCCAAGACGACAAAGCAATCGACCTTGTCTATTTCCACATAGACGATGTACTGGCTACGACAGACGGCGAAGAGCCTTACGAGTACGTATGGGACGCCTCGGGATTGGAAAGGGGAAGCTCACACATCATCAAGGTGGTAGCCTACGATAGAGCGGGTAACGAGGGGAAGCAGGCTATAACGGTCAGGATCGGAGCCGAAGACGTAAAGCCGCCTATAGTAACCATCAATCATCCCACGGACGGCGGCAGTGTGGGTGGGAAATTCGGTATCTGCGTCGAGGCAATTGATAACATAAAAGTGGAAAACGTCATCTTCTATATAGATGAGGTTTTGGTTTTCGACGATAAGGCGTTTCCTTACGAGTACCTTTGGAACACAGCGGGTCTCGAGCACGGAACCCAGCATACCATCGACGTCTATGCATACGACCCGACCGGCAACGAGGGCAAGGATCAGGTTACGGTTACAATCGACATAGAAAATCCCACCGTATCCATCATGGAACCGGATGATGGTGCAAGGGTTTGGGGAATCGTAACAATACTCGTAGATGCAGCTGATAACGACGAAATCGTTTACGTAGATTTTTATATCGATCAATCGTCTGAGCCTGTCTATGCAGATGGTGAAGCACCGTACAGGTATGAGTGGAATACAGGTGGACTGACACCCGAAAGCACGCACACCATCAACGTGGTCGCTTACGACGAAGCTGGCAACGAGGCCCAGGACGAAATCTCGGTTACTGTCGGGCAGTGAGGTGAACACCTAGAGGACGAGGGGAGAGGAATCGGCATTAAGCCGGTGGGAGATTGTGAATTACGACCGCATCGATCAAAGGATAACGTTTGCCGACGATTTCGAGGATGGTGCGCCTAGTTTCTCTTCCGACGGCAAGGAGTTCTCATCTGCGGATCTCAGGCATTTGCCCCTGCCCCTTTAGGTTCCCCCCACATTCAAATTAGCATCCCTACTCCTCGACAGTCCTCACGGTGAAAACCAGAGTTTCTCCGTCCTTGTCCGCATCGACCAGTATCGCCTTGAGCTCCAGCCCGTCCAGGAGCGGGAACATCTTAGCCTCCACGTCGGCGGGCGTGAAGCCTGAGGAGCGATCTGCCGCGTAGCCCAGGTAGTCCTTGAGCGCTTCCTTGAAGACAGGCCAATCAAGATATACGATCGGATTGGCTATAGCCGCGGCTTCACAGGCATCTAAGAATTTCTGAGAGTTGTTTATCGTCTTACCCCGTGACCAAGCATCCAGAACCCAGGGAATGAGCGCGGTGTCGGAGGAAAGAGTAAGCCGCTCGTTATACATAAGATAGGCGATGGGTGGGAGGTCTTCCCCGAACCCCACCGCATGATAGTTTACATCCTGATGGCGCAGGATAGTATCGGTTTGGGAGGGTTCAAACAGCCATGGCACCAGGACTTCCCAGGCTTTAATGCTTTCGATTGAAGAGACCTCAGCGGAAAAAACCCACCGTGCAGGGGCATACCATAGATCTACGTTCCATCCCTGCATGAGGAATAAAACTTCATCACCTGCATCGGCTGCCAGGCTGACAATAGGCTTCTGGACCCCCGAGGAAACCAGAATCTCCTCTGTTCCCTCCTGCCTTGCAAGGACTTTCGCCGCATTCCATGCCTGCCCAGGGTTAACACCGGTAAGGTTCACAAAGAAGAACGCGTCATCGGGCACCCTGGTGTAATCGGAAGGTCTTTCGATACCTGCAATGAAGGAACCCAGCACACCACCCGGTCGTTCGATCTCGAATGCGGCCTCAAGACCGTAGTTGCCCTTGTACACCGACCAGCGGAATTCATCGAAGGTCAGATGCTTGCCGCGCTTGCGAGTAAGCCCGTAAACGAGATTATTCTCCGAGCGAGGAAATGCATCCTCCTCTTTAATGTTGCGTACCGCAATCTTAATAGCAGAAAGTAGAAGCTTCTCGGAATTTGCATACCAGAAGTAGTCGCCGGCGAATGCCGCGGCCGAGCCGGCGGCAAAGACCGCATAAGGCAGACCCTCAGCTTCGGACTGCCTGCCCCGACCCAGCACGGCCCTGAAGAATGTCCGTACGTTCCACCGGGGCTGGGATACAAGAAGCTTGGCTCCCCCGTCAAAGGAGGCATAAATGAACCGACTCCCAAGGATATCCCAAAACTTGCCGTTCGTTCGCTCGTTGAGCTTGCGAACCTGTTCAAGGTTCTCGAAGTCCTCTTCAATCCCCAACTTCCGGGCAAGCCTCTTCATCTTCGACCGACCGTAGAGTTTTGCAATGCCGTCTATATCTGCAAACACCACGTAGCTTACTGCGTCCTGGGGAAGAAGTTCTTCCAGTACTGTGACTTCTCTCGAAAGTTTGGGGGGATTGCCCAGAAAGCCGTAGGCAACGCTTACACCAATAACCAGAACCCCGAGTGCAATCCCTGCTCCCATAAGGATTCCTTTAACTTTTTTATTCATAAGGCCTCCTCTTTTATGAGGGTGATGAGGCTGTCGCGCCCCATCGTTTTTATTATTTCACTAACCAATGAGGCCGCGGCAAGATACCCCAGCCGCAAATCTGCTGTATCGCTGCTTATGAGCAGTTCTTCAATCTTACTCGTATCACGAGGCAAATCATTCTCGCCTCCCAGGGTGCGAACCTGGCCTGAACAGAATACTGCCAGGCCCTCGTTCAACCACAAGGGCACATCGTATGGCTCGAGCGCCAGGTGCACGCACTCATGGATTATTACCTCGTCGGTTGCACCCCTCGCCTCAAGCACCGACAAGGGCTGGGTCACGAGTTCGCCGTTACATACTGCCGCACCTTGCCAGATAGAGCATCCTGTCCAGGCTGCAAAATCCCCACTCGACGGCGCCACCCGTAACACCCGTAACACACCATTTTTCTTCCCGGCCACCACCAATCTGGATTTGAAAAAATTATCAACTACGTCTTCAGCGTTATCCAGCACCTCAGCCCATCGGTTTATCTCCGCCCGGTTCACCTCGTTGTCTGGCGTTACGATCTCCCACTGTCCTACCTGTATTGCTGCACCAAAGAAAAATGGGAGAAGCCGAATCACCATTTCTTCACCTCGGCGCCCGGGAAGTAGTGGGCGAGTATCTCGGTGAATGTCTTGCCTTCGTCAGCCATACCTTTTGCCCCCCACTGGGAAAGCCCTACCCCATGACCTAATCCCTTACCCTTGAAGAGGAACGAGCCTGCATCCCGTTCCACCTCGAACCACGAACTCCTCAAGGTGTTCCAACCCAGGGCCTGGCATACCTCCATGCGAAACTCCCAGCCTCCCATCAGCAATCCTTCTTCGTTAACCTTTATCGCAATGAACTCGGCCCTTCCGTCCGTGGCATACTCAACCACCCTTAAGTCCTTTACGTTGGGAAATCCGAGTGCTTGTGCCAATTCCTCGGCTGAAACAACGTACTCCCATCGGCAGTGAGGAGAGGCTTTACAGTACGGGTCAGGCACCGATATCAGGTAGGGATGGTTCATGTCCGGCCAGATTGAGCTTGCGTCCGCTGTTTTCCCGCCCGAGGTCGAGTGGTAGTAGACTTCGCATAACTCTCCATTGTACATAAGATAAAGCCCTTCGGTCTCGTTGACCGCCTGCGAGGTGGCTGAGGTTGTAGTTTCCAGCCCTTTGTACGACTGGCAGTGGGTGAGGTCGCAGAAGTCCCAAGCCTCGTTCTGGTGCCTGGATGCGGTTTCCATAAATGTCCGGCAAAGTACGGCCTGGGCGGCAAGTGCTGGAATCTTTGCTCCGGGAACCATCTCAGCCCCTACAACCGAGGCAAGGTAGTCGCCCTCGGTTACTTCGTTTACCAAAACCAGCTCCCCATCTTCCGCCATAACCTCTAAGGAACCTGCGTAGCTGCGTACCTTACTGTCCCACCTCAAGCTGAATCCTGAGATCGAGTTCTCGTAGCGCTCCATCGCTTTACGATTGACGAATACCTGATTGCCATAGGCCGTGAGTGTATCCTCCCTACCGCCTGCTGTTACCGTTACACTGGCAGGATGATAGGAGGAAAGGATATTGACACTTACCGCAAAGAGGAAGACTATCAGCTCAACTGCCACCATGAGACCCCCTAAAGTAGGAAAATATCACGAGACCTGCAATGCGCGCCGCGTCCTTGCCTTCGCCGCGGTGAAGGAATACGACAACTGCGATTCGGGGACCCTCGAAAGGGGCAAAGCCCACGAACCAACCGTGGGTCACCCAATCGCCTAAGACGGTGGAAGTGCCTGTCTTGCCCGCTACCTCCACCGTCGTTATCTCCGCTTCCTTTCCTGTACCCTGTCTGACCGCCTGTCGGAGTAAGCCTCGAACCCGGTGCAGGGCATTTTGGCTCGGAAAGCTTGATAGAACCTGTGCTTTCCCGGGCGCCAGGCGCGGCCGCAGCAGCTGTCCGCCCGTTGCCACGCCTGAAATAAGTGAGAGCATGGCTACAGGTGTAAGCTGAATGGCTGACCCCTGCCCGATAGCGAACTCCAGCTTAGCCGAATCTGTCGCCGGTACGAGGATTATGCTTTCCGTCTCACCGGACAGATCCACACCTACCCTGTGCTCGAGCTTTAGCGTCCGGTATATACCGGCCAGATCGTCCGCGGTCAAATCCTTAGCCAGGTTCTGGAAGTAGAGATTGCACGACTCGATCATCGCCTTAGTAAAATCCACCTCACCGTGACCGCAGCGCATCGAGCACCAAAGGGTATCGTTACCATAAATCTCATGTCCGGTGCACGAGAAATCCTCGGGCAAATCTATCCCTTTGTCTATGGCCACCATCGCAGTAAGTATCTTGGCTACAGAACCTGGCGGGAACCTTCGAGAAAAAAGTATCTCGGGGTGGGTGGCGGCGATCAGGTTCCCGGTCTCGAGATCCATGACCGCCACTGCACCCCTATCTCCGATCAACTCTTTACACCTATCTTCGAACGTCCCGGCTGTAAGGGACAAAGCCAGGATTATTATGGCTGCTGTGGTCACTTTTCTTCTACCGAGATGATCTCGCTTGAGGAGTGGCCGCGCTTGTCCGGGTAGTACATGAGTGATACCTCGGCAGGCATCACCTGGAACCTGCCCGGAACCTCGGGCACGATTACGTAGCTCATCTCACGGCACTGCCATAGGTAACTCATGAAGAAGGCTACGTGATCGTCGTGTATCTCACGTCCCGAGTACATATAGCCCCAGTCCTCGTAATCGTAATAACCCCACCAGTAACGCTCGTCCCGGATACGGTAGCGGTCGCGATCCTGGGCGACCTCGAACCCGGCAGGCAGAGGATCCGTAAGCATCACGTACTCGTATTCGTCGTCGCAGTCGACGAACAGCTTGACGAACACCGGATCACCCACGTCCACCGGACCGGAAAGCTCCACCTTGTCGTATTCCAATTCGCCGTACTCTGAAACCCTTGGTATCAACCGGTAGTACTGGCGGTGAACCTTGAGCTCATTGCCTCCTGCGGTGATGTCGGTTTCCTTGCTGTAGTAACTCAAAAGCACGCTAGCAAAAAGGTTCCCCGGTCCTTTCTTTTCTACCGTAAGGGCGTTTTCTCCGTATCTTATGCCGTCCAGTTCCAGTTTGATCGGACGGTTGAAATCGGAAAGGTTATCCTGGGTGATGTGGTAGGATGCAAGTCTCGAACCGTTAAGTTCCAATTCGAGCTCCAGGTCGGGCGCATCGTCACGGGTGCCCTTGAGGAACTCGGCCAACGCCATCAACGCCAGGGCGCTGTCCTTGGTGGACTTCCAGCGATTGCCCCTGCGCTCGCGCAGCAGCCAGAATACGATCTTGGGTACGATCTCGTCGTCAGGAGAGACTGCAAGGAATGCCCTGAGTGTAGTTGCGGTAACCTCGACCGCGTCGTCCCACCAGAACTCAACCGCCCTGGTGCGACCGCTCCAGTAGACCGTCTCGCCTTCTGTGAGTGCTTCCTTCTTGAGTATCGCAAGGATTGCCTTCGCCTTTGCGTCCTCGCCTATCTGGTGATAGGCTAATGCCATCAGGGCTTTTGTGTAGGGATCTCCTCCTTCGGCCTCGAGTTTTGCCAGCTGCTCCTTTATAAGTGCCTTGCGTCCCTTTGCCGTGGTGTCTTCGGGAGCCATAGACAGTACGTAAACCATGTAGCAGCGTTCGGTAGTGTTGAGTTCGCGCTCGCGCAGGAAGTTCTCCAACGCTCGCGCCCCGCGTTTTATCGCGTTCTGGTTAACCTCATAACCCAAAACTGTAGCATAGGTTAACCCGTGCACTACGTAGGCTGTCATGAAGTTCATGCTCTCATCGTCGGTCCACCAGCCCCAGCCACCGTCTGTATGCTGATACCCGTATAGCTTTGCCAGACCCTTTCTGATCATTAAAGGCAGCGCTGCGGCAAGAGCCGAATCGCCCTTTGCAGGATCCTGGATAAGATCGGCCACTATTAGGTCTGGGAAGAAGCTGGACATCGTCTGCTCGGTACACCCATAAGGATAACTGGCCAGGTAGGACAATCCTGCAAAGAGTGCTGTACCGAGGGTGGGGGTTACTGTCAGTTCTGCTGACACGGTACGAATCTGGGCCTCCTCGGTCAAGGTGAACTTCTTGGTTTCGGTCTGATTGTCGCGGGGCATGAACGCAGCGAGCGACAGCAGACGCTCGATACCGTAAGGGTTGGCCGGGATGGTGAGCTTCATCGCGTCCGAGTACTCGGCCCCAATAGCCTTGGCTGTAAGCACCGCGTCGCCAGGTTCTGTGCACACCACAGGCCAGTCCACCCTGAAGGTGCCTCCGGGGCGAATGGTGGCGGTGTGGACGGTATTGTCAAGCAGGTTGACGCCCTCGGCCGTAAAGCTCAGATCGACCTTCTGGGGATCACGGGTGTAGTTGTGAACGATGGTCGCAATCACCAGGCTGTCGCGCTCGGTAACGAACCTGGGCGGCGATATTCGCACGAGTAAGTCCTTTGTAACCAGGGTCTTCGTGCGACCTTCGCCTACCCTGGTGTCAAGGGTAACAGCCCGCACCGTGGTTCGCCAGGTAGTAAGGTTGTCAGGGTAGACGAAATCGACCTCGGCAAACCCTTTTGCATCGGTACGTACGAAGGCGTTCCAGTAGGCCATGTCCTTGAACTTTTCGCGCACCTTGGGTTCCTCCCGACCCTTGTAGGCTGCAAGGACGACCGAGTCCTTGGCCGCATCCGAAAGCAGGTAATAATCGCGTTCGTAACCCCAGAAGGAGAAGTATATGGATGATGAAGTAGAAACCTGGTTGTAGCGCTCACCGTAGAAGAAGTCCTCGATCGCAGGAGCAATCTCCGGGGCAATCGCGTGCAGGGCCTCGTCTACCACCGCCAGGGACAGATCTGCCCTTACCGGTTTGCCTTTAGTATCCTTGACCACGATCTCGAGCTTGCCCTCCTCACCCGGTTCGTAGCGGTCCTTGTCCGCGGTAATCTCCACCGCAAGCAACTCATCAGCCCGGCTTACCTTCATTTCCGCCGACTCTCTGAAGAAATCACCCTCATACATTCCGCATACTGTGAGATAGGCGTTGGGGATGAACTGATTTCGAACGTTGAATCTGATAAGGGCGGTATTGCCCTTGAGCTTGATGGTCTTAATATTGTACAGGCGATCCGCCTCGATGGTTGCTATGAGGTGGATGTTTTCATAAGGCATGATTATTAAGGCTTCGGCATACTCACCAGGTTCGTAGGACTCCTTGTCGAAGATAATCTGGATTTCATCCGAAGACCAGGTGTAGTAGCCCCCGCGTTCGGAAACCCAGAACCAACGCTCGTCGTAGCTTTCGTTACCCCTATCGTCGGAGGCTCTAGCCACGATGTAGTAGGAGCCCGCCTCTTTTGGAATGTACTCGTATATGGCCTTGCCTGTTCTGTCGGTAGTGACGGTCCTTTTTGCCACAACTTCATCCTTGCTTTCGTTGCGAATCCAGTAGCGACGGTGTATTTCTGTCTGGACATGGGCCCCAACCGCCTCACCGAATACATCACGGGTTTCCAGCTTAACCTCAAGCTTCTCCCCTGGGCCCACCACGTAGCGGCTAGGTTTTATCTTTACCAAAACCGCGGCTTCGGCCACGAACGCCGAAGCCTCACCGGATTCCATCCGGCGCGAGGGATCGCGCACCTCGGCCTGGAACGTATAACGGAAGCTTTCCCCGTCCTCCGGGGTGCTGTAGGTAAAGGTAACCTTGCCCTGATCGTCGGTCTTGGCCACCAGTTCGTCAACGAACTCCGAGTAATAGTACCAGTAGTACCGGTACTCCTGACGGTATACCTTAAGGGTTACCTCCCCTTCAGATACCGGTGCGCCGAAGAAATAATCCGCCGCCACGTTTATCTTCACCTCATCACCCTGAACGTACGCCGAGTTGTCGAGTTCGACGTCCACCTTGAATTCAGGCTTGCGGTACTCCTCCACCCTGAACTGAACCGAGTGGTAGGTGCCGTCAAGGGTGGCGCTCAGGGTGAAGCGGCCCAAGCGGGCGCTTGAAGGTACGATAAGTGAGTCGGAAAACGAACCCCATTCATCCGCGTCCAGAGTGGTACGGTAAACCTCGTTTCCCTCAGGATCGGTAACAACCGCCTCAACCTGTTCAGTCCTCGGCTTCTTGTAAAGACCTTTCCTTAAGCGTCTTACAACCCCCTTGAAGTAAACCGTCTGGTCAGGACGGTAAAGCGGCCTCTCGGTATGCAGGTAAATCTTTACCGCACCGCCGGTCGAGGCGTCCTCATCCTCGTAGTAATAGTAGTAGCGGTCCATCAAAGCGAAGTCGTCTCCGTCCTGAACCAGAACCCGAAGCCGTGTGGTGTCGAAGGAAGTCTTATAGAAGCCCTTGAGGTTGGTGCGTCCTGAGCCGACCTTTATCGTATCGGCCAGGACCACCACCTTTGCACGCTTCCGGGGCTGGCCGTCCTCGAGATCGACGGCAAACACGTACACCTTGTCAGGGTCCTGCTTGGTTATCACACCTATCCTTGTGACTATCACCGGGGTGTATGCAACCCGGGTGCCGTAATAGGCCTCAACCAGGTATACCCCAGGCTCTGAAAGCTCAAGATCGATGTTCTTATGATGATAGTTTGAGCCGTAGTAGTAATAATCTTCATCGGATTCCTTTTTCTTCTCGAACTTCACCGTCCACTCCCGAAGCAGCGGATAGCCTTCCAGCTTGGGAATGGATGAAGGACCTATGTATTCGGGGGTTCGCCTGTCGTCGTCTTTCTCAAGCCTGGGCAGGGCAAAAAAGTCGCGCAAGGCCACCCTGCTTTCCTCACCTACAAGTTCCCTGGACAGGTACCTCGAGTTGCGCTTTGTCCTGTCGAATATTCCGTCAAGCATGTGGAAGAAATTGGCCTTCCTGGCCTTGGCATGAGGTACGGGCGAACGCAGGTTTCTCTGTTTGGTAAAGAAATCCAGGGGATCCTCGATTTTATAAAGCCTCAGATGCACCTGGTCTATGTAACTTGCATCCAGCCTTATCTCGGTTTCATCCCCGGGCTGGTATATGGACGGTGTGGATAGTGAGATGGATGGATGGGCGAACAGCCCGTTCGATATACTTATGGCGAACAAAAGAAATTTCATCTTACCCTCCTTTAAGGGTATTGGTCGGTTCATCTTTTGAACTCAAAACCTCCGGAGAACGATCCAGGAGGCGTTCAGTCAATTGTCTTGAACCTGTAGAATCCGACGAACGCCGGGTTAGCAGGGTCGGGTCTCCAGGTTTCGTCCGCTATACGCATCAATGTCTCGTACTTTATCAGTCTCATCTCTCCTTCGTCTTCCTCGCCCGGTCCGGTATGATACAGAAGGTAAGGTTCCCCCTCAACCACCACGTATATCATCACGTGTGATTCGCGGCCTTGGGGTGCAAAGAACAAAAGGTCCCCTGCCTTTACTCCGGCCTTTTCGCGCCCCAGTTCGACGGTATGGAAGCGACGAAGATGGGGTACATCGGCGAAATTGCCGAGTTTGCCCTCTGCACGGTCGGTAGACTGATATGCCCCGTCCGCTATACGGAAGATGTCGGTACCGATGTAGGGTACATCAGGGTAGTGGAAGGCGGTTATCTCAGGGATGCTTCTGTCCAGAAGCTTGCCGAACTCTCGGTACCAGTCCTCGTCGTGTTCCCTTAAGGCTTCACGGTAGGCGTAGCGAACCAGGTCTGCGCAGTCTTTCACTTCGTCCGAAGGTTCGAGGTAGCGGGACAGGGCAATGGTTGTGAACCAGCGGCGGAAGTTGCGGCGGTCGGCGTCCGATTGAAGCTCGGCCTCGTCCGGAAAGCCGTCTGCGTCCTTATCAACAGGCTGGTTCGATCCCGACCCGAGAAATACAAGAAAAAGAAAGAAAGCCATCTCCGCCTCGCTTGTTTACTGTACCGTAAATCCGACGAGTTAAAGGCGCTTAAGGTTCGCAGTCCTTGCGCCGCTGGCTAGTATAGAGAGAAGATGACCGCTTGTCAAGGATTGAGGACGCCTTACGGCTTATATGAGTGGGGTTGTGTCGTTGTGGTGAGACCGGGCCGACCTGACGGGTATCGACATCGCAGATGTAACGTCGGTCCTACGGATCACGCAAGAATCAAGTCACAAGAAGACTTACCTCCCCTCCAACAGGTGTAGGACTAAAATCTCCACCAAAGGTGGAGACAGGCACTCATGCCTGTCCGGACTTCGGGGTCCCCG
Source organism: Caldifarciminota bacterium (assembly GCA_016934635.1). Taxonomy (GTDB): domain Bacteria; phylum Hydrothermota; class Tepidihabitantia; order B3-TA06; family B3-TA06; genus WJJO01. The sequence continues at coordinate 91,581 of JAFGSK010000056.1, forward strand.
CGAGCTTGCGAAGTCGTGGGGTAACGACAAACAGGAGTGTTTGTCATACACACTCCGGGAGAAGATACAGAAGCGGATCTTCGATTCGCGAGCGTTTGTCCTGCATCCTCCGAGAGGAAAGGGGTTATCCCAAGTATAAGATTGACAAATACTCTGATTAGGAAATAAAACAAGGGGTTCAACTGTACAAGAAGTATGAACAGGCAACTAAAGTTGCCCTGGGTGCGTCCTATACCTATTGAGTATGGTTATCCGGAGGTCGACTACGCTCAACGGGAGGTTGACCGTTGAAGCAAAATCAGTATTATATTTCTCAGTACTGACTTGATTGCATTAGGAGAGATGTAATCAGGTATTAAAGGAGGTCGATAACAATGAAGCAAATCTCCGCAAAGTGGGTCGGAGCGGCGGTAGGTGCGGCAGCGATCGCCGCCTTCGTTTTAGGAGTACTACTTAAAGACGTATTCGCAGGGATGTTTCCCTCAAGCAGAGCTGAACAGGCAGAGACAGACACCCTGCCATTGAGTATCGAGCTTGGGGTAAGTCCTTTTACCGCGGTCGCGGAAAGGGTTCTGCCCGCAGTCGTTAATATCAGTTCCACCAAGAAGGTAACTATTGAAACCTCACCTTTTAACGATCCGTTTTTCCGGCACTTCTTTGGCGATATCTTTCCGGACGTACCCCACGAAGAAACCCACTACAGCCTTGGTTCAGGGGTTATCTTCCGGTCAGACGGGTACATACTCACGAATGACCACGTTGTTTCAGGAGCGGACGAGGTGCGTATTACACTTTACGATGAAAGCGGACAGGGCAAGGTTTTTGAAGGCAAGCAAGTCATACTCATCGGACGAGACCCGCAAACCGACCTTGCGGTTATAAAGATTCAGACCAAGGATCCCCTGCCAACCGCGCGCCTGGGCGATTCAGATTCCATAAAGGTCGGGGACTGGGCGATTGCAATCGGGAACCCGTTCGGTCTGGAAGGTTCGGTTACGGTCGGGGTCATCTCGGCCAAGGGCCGATCCAATCTTCCCCTGCCTTCTGAACAGCAGTATCAGAATTTCCTGCAGACCGACGCAGCCATCAACCCGGGCAACTCCGGCGGGCCTTTATGTAACATCAAGGGCGAGGTTATCGGAATCAATAGTGCGATAACAGGCAGTCCATCGGGAACAAACATTGGGATAGGGTTCGCGGTTCCTGTAAACATGGCCAAAGACGTTGCAGAGCAACTCATAAAGAAAGGCAAGGTGGAACGAGGTTACCTCGGGGTCTACAACCAGGAGATTACCGAAGATTTGCGGGCAAGTATCGGGTTCAAGGACAAAGGTGGTGTGCTTATTGCCGACGTTCTGGATGACACTCCCGCTGACAAGGCAGGACTGCGCTCAGGGGATGTTGTGCTTTCAGTTAACGGCAAAAAGATAAAAAACATGGAAGATTTCAGACAGCGGATAGCCTCCTTCTCCCCTGGCACCCAGGTCGAACTGGGCATCTGGCGTTCCGGAGAACGCAAGTCCGTCAAGGTGAATCTTTCCGAATTCCCTGAGGAACCCTTCGTTGCCTCGGGTAGATTAACACCTCAGGAAGCCAGAGAGCCGTTCGGTCTCGTTGTTCGCTCCCTTACCTCATCGGAGCGAGGAAACTTGCGCCTTCCCGGAGGAATACTAGTTGAAGACGTACGCTCTAATTCAGATGCCGCACGTGCCGGCATCCAGCCGGGCGACATCATCCTTAAGCTAAACAATCAAGATGTAACTGACGAGGATACCTTTTACACTATCGTAGCGGAGATAAAAGCGGCTGACAAGGGAGTGGTGCTGGTCCAGCTATATCGGGACGGGCGAAGATTCTTCGTTACCCTGAAACTCGATTGAGGAGTAGGATTTATGATTTCTGTGGTGGGGCAAAAAAAAGTCACCCCACACAAGGACTTCGTGCTTTTGCGGGGGACCCTAAGACATTATCAGAAATCCTTACGTTATGCTTGAAGTCAAGACTTCACCGTCCTATTTCTGCGATCTATTTGCGTGTTCCTTACGCAAAAAGGAGCACCTGTAATGCTTAGATGGGTTTCTGACAAGTCCTTGTCGCGGTACTTCAAGGAAATAATGAAGTACCCCTTGTTCTCCCGTGAGGAAGAGGCAGACATCGCCCGGCGGGCAAAGCTCGGAGACATTATTTACGAGGCGAATAATAAGGGATGTTCTTCTACAGTAACACTCCAAGGTCAGATCAGGCGGGTTGGTCCAGGTGGAAAACTGAAACTTAGAATCAAACGGGCAGGTGAGGAGTTAGACGTTACGGTAGGTATACCGGTTCTCAGTCCCCTGGTTGCGGAAGAGGCAAATCCTTATATCCTGGGAATGAAAGTCAAGCCGGTGGTTGAACTCGAACCGGAACAAATTGAGACTCTAGGGATAAGAAAGGGACTTCTTGTGACGGAGGTTTCACCGGATTCACCTGCCGCACGAGCCGATATAAGGGACTATAACCGCGAAGCCCGTGACAAGCTCATCCTTCATAACCTGAGATGGGTCATCAGCATAGCCAAACAATATCAGAACCGCGGTTTGCCACTTGCCGAACTCATCAATGAAGGCAACTTAGGACTCATCCAAGCCGTTTCCAAGTTCGACGTAGGACGCAAGACCCGGCTTACTACTTACTCCAACTGGTGGATTCGATACTACATCGTCTCGGCTCTTGCATCCAGACATCTTATCAAACTGCCCATCAAGATGCGCAACCTGGCCAAACGAATTCGTGACAGTTACGGTGTGCTTTCCCAACGCCTGGAGCGTGCGCCATCCATCGAAGAACTGGCCAAGGAACTCGGGGTCGAGCCTGAGGAGGTTTCTTGTGCCTTCGATTGTGGAGTGGCTGAACTTTCAATCGACGCTTTGCCTTTTGAAGATTCCAAGGTTACCTTCGGGGAGGTGCTGAAAGATACTTCAACTTCATCCCCTGTCGAGATGAGTGCCAGAGAACAGATTGAACAAAACGTGCGCTCATCACTCAACGATGTTCTTGCCGACCGTGAACTCTATGTTGTTTCCAGACACTTCGGTGTGCCATTACCTCAGGATCGAAAATTCACAGTCTCAAAGATCGCAGGTATCTTCGGTAGACCGAAGGAAGAGATCTCGAAGATTCTATACAGGGCTTGCCGCAAGTTACTTTCCAGTCTGTGCCACAGCCTGGACCCTGAAGGAGTTAAGCGATTTGCCAAGCTGTCTGAGAAAGATGTCCAAACCTTATGTCGAATAATCAAGGACTCAGAACCTGACCCGCACAAAGCCCTTCTTGGAATCACCAGCAAGCTGGTTAAGAACGTATCTTCAGCTCTCAACGATGAAGTTGAAGCCCTGGAACTTGAGGAACGGGAGGTCTTCAGACTTTACTGGGGAATAAATCCCGCGTTCGGGGAGTTAAACCTGCGAGAACTGGGCGATCTTCTGGGTGTTTCGCGTGAAGCTGCACGGCAGGTGAAGGAAAGGGCAATCCGAAAATTAAAAAAACACTTGCGGCCCCAGGCCTTCGATAACTTCTTTCGGGAAGCCGTTTAGCCCCCCCCATGTAATATCAAGAGCTTGTTCAAGATAAAATGATTCCTCGTATGGGACCTTTTCTCCCCTGTCAGAAGAAGGAGTAAATAATTAAGGTTCAGGCATGGGAGGGAAGACGGTAAACTGACCAGGGGTGGTATCCAAAAGATGGGCAAATGCCTCTTCGATCTCCCTTGCCGCTACTTTGATATGAAGAAAGACGACACCCAGTTTGGCGTTTTCGTTGGTTACGACTATCAACACGTTATCCTGACTGGTATTTGTAATAATCGTAAAGCCGTTGTCCCCCTTTACGTAAACCTGACGCAGTGCACCCTGTTTGAATTCCTCTACCGTTCGTTCACCCAGTCCTAAAAGAGTCGCTGAAATTGCGGCCACGTCGTCATCGTTGACGTCCGGAGGAAGAGCCGACGCAAGCATCAAGCCGTCCATACTGATTACCGCCGATGCTTCTATTTCAGGGGCGGCATCGTTCAGTCGAAATAAAAGATCTTTTAATTTCTCTTCCAATCCAGGCATCTTAATCCTTTCTAAGGGCTTAGTATATTGCGAGGGAAGCCTCTGTCAAGTTACTAAAAAACTGTTTTTAAGAGCACATCCGCTCAGTGATGAAACGTGGTTTTAACACTTTATAAATTCACAACTTGAAAAAGTATAAGCGATATGAGTTACGGACGTTCACGATGTCTTACTTACAATCGCGTCCAATAAGCTTGACACCTCGCATCTGGCAAATACAATAATCAATATGAGCGAAAAACAAAACGCGCTGGCTGCAATTGGCTACATACCGCTGTTTTTCTGGCTGCCTTTGTTTCTGTCGGGCAACGACGAGTTTGCCAAGCACCACGGGAAGCAGGCAATGGTGATCCTTGTGGCATGGGTTTTGACCATCCTTGGCATCGGATTGTTTCTGCATTGGCTCACAAAATTTATCACGCCTGTCCAGGTCGTGGTCGATTTTGTGACAGGCGCTCTTTATATCTTCTACGTTGTGTTTTCTATCTTGGGGGCGGTGAAAGCCGCCCAGGGCAAACTCTGGCGAATCCCGGTAGTCGGAGCCTTCGCGGAACGGATAAATATTTAATCTAAGGCTCCTTCCCTAAGTAACGCGGTTTGATCGAATAGGTTCACCTGAGTTGAAATTCATTCTCCTTCATAACGTTCGAACGAAGCAAATCAGGGGTTTGAATAGGGTTTCGAAGAGTAAAAAAGCGGCGGACGGGATTTGAACCCGCAACCTACAGCTTGGAAGGCTGTTACTCTACCATTGAGTTACCACCGCATCGAAAAAAAAGTATAACCAGGCTCACAGGCATGTCAATATAAATAGGAAAAGCAACCTTTTAAACAACCACCTCCCTCTTGACAAGTTCGACTGGAAGAGTATTCTTTTACGTTAGGATGATTAAAGCACGTTAGGAGGTGCATAGTGAAGAATGCATCAAAGGTATTAGGTGTATTGGTTGTGGCCTTTCTTGCGAGTCTAGGAAGTCTAGGTTGTAAACCAGCAGATGAGGAAGCGCCGGTCATCGCAAGTATTACTATTGAGGATAACGGCAGCTATCGATCTGTGGTTACAGGAGATCGCGTAGAGGGAATAGTCTCAGTAGTGGTAGCTGCAACCGACAACGTAGGTATTAAAGAGGTCCAGTTCTTTATAAATAACGTTAAAGACTGGCAGCCGGTTCCTGCAGGTGATTCGATTACCCAGGACGGGGATAACTATACCTACTACTGGAATACCATGTTGCTCGAAGACAGTGTTCAGTACTCGATCTCCGCTGTGGCTTTCGATGAAGCAGGCAATTATTCAGATACTTCCGATATTCTCACCCGGCTGGTACGCATCCCGAACTGGGCACCCGACTCGGCAGGCTCGATGACTCCACTGGACGGTGATACACTGGACACCTCTGCAGCGATTGTCTTGCTTGCATGGAAAGGGAGCGATCCGGACGACTATCCTCCTCAGGAGCTAAAATTCGCCGTTTACTTCGGCACGAATCCAAACAACCTGGAAAAGGTGGCGGACACCATTCCTGAACGCGAGGATACGTCGACTTACTGGAGTACATTCTCTACCGAGAAGCATCTGGTTCCGGAAACCGATTACTACTGGATGATTATGACCATAGACCCTTACGGATTGAAAACCCCCAGTAAGACTCTCAAGTTTGCCAGGCCGGTAAACAAACCTCCTCCTGCAGCAGGTTCCCCTTCGCCTCAAGATACATCTAAAATTGCTTATCCTTATAACGATACAATAGGGCTTTCCTGGGTATGCAACGAACCGGACAGGGATTCTCTAATCTACAGACTATACGTTGCAGACGGACCCAACTGGACAGACAATGCACGTCTAGTCGCCGATAGCCTGACTACGGCCAGCTACAGGCTTCCGCTTGACGGACCAGGCACCTATTACTGGCGTGCCGTCCCTGAAGATCAATGGGGTGCAACCACCTCAACCGATTCGTCAAAGTGGAATCCTAACCTTTGGCAGTTCGAAGTCGAGTAAACCAGGGAGAGTAAATCTAAAAAAAGGCGACCACAAGGTCGCCTTTTTGTTTAAGAAACGATTTAGAAGTAAAACCTGAACCCTACTCCGCCGCCGAAATCGAAATTAGTATTGGGAACTATTACGATAAGAGGACTGATCTCGGCAAAGAAACCGACCGGTTTATAGATGTATTCAAGACCCAGGGGTATCCTTCCTCCCAGGGCTATATCCCCGGCTGTTGGGCCTTCCCTTGCCGGATCCAGTGCAAAGTATCCACCAACACCCAGATAAGGTGCTAGGTATCCCGAGCTAACTGATACCGGGAAATGAAACAGATACCCTGCGTGAGCGTAAAGCCATTTCTGGTCAAAATCCCAGCCGACCAGGACATCCACCGCGGAGTTTGAGCCGACCCAGAATTTTCCTGAAAGTCCGGTCGGCAATCCGATCTCTATACCAATCCCTACGTCCCCCCGGGAAGCGGCTAACGCAGTACCGGCCAAACCTGCCACCAGTAACGCAACGATTAATGTTCGTTTCATCTTTCAGCCTCCAGCTATTTGACAAGAATATTCAAATTAAGGGGCTTGTCAATGCGTTTGCATTAATCTGCTTTGACTTCGGATGATTCATCCATAAAATCACCAATTCATGGCCGATCATCTTTCCAAGCGCGACCTTTACTCACGCTTCCTTTCCTCCCAGGGACTGGAAGGATTCTTCTCGCTCCCGCGGTTGCCTGCATCTGCGGCAGGATTAAGTGGCGCTCTTCGGGCCTTCTTTCTCGCTGCTTTGAAACAAGAGGGACATGAGGTATTCTATATCGCCAAAAACGAAGACGAGGTGGAGCGAATACTATTCGACCTGGAAGGACTCGATTTAAGGGCAGTCGAGATAAGACGCGTCGAAGATCTGAATCGGCTTCGACTCGCTGCCACTTCTCCAAGACTCATCGTTTGCGAAAAGGAGTTAGCAGAAGCTAGGGTGGGCTGGAAAGACAAGCTGGCATCAATATACCTCGATATATCAGGAAAAGGAGAACCTGAGGTTGTAATCCGCTGGCTAGAGGAGAACGGTTTTGAGAAGCAAATCCTGGTTACGGAACTCTCCGAGTACGCCCAGCGCGGCGGGATAGTGGATGTTTTCTCACCCCTGTGGGAAGAGCCGGTAAGGATTGAATTCGAGGCGGATAGGGTGGTATCCATCAGGCATTTTGACCCCCTTACCCAGCGTTCCACCAGAACCCTGGCATCCGTGGAAATAATCTCCAACCTGCCCCCGGATAAAGAAGGACCGAGGACCCGCGAGTTTCTTGCCGACGCAATAACAGTCTCCAGAATACCTGAGGCTTTTCCACAGCTACTCCTGAAGGATTCTGGCGCAGCCTTCGAGTTCGGTTTTGCTCCTGCCTTGAAGGTGCTGGGTCGGTTCGAGGAGTTGACTGAGCTTGCCAAGCAAGGACTGGATCTCCTGTTCGCACTTGACCCTGAGCACGGGCAGGCCTACCTTTCAAATCACCTTGAGAGTTACAGACTCGTTGATGCACGACTTTCAGGAGGCTGGGTGGACCGCTCGTCCGGGTACGCGGTCTTTACGGATAATGAGCTTTTCGGGGTCAGGCACCGCAGAAGAATGCCCCGGCATTTCAAGGGCCTTCCCCGCGACGCTATCTACGAACTCCATCCAGGGGACTACGTAGTTCATATTGATTACGGTATCGGGGTCTATCAGGGACTGAAAAGACTCGAGATCGGCGGCGCTGAGAAGGAATTCCTCCAGATTGCTTATGCAGGTACGGATGTACTGTACCTGCCTGTAGAGAACCTTGGGTTACTCGACCGCTATATCGGCGCCGAAGGTCGCAGGCCGCGCGTCAACCGATTAGCCTCACAGGGATGGAAGCTTGCCCGGATAAAGGCCCGCAAGGCCGCATACGATTACGCCCAGGAGCTTCTTGCACTCTACGCCAGAAGGTCGGTAGCTCGCGGGCACAGCTTCGGACGCCATCGTGAGGAGATGGAGTGGGCGGAACTGACCTTCCCTTACCAGGAGACACCTGATCAGCGTAGGGCAATTGAGTCGATCATTGCGGACATGGAAACACCCAGACCCATGGACAGGTTAATTTGCGGTGAAGTAGGTTTCGGGAAGACCGAGGTCGCGGTAAGGGCTGCCCTAAAGGCGGCACTTGATTCAAAACAGGTTGCCCTGATGGCCCCTACAACCATCCTTGCACTACAGCACTTCAGGAATTTTTCCAAAAGACTGGATGATTTACCGATAAGGGTAGCGATGCTTTCACGTTTTGTTCCAACCGCCAAGCGAGTGAAGGTTCTCGAAGAGCTGAAACAGGGGAAGATAGACGTCCTCATCGGTACTCATGCCCTGCTTTCGGCATCGGTGGAGTGGAACGATCTGGGGCTTTTGATCGTTGACGACGAGCACCGCTTCGGGGTGCGCCAGAAAGAGGTGATAAGGCGCAAGAAGTCCGAGGTGGACACCCTGGCTTTGACGGCTACTCCGATACCGCGGACCTTGTACATGAGCCTTGTCGGGATACGTGACATATCCCGGATCGAAACCCCGCCCCTGGGCCGCAAGGACGTTGTTACCGAGGTTACCTACTGGTCTGAAGAGGTGATTCGCGATTGGGTTCTGCGCGAGCGCTCAAGGGGAGGATTGGTGCTGGTCATTCACAATCGCATCGAGACTATCGATGTCTTGCGGCGAAGAATGGAACGTTTACTCCCCGGAGTCAGCATGCAGGTGGCACACGGGCAGATGAAGGAGGGTGAGTTGGCTCGAATCTACGACGGGTTCCTGGAACGCCGAATCGACGTACTTATCTCCACCGCCATCCTGGAGGCGGGGATAGATATCCCTGATTTAAATACCATAATCATTGATCGTGCTGAACTTTTCGGTCTTGCAGACCTGCATCAGCTGCGCGGCAGGGTGGGCAGGGGAAACCGTCAGGGGTATGCGCTGTTCATCTGCCCGCGCCGGACGACCGAAGAGGCAAAGAAGCGCCTTGCAGCCATCCGCGCCTATGCCGGGCTCGGTGCAGGATACAGGCTTGCGGTAAGGGATATGGAGATTCGCGGAGTCGGTAATCTGTTGGGCACTGAACAGCACGGTCACGTCAACGCGATAGGTTTCACGCTCTACACGAGGCTTCTTTCAGAGGCGGTGGCAAAGCTCAAAGGGCAGGATTGGTTCGAGGAACCTTCGCTTGAGATCGAATACGATTCTTGGCTGCCTGCCGATTATATCTCCGATTCCGGAGAACGGGTATCAATATACAAACGCCTTCTTTCAGCAGAGGAGGAACGAGACATCGATGATCTGAAAGAGGAGCTTGAAGATCGCTTCGGCATGATGCCCGAATCCGCCCTGAAGATACTTGAGGTGGCCCGTGTACGGGTTCTGGCACGGCACAAGAGAGTCTCCAAGGTCAGCTTCCGTGGGGAGGCCTGGTCTATCCTGACCGCCGGCCGCACCCTGCGCGGCACAGGCCATTTTATCTCACTCCTGGACCAACTCAGAAGACTCTAACCAACACAGGATTTTTCTTTTCGCACAAGAAGTAAAACCAAACCCTTGACAAAGTCTGATTCCAGCGTAGGATACAAATGTAAGGCAAGGAGATAGAAAATGGACATTACTCGTTTTTCAGTAAAGATTTTCAGAACCGAGTAACTGTGGTTTTTTCGGTATTGTTATTAAACCCAAGGAGGCTTTTATGAAGAAGATAACTCTGTTGTTGCTTTTGACGACGGCACTGATCTTCGCATACACATCCAACTCGTTCCGCTACTCATCCACAGGCGGAATACTGTGGGATGATTACGACTGGTTCCTACAAGATCCTGCCCGTATCCCGAACATAGAAGGGGCAAGGCTCTACACCAATCTGGCCAACTTCGTTTCGGGTTATGAGCAAGGGCTGGCTGATACCGGCTGGATGCCGGGTCACTACCTCATCGGAGGCAAGGCGTTCGGCCCACCTTTAGGCGTAGCCGGGGTCGTAGACCTTCAGATGGTTCGTATTCCAGACCCGACAGGTATCGGTGATTTCATGGGCTGCGGCACGACAACGGATACGAACTATACGGTTGATCCTTCGGACGGGTCGATAACCGGGGCACAATACATAACCCAGACTGCAGACGCTTACCATACCGTAAATGATCTGGGCGGCTATCTAGGATTGGGGTACGCCACGAGCGAAACCTTCAGTCTGGGCTTCTCGTTCGCACACGGAACGGACAATATCAAGGCATACGCTCCTGCCGCCAACAAGACCGAAGGGACGTGGAACTACGATCATGATACCCTGGTATCATACGACACGACCTTTTCCTTCGAAGAAACCGGTTACAAAGGGATGTCCAATCGTGTAAGACTGGGCATATGGACCGAGATGGATTATCTCGAGATATCAGGCTACCTTGGCGCAAACCTGTTCTCGGGTTCGAGCGGCCTTGATACCCTTTACAGTTACAGCTTAACCGACCAATCAGGTCCGGGGATGACTGCGCACTATGATGATAAGGTCACAAACTGGCCTTACTCGGGCCTTGGTATCCCGCTTGAACTCCTTGGCATCTATGAGATTGACGAGGGTCAGGAACTCTGGTTCTCGGGCGGAGTGGAGTACAGGATGTGGAAATGGAAAGACGGCGCCGGTGAAAGGACGGTTAATAACGACACCACCCTTTCTCCAGGTCCAGAGGGAACAATAACCAATGTCAGTATGGATACCACCCAAACCTTAGGAACCGGATCATACTCAGGGCTTTTCTATAATGCAGGCGTAAAAGGCGTATTCGCCCTGAACGAGAAGGTTTCCTTCGGTCTCGGGCTGCGGATACTCGGTTCATCAGGCAGCGATTCGACTTTCAACGAAAACACGTCTTTCACCTATACGTACGTTGACGACGGTGACGGGGTGGGTGAAGTCTCAGACGTAACCGCAACCACTCTTTCTTCGAATACCGACTACGAAATAAACAAGGTATCGAGCCTCGCATTCGACTTCCCGGTGGGTGTCGAGTTCAAGCCGGTTGAACCTGTTGCCCTGCGTCTTGGCGCGATATTTACCCATCAGATGAACACCTACACCACCCGCATCCAAGAGGTTGACGCGAGATATACCGAAACCTACACCCAGTATGGCGACGGCACGAGCGACGCTGCCACTTCCTACGAAACTTCACCCGGGATCGGGTACACCGAAGGAAAGGAAAAGGAAACCATAAACGACCTGGATTACGAGTTCGGTATCGGATTTGCCATAACCGAGAACTTCCAGCTCGATCTTGCGGGCTTTACCAACCTGCGTGACATGAGCAACTGGCGCTTCTCGGTAATATTCAAATTCTACTAGTGAAGTAAAGCAAGAGCGGGGTGAATCCCGCTCCTGCTTTTTTAATACTCGGTTTTAGTCCAGAACCCTGCTTGTACATCTCTTGTGAAAGTCGCATTGGTTTCCAATGAGGTTACCCGTGATTTCAAGGCAAACCAGAAACGTATCCTGAAGCTTGCTTCCGAAGCAGCAGACAGGGGTGCCGAACTCATCATCTTCCCGGAAGCAGCGGCTACCGGGCTGGTTAATACCGGTGATCCGAAGTACGATCTGGGGGTTGTCGAGTCTGAGCCCGATTCCTGCAACATGGAATGGGGTAATTTTGCAAGCGAGAGGGGTATACTTCGCGGCCAGGTCCTTGCCCTATACAGAAATATCCCCAAAAGTTGACAGAGGAGCTTATCGCCTACCGTCGTCAATGGGCAAAAAAGCTTTACCGTACTTGCGGTTAACATTTTCGGCAAGAACTGGCTTGGTGGAACCTGGGTAACCGACCGATGGGGGAATATTACCGATTCCCTTCCTAATCCTCAAGCAGGATATATCGGCAGTAGAGTTTTCCGAGTGAAAATCGAGGTAACCATCAGGTTGACAAACCCTACCCTGCTTCTATAATTGTTACTTAAGATAATCTCTTAGGAGGAACGATGCAAAACGAGAAACCACGTAAATCGTGGTATAGTGCGATAGTTATAGGATTGGTTTTGATAACTGCAGTTTTGGCCATTGCCGAACAATCGGAGTCATCTGATGAGCTTTCTTTTTTGGCTGAGACCAAACCTCCCGATTACCTCTACGTGGCAGGAGATCTCGTAATTACTGACAGCCTTGGATCCCCTGTAATGATGAGCCCGTTTAGATTCTACTGGGAAAAAGGGAGTTACGCCTTGGATGCAAGATATTTTGGAGGGGGATTGTTCCTTTTCATGCGTGGGGTAGGAGACACCGTATGGGTATACGATTTCATGCACGAGATTAAACTCGTCTCTCTCGTTGACCAATCTATGGGTAGGGTCACCGGTTTACCTTTCTCACCCCGGGATGTATTACCTCTTTTTAATCTTTTTACCGAAGGTTTTTTTTCAGATGTGGATACGTCCTATCATGATAACTCCGTCATCGTCGTTCGAGCAAAAGACGGAACACTCTATCACTTTGATGCAGAGACCAAACACCTGAAGGAATGCAGTAAAGGAACCCGAAGATTCAGTTTTTCCGATTACAGAAGCGGGAAAAAAGGATACTACTTACCCTACCTTGTGATCTTCAACGAGGGGCTTCTTGTTACGGGCGCTACAGGAACCCAACTCGAGGTGAGTGAAGTCAGTTATAAGCCTCAGACTGAAAACAATCTGCTTTTGAGTAAGGAACCAAAAAACATGCCTCGTGCCTTTGATATACGACCGGATCATAACTGACTTTTCTAAGTTTTACAAGTGATCAGCTTACTATTACTTATACTCTCATCATCAGGACTCGAGTACAGCTCTTCATTTATTCTAGGAGGTGAGTTTCGGGATGCGGCGTTAGATGATTCGCTGCTTTACATTGCCGACGGTCGGGGAATACGTGTACTTACCCAGGATCAGTACCGGGAGCGTGGATTCTCAAAAATCCCAGGTCGAACCTATTTGATTGCGCTTTATAACGATACCCTTTACGCAGGTGGGGATAGAGGACTCGTTAAGCTTGCTGCAAACCAGGCGTCGGAGGATGAACCTGGGGTAGAATACTTACACAGGGAAACTTTGGTAGCGTTAGCTATTTCCGGGGAAACACTATACTTTGCAGATACGAACAGGCACCTTTACGTAAGAGATATACCTTACACCCTGACCGCAGATACGTTTAATCTCTCTGTTCTTCCTGCAAGGATTATTCCGCATGGAGAGAAGGTATATCTCGCCTGTGACACCAATGGATTATGGGTGATTGATTTTTCCTCTTCGTCACCTGAGCCGAAGGAATTGGAAATAAAGGGTGACCCACCGGTGATGGATGTGGTTTTCGGAAAAGAAATCGCATATCTTGCCTGTGCAGAGCAGGGACTTTGGGTAGCTCAAATCAAACGAAATTCTCTCAAGGTTATAACTGCCATAGAAGCACCAGGACAAATCCAAGATCTAGCATCTTACGGAGACAGGCTTGCCGCCGCGGCCGGTACCGGTGATTTTCTTCTGTTTTCTGTTGAAAATCCTGCAGAGCCGCATCTAATCCAGGAGGCTAATTTGAAGGGGACGGTTTTCAACCTTGCCCCAGGTCCGGACATGTGTTTTTTACTCTGCGAATCAATGATCGGAAAGATGAATATGCAATCCCGTCCGGGTGCCGTGGTAGGAGCGTATTACCGCAGGCTTGGAGAACCCTACGATATGCTCTCGCGTGGAGAAATCGCCTTCATAGCTGGTGGCGATATGGGTATATTCACCCTCAGGATCGGTGATTCTCTGGAGCCCTTAGCATACTATAATACCAACACCGACTGCAGACGCTTATATCTTTACGGTTCACAAGTCTACGTGCTTTCCTCAAGCAACATGTTAAACATTGTAGACGTAAAGGACCCATCCAAACCGGAAAGACGTACAAGCAGGGATTTCAAATCCACGGTTTCAGGTATCGATGCAGCAGGAGAGATGGTTTTGGCTGCCGAACAGGAACATGGCTTGGGTGCGTGGTGGCGCTGCCCTTGTGGACCTTTACATGAACAGGGGAGATTAAATTTAGCCGGACGAACCTTGGATGTTCGCATCCTTGATAAAATTGCCTTTGTATCTACGGCTTCCCCACCAGCGCTATACGTTATCGATTGGAGTGACAGTACTCAGATGCAAGTGGTAGCGAGTCTGGAACTGCAGCGAGATTATGAGAGACTCTATCTGATTGATAAGTACCTTCTGGGGTTGGACGATGAAGGAGCGCTTGCCGTGTTCAACGTGGCCAGACCTATTCGTATCAAGGAACCATATTTGCTTGATCTTGTTGGAACACCTCAGGATCTGGTTATAGATTCGGGAAGGATCTTTATCGCGGCAGGTAAGGCTGGTGTACATCAAGTGGATTTTTCCAAACCATCGACCCCTTCTCTTGTTAGGTCTTACGATGTTGGTCAGGCCAGAGGGGTAGCTTTCTGTAAGGGACGCCTTTTAGTATCCACTCCTTATGCGGTGGAAGCGTTCAATTTCAAATAAAGGAGACTTTAAGTGTATGGGAATTTGTTACTTACTTCGTTGATCTGGGTTGCATTTTCTGTTAATACAACCCAGTCGAGTGAGGATTTCCCTCAAGGAAGCGAGCATTATCTAATTGCAGGGGATTATGAGGATCTTGAGTTGGGCGGTGACGGGGTTTACGCCTCGAGTGGTTTCGGAATAATCACGCTTTCAAATGATTTAACAGTAAGGTTCCATATCCCAACCACCAATTATTCACACAAGCTGGCCTTACATGAGAAAAGGATATATTTGGGTGAAGCCGATCAGATAAGCGTATTTGAAATCAACGCAGGTGAACCGGAATTGGTTTCTCGATTCCAGACACCTGGCATGGTAACCTCAATAGGGGTCAATATGCGGTTTTTGGCTGCGGGAACCGACTCCTCCAAGCTAATCCTTTTTTCGCACGCCGATCAACTTGAGCCTGCTGCAAGCTTTGATTTGGAGGGTATCCCCCGGGATTTTGAATTCTACGAAGGATTTCTCTACGTGGCTCTTGAGCCTGGCGGAATGGTTGTGATAAAACTGGACGATGTACCCCAGAGGCTTGAGGGACCCAAAACGAGCTCAGCTATATCCCTTGCAATCGCAGAGGGAGAATTGTACCTGGCTCTCTCGCAGTCCAAGGTTTTGGTTTTTTCGATTGAAGATCCCGGTAAACCGGAGATGAAGAAAGAATTTCCTGCAGGTGCACCCATTGTTTCCCTGGCTGCTTACGATAAGCATCTCTACGCTGCACAGGGTTACTCCGGTTACAGTGTGTTTAACCTGAAAGGTGATAAAATCGAGGGACCAGAGAGTGTTAAGTACGGTTATGCCGCCGACATACTTCCTTCACCTGAAGGTGTATATCTGGCTCTTCGGGAATACGGAATCCTGAAACTAGAGGGTAAAAACCCAAAGGCCTTAACTATTACGGATAGATTTATTAAGGTTCAACCTTCTCTCGACGTATCTCAAAGCGGGCAATTCTGGAGTGTCGCTCATGGAATCGGTGGCGTATCAGTACTGCGAGAGACGGGTGACTCGATGACTCAAGGTTATGCCAACCCTCGTCCGGTGGATGCGAGAGGTACAATACTCTCAGGGCCTTACGTTTATGTTGCCGACGCTGAACGGGGTATTACCATCTTCAACTTGAAGAGTTTCCCGAGTGCCAACCGGGAGTTCGATCTGTCTCAACCCGGAGAGCCCTTGAGGATTGCTTTGGACCAGGATTTGATTCTGCTTGCCGCAGGCTCGAAGGGTCTCAGGGTCTTGTGGATATGTTCGTGCGGCCCTCTCAAGCAAAAGGCCGCCTTCGAGGATAGCGTATACGCTAGAGATGTTGCGGCTGCCGACGGGCTGTTTTTTGTAGCCGATCCGGAGGCTGGGATACGGATAATAACAGACAATGGCGGCACTGGAAAGAATTACAAACTACTTCAACTGGCACTCTTTCCCGGTTCCATTAGTCCCCAGGCACTTCTGTTGGAAGATAGCATACTTTACGTAGCAGATTCGGTGGGGGCATTGATTACTATAGACGTAAGTGATCCAAGCTTTCCAGAACAACTTTCCTTTAGCGTGCTGGGGACGAGACCTTACGGATTGACAAAGATGGGTGATGTTTTGTACGTTGCTTGCGGTGAGGAAGGATTGCTCGCGGTAGACGTTAAAGACCCTACTAGCCCGATTGTAAAACAATTTATCCAGACACCTGGCAAGGCACTCTCTGTTGCCCATTCCTCAACCCACCTCGGGGTTGCAGATTACACTTCTTTCATGTTGATTCCTTCGGATGCAGTAGGTGACGACTGATAATTAAGTTATGCCTTTGTCCAGCAATCCACGGATACTAATAACTACAGCTTACAGGCATAACAAGAACGACTTCTACGACGCGGTAGGGGCGAATTTTTACCGCACTCCAAGATTTGCATTCATGAGGACGGTTTCTGCTTCCCTGCGTTTTTTAAAACAAAACATGCCCGATTTACAGATACTGGAGTTCCCTCTCTGGCATGAGTACGTAAAGAAATTGCTCGAGGGTTGGGACGTTGTAGGTTTTACTTTTTTCCAGCATGACCTTTGTGAGATACTGGAGATGGTTGAGGAGGCACGTAAATACGGCGTAGCCGAGATTTGGGCAGGAGGTTACGGCGGGCTCTCAGAGGAAGCTGAGGAATTTGCAGATAGAATCTGGTACGGTTACGTCGAGGAACGGATGGCCAATGAAGTTTTCGGAAGAAAGCTTGATCGAATCATCCACCCGCCTATCGTAATTCCTGTAAACGTCGTCTGGCCGCCCATGCTGCCTTACAAGAAGATTGGATTGTTATTCACCCAGCGCGGGTGCCCTTTTCGTTGCACCTTCTGCCAGACACCGGTTCACTCACCCCGACCGTCGAGATTACCCCTGGAGTCAATAGAAAAGGTTCTTCGCTATTACCGTAAGGCTGGAATAAACGAGCTATTTATCCTTGACGAAACCTTCTACACGTTTCCATCTCATTCTGAGGCTGTTCTTGATCTCCTGGCAAAATACAAGTTTCACTGGTGGGTTCAGTCAAGAGCTGACTTAACCCTCAAGCATATTCGTTCGTGGACCGAACGAGGATTGGTTAACGTCGGATTCGGGGTTGAGAGTGTTAACGATGAAATCTTAAAAAAGATAGGGAAACGCACAAACCTCGAGGTGATGCGAGAGTTCCGTGAAGCTACCCTTAAACATAAGATATTCACCATGGCCTTTTACATGATAGGCTACGAAGAAGATACGGTCGAATCGATTCTTCACGACTACAAGGTGCTTTATGACATCGGCTTCGACGCCCATCAGTTGACCGTACTTACTCCTTACCCTAAGACTCCTCAGTGGTATGAGTTCAAGAAACGTTACGGTATCTTTGAGAAGGATTTTCACAAACACGATGCACGGTTCCTTATATGGAACCATCCTAAGATAACCTCTGCCCAGATGCAGTTTCTCGCCCGGGTAGGCATGGGTTATCTCAACGTACCTATGCGCAACTACGGTGCCGGCGTTATCCGCATGGTCCAAAAAAGGGTCAAACATAAGGGCTTTCGGTTTCTATGGGACGATCTGGCTCGCCCTTTCCTGCACTCCCTTACATACAACGAACGTAAGCAGACACTTCTACCTAAAGGTTAAGTGAATTATTTACGAAAAGCACCGGGAGGAAGAAGTCATCTCTTCCACGCCGGTGCTTGAAGTAAGACACCTTTTTTCTCTAGTGCCTCAGTATATGGAAAAACAGCCTGTCTGTCAAGTCTTGAAATCAAGTTTTTTTCTCGAGTTAAAAACTAGAGTGCAATACCTTAGAAAGTGAGAAGGAAGCGGCATATGACAATAATTATGCCTGTAATTAGAGTATTGAGGATTTAGATACGCAAGGAATCTTACGCTGTCCTGTCTAAATACTCAGAGAGGAAATGATGAGACACATTAACAAAAAGAGATTATCAGCTTATCTGGACGGAGAGCTGAACGAGAACCTAAGACAGGAGATAAAGATTCATCTCGAGGTCTGTAAGTATTGTCAGGGATTGGTTGCTGAACTCAAGACTGTTTCACAATCCCTTGAAATCCTGGAAGATCTGGACCCCACTCCTTTCTTTTCCAAACGGGTAAGGAGCAAGGTACTTGAGAAGACTCAGGTCAGGGGCTGGCGCAAGGTAATGGTTCCTGCTCTTGCTTCTACTGCAGCCGCCTTATCCATAATACTTGGCGGTTTCATCAGTCAGGAAATGTTAGGTGATTCGTCGGGAACCGATACAGGGACGGAGACCGAACTTGCCTCTTACCTTGGAACCTCGCCGGTTCAGGATTTCCCGGAAGGCTCACTCGGTGATGTTATCGACGAGGTTTTTCCCGATGAAGGCGCAGCTGCGGAAAACGGAGGTAATTCATGAAACAAAAGACAGTAGTAATAGTTCTTTCCATCCTTCTGGCCGCCTCTGTGGGTCTCAATCTGGGCGGTATCGGTATGTTTGCATTAATGCGATTGCGCGCTCGAAGCCATATCGTCGAGACCGGACCGCCCTTTATGGGTCAACTCAATCTTAGCGAAGACCAGCGTGAATCGTTGAAGAAAGCCCGTGACGAACTAAGAGAAGCCGCCGTACCTCTACGAGACCAGATGGTAAATAAGCGCAGAGCAGTAATCGAACTCTTGATGGATGAGGAGTTGGATAGCGTAAAACGCGATTCTCTTTTTGCAGATATAGCAAGGCTTCAGACGAAGATGGAACTAATCGTATTTGACAAACTTTTCGAAACGAAGGCCGTTCTGAATCCTGAACAGCAGGAACTCCTGTTACGTATGATTACCGAGGAGTTCCATCACAAGCCAGGACCAGGGATGCCCGGGCCGCTAGATGGTCATCCTGGGCCAGCCCGCGGAATTATCAAAAAACGTATCCAAGAAAGGAGAGAAAAATGAAACGCATAACAAAATTTCTGCCGGTAGCGATGCTTTTGGCGGCGATACCCCTTACCGGTTTCGCCCAGCCCGGACCCGAAGGAAGTCAGGGCGAGATGCGTGGTCAGCTCAAAGGAATATACGAGAGTCTGACTGCCGAACAGAAAGAACAAATAAAGGACCTTCGCACTGCACATCAGAAGGAGACGGTCGATCTTCGCGCCGATCTTGAAAAACAGATGATAGAACTCCGTGAACTCATATCAGATGATGCTTCGGAGTCAAAGATAATGGCCAAGATAGAAGAAATCGGAAGAAAACGAACCGAGATGCAAAAGAAGAAGGTCAAGCTGATGCTTGAGATCAAGAATCTCTTGACGGATGAGCAAAAGGAGATGTTTGACGGGCTGGGCCTGCACGGGCTTATCGGAGGCCCCGGCGGGCATAGTGGTTCCCGAGGGAATCGCGGACCGAGCCACATGCGTGGCGGTTCGGGTGAACCGGGTGGTGAAGGCCCCTTCGAGGAGTAGAAAGAACCTACTTGACCGAGACCAATAAACTGCGAGGAAGGTTGGCCGGCCCTAGGCCGGCCAACACCATGATTTTCACCTAATCAAAAGAAGAGAGAGATATATAAAGCCGGGTGGTTCCAGTGAATGAGATTGACGAAAAGCTGATAGCCGATGCGGCTAAAGGCGACGCCGAAGCATTCGAGAGGTTGGTGAAACGCTATCAGCGTCAGGTTCTATCGACTGCTTATCGCTATGTCGGCGATACAACCACGGCCGAGGATCTGACACAGGAGGTATTCATAAAGGTGTGGGAAAAGGCGGGGAGTTTTAAAGGCCGTTCCAAATTCACCACCTGGCTTTACCGGATAGTCGTCAATCACTGCCTTAACTATCAGGAGAGAAGAAAAAGGAGAAAACTAGTCGGACTGAACGAACTGGTTCCAGATGAGGGTCCTGGTATCGAGGAGAAGATTGAAAAGAGACGTAAGGCTCAGGTGGTAAGGGAAGCTGTTGCAGAACTTCCGGAGCGTCAGCGAATCGCATTGATCCTTTCCAGGTTCGAGGGATACTCTTATGCCGAGATAGCCAAGATAATGAAGGTTTCAGTCTCATCAGTTGAATCCTTGATATTCAGGGCCAAGGATAATCTCAGGAAGCAACTGACACCTTTTCGTGAAAAAGGGATAGTATAACTCAGACAATTTTCCTCGTCACTATTATCGTGACTTACGTGAATCCGATGGAAGATCGAATGATTCTCTTGCTTATATAGTCTAAATATATGGATGATAGGAATACAAGAGAAGGAAGTAGTAGTGCCAAATCTTGAGTGTATAAAAGGGATTGGGCGTAAGTATCTCCAGCAATTAGATGGAATGGGGTTAAAGACTACCTCAGCGCTTTTGGAAAGAGGAGCGCTTCCGAGAAATCGCAAGGAATTGTCCGCTAAACTCGGAGTAAATCCAGCATTGATACTCAACTGGGTTATTCAATGTGATTTTTTCCGTCTAAAGGGGATGAAACCTGAATACGTCGATGTGATTCTTGCGGCGGATATTACAACTGTCAATGAAATGGCGTGTTTCGATACTGAGACCCTGTACGGAAGACTGACCCATTATGGGAATGGTTTTGTTTCAAAATTACCCTCTGAGAAACTGGTGAGCGGCTGGATTGACCAGGCCGGGTTATTGCCGCCCATTATTTGGTTCGACGGTCTTTACTGCTACGGTATTGGAGGCGCTAAGTAGTTTTCATTATGAAGAAACACTTGACCAAAAGCCTCTTGAGGAGTAGAATTTATAAATGGACGGTAAGAGATGAAATGCATAGACAAAGAGAAATGGTTAAAGTACCTTAAGGGGGAGATTGATAAAACCCAGAGGGAGGAGATTCGTGGTCATATCAGGGAGTGCGAGAAGTGCCGGAAAATGGCCAGTCAGCTTACAGCGGCATTCGAAAGTCTGGACGACCTCGATGGTTTGAACGCTGATCCTCAGTTTACAACAAGGCTAATAGGTATGATTCGGAAGACCCACCAGGTCAAACCCTGGGAACGTTTCCTTCTTCCCGCGGTTGCTGCTACGGCTGCTTTACTATCGATATTTCTGGGTATCTTTCTTGGACAGAACCTTTACGCTGTTATGCAGGAGGAGCCCAATCAAGCCAACGAAGCAATCGAAAGTTACTACTACCAGAGTGGCCCTGTGGAATATTACATTCAGGAAGAGCAATTGTGAAGACAAAGGGACTCTTAATTGCACTGATAATCTCCCTAGGCATCAACCTGGGGACGGTCGCGACTTTATCCTACTACACAATAAAGAAGGCTAATCCCAAAAATTATTGGAAGAACTGGCAGAGTAAATACGACGAAACCTGGGAAGAACTAGAGGATTCCCTTGAGCTTGACCCGGAACTCGTCTCGGATATTCGAACTAGGCTCAGGGATCAGGGGAAAGAAACAATGCCTTTGGGGAAAAACCACAAGCCTTATCGGGATTCCTTGATAGAGTTCCTGAAGCAATCCGAATTCGACACCGCACGACTCAACTATCTTCTTACGCGGGAAGCCGAGATCGAGTCCGAGATAAGCTTTGTCACCTACAAAAACCTGTTTGAGACCAAGAATATGCTACCTGAGGAAGCCCAGGAAGGATTCATTGATTTCTTCGATGTTTCGATTCGTTTCACCGGAAAACCCTGGTATATAACGACCAGGGAGAAAAAGGCCTTCAAGGTACCTGAAGATTAACAGTAACGAAGGGAGATTCTATAGATAGCTTCATGCGGGATCCTGACATCGAACTGGTTAAAAAAGTATCAGATGGAGATGAGAAAGCATTCGCGGAACTGGTTGAAAAGTACAAGAATCGGGTTTTTTCAACCATCTACCGGTACGTTAACGACTCATCCGTTACAGAGGATCTCGCACAGGAGATATTCATCAAGGTGTGGGAGAATGCGCGGACCTTCAAAGCAAAATCAGCCTTCTCAACTTGGCTTTTTCGCATTACGGTTAATCACTGCCTGAGCTATCAGGAAAGAAGAAAAAGGCACAGAACCGTCGAAATAAATGAGTCCTTTCCCGACAACGGTTTGAGCGTAGAAGATAAGACTGAGAAAAAAAGAAAACTCCGGATTATTCGAGAAACGATAGGGAAACTTCCTCATAGGCAAAGGATTGCCTTAATCCTTTTCAAATTCCAAGGTTACTCGTGTAAGGAAGTGGCAGGGATTATGGGTGTATCATTTTTAGCTGCGCAATCATTGATCTTCCGAGCAATCGACAGCTTGAGGGAGAAGCTTTTTGCGCTCCGGAAGCAAGGTCAAATCTAGGCAACGCTCTTACATACTTGACAATCGAGTTTGAGTGATTAAAGTTTCGTGATGTTTTTCATCCTTTTGGGGGTGCTTGCAGCATATGCACAGCCCGAGGATAGCGTCACGTATCATGGGACGGACGAGTTGTGGTGGGATTTCTCCAGGTACTGGGACGAGCAGTACGAGACGAGTCTTTCCGCGTTCCGCACCTCCCAAGGTTCATACGACATGTTTTACTGGTATCAGCTGTACGATGGCAAGGTTGAGTTACCCTGCTTCTCATTTTTCAACCTTAGATACACCTATCACGGACGGTACAACTTTGAAGAGCAGGTCGTACAGCACAGGGTGGAACCGATATTCAGGTTATACAAGGACTTCTACGCGCACGCGATCATTGCACCTTTCTACGAGAAGCGTTACGACGAGATCGGCGCGGGATTGTCTTACCGTCCCTCAACACACAACTGGTTATACGTTTACGGCATTATGTCAGGATTCGATCACAACAATAGTATGCGCCATGTTTCCCCAGGGCCTGCCAGGGACCCTTACGAGGTTCTTCCGTATAGATTGGAGATCGAAGGCAGGGGCGAGTTGCCATGGATGAAGACTCGTTTACATGCCGAACTCGGGACTCATTCCAAACAGTACCTTGACTGGCCGGACTCATCCTGGGAGGTTTGGAAAAGAGACCATGACCGTAGTGAGGTGTGGGGAAGACTGGAGTTTCAGCCGATTCAGAATTTATGGGTGGGAAGCCTTGCCTACTGGAAGCGTGAGCGCGAACAGACCTTATGGGCAGCAAAGGATTCAGTAATTGCCGACACCCTTCACCACCGATGGATTGAACCCTACGTTGTGTGGTCGCCCACCGAAAGACTCGAACTCATTGCCCAGCATCGCATCTGGCGCTACGATAGGGGCTTCGATTCATTGCACTATCGACGTGACTTCAATATCTTGTCAGTAAAGGCAATCTGGAACCCGGTGGATTTTCTTTTTCTTCACGCGGGTTACCAGCGGCAATGGCGATACAGATATGTTGACGAAGAGCCTGAAGACGAGGTTTGGGATATACCTCACCAGATATCCAGACTCGTGTTCAACGGCGAGTTCCGGTTCAAATCGGGTGTAATGTTTATCGTCAAGGAGGGAATAAAAGCAAATGAGTTCGCAAAAACCTTTCGGCGTTTCCACGCCCACACCTCGGTGCATGTATATATTCCTTTAGGATTCTTGAACGAGTTGGGAGAAAAAAAAGGAGAAGACAAGCATGGCGCATGAATTCTCTGAGAAGATAGTCGAGTTATTGAAGCAGGGTAAGCGTGAAGAAGCTGAATTATTAATTAAACAGGCAACTGAATTAATCCCGAAGACAGCTGAAAATTACTTGAGGAGGGGCATTGGATACTTATATACGGGAAATAAGGAGATGGCTTTGTCAGATTTCCGAAAGGCTGTCGAACTTGATCCGGACAACATAGAAGCTCGATCACGACTGGGCGGGATGTTAATGATGCTGAATAAACACGAGATGGCTTTGGAAACCTACGAGGAGATATTAAGACGTGAACCAACCAATCAGATGGCCTGGCATTCCAAGTTAAATGCACTTTTTGCCTTGAACCGAGAGCAGGAAGCACTTGATCTTACCGATGAACTCGTAGATCGATTCCCGGATAGAACAGATTTCTGGCGCTACTCCAAGAGCGGCATGCTGGCTCAACTGAAGCGATACAAGGAGGCGCTTGAAATCATTGAAAGCATTGTCGGACCTTCAGTCTTGACACCATTTCCAGCTTACTCGTATTACTTGAGCAGGGCTGTCATCCTGTCCTGTCTTGAAAGATATGACGATGCTCTTGATATGATTGAAAAAGGTATGGAAACTACAAAGACTGAAAAGGGTTGTGTAACCTGCTTTGTCGGCAACATCTGGCGGGTGCCGCACCTGGATCCCTTACGCAAGCCCCCCTACCGGGAAAGACTGGAAGCAATCATAGGTCCTAAGCCTAAGGTGCATCGTAAACCAGAAGGCCGTTGACAGTTTTCCCGATAACAATACACTTCCCTTAATTCAACAGGAGACGAGATAATGAAGAAGTTTATACCGATTCTGGGGCTGATCCTTACATTATTTACAGCCTGCCAGGAGGATTTTTTAGGTCTAGGCTTACTGGATGGAGTAGGGGCTCCTATCGAATATGACGATTCCCGGGCTACCCGGCGATTAAAGGTTGCTTCGGTATGTATGGAATGCAGCCAGGACGCCGACTCCAACTTTATGAGGATGGTTTATTTTATCGAACAGGTTAAGACTGAACATCCCGACATTAGATTGATCGTGTTTGGTGAAACGACCCTGGGGTGGTACTACAAACCGGATGAACCCGAGGCTTACCAGCGCAGGGTGGCCGAGACGGTTCCCGGACCTGCAACGGACTCCGTTGCCAGCCTAGCGGAATTGCATGACCTATACGTAGTGTTCGGTTTGTCAGAGATTCGAGGCAGGGATTTATACAATACGCAGGTTTTAATAAATCCGGATGGGGAAATCCAGGCTCAGCATTCCAAGCGGTTCCTGACCGGTTGGGATGTGGTGAGCGGTTTCGAATCAGGTGACGGATTCGTTGTAACAGAGATAGATTCGCTCAAGGCTGGGATGATAATCTGTGCGGACCTTCATTCCGAGTACCTTTCTCGAAATATAGCAGGTGAGGATATTGACATTCTGATTCACTCTCTAGCCAACCTGGGTGGGGTGGGTCCTGACATAGATGTAATCGCCAGGCGTTTCGATGCATGGGTCGTCTTTGCCAACAGATACGGTCAGGAGGACAAGAATTTCTATACAGGACAGATATACATATCAGATCCGGTCGGCGCATACAGGATACAGTCTGAGGACTCAGCCGGCTTCATCTACTATGATCTGGGGGTGTATTGATGAGAAAAGCCGTTATGTCATTGATAATACTGACATTAACTCTCGGTGCGGTTGACAGGATTGACGATGATGCGGGTGCAAAATACGTCACCGTTAACCCGATTGCACCCTTTACCTATATCCAGAGTTACGGTACAAAGCTGATTTTGCCGATTGTCTCAAACATGGAGTACGGTATCTCGGTTCACAGCACGTATCTCGTGACACCTTCTCAGGCGCTGGATGTCAGGATGATCGTCGGTTCCCAGAATCAGATGAACTTTACACCCCAGGTTCATGCAGGCTACAACTTCTTCATTCTCGACCAGTTCAACAAGACTAATAAGGGCCTGTATTTCGGCGGAGATTTGAGGTTCTGGGACTCATATAATACTTCGACCGGGGTGCATTATGCCAGTCTTGCCCCGTCGGTACGTTTAGGATACTGGCTTGAGATTGCAAAAAGGATAGTGGTGGATGTCCGCGTAAACCAGGTTTTTGCCTACTACTCATGGACATCTAAGGAGAATGTGGAACCTGCCTTTGAATTCGCTTTGTCGCCAATCAACGGCATACCGGTACTGCCCCTTCTATCCCTCAATGTAGGCTGGAAGTTTATGTAGAACCTTTCGTTTCCTCTTATATGTTGAAAATAAGAAACCGAGGTCTCAAAGACCTCGGGCATTGTTGATGTTTTTTTCTACATTACCTTGAGATGTTCTTCAACCCCTTTTATCTCTTTCTTCAGCGATTCGAGATAGCGCTCAAGGTGTTCGCGTTTTTCCTCTTCTGTGTAGAAGCGGCGGAACCCGTGACAGCAGCCGCAGTCATGCGACAGTGTACAGCAGGAACCGTGATGCATTCCGTGCTTATTCATCATAAACCTCCTTAAAGGTTAATTACGTTTTTTAATTAATTCTGCAAGACCTGTGAAAAGTACCGGCAAGTTGAAGCTCACAGCCCTAACGCAGCCTTGGCGATGTCTTGGCAAAGTAATTCTGCAGTCTTAAAATGAAGCGTCAGCCCTTTTGCGTCACGAAAAAGTCTCTCGACGGTGTAGTCTCGGCAGTATCCGTGGCCACCCATGACTTGTATTGCCCTGTTGGCTACTCCCAGTGCAATTTCTGAGGCGTGCAACTTAGCTTTGAATCCGTTGATTCCAGCTTTTTCCGAAGCCGCATCCGCCTTCGCTGCACAGGTTGCAAGCGTTGCCTCAGACGCCTCCGTTTCGACAATCATTTTCGCTATCAGCGATTGAACAGCCTGGTGGATTCCTATGGGTTGCCCGGCAATCTTACGATCCTTGGCATGTCGTACCGCCAAATCAACTGCAGCTTGAGCGATTCCAACCGATATCCCGGCCGCCCCAAAAAAACCCCATCCAGCCAGGCTCTTGCCAAAGACAGAAACGCCGCCGTCTTCAATCCCCAGTAGATTTTCTCGAGGTACAGCGCAATCTGAAAAGCCCATCTCTCGAGACGATGAACATCTCAAGCCCATCTTATCTTCAGGACATCCAAAGGAAAGGCCTGGGGTTTCTTTATCAACCAGGAAAGCGCTCATACCCTTGAGATCCTTTTGCGGATAGGTCTTGGCCATAACCATATATATGTCCGCTTCCCCGGCAGAAGTAATAAAAAACTTTGATCCGTTGATAATGTAATGATCTCCGTCCTTTTTCACCGTAGTTCTGATTGCTGCTGCGTTACTGCCGCTGTCAGCTTCGTGTACGGCAAAGGCACCCAGTGCACGACCGTCCATCATTCTGGGAAGCCATTTATCCTTCGATGCCTCTGTTCCAGCAATCTCAATAGCCTTTGCCACAACACAGTGTGATACAACCACAAGAGCTGTAGAAGCACACGCCTTAGCAATTTCTTGTATCGCCAAGGCAAAATCTGACCGGCTCACGTTTGCCCCACCATGTTGTTCGGAAACTATCATTCCCAGGACCCCACTTTCCCCGAGAGCCTTGATAGACTCGTAGGGGAAAGCGCCGGTTTTATCCCTCTCGCCGGCAGTCGGACCGATCCGTTCGGCGGCGATTCGCCGAACCAGATCCTTGATGTCATCTTTTGTTATACTAGCAACCTGCTCCATTCTATACTCCTTTCCGCGCATAGCCGGTTTGATTTAATTGCTTTAGTATTAAAGTAATCACTTAATAGATTTGGTAAAAAAATTACTCCCCGGGCTCCAGTTCTCGGATCTTGTCCCGGATCATCTGGAGCTTATGGGCGAGTAAACGCTCTTGTTCCTTTAAGTGCTTCAGTCTTTCTTCGTTACTCATATTTTCACCCTTACATTCGCCTTTGCAGTCGCACGTGCACACGTGTGAAAGCACCTGACCGCAGTGTTCAAGGGCTGCTTCGTCTATCTCGTAGGGAAGCCAGTAGCCCTTACGTTCAGAATGGACAAGGCCTGCGTACCTAAGAACCTTCAGGTGCTGAGAGACTGCCGAAGGGGTAATCTCGAGGATATCGGCAAGTTCCTTTACACCAAGAGGACCTTTTTCCTTTAATAGCTCGATTATTCGAATCCTGGTCTCTGTACTGAGAGCCTTGAAGAGTTCGGCATGTTTCGATTCATCCATAATCAATCCAATTCAGTAGTTGCTTAAATTATAAAGAAGGTTCGGAGGTTGTCAAGTACTTGATTAAAATCTTTGTCCTCGAAGGCTTGACTTAAGGATAGTTCTAGCTTAGAATCACCTAATGGAAAAAGGTAACAAATCACCCCATGAAAACCCCTTATCAGAGATATTTGGCTTCCCGGCCGACAATTTGTCTAGAGACGCAAGCCGCTACCGCAAGCTAAAACTATGTCCATTTAACAATAAGGTTCCAAGTTGCACCAAAGATAAAGCAAATGACCCTCTCGGGGTTTGCAGTATTATCCATGACAATCATCCGGTTATTACATGCCCTGTTCGTTTCAGGGATAATTGGATTATTGCCGAAGATGCAGCTACATTCTTCTTCGGTGAGACTTCAAATTGGACTTCTTTAACTGAAGTTAGATTGACTGATAAAAATGGTCAGTCAGCAGGCAACATCGATATTGTTCTTGTCTCCTATGACGACAATGGCAGAGTTATTGACTTCGGTTCGCTTGAAGTACAAGCGGTTTACATATCAGGCAACATCAGAAACCCATTTGAAACATATCTTGAGAATCCTTCCAAGTGGTCAAGCACAGATTGGTGGAAGAAAGTATCATCAAGTTATTTCCCCAAGCCCGATTATTTATCATCTTCCAGAAAACGTCTTGTACCTCAAATGCTTTACAAAGGCGGGATTCTCAAAGCGTGGAATAAAAAACAAGCTGTTGCTCTTCAAAAATCCTTCTTTAACACACTGCCTGATCTTCCCAGGGTTGCCTGCGAGAAAGCAGATATTGCTTGGTTTCTTTATGATTTGAAGAGAACCAATTCAAAATATAAACTTTACCTAGTCGAAACTGTCTACACTGAGTTCTGGCCAGCACTCAGCAAAATAACAACACCAGAACCCGGTAACATTGATGAATTTATCTCTCTCCTCCAAGACAAGCTGGCAGACAAATTCGATACCCCCCCTGACAATAAAACAATTTCTGACATACCTTTACAATGACGGAAAGAACCCTGAACCTTTTCGGTAACACACCACGTCAGTTAAAGATTGTAAATGTTGCAAGCGTTCCTCAGCGCAGTCCATTCAGGTACGCCGGAGGTAAAACATGGCTTATTCCTCGTATCCGTCAATGGCTGTCGGTTTTCGGGGGGGTGGATAAAGTAATCGTAGAACCTTTTGCGGGTGGAGGAGTCGTTACATTAACTGCCGTAATGGAAAATCTGGTAGGTAGTGCAATCATGATAGAACTGGATAGGGATGTGTCGTCCGTCTGGAAAACGATACTGGAAGGCGAAGGTTCGTGGCTCGCTAATCGGATTGAAGGTTTTATTCTTACACAAGAGAACGTGGATTCGATACTGTCAACCTCCCCAGTCAGCATACGTGAGCAAGCATTGATGACTATTGTAAAGAACCGTGTAACTCGCGGAGGCATACTTGCTCCTGGAGTAGGTTTAATCAAACACGGAGAAAACGGCAAAGGGCTAGCTTCACGCTGGTATCCCAAGACATTGAAAAAACGTATACTTGCGATAGACAAGGTCAAACATCGAATTAAGTTTGTTCAAGGAGATGCCTTTGCTTATTTAAAGAAATACGCAAATCGAGACAATTGCGTTTTCTTTATTGACCCTCCTTATACAAAAGCCGGTCGGCGTTTATATAAATATTCCGATATTGATCACGATTTACTATTTCAATTAGCATCCGATCTTAAAGGAAACTTCCTGATAACTTACGATAACGAGGCAGAAATCCAACGATTAGCGAGGAAATATAGCTTCAAAACCCGAACAGTTCCAATGAAAAACACCCATCACTCTGAAAAGCTTGAATTGCTGATCGGCAGGAACCTGGACTGGGTAATGTAAAAGGGCTGCTTCTGCAGCCCTTGAATTTCTTTTGGAAATGAAACTATTTGATCAAATGGCTGGCGATGACGTCGCGCTGGATCTGGTTTGTGCCTTCGTAGATTTGCAGAATCTTGGCGTCGCGCATGAACTTCTCGGTGGGATATTCCTTCATGTAGCCGTATCCGCCCATTATCTGCACGGCATCGGTGGTCACCTTCATCGCCATATCAGAGGCAAAAAGCTTGGCCATCGCCGATTCGCGGGCGAAGTCCTTGGAACCGGCGTCTATCATCCGTGCTGTAGCATAGACCAGGGCGCGTGCAGCCTCTATCTGGGTGGCCATATCCGCAAGCATGAACTGCAGACCCTGGAAGCTTGTTATAGGTTTTCCGAACTGCCTGCGTTCCTTTGCATATTCCAGAGCCTCGTCGAACGCGCCCTGTGCCGTACCGACGGCTTGTGCAGCAACACCCGGACGCGTGCGGTCAAAGGTCTTCATGGCGATGATGAATCCCAGACCACGCTTGCCGAGAAGATTTTCCTTGGGAACCTTGCAGTCATTGAAGATTAACTGCGTAGTCTTTGATGACCTGATGCCCATCTTGTTCTCCTCCTTGCCGAAATCGAACCCCGGGGTGCCCTTTTCGATGACGAATATGGTCGCTCCTCGAGCGCCTTTGGCCGGATCGGTGGAAACGACCACCGAGTAAACGTCCGCCACCTCGCCGTTGGTGATGAATTGTTTGGTACCGTTGATTACGTAGCCGTCCTCGGTTTCCTTAGCAACGGTTTTGATACCGGCAGCGTCGGAGCCGGCATCAGCCTCGGTCAGAGCGAATGCCGCGTACGCCTCACCCGAAGCGATCTTGGGCAAAAAACGCTTCTTCTGTTCGTCAGATCCATAGAGGATTACGGGCATGGCGGCCAGGGCGTTGGCTCCGTACGTAGTTCCGACACCCGGGCACACGCGTGATATCTCCTCGGTGACGATGCACATCTCGATAGCCCCTCCGCCCATGCCCTCATATTCTTCAGGTACGAATACCCGAAGCAGGTCCGCTCGGGCCAATTCCTCCATTATCTCGTGCGGGAACTCACCCTTCTCGTCAAGCTCCTGGCGTACTGGTTTTATCTTCTTTACCGCGATCTCGCGCGCCATATCGCGGATCATTGTCTGCTCTTCTGTAAAAAAATAATCCATTGCCTCTCCTTGGCTTTCAAATTCACGGATTCTACCTTTGAACCATAATTATACACTCTCAGCCGTAATTGCAACCCTCGTGCTTTAGGTAAAAGAAAGAATTCAAGAAAATTGGAATAACCTGCTTAACAATTCTAGTTTAGGGGCAAAAAATGGAATTGGTGATTCTGAAATTTAACTTAAGTACAATTTCAGAGGATGAAATTGTACTTTTAGGGTAAAAAGTATAATCGTTCTCTCTTGAATTATACCTAGGTACAATTCTAAGTGGTTAATTGTACTTTATGCCCCAAAAGTACAGTCTACCGCTTAGTCAAAGGATCTCTTGAAATGATATCTAGTATTTGTGTTGCTACGTACATTTTTCTATAATCCGTATACTTAACTTCACTTAAGAAGCCTGACTCAATTAATTTATCAATATTGATCTGAACTCCTCTATAGGTTTTCTTTAACTCCTTTACAAGATCAGGAATTGCCCAAAATGGATTGAGAAAGAAATGATCAAGTATATCTAGAATCAAGCTAGATTGATATTTCTGTCTACAGAGCTTACGCCATTGTTCTTGTAAATCCTGTATGGCGTTAGAACGCCATACCGCATCCCGAGATTGTTCCGTAACTCCTTTAAGAAAGAAAATCAGCCATTCTTTCCACAATCCACGAGTACTAACATTCATCAGGCGTTGGCAGTATTCCTCTTTATACTTATTGAAGAAAGCGCTGAGATACAACAACGGAATGGGCAAAATCTTCCACTGTACAAGTAAAAGTGTTATCAATAGTCTTCCAATACGACCATTACCATCCAAAAAGGGGTGAATGCTTTCGAAATGATAGTGAATTAAGGCCAGTTCAACGAGAGGCGGATGGAATCCTCTTTCATGTAAGTATTTCTCAAATTTGTCTAGCGCTTTATCCATATCTTCAACTGGTGGAGGTACAAAACCGGCATTCCTGATACCTCTGGTGCTATTCGGAGAACCTATATAGTTCTGAGTACGTCTGAATTCACCTGGAGTCTTGTTCTTTCCTCGAACTCCTTGCATTAGTATTTTGTGAAGTTCTCTAATGAACCGTTTAGATAAAGGAAAGCTCTCGAGTCTCTTGAGACCGTACTCCATCGCTTTAACGTAATTAGAAACTTCCTTGACATCGAATTCAGGTGGTATTGGACCAAAACCTGGTAAGTCTAATTGTCCAGCTTCTTAAGCGTAAAGATGCTCTATCTGTGTTTCGGTACCTTCTATTTGTGATGACAACACTGCTTCTTTTCTGATAAAAGGGGTAATTAATAAATGCGGATTAGGCAACCTTTGACCGACACCTGCAAGTTCGCTCAATGCCCTTCCAGCTTCGTCAAGAGCTTTTGCTAACTCCCAATCAATTGGAATCTCAGGCGGTAAGGGATTCGGCACAAAAGCCCAGTAAGTACCATCCTTAGGATCGAAAGCTTGCTCTACTTTCCCCGGCGCTTGATCCGTAAATTGCTTCGGGTACATTACAAAAGAATAATCAGCTCTAAAGCAATGTCAAATCTTAGACGTGTCCCTCCATCTTTTGCACTTTGTGACTGTCTGCTGTATCCTTTTGTCTATGGTATCGTTGCGATGGGCCGACCGTCCTGTCCGAAGAAGCCTATGGCCGGGGCGTTTCCGTCGAGTACGATGCCAGGTCCCATAACTGTAGTATTTACGTATACCTGCGGAAGGCCGTCACCGAATACTTTAAGGGAAAGCTTCCAGTCCCCGTCAGGATCGTTAAGTGTCAAGTCGGACGTATTGTTTACTACTGAAAACCGGCCTCTTTCGACGCCTTCGCTGTCCTTGAGTACAAAAGCCTCAGCTTCAACAACACTTTCCTGCTTGTTACTCCCTGATACGGCTCCGATCACGATAAACGCAGCCATCACCAGGATCAAAACCGATCCAATGGTTTTTAGAATCCTGTTTTGGTGTTCAAGACGCTTTATGCGAGCGGCGAGACTGTTTATATCTTGATTCATTTCTCCTCCGTAATTTTTCATGTGTTGTTTTCGACTTACGGCGATCCCCAGTAAATTTCTCCTTCATCATTGAAGAGCGAAAGGTCCGGAGTTCCGTCGTCGAAAACCATCATCATCGCCCGAACATCGCCCGTCTGATCGTAGAAGTAGATACCTGGGGATTCTTTTTCATCAATATCGATGAGGGTTCTGAGTTCTCCTGCCTGGTCGATCAAATATATGGCGGGAAGGTCCTCCTCATCGGTGCTTAGAAGTATCCTGATGTCGCCCTTCTGATCTGCGATAGCCATTCCGGCTGAACCGTCGTCAAGCAAGGTTACCGACAGACGAACATTGCCCGCGTCATCGTAAAGCCACACACCGGGCTCTATCTGTGTATCGTCTGAGAAACCGAACATTCCTCGCACGTTGCCACCTGCATCGACCAGAACTATCTCCTGGGCCTTCACGGTCTTCTTGCTGCAATCCAACACAGCACCTGTAGACAAGAGTCCTGCAAGAGTGAGTATCCCTAACATCTTGATTTTTTGCATGTTTCCTCCTTGAAATTTACTTATAAATATATAACCATCCGCTGTGAAGTCAAGTTTTAAAACACAAGGATAGCTCCGCAGTCAAGTTTCAGAGCCAGGACGTCAGTTTATCGCAGTATTATCTTACGAGTAATCGAGGTTCCGGATCCAGCGCTCAATCTTACGAAGAAAACCCCGGAAGGGACAACCTGGCCTTCATCGTCGATCCCAGGCCAGTATAAGTCGTAGGTTCCTGATAGGAAAAATCCTCTGAGGAACTGACGAACCCTTTGTCCGGAAGGATCGTATATCGAGATGGTGACCTCACTTGGAGCAGTAAGACTGAATCTTACCGGGATTACGTGAGCATGTGAACCTACTTCAAACTCCATTGATAATGGATCGGCTTCCTTGGCTGCAACAGCTAGCGCGGAGTGAGGGCTTTCCGAGTCGTCAAGACAGTAATCGTAGGCGGTTACGGAAACCTCGGACAAAGGAGGCTCCATCATTACCACAAATGTCGTTGACTCAGCCGGGATGCTGTCTGCGAGAAGATGCCAGGGGTCTTGAGGATCATGCCTCTGCCAGAGTCTGTAACCAGCCACGTCCCTTTCAGGTGGTTTACTCCATCCGAATTCGTACTTGTCCCCTCCAAGCCAGGTATAAACCAATACCTCAGGAGCGGAAGGCGGGCCTTCGACCATGCCTATCACCCTGTCAGGGGCAAGGTTGTGTATGCGGTCGATGCGGCCTTTGGGCCACCGGATTATTACAGAGTCTATCGTCTCGTATTCACCCAAGCCCAGATGCTGGCGTGAAACGTACATTGAGCCGTATCCGTTGCCGCACGACGGCGCGGCCTCGCGCATCACCAACTGACCGCCGCAAAAGGCCGAAACCCTTGTACCGATGCCCGAACTGTTGCTTTCGGAGCCTTCGAAATCCAATTCGAGCCAGTGCCCGCGTTCAGCAGTATTCATGAGTATTATGCGATAGGTGCCGGTCGAGGTAGTGTAAGGTGAGTACAGGTCTAGTTTGCCGTCGTGGTCAATATCCGCCCATACCACGTAACTCTTTGAACCCCAGGTCTTGGTTCCGGCCTCGGCACTCGCATCGGTGAATTTATTATCCCCGTCGTTTCGGTAAAGCCAGCCCTGTTTGCCTCCTTGGCCGTAGAGATTGAGCCAGTAAAGGTCAAGGTCTCCGTCGTTATCGTAATCTCCCCAAATAGGTGCAGAACCTATCTCGGTATTCTCCATGCCCGATACCGCAAAAAGGTCGGTGAACGTCCAAGAAGGAGGACCGTCAGACGACCATAGATGTCCTGTAGGATCTCCTGCGTATCCTGGGTGATGAGTTATAGGCGTAAAAAGGTCAAGATAGCCGTCGTTAGTATAATCTCCCCATGCGGCTCCAATGTTGTGACCGTAATAGCCCTCATCGTATATGCCGATGACCCCGGCCTCCTGGGCGACGTTAATGAAGGTGCCGTCTCCCTGGTTCTGCCACAGGATGTTGGGTTGAAGCCGGTAGACGGATACGAATATATCTACGTCGCCGTCGTTGTCGAAATCCGCAATACTTACCCCGCGTGCGCAAAGGGTATCTGTCCCTCCGGCACGTATCCCTGCCGCATCGGAGACATCCTGGAATCCTGCGCCGGTGTTACGGAAGAGGTAATCCTCATGCCCTGACCAGTAAGGTAAGTCTTCCTCTGAATTTAACGGTACGAACTCGTAGCTGGAGTAGAAGAAATCCAAAAGGCCGTCACCGTCGTAGTCCAGCCAGGCAGGGTCGTTGAGGTCACGATCCAGTATAGGAAACCCCAAGCCGACCTTTTCGGAAACGTCAACCAGCTTGAAGTCCGGAGGCCCGGTGTTCTCGTACAATATTATCCAACAAGTATCCTTCCTGGGGGTGGTATCTATCCAGACAGTCTTGGAAGTTAACGCATCAGGATAGCCGTCTGAGTTGCAGTCCCCCCAGCAAACGATCTCTCCACCTGCCCATTTACTGTTCGTAAGTTTAGTAAAATGGCCTGTTCCATCGTTCAGGTATGCGTAACCTGCCCAGAAATCGAGGTAGCCGTCCGAGTTGTAGTCGACGAACGATGCTGAACCTGCAAGTTCATCTATCCCTAAATCTGCAATGTCTACTGCTTCAAACTCCACTCCATAGAGCGTAGCACCCGCCGTTATCACAAACACCAAAAGTCTCATCCTGCCTCCTTTTTAATCGCTCTATTCCTAAACTTTATGATAAAAGAAAAATCTCAACCTGTGCGTCGTGCTGCTTTCTTCAGGACCTTCTGGATAGGTTTTCTGCCCCGCAGCCGTGGTCGATCCTCGGCAAGGGCTTCGATCACCGCTGTAAGGGTGTCGAAGAAAGCCCTTTTCTGTTCGTCAGCTATCTTGCGCATGATGCGTCGCATCCCTGCCTGGGTGGCTCGACGAACCCTCTCGGCCAGATCACTCCCGTCCTGAGAAAGCCTGACCTGTACGACCCTGCGATCCTTCTCGGAACGACCGCGTTCAACCAGTCCTGAACGAACTAACCTGTCTATCATCGCTGTCATGTTACCTGAAGAAGTGCCCAATTGATGGGCCAACTCTCCCATCCCGAAGTGCTCTTTACGTGCGAGCAGTGAAAGAACCAGGAACTGATTTAGAGTAATATCTAAACCAGCCGGGCCACGAGGATCTAGTATTCTCAGACTGCGAACAAGTGCCGGTGTCATCTCGTCCAGTTTGGCTAATAACTGACGATCAAGCTCTCTACTCATATTAAGAATAAGAATATCCGGATAGTGGGGTATGTCAAGGCCGAATGGCTATATTCAATAGAAGAATGCACTCGCATAGTAGTGTAAATTTGCTGTCGTGTTGTTCCAATAGAGGTTGGACTCTTTTGAAATCGTTAGCATCGAAGCAGCCCAGTTAACACCAGAATGATAATTCATAACGCAGGTTGCCAGCCGGATTCCTCCTGTCAGTAACGCTGAGGTTGACAGTGGGGTTTTATTTCCTATCCTATCCTGGTATGGGATTAAATGTCAGTGAAATACTTGCCGAGGTTGCCCGCAAGTACAGCCAGCCTGAGGAAGTAGAGGAGATGAACCGGCTGTTCAGTGAAAAGTCGGGGCTTATTACTCCAGAACAGACGCTTCTTGGGCTCTACTTCCCATATCCGTGCCGGGTTCTGGACATAGGCTGCGGAGTGGGACGGGAAGCCATCGCTCTAGCCAAACAGGGATACCGTGTTACGGGCATCGACATTGCCAAGCCGCTTGTTGTAGCGGCGAGGCGAAACGCCATCACGGAAAACGCCAGGATTAACTTCCAGGAAACAGACGGCCTATACATCGATATGCCGGAAAAATCCTTTGATCTGGTGGTTATCTTCTCCCAGACTATAGAGCATGTCCCTACTAGATCGGCACGTATCACGCTTTTAAGAGAGGCGAGGCGGGTTCTGGTTCCTAACGGCTTCCTTTTTATATCCGCCCATGATCGTTACCATCCAACCATGTCAGCGCTTAGATCTGTATTTGAAATAATTAACGATTCCGGAGCGGAAGAAGGCGACGTATATCTGAAAAATATTCAAGGTATAGCCAGTGCAGGCAAGGCTTTTATGCACTACTCCACGCCAAGTGAGATGCGTTCGGAATTAGCCGATGCAGGCTTCAACGTCTGGCAGTTTGCACGTCACACCGATCTGGGTGGCGATGCAGGGATGGACAGACTCTTCTACATGGTGTGTTCTTCCCAGTCCCTGGAATCGACTCTATAATTTAAACCTACGAAACCGCTGCATACCGATACTTCGTATGGGCATTCGCCGGGGACCCCGAATAATAACTGTCAGGTTTTGTTGGTTAGTAAAAGAAAGTTGGTTATTTCAACCAACCTTCTATAACTTCGTCTGCGATCTTTTCTCCGAAGGAGAAAAGGAGCATTTAATAGTTATGTTGAGCGTTGCCGCCCCACATATACCAGCCGTCGGCATTGGGGTCCTTGGCCTCCAGACAGTAGACAGTACCTGCATCGGTGCCCCAGAAAACCTTACCTCCGGCTACGGCAGGCTGGAAGCGAACCGGCTCGCCGCAGTCATATCGCCACAGTTCCTTGCCGTCTTTGGCGTCCAGGCAGATTATCTCCCCTGACACCGCACCCAGGTAAAGCTTGCCCGATGCATAGGAAGGGGGAGAGAACGGTCGACCGCCGGGTGAATCCTTTATCTCGATGTAACGCTTCCAGATAACCTTGCCCGATGCGGCGTCGAGTGCCTTGAGGGTATCGCCCATCGAGGAGTAGGAGATGCCTTCGACGATGGTAGGGCGTGATCCCTGGTAGGCCCACACACCTGAAACCGAGGAAACGCCAAGGTTTTCCTTACTCTGGGAGAGCTTGGCCGCGCCCGGGGCCGAGGCAAATCCTACCGATGCATCCAGGGCCATCTGTTCTTCGGCATATCTAGAGGATTGTTCGACGTTGAGGTAATCGGCGTCCTGTTTAGCCCATAGGTTTTTGTTGTCCCTTTCACCCGAGGCCTTTATCCGTCCCTGTCCCTCGGTACGTACGACCTCTGTCTTGCCACCGACAATACGCTCCTCGTCTTCGCGCAGGCTCACGTAAACCTCGCCTTGCCATATCCAGGGGGCCGAGGTTGCCTGCTGCTCCTTAGAGTAGAACTTCTCGCCTGTTCCCATTGCATAACAGTGCACCGAGCCTTCAAGGGTGGAGGCGTAGACCTTGCCGTCAGCGATTACCGGAGTCGAGATTACCTCACCCGGGATATCCTGGGTCCAGAATTCCTTGCCGTCCTTAAGCCCCATACAGGAAAGGGAATGTCCGCCCTTCTGGTTTGGGTAGGCCATGACGACCTTATCGCCTTCGATGGCGGGCTGACTCATCAAAGGGTCACCCAGCCACTTTCCCCACAGCTTCTTACCGGTTTTGGCATCAAGAATGTAAAGGATGCAGCTTTCTGTGTTAAAAGCCACGCAACCTTTTTCAACAACAGCTGCAGTCGGACCGTCGTCCCCGCAGTGAAAAAGCCATAGGGGTTTACCTGTTTCGGCGTCAAGTGCGTAAAACTCGTAAGAGCCGAATCCCCCGCCGATGTAGACGATGCCGTCTGAAACCGCAGGCGTAGGCAAGGGCAGTGTACGCTGAACTCTAACCTTCCATCCCTTGCGTCCGTCTGAGACGCTGAATTTCTCCCAAGGGAGTTCTGGATTTTCTTCAAGACTCTCGTTCCCAGCCTGTATTAAATCGAGTTGCTGATTTTCCTCTATCGGGATGGCTGTACCCTGGAATTGAACGTCAGGATTAGGTTCAACATCGTCCCACACCTCAAGATCGGCATCCGTGGCCATGAGTGCAACGGCTAGAAGCGGTAATAACACGATTAAGCCGGTTATGCGCCGATCCGGTCTTCCTTTATGGGTTTTCATATTTCCTCCTTGGATTACTGTTACGTTATAGTAATACCTCCTTATGGTTGATTATATTCCCTAAGTTAAGCCTTTTTACTCGCCTGGCTTATACATATCCTTGCGAGGCCTGTAAAGCCTGAAAGATCCGTCAGGCTGACGCTTGAGGAAAACATAGGCCTCTTCAACCTTCACGTTGTCTGCAAGCGTATGCTCGATCCACACGCGGTATAAAAAGAGACCCTGTTGAGGAAGATCGTATATGGGACATCGGAGAAGGGCAAGAAGACGCAGCCTTTCTGTTTCTTTTTTCCATGAGGCAAGTTCTTCAGGCTCGGTTGGGGGGGCTGCGAATGAAACCGCTCCTTCATAGAAATCAGGATAGGCGGCTTCTTCAGGGGCAAGAAGCTCGTAGGCGGTCTCGAAATCGTCTGCCCCGAAGGCCTTGTAAAATCTTTGTACAGGATCGTTTGCCTCGGCAGGACTTGGCAAGAAATACACTGGAAAGATTGCCGCTTCTGCTTCGTTGTCAGGAGTGAAGGCCTTGAGCTTACCTTTCTGTAGAGGTGCATCCTTGGTTAAGAATATTTCAGAAGCGAATGCTGCAGTATCCGGTGCTGCAGCCGCAAGCTCAACCGTTGTGCTTGTCAGTACTTCGCCTTCCTTGTCTAAGAGTTCTAGATTGAACAGACCTTGCTTTGCAGAAGCGTTTCCTGAAACAAGGACCCAGGAGAAGGTGTCGTTTGGCGCAGGAGTGAGTACCTCAATCATATCGCCGTCTTTTGTAACCACCTTGGTGGCCTCTTCCACCTTGCCGGGACAACCCAGATAGGCAAGGGATGTTATTATAATGAGGGAAATCACTATACGTTTCATGAACCAGTTTACTACTGATTTAAGGCTTGTCAATGGGTTAAGCATCAGGTACTTTCGAGAAATATCCTATAACCTTGACATGTCTGATTCTATTCCTATAATTTTAATAGGAAATTATATGCGAAGCAGACGATGTTTCTCCTATGCTGGCTTTATAAAGATAGTTTAGTCAAGTTGCGTATACCCACTGGTATTCGTAACAGCCTCCTCGGGTCCCGGTCCTTGTAAAAGAGGACCGGGATCTTTTTTGACTCAACTGATTTTCACAGAAGTAAAAATCAGTTAACAAATCCAAGAATATCAATAACAAATAAATCAATTAAACAGACAAAGAAGGGTGACGTAACAAAAAGAATTGAGATCGTTGAAAAGCAGGTGGAAGATATGCATGTGGTTTCTATTACCACGCTTTATAGATGTCCTCAAGACGGAGAAACGGCAGAGTCGGGAACGGCCTTTTTGCCTACGTGAATAATAACAATCTCCAGATCAAGTCACCCTCTCGAGAGGTTTACCTTGAGTGGGACAGGGATGACCCTGAAAAGAACGTAACCGAGCTGCAGTACTCTTGGATTGAGAAGATATATTATCCCAGACCTTAGGGTGAGACGTTAAGGTACGGGGTTTCATCCCGAGTTCACTCTGGCCTTGAAGGTACATGAGACGGGCTACAAGGTACCCGGACGCTTCATCACCGAGACATTCGGGCTTCCGGAGGATTAGAGTCCCCCTTTTTCTTCGAACGACCTGATACCCCGCATGGATGTTGCTGCATCCGTGTGGGGTATTGACTTTTTAAAACCTGAAACCTATACTCACTCATGTAATCTTGATACGCTTCAGTATGGGTCGGAATTATAGGAAGAAAAGGAGGTCGATATGAAGAAAACTAGTTTCATAATCTTAATAGTTCTTTTTTCGCTTGTTCTGTTTCCCATGAAAATTCAGGCAACATGGCTTAGGACTTACGGTGTTCCCGATACTGCCGAAGCGGCGAGTTGTGCGTTTGAGCGTGCCGATGGAAGCTTCATGATATTGGGTTGTATTATTATCGATGATGAAGGATTACACATAGGTGATGAAGCCTGGATTTTGAACGTCAATCCTTCTGGAGACACGAACTGGACCAGGTCCTACACCACCGACAGGCGTTTTACTCGAGGGGAATCAATCATCCCTGCGGCAGATGGAGGATACCTTATCGTCGGCGGAGCGGCCACATATGTGAACACATTCGCTTACGTACACAAGATTAATGAAGACGGTGATTCATTGTGGGGAAGGAAATACGATCCGGAATGCCCAGGCACTCCGTATTGCGCTCAGCCTACCGCCGACGAAGGATTCGTCATAACCGGAGACATCCTGGGTAACGGCGCAGGTGAGACCGGACCGTCCCTTTCAAAGTTCACCTCCGACGGCAACCTTCAGTGGAGACACCTATATAACGATTATGTTGGTGGAGGCGGCCATTTTCACTCCCTCGTAGTTGCCGATGACGGGGGATTCGTGATAGCAGGCGAAGATCTGCACGTTTACGGCAACGTCTGTTTGTACAAGGTGAATGCAGACGGCGACAGCCTATGGGTAAAAAGCTTCCCTTATAAGGGCGCGGGACAATGCGTTAAAAAAACCCCTGACGGCGGCTACATAGTTTGCGGTTATGCAACTATAGAGGATTCCGGGAGTCAGGTTTACGTAGTAAAGACCGATGCTCTCGGTGATACGCTGTGGACAAAAACTTACGGCTCCGGTTTCGAGTCCTACGGTTTATGGATAGACCTTACATCTGACGGCGGATACTTCATTACTGCAACTCGTGATGCAATTCCATGGCTTATAAAGACCGATTCCCTCGGTGATACGTTATGGACGAGAACCTACGGTGAAAATATCGATATGCTTGTACGCGGTATACAGACCTCTGACGGAGGTTACCTCGTGGCAGGTGGGGCCTGCTCTTTCGGCGGTTATGAGTATCCATTTTTCGATCTCTGGCTCATGAAGCTCGATTCGGAAGGTAAAGTCTCCGTATCCGAAGAACCTGTGTTTGAAAGTGTCGAAATTGTCCCATCAATAGGCCGCCAGGTCACACTTCTATACTCCGGACTCCCCGAAGGATTTCACGCTAATGTCTTCGATGCGTCCGGAAGAAAGGTCGACAAGATCCACTCCTACTCATCTTATGGAGAGATAACCTGGCCCGGTTCTTGCAACCAATCACCAGGTGTATACTTTATACGGTGTATCGACGGCAATCAAACAGACGCAAAGAAGGTCGTACTCGTAAGATAATATCCAGGCTGTTGACAGTTGATGCTGGGTAGGTAAACTTCGCAATGGCCTTCTTTTTACTCAACTTGCTCTTCGGCCAGTATGCCGGTGTTTATGTACCGCACTCCCCGTTGCACGTGGAGCAGGGTTCGGTTATATCTTCCACCTCTGCCGATCTTGAGCTAACCTACCGCACAGCCACAAACACTGTTTTCGGTTCCCCTGCGATGAGTGGTTTCGGGTTTTCGCCTGACGGCTACAACGAGATCGGTATGAATCTTCCCTGGCTCAAGGTCGCCGCCGATACCTCCTGGCCTGTCTACGTCGGTAACCTGGGAGTCTACTACAAGCGCTACATAATGGGTTCCTTACGCTACGGTTACCTCGCGGCCAGAGCCTTTGCCGACGTCTCAACCGCTCGGGACACCTTTGGTGTAAAAGACAGTCTCGGTAGGCGAACACTCTATGGGCTAGGGTTTTCTTACACCTACGAATTGCCTCTCCTAAAAGAGTATCACGACCTTTTTGGCAAACTCCCCGTCGTGGGTAGCGTTTCAGTCGAAGATGCGTTCCTTACAAGAGATCACCAGGACAAGGAATGGCTGACAGATTTCGGCTCAGGGTTCGGCTGGGGAGTTTCTTTGGAGATGCTACCTCTGGATTACGTTTTTGTTGGCGCCGCGGTTAAAGGGGAGTACGGGCTTGACCCCGGAGTGCCGGAAGGAACCTACCTCATCCCGTATATAGGTCTTTACTGGTATTGGTGCGATCTAGGTGTATCCTATCGCATGGGCGAGGGGGAGAACCGCATCGAGTTCGGGCTGAGGATATTTCTCTAAGTCGATTCGCTATAATCCCTTAAGCCGTTCTGCAATTATTTTAATACCCTTGACCGGTGGAGAGGTTTTTAGTTAGGGTAAGGGTGTACTCAGTGGGTGAAGATTCGTAGTTAACCGCACGTACCCTTATTACCGCTTCACCTGGTTCCATACTCAGTGTGTCGTGTATAGTCTGCCCGGCTTCATCGGCGCGCTTGTGATCGAGCAGGTTGTCCGGTCCAGAGTAGATGTCGATTGCCGCTTGAATCAAAGCCGGCACCGTCAACTTGTATTCAAGCAAAGCCTGGTCTTCGCCTTCGACGTTAACCAGGTAGTGATCTTCGTCTTCCTCAGGATTAATCGTTGCCTTGATTGTGGCTTCTCCTTCGCCGAACGGTATCTGATATGCTTCCTGGTATGTATCGTTTGGCTCGTAATTATCTGAGATTACGGGTAGATCGCAGACCGTCAATGCCGTACTTGCGATAATCATCACGCCGACACCACCTTGCCGAAGAAATTTTCCACGCATGGCTACCTCCTAGATTAGGAAAGGAGTTCGTGGGTGGAGAAGAAGAAGTGAACCTCACTCAAGGGATCCTCGTCAGGATTCGAGGCGTGTACACCGTTGTGTTCAATGTCAGCACCGTACATGGCTCGGAGTGTTCCCGGTTCCGCCTTGGCAGGGTCGGTATGACCTACTATCTCCCTGAGACGTCGTACGGCGTTTTCCCGTCCCAGGCAACAGGCTATTATATGTCCTGAAGTGATATACTCCACCAGTTCCTCGTAGAACTCCTTACCTTCATGCATTTTATAAAAAAGCCTCGCTTCCTGAGGTGAAAGTATGAGATGTTTGAGCCCTAGGATGACGAAGCCTTCTCTTTCGCATCGGGCGAGTATCTCGCCCGTTTTATTTTTCATTACTACATTGGGTTTGATTATCAGGAGTGTTCTTTCCATTTGTCGTTACCCAACCTGGCCCCCACATCCAGGGCTTTCATGTTCATTTCAATAAAGGCGCTGC
This sequence comes from Caldifarciminota bacterium, assembly GCA_016934635.1. Classification (GTDB taxonomy): domain Bacteria; phylum Hydrothermota; class Tepidihabitantia; order B3-TA06; family B3-TA06; genus WJJO01. Next base: position 135,545 of record JAFGSK010000056.1, read on the forward strand.
GCACCCTGCTTTTTACCGCCAGTTTCAGTGAATCCAGTTTCACTATTCCGGTAGTGGCGGAAAGCACTCCTAACATCAATATATTAGTCACTACTTCCCGTCCGATCTCATCCCGTGCAGTCTCCGAAAAGGGTATATCAATGATGCTCTTATGGTCGGTTTTCACGTAGAAGGAATCCGTAAAGATGAGACCGGCTTCCTTCATCTGCGGAGCGAAACGGTCAAATGCCTCTTGAGATAAAGCAACCAGGATATCAGGATCGTATGCTCGCGGGTATCTTATCTGGTGGTCGGAGATAACGACTTCGGCACGTGAGGCCCCGCCCCTTGCTTCAGGTCCATAACTCTGAGTCTGCACCACTTCTTTCCCTTCGTATACACCGCATGCCTCCGCCAGGATTATACCTGCCGTAATCAGACCCTGCCCACCTCTGCCTGAAAGTCTAACCTCAGTTCGCATTGTTCTTAACCCTCTCTATAAGTTTCGCATACTCCTCGTTATATTCAGTAACCTGCCGGTCGACAAAAACGCCGGTGATTATCTTATCTGCAAGTTCATCCGGGGTCAGGTCTTTTGCTTTCTTTGCCGTGACTGTACGATCCTTTAGCCAGTTTAAAAGATCCTTGGTCAAAGGCATCCGATTCATACGTCCGAAAAGAGTAGGACATTGAGCTACCACCTCAACCATCCTGAACCCTTTGCGTTCGATTGCGGTTTTAATGAAGCGCTTCATCTCTACGAAGTTATAGGCGGTTGTGCGGGCCACGAAAGAAGCACCACAAGCCTCAGCAAGCGCACAGGGATTAGATGGGTGATCGATAGCACCGTAAGGCGCAGTGGTTGCAAACATCTCTTCAGGTGTAGTAGGGGATTGCTGCCCGCCCGTCATTGCGTAGTTGAAGTTGTTTAAAACGATACAGGTCATGCCGATGTTACGACGGGCGGCGTGGATGAAGTGATTTCCCCCGATGGCAAGCATATCACCGTCACCCCCGACAACGATTACCTCCATGTCGGGTCTGGCCATCTTAACCCCTGTTGCCGCGGCAATAGCACGACCGTGAAGAACGTGGAATGTGTCTGCATCCAAGTAGCCGGGCATCCGTGAAGTGCAGCCAATGCCTGAGGCCAAAAGTATCTTTTCCTTAGGAATCTTTAGCTCATGGACGGAGTGAATCACCGCTCCCAGCATTACTCCTATCCCGCACCCTGAACACCACACGTGTGGGAAGCGGTCGTCCATTCTCAGGTAGGAATGAATCATGGGCCCGATTTCGGCAAGCTTAGACTTCATTGCAAAGCCTCCAGTATGGCATGAGGGGTTATGAGCGAACCGTCTGTCAGGTTAACCTGACAGAGTTCAGTCCCCGAATCGATACAGCGTTCGACTTCGCGGCTGAGTTGTCCTTCGTTCATCTCGGGAACAACCACGCGTTTGCGGCCCTTGGCCAGCTTGCGCACCGTTGCGTCAGGGAAAGGCCAGACGGTGAGTAATCTGGCATATGCAACAGATTTATCGGCAATAAGCTTCGCCTCGTACGCCGAGCGGGCGGACGAGCCAAACCCGACTATCAATGTGTCGGCTTCAGGGTCGTCGTCTATGTGATTATCCTCAAGATATGAAAGGTTGTCGGCGACTTTGGCTGAAAGCCTTTTATTATTCCAAGCGATTGTCTTGTGGTCGTTGACCGGGAAGCCGTCAGCTCGATGGGTGAGCCCGGTCATGTGAATCCCATAGCCTTCACCGTAGCTTGCATAAGGGGCGTTGTAGTTGTTGTCTTCAGCATAGTGGACGTAGGCCTCAGGCGCTATCCTGGGCTTCTGACGATGGTAGGTCTCAACCTTTTCAGGGAATGATACAATCTCCCTCATATGACCGATGAACTCATCCATCAAAAGCACAACCGGGATTCTTAGTCTTTGGGATATCTCAACCGCGCGCAGGGTGAGGGTAAAAGTCTCTCCTACCCCTTTGGGGGCAAGGACTACCACCGGATGGTCTCCGTGGGTTCCCCACCTGGCCTGCTGCAGGTCAGCCTGCGACCCCTTGGTTGGCAGACCTGTAGCGGGTCCGCCCCGCATTACGTTAACTATTACGATTGGAACCTCGATCATGGCCGCGTATCCGATGCCTTCCTGCATAAGGGAGAAGCCCGGCCCTGATGTGGCAGTCATGGATGGAACTCCCGCAGCAGAAGCGCCTATGATGGCCATCACGCTGGCGATCTCATCCTCCATCTGAATGAAGGTTCCACCCAACCTGGGAAGTCTCGCCGCCATCTGTTCTGCAACTTCGGTCGAGGGTGTTATGGGATAACCGCCGAAGAACCGAATCCCGGCTGACAAGGCAGCTTCTGCACAGGCCTCGTTACCGGAAACCAGCTTTCTTCGAGGGATCGCTGCCTTACCCTCGCTTGATTTGTTCTTAGCCAAGATTATTCCTTCGCTTTCTTTTCTATGAAAATGGCAAAATCAGGACAGTGCCACTCGCACAGTTTGCAGGCGATGCATTCCTGTTCGTTAACCACATGTACCTTGAGATCCGAACTCAAGGCAAGTATGTCCTTTGGGCACATCATCACGCATATTTCGCAACCCTTGCAAAGTTCGGGATAGATGTGGATGAAACACTTGGGTTCTTCTACGGTTGTAAGAGCGAACTTCTTACGTGCAAGTTTCATATAAGCCTTTCCTTGAGGAGTTCGGCTGTCTGAGCAGGTTCCGAGGCGACCGGTATCCCGGCCGCTTCCAACGCGGCGACCTTTTCTTCCGCGGTGCCTGAAGAGCCTGAGATAATCGCTCCGGCATGGCCCATCCGTTTGCCCTTTGGAGCGGTCCGGCCGGCTATGAAGGCCACCGCCGGTTTGCCCAGTTGGTTTTTAATGAATTTCGCAGCTTCCTCCTCGTCAGAGCCCCCGATCTCACCCACCAGTACCACCGCTTCGGTTTCGTCGTCGGCCTTGAATAACTCAAGCACGTCCAGGAAGTTCGAGCCGATAATCGGGTCACCGCCTATGCCTACGCAGGTGGACTGACCCAGACCCGCTGCGGTGATGTGACTGACTATCTCGTAGGTAAGGGTGCCTGAACGCGAAACCACGCCCATGTTGCCTTCGGCAAATATATGGCCTGGAAGAATACCTACCTTGGCCTTTCCAGGAGAGATAACCCCTGGGCAGTTAGGCCCGATCAGTTTTACACCTTTCTTATCCAGATAACTTACTATCTTCAGCATGTCGATCACGGGCAGCCCCTCAGTGATACAGACCACAAGTTTGATTCCGGCATCAGCGGCCTCCAATATTGCGTCTGGAGCGAAGCGTTCGGGAACGAAGATCACCGAGGTGTTGGCTTCCGTCTTTGCAACCGCCTCGTACATCGAATCGAAAACCGGAAATCCTTCCACACTCTGACCGCCCTTGCCTGGCGTCACCCCCCCGACGACATTCGTTCCGTAATCGCGCATCGAGGCCGCGTGAAACAGGCCGTCACGTCCGGTGATCCCCTGAACAAGAAGCCGGGTGTTCTTATCTACGAAGATACTCATAGGGGTAAATACTCCTTAACAAGAGGGAATATCCACAGGAGAAAGGCTAAGACGGATAGTACAATAACCAGAAGCTTTACGATAAGGTGCATCGACCAAGTGCCCATGCGGAAGGCACTGTTTTTTGCAGCCGGGAGTTTAAGCTTTTCGGCCAATTCAATGCGTTCTAGGTTCTCACGACACATTCCCTTCTGTCGAGAGCCGATCGAAAGATAACTGCCTACTCCATATATTCCCAGGGAACGTTCGATATCTTTTATACGCTCGTTTAATATCTCTACCCAACCTCGGTTGCGTTCATATATCAACCACCATGCAATAAGGAGAACAATAGCCAAGATTGCCAGAGGTGTGCGTTTCAGGAAAGTCTCCAATCCAGTTTCGCCGTTCAAGCGCAGACCCAATGCAGTAACCAGGGAGGAAGCCCCGACAATAAAAGCCCCTACAATCCATGAGAGCCGATCGTAATGGGTAGCTTTTTCGTGGCAAACCTTGTATTCCTCCAAAAGGAAATCGAATGATCCAGATTTATTTTTGCGACATTCTTCCCCTTTTTCCCTCAATAACTTCTTAGTCTTTTCGAATTCAGTCTTACTATATTTCCGAACAGCCATCAATTATCTCTCGCAGCTGCGATTGCCTTGCGCGCACCGTCCGCCATATCAGCCGCCGGTACGAAGGGGGTTCCTTCCAGCAAACTTCGTGCCTCGTCCTCGTTAGTGCCAGTCAGTCTGACAACTACCGGTACCTTAAGGGGACTGCCCTTAGTCGACTCGAGCAGACCTCGCGCGATGTCATCGCACCGTGTGATGCCGCCGAATATATTTACGAATATGGAACATACGTTTTGATCCCTAGTTACATAGTCGATCGCAGCAAGCATCTTCTCGGGTGACGACGAACCGCCCACGTCCAGGAAGTTGGCAGGTTCTCCGCCGAAGCGCTTGATCAAGTCCATGGTTGCCATGGCCAGGCCCGCCCCGTTTACGATGCAGCCCACTTTGCCTGAAAGCTTAATGTAGGAAAGCCCCTTAGACTTGGCCTCCTGCTCGATTTCCTCGTCCGCTGACAGGATGCGGTAGGTCTCGAATTCCGGATGGCGGAACAAGGCGTTGTCGTCAAGGATGACCTTGGCGTCCAGGGCTATGACCTTATTCTTTCTGGTCAGGACCAGTGGATTGATCTCGGCGAGCGAAAGATCGTTGGCTTCGTACATCCGGTAGAGTTTGTTCAGTATTGAAATGATCTGTTTTCTGACCTCTTTGTCATCGGAAAGGAACATCGCCGCCCTGCGCGTCTGGTAAGACTGAAGTCCCAGGAGGGGATCGATCTGCAATTTGAGTATCCGCTGGGGGGTTTCCGAGGCGACCTGTTCGATGTCCACCCCGCCTGCAGGTGAGACCATCATTACGAGCGAGCGATTGGCCCGGTCGGTCGTGACGGATGTGTAGAACTCCTTCGCGATATCGATTGCTTCAGAGCAGAGAAGCCGCTCGACCTTTTCCCCTTTAATCTCCATCCCGAGGATTGCTTTTGAGTGTGTGGCAACCTCCTCAGCGGTCTTTGCCACCTTTACCCCTCCGGCCTTACCTCGTCCGCCAACCCCTACCTGCGCCTTCAGAACGCATGGGAGACCGATTTCTTTTGCGACGTCGGAAGCTTCTTTGGGGGACAATACCAACTTCTCCCTGGGAACCGGTATCCCGGCCCGCAGGAAGAAGTCCTTTGCTTGATACTCTAACAGCTTCACAATAAGCTCTTAGGCCGTAGAATACGCCATTTCAGGCTTCTGTCAAGTTTTTAACACAACAATCACAGACTCAAGGATAATATCCGGATGACCCTACGTAAAGTTTTAAATGGAGAGTGAATTTCTTCACCCTCTTCATTTGCGTTGGGTTATAGCTGTTAGTTGACGTAAGTGATGGCTACTTCTTATCTGATAGCTTCCTTCCTATTCCATGACGTGAGATTTCGCCTTCAACCAGATAGATAACGTCCTCTGCGATATTCGTTGCGTGGTCGGCAATACGTTCAAGATAGCGGGAAACGGACAGGTAACGTATCAGGTAATCGGCCCAATCCGGATGCTTGACTATAACTTCCTGGACCTTGGAATACATGCCAACGTGAATCTCGTCAACTTCGTCATCTGCCTTGCAAACCTGACGCGCAAGACCGACATCCATGTTAAGGGTTGCGTCCATCGCGTTACTTAACATAATCTGGACCTTCTCGCTCATGACATCAAAGTCGAACGGCACCTTTATGCGTTTCTTCCCTGACAGGGTTTCTGTTTGTTCCGCGATGTTTACCGCCAGATCGCCTATCCTCTCCAGATCGTTGTTCATCTTAAGCGCCGCTATAATGAATCTCAAGTCTATTGCCACCGGCTGATAAAGAGCCATGAGTTTCAGACACTCTTCCTCGGTTTCCACCTCCATCAAGTCGATTAGAGCATCGCGTTGAATCACCTTTTTGCTGAGCTCGACATCCGGGGCTTTCACCGAGCAGATTGCATCATCAAGATTTTCCTGAACAACTTTCCCGAGTTTGAGAATTTTCTTCTTCAGTTTATTGACTTCCCTTTGCAGGTGTCTTGTCATGTCAACTCCTTAGCCGAAGCGGCCAGTTATGTAATCCTCGGTTTGCTTCTTTGCGGGTTTGGTAAAAAGCTTCCGAGTCTCGCCGAATTCAATGAGCGCTCCTTCGTAAAGGAATGCGGTATAATCGGAGACCCTGGCCGCCTGTTGTATGTTATGTGTAACTATAATGATGGTGTAGTCCTTGACAAGCTCTTCGATGAGGTCTTCAACCCTTGCGGTGGCCTTGGGGTCCAGCGCGGACGTAGGTTCGTCCATGAGCAGAATCTCGGGACCCACTGCCAGGGCTCGGGCGATGCACAACCTTTGCTGCTGGCCGCCCGAGAGGTCCAAAGCGTTGTCTTGTAACCTGTCCTTGACCTCTTCCCACAGCCCGGCGCGGACAAGGCTGCGCTCGACGATTACCTTAAGATTGTTCTTGTTACGTTCGCCGTGGATTCGTGGACCGTAGGCAACGTTGTCGAACACAGACTTAGGAAAGGGGTTGGATTTCTGAAATACCATTCCGACCTTCTTCCTTAAAGCAACCACGTCGGTGTGGCGTTCGTAAATATCCTGACCGTCTATCCATAGATTTCCCTTGACTTTTGTTCCAGGGATAATGTCGTTCATCCGGTTCAGGCATCGCAGATAAGTCGACTTGCCGCATCCCGAGGGACCGATAAGGGCTGTGACGTGCTGGGAAGGTACATCCAGCGTGACGTCGAAAAGAGCCTGAGACGAGCCGTAGTAGAAGTCAAGATTCTCTGCCCGTACCGCTGCCTGTGAAGAGTGCCGGACAGAACGTTTGTTCTCAGAAAGCTTAGTTGTGATTTTAATGTTTTGTTTTGCTACCATCTTATCTTCCTCCTTGCGCGGATACGCAAGATTATTGCAACCAAGTTAATGCTTAGAACGATAGCGATGAGCACGAGTGCGGTACCGTATCGCATGAGATTGACCTCTTTGGTCTGCGGAAACTGCACCGACACCATGTAGAGATGATAGGGCAGGGCCATAACCTGGCTCGACATCCCGCGAGGGATGAAGGGCAGGTAAGCGGCAGCTGCCGTGAAGAGAATAGGCGCCGTTTCTCCTGCAGCCCTGCCGATACCCAGAATCGAACCCGTTATCATTCCTGATACGGAGTAGGGGAGGACGTTCTTGCGGATGGTCTGCCACTTGGTCGCGCCAAGAGCAAGGCTGGCCTCGCGCAGTCCCTGAGGCACCGCCCGAAGTGCTTCTTCCGAAGCCACGATTATCGTCGGAAGGATCATGCATGCCAGTGTGAACGCCCCGGCCCAGGCAGAAAACCCGAAACCAAGGAACATTACGAATAGACCGAGCCCGAACAGACCGAATACGATTGATGGTACTCCGGCCAGGGTTACTATAGCCAGCCTGATTACCCTCGTAAATCGGTTTTGCCTCGCATACTCGGAAAGGTAAATCGCTGCGGTCATACCCAAGGGAAGCGCAACGACGATTGTCCCTGCAACCAGGAGCAAGGTACCCAGTATAACCGGAAGTATTCCACCCTCGCGCCCACCCTTTGAAGGCATGCCTGAAAGAAACTCCCAGTTGATGGCCGGGATTCCCTTTATTACGATGTCGAGAATAATGTAGGCTACGATGGCAACGATTATGTAGGTCAGGATTCTCATTAACCATTTCACGAACCCTTCACGAAGAGATCTTGATCTACTTCGAGTCATTGCCGCGCCCCGAACTTTTTTAAGGCTCGCTGAGCAATCATATTCAAACCGAATGTGATGAGTAACAGTACAATACCGATCAAGAACAGCGCCTGGTAATGCGAGTCCCCCTGAACGGCCTCGCCCATCTCTGCGGCGATCGTTGCGGTCATAGTGCGTACCGGATTCAATGGATTCAAAGTAAGCTGGAGTGAGTTTCCGGTGACCATGAGCACGGTCATCGTCTCGCCGATAACGCGGCCCATCCCGAGCATCACGGCCGCGATTATCCCGGACAGGGATGAGGGAACCGTTACCCTCCATATGGTCTGAAGTTTGGTGGCTCCGGTGGCAAGGGACGCTTCTTTGTAGGAGCGGGGAACGCTGCGTATGGCATCCTCTGAAATCGATATGATGGTAGGTGCGGCCATCAAAGCCAGAAGCAGTGCACCGGTCAAGGCGTTGAGACCTGAATCGAGGTAAAAAATCTTCTTGATAAGAGGTCCCAGAACCATGATACCGAAGAATCCAATCACCACGGATGGTATCCCGGCCAGAAGTTCGATGAACGGCTTGAAGAACTCGCGCTCGGCGGGTTTTGCCACCTCGGAGATATATACGGCGGAAACCACACCTACAGGTACCGAGATCACCGTGGCAATAAAAGTAACCAGAAGGGAAGAGGTCAAGAGCGGCCATATTCCGAACATCTCCTGCTTGAAAGAGGTGGGATTCCAGCGTCCCTGGAACAGCTTATCGATACCGGGATCGAAAGTAAAAGGCAGAGCTTCCTTGAAAAGGAAAAGAAAAATCAAAATAACAATCAGGATACTGGTGGATGCGGCTCCGGTAAACAGTATTCTCAAGGCCTTGTCCTGCCACTGTGGTCTCGCTAATCTCAAAGACTTCACATAGAACCTCTCTTGAAATCAGGTGTTTTTTTCATACACTTCTAAAAAGCTTAACGGTTTCCCGGGGAGCAGCCGGAGCTGCTCCCCAGGATTCGGAAGAGGGTCAAGGGGTATTACCTAAGGGGCACGAAGCCTTCGTCAGAGACTATCTTTTGACCCTCTTCGCTCATGATGAAGTCGAGGAACGCCTTGACAAGGCCTTCCGGCTCGCCGTTCGTGTACATATTCAATACACGTGAGATTTTGTACTCACCGGAAGCAACAGTTTCGTTGGAAGGCATGACACCTTCGACTTTAACCGCCGCGACCTTGTCACCTGCGTCGACCAGATAACCCAGACCTATGTAGCCGATGGCGTACTCGTTCTGGGCGACCTCTTCGACTATGGCGGAGTTGGATTGCAGGTTCAGGGCCTTGGGTGAGTAGTCTTCCTCTTCAAGAACGTGTTCCTGGAAGAAAGCATAGGTGCCTGAGGAGTTGTCGCGGGCGCAGAGCGTGATGTCGTGATTCGGACCGCCCACATCCTTCCAGTTGGTGATCTTGCCCGTGTACATGTCCTTTATCTGCGCCTGGGTAAGTTCGCGAACGGGATTTGAAGGATTGACGACCACCGAGATGCCGTCGCGGGCAACTACGTGCTCAACAGGCTCGATGCCTTTGCCCTTTGCTTCTTCAATCTCCTTGTCCTTGATCTTTCGTGAGGCGTTGGCGATATCTATAGTGCCGTTAATCATTGCGGCAATACCCGTGCCTGAACCGCCGCCCGTGACGGCGATCTGAACCTTGGGGTTTATCTTCATGTAGGCTTCGGCCCACGAGGTGGAAAGCTGGAGCATGGTGTCGGAACCACGGACCTGCAGGATACCTTCCATCTCTTTATTCTTGCCGCAACCCGCGAACGAGAACACGAGTCCGGCAAAGAGTAACCCTGTGAGGGTTACCCTCAGTGTTTTATTTATACGCATGTCGATCCTCTTAAGCGTTTTGTGGTTTCTTTTAATCACTTGGCTAGAACTTCATTGCCAGATCACCCTGGAAGCGATAGTACTTCGCAGCAGCGTGATCTGAGTTGTTCGGGTTCAGGCCGTTGGCAAAGACCGTCACTCCGGCAGTAAGCTTCTTGGTGATTCCTACAGCCGCGCTGAATTTCATTCCGTTTCCGTCGGTCCCGCCACCTGCGAAGTCGGAGTCGACGAAGGTGGCGTTGGTGCAGTCTTCCTGGAGCGCTCCATAATCGAATCCAAGCTCGAAGGAACCGGGTTTTGAGACCTTGCCGAGCTTGAGGCCGAACATGTAGCCCATGTTCTCTTCTGTTACTTCGGAGTTTATGTTGGCAACCAGGTCTGCATAAAGCGAGATCGGAAACTCGCCTATCTTGAATCCGACCTTCAAGGAAGGCTGAATGACGTCGTAGCCGAATTCGTACTCGGCATCGCCGTATACGTAGTCCCAGCCGGTGGTGTCGAGCGTAACCGGATCGATGACGGGTGTTGAGTCTTCAATCGGCTCAACTGATGAGTTACCGAAGAAGTCCCCGCCGTATAAGACGCCGTGACCCTGGATGTTGGTGTAGGTGAAGTAGTTGGCTGCAACCATGATACTTAAGCCGCCGAAGGAGAAGTTTCCCCCGCCCTGACCGAGAAGAAGCATCAGGTCATCGGGGCTGCCCGATATCTCATCCACCCAGAGGTAGTTGGCGTTGACGAAGGGGGATACGGAACCGAACTCTCCGTCCCAGCCGAGTGAGGCTCCCTCGACTGCAAGGTCGCCGTCCCAGAAGACTCCAGAGACGGTTTCCCACGCTGGGCCGTACTTGCCGCCTTCCAGCCAGAGACCGTTCACTATCTTCCAGTTGAAGTAGGCGCGGTCGAGCATGAAGCCCTTGGACGTGAAGGCGCCGTCGAAGGTCTGGTTGGTGGATACCGGATCGTCGCCGCCTGTCACTAAACGCATGCCTATCTCGAGGTTGTCCTCGGGCGTGGCTTTGACTTCCAGACGGCCGCGGAGACGATTGCGGTAGCGCGGCGTTGCAAGGCTGTCGCCTGTGATCCAGGTTCCGCCGTCGTTGTACCATTTCTCCTGGCCTATCCATTCGAAGCGATGGCGAAGATCGCCCTTTATGGTAATTGACTCGAACCACTCGCCGGCATAGGCCGAGCTTGTGATAACGAGAATGCTTAAAGCCGCAAGAAGCAGCTTCTTAGCTGATGAACCCATTATACCTCCTATGGTTTGGGTTGTATGTTGGGTTTTTAATAAAAAAACCTCGATGCCGAAGCTCGACATTGAGGTGAAAAATACACGACACGGCGCAGCCTTGAAAGAACGCGCCGTGAAGTCTTACATTTGATCCCCCGCCGTCGTCGGATTTCTCCCTGCAGAAGTAGTGGAGATAATAAAGATCCGGTGTAGCGATAGACTTGAGAAATCTCTGCTCGGCTGCGGAACCGGTTCTTGTTTTTGATGAACAGTTGTTCGTCCGGTTTTCACCTTTGGCGCCGTGTCTTGTTGAAAACTGGAAAATGTTACCCCTGCGCGAGAACCATGGATTTCTTCTTCTGGTTGGTGTGTACCTGAGGACTAACTTGCCGCCTTCGACACACCAGGAACCGGTCAAAAAAATACCTCGACCGATCGGTCGAGGCCTGAAAAGGGAATCAATACCCATCGTCTTCTCCCTCACAGTTTTCTCTCGTCGTTCCTGGTTGCCGTTTCTCGTCCTCATTCTTTCTTCTTTACCTCTTCCTTGCTCTTTAGGTTTTATTCGATTTCTGGGGTTTCCGTTTCCACCTTTGCCACACTCAAGCGAATTATAGTTAAGTTGAGAAGCTTGTCAAGCCTTATGCATTTTGATGACCCCGATCTCCTACCTATATTCTATATTATACACGAAATCAACGTCAAGTCAACAACTTGCGTGGTAAATTGCACCCCTAGTCTCGGTTATCTCGTGATTCTGAGGGCAAGAGAATAACGGGTTTTTTTATACTAAAAGCTGGCCCTTAAACACGGTCACCGCCTTACCGCCGAGTATTACTCGATTACCATCCACCTTGACCCTTACTACTCCTCCTCTCGCGGATGCCTGATATGCAATCATCTCTTCCTTCCCTAGTTTGTTGGACCAGTAGGGTCCCAGGCAGCAGTGGGCCGAACCGGTGGCCTGGTCTTCATTGCCTTTTACGCCTTGGGTGAAGAACCTGGATATGAAGTCCGTTCCTTCAGTGTCCGAACTGGCGGTGAGGATAATCTTTCCTCCCGGGATGGACGAAAGCGCCGTGAAATCCGGCTTTAGCTCTCGCAACGCTTTTGCAGATTCTACTTCGACAAGATAAGCAAGAGAGCTCTTTGCAATATATCGCAGAGAATCTCGGGGAACTTGTCCGAGGAATACACGTATATCCGATGATAGAGATACTTGTCCTTCTAAAGGTTTCACTGGAAGGACAGGAAAGTCGAGCTCTATCCAATCATTTTTGTTTACGGCCTTTAAGAGACCGATTTTGGTATGTAAACGTCCTTCCTCATCAGGTTTCAAATATCCTTCGGCCCAAAGGATATGAGCAGAGGCCAACGTGGCATGACCGCAAAGTCCTGATTCTTGATAGGGAGAAAACCAGTGGAGTCTGAATCCGTTGTGCTCCTCATTTACGAAAGCAGTACGGACGACGTTCATCTCCCGCGCGACCTTCTGCATCCAATCTCTACTTGCGGTTTTCTTTAAAACGCAAACGCACGCAGGATTCCCCTTAAAAGTTTCGTCGGTGAACGAGTCCACCCGATAGACCGGGATACTCATCCTTCAGCTCAGAAGTTCACCTTTGAACACCGTTACAGCCTTACCGCCGAGTATTACTCGATCGCCAGCAACCTTTACCTTCACCATTCCACCTCTTTTTGAGACCTGGTAGCCTACCATTTGCTTCTTACCTAGCTTTGCTGACCAGTAAGGTGCCAGACAACAGTGGGCCGAACCGGTGACAGGGTCCTCATCTATCCCTGCGCCAAGGGCGAAGAAACGCGAGACAAAGTCGTGGTCGGCAGATTTCATAGCCTTGGAGGTTACAATCACCCCGCGTACGTTGAACTCACGCAGCATCCTGAAATCCGGTGACAAACCTCTTACCTCATCCTCTGAGGAGACTTCAACTAAATAATCAAACTTATTCTTCCCGACGTAGACTGCCTCTATCCCGAGCGCTTCAAGCAACCCTTGTGGTGCAGACACAGGTGCTTCAGGACGGGCAGGGAAATCGAGCTCGATCCAGGCATCCACCTTCATGGCTCTCAGGACGCCGCTCAGGGTGTTGAAATTCAACTCCGCATCCCTATCCTCATATCCCTCCGACCACAAAATATGTGCCGAGGCTAGGGTGGCGTGGCCGCACATCTCGACCTCTATCGCCGGGGTGAACCAACGCAGGTTATAGGAATCATCGGTTTTATAGAGAAAAGCTGTCTCAGAAAGGTTCATCTCCCGAGCTACATTTTGCATCCAGACCTCATCCGCGACACTTGTCAGAATACACACCCCAGCCGGATTTCCCTTGAAAACTTTCTCTGTAAACGAATCCACCTGGTACATAGGTATTCCCAAAATTCCTCCTTGGTAGTAATCGTTAGCCGAACGCTTTACTCAATCAGCACCAACCCGTAATAGTTGGGCTTGTCTTCGGTGCTTTTCAGAACCTTGATCGGAAGTCTATGTGCGCGTACTGTAGAGTAGACGTCTATACCGCAAGCCTCCATCGAAGGTCTTGCCTTTTCCGGGAATCTGCACCCTGAAGCGTCGTCCGGACAATCCTCGCACAGGAAGCATGGACCCGCACCCATTCCAAACGCCTTCTCGTACCCGTCCAGAAACATTGCCTTCTCAATACTCACCACTATCCTGTTTATGGGTGTATTTTCGTCCCCATGAATAAGCAGCGCACTCTCGTAGGCATCTACCATCCTCTGAGTTTCTTGCGGCGTGGGGCTGTAAGGCGGACACATAAGGTTTGTTCCATACAAAGGGCATCCGAACTGGCACTTCTCACGCACCCATTGGGCAACTACTACGGTATCGGCAGGTATTGTGACTGCGTCCAGGGCCCGCATTCGCATAGCCTTTTTAACATACTTGGCGTAGCTGTCCTTGTTCATAGCTTGAATGATATGAAGAGTGAATGAAGAGTCAACGATTGGAGTAGTTGGATGGTTACTTGGGTTATTGGCCTGTAAAGTGAATTAGTCGGTGGGATTCCTCTATGTTCGTTCTGCAAGCCATGTCTTTAAGGACACGCCGATTTCAATGTCGGCCATCTCTCCGGGGCTTATCTTTCGCCCCTCGTAGGTGAAGGTAGTAAGTTCGTCGAGGGCTTTCGCACGTCTGTCCTCCGGGAGTTTGTCGTGAAGGTTGTAAGGGTAGTTGTAGGAAGGCGGCAGGATTCTTATCCTTTCCTCGTCAAGAACACTCACCAGCAACGTGCTGAGAATTGCTTGAAAAAGGAATATCTTGTGTACCTCATCCGAGCAGTAATCGGACTGGAACCCTTTGTCTGTAACAAGTTTTTCGAAAAGCTCCAGCCATCTTTTCATCAACCCCTTGTCCGGATTGACCGCAAAGGAGTGGGTGTTGAAGTAGGAACGTATCCGCTGATCGTCCACGAATGAAGCGACGGTCGAAGAGACATCCCTGACTCCGAGTGCATTGAATATCCCCTGCCAGTAGCCGTCCGGAGGTTCTGCAGCAAGGCGACCCACGTTACGAACATGCACCGGCCTTACTGCGGCGTCTGCATCCGGCCCAAGGTTCATAAGTAATGGAGGCTGAACGACAAGGCACGATGTATCTATCCAGATTAACGACCTGAACTTACCTTTTGCCTTGTCTTCGGCAAGAGCACAAGCAGAGACCGCATCCGCGAAGATATACTCCGCAATACTATCTGGGATTTCCAGATGTACGACTTCTGTACCCAGTCCTCCTAGATTCATCCGATTCTGCTTCTGAGGAACCCGGGTATAGACCCAGACAGGGCATTTACTCATAGGGCCTGCAAAGGTCCGGATACTTTCAACCATGAAACTGACTTCTTTCTCTGCTTTTAGGCTGCGAACAACGGTTACGAACACCGCATCATTAATACCATAAACTTTCACATATTACCTCCATGTGAATATACACGTGGACTCCTTCCAGTCAAGGGCTTGGCAGGTCTTGACTTTTCGCCGGATTTGACTAGAGTATTTTGCCACAAACCTTAAGGAGGTTACTAATGAAAAAGATACTGCCTTTGGTGGCGGTAATTCTGGTGGCCGGATTAGCGCTCTCCGGATGCGCCATGTTCAAGGCTGCAAAAGCACCGGTCAAGGATTGTCTCACCGCATGGAAGAAGGGTGACTTCGAGAAGGCCTACTCCTACTTTGTAGAAGGTACCGAGGTACCGAAGGACGAGTTCATCGAGTACGCGAAAGAAAACGAGGTCAAGAAATTCAGTCTGACCCACATAAGTATCTCGGGCAGCGAGGGTACCGGCGAAGTGCGAGGCACGGTAACCCTTAAAGGAGGCGAAAAGACCGGATGTCTCTTCTGTATTAAAGAGGTTTCTGAAGACGTATGGATGATCCAGACCATGGAGCAATTCGACCCGAGCCTGATTCCTGAGAGTTCCTAAGACTTCGAAAACAAATTAATTAGCCGGCCGTAAGGCCGGTCTTTTTTTACAACTGAGAAGTTGAGTTCCAGGCTCATGTGATACTTCCTAACAAGATTCATTTCAAAGATTTGATGTCGTGGATAGGTAGATGACAGGTTCTTGCCTCCTTTAATGCGTAGCGTCAAAGGAGCATCCCTCGGTTGACAAAAACCAGGGTGTGTCTATAATCGACGGACAATCGTCTCAGTTTCGCAAAGGAGCATCGGATTTATGATAACCTTCCGCGGCGGGATTCATCCGCCTGAATTCAAAGAACTAGCTGAATCAAAACCGATTGAGGTAATGCCTTTGCCTGGGAAGGTGGTTATTCCCCTTTCCCAGCACACCGGAGCGCCTGCTAAACCGGTCGTAGCCTCGGGCGATGTGGTCAAGACAGGATCCCTGATTGGCGAGGCTGCAGGTTTTATCTCAGCGTCTGTGCACTCGTCGATCTCAGGCAAGGTTGCCTCAATCGAGCCCTGGCCTCACCCGGCACTGCCCTTCCCCGTTAATTCGGTCATCATCGAATCCGATGGCGAGGATACACATGACGATACCATAAAAGCTCGATCCGACAGGCAGATCGAAGCGCTTAGTCCTAAAAAGATCAAGGATCTTATATGTAACGCCGGGATCGTAGGTCTGGGAGGCGCGGCATTTCCTACCGCGGTCAAGGTCTCTCCGCCACCGGACGCGAAGATAGATACCCTCATTATCAACGGTGCCGAGTGCGAGCCGTTTCTTACCGCTGACGACAGGCTGATGCGGGAAAGGCCGGAAGGAATAATAAAGGGAGCTAAGATTCTGGCACGTGTACTTGGATTAGGGAAGGCATATATAGCAATCGAACATAACAAACCCGACGCAATAAAGATAATGACCGAGACCGCACGAGCGATCTGGTCCGAGGCCGAAGTCATAAAAGTTAAGACCAAATACCCTCAAGGGGCTGAAAAGCAGCTTATCTCGGCAATCCTTAAAAGGGATGTGCCCTGTGGAGGACTTCCCTTCATGGTCGGTGCAGTAGTCCAGAACACGGGAACGGCGTTTGCCGTATACGAGGCGCTCTCAAAGGACAAGCCCCTTTACGAGAGGGTGGTTACAGTTACAGGACCGGGAATCCGAGAACCCAAGAACCTTCTCGTACGAATCGGTACCCTTTGTGCCGAACTTGTCTCTTACTGCGGAGGCCTCAAGCCTGATACGAATAAATTTATTTCCGGCGGCCCGATGATGGGTATTGCCCAGTCCACGCTCGACGTTCCGGTGATTAAGGGAACGTCAGGACTCCTTTTTCTTAACGGGAAAGGCATGCTGTTCAAGACAAGTCCCGAGGTCAACTGCCTGCGCTGCGGCAAGTGCGTCGGGATTTGTCCCATGAGGCTGGTTCCATGCGAGATTGCTCGCATGGCTGAGTACGAAAAACTCGAGGAAGCCGAGAACTGGGGGATACTCGATTGCATGGAGTGCGGCTCGTGTGCCTTCATTTGCCCGTCAGGTCGACGCTTAGTACAATGGATCAAGTACGGAAAGAACCTGATATTCGCCGAACGAAGTCGCAAAAAGGAGAAGAAATGATCCCACCCGCACCCCTTCGGCGTATTTATACTATCACTTGGTTCTCACGCACGGTATATAAGGAAATAACACACGTAACACACCAACCTCCTATCCTTACCCCCGAAAGGAATTGACATGAATGCGGAGACGAGTAAGACCGATACCAGAAAATTCCAGATAACTCCATCACCTCATCTGAAGGCACCATTCAATGTTCGCATGATCATGTACCTGGTTGTCATCGGTCTTATCCCGGCCCTTGGCGGGGCCATCCACTTCTACGGATGGTACTCCCTATGGCTCGTTCTCGTATCGGTCGGGACTGCGGTTGCAGCGGAGTTTCTCATGAACCTTGCTTTCAAGCGGCCTCTTTTGAGCTGTCTGGACGGTTCAGCCATCATTACAGGGATGCTCCTTGCCTACAACGTTCCGCCCACGGTTCCTTTGTGGATTCCGGCAGCGGGTTCGGCTTTCGCGATCGTCGTAGTCAAGGCCTTCTTCGGCGGTCTGGGACACAACTTCCTGAATCCGGCACTCGCAGGTCGCGCGTTCCTGATGGCCTCCTGGCCAGGTAAGATGACCTCAGGCTGGATTCTTTCATCCGTGTCCGGGTTTTCTGCCAAGTGGGCATTAAATGGTTCGGTTTCAGGTGTCGGGAATGCGAGACTTGTCGAAGCCCTCTCATCCGCGCCTCCAACCGATACGATACTTGCTAAGTTTGCCTCTACCGATACCCTGATAAGAGGTGTCGATGTGGTGACGGGGGCTACTCCGCTCGACCTGGCCGGTCAGGTTCAGGCAATATCCTCAGATACCGCCCTTTACGAAAGAGGTGCCGGACTCCTCAACGATCCTGAAACCCTGCGCAATCTGTTCTTCGGTAAGATAGGCGGGGTTCTGGGTGAGACGTCCGCAATTCTTCTTTTAATCCCTGCGATATTACTAATTATCATGCGAGTAATCGACTGGCGGATCCCCTTAGCCTACATAGGTACCGTTGCACTCGGTACCCTCATCGCATGGTTATTTAAAGCCACTCCTGTCACGCCGATATTCCACCTTCTATCAGGCGGTATGATGCTGGGTGCACTGTTCATGGCCACCGACTACTCGACCACACCGGTTACACCTACAGGCCAATGGATATTCGGGATAGGATGCGGTGTTTTAACGGTATTGATACGATTATGGAGCGGGGGGTTCCCCGAGGGGGTCAGCTACTCGATACTTCTGATGAACGTCGCAACCCCCTTGATAGACAGGCTCACAAGACCGCGAATACTCGGTGAGATCCGTAAGAAGAAGGAGAAGAGATGAAACTGGAATTGAAGATGGTTCTCGTGATGCTCGGTGTGGTTGTTATTTCAGGAGGGCTCCTGGCAGTAGTATACGGATTTACAGCGGATATCATCCGTGAAAACGAAGAAAATGAAAGGCAGGCAGCCCTCGTAGAGCTCCTTCCCGAAGCGGATTCAACAGGCTTCAAAGAAGATACCATTTTCATTGCAGAGGATACCTTGATCATCTACCATGCTTACGATGAGGGGGGCAAAAAGGTAGGCATAGTATTTACCGTTGCCCCTAAGGGATTCGCAGGGCCAATAGTGACAATGGTCGGCTTGAGGACCGATACAACGGTTTCCGGGATTCTAGTCATCTCAATGTCTGAAACCCCTGGTCTCGGTGCAGGAGTTACAGATACCGCATTCAGCAACCAATATAGAGGCCTCAGGCTCGACGAGATATACCTTTCGAGTGCAGGCGGAAAGATAGATGCAATAACAGCCTCCACCATTTCATCCAACGCGCTTACTTCAGGCGTACGCAAGGGTGTCGAACGGTACACCCCCTACCTGACGCTGGAACCAGGGCAGAAACCTGAACCTGGAGAGACTTCTTCCGCCACAGAGACCGAAGAAGGTATCGAAGAAACCCCTGGAGAAACCACCGATGGTGCATCGGTGAAAAAGCTCATAACTCAGATGGGTTTCATAGATGAATTCAAGATAGCAGTTTATCTCGAAGACAGCCGTATCAAAAGGGTCGAGATACCGGAAGGAAGTTTTTCAGAAACCCCGGGATACGGCGACAAGTGCCTGTCTCACTCGTTCCTTGACCTTTTTTCAGGACTCTCCGAAGTCGAGGAAGTATTAGCTGTCGAGGCTGTAACCGGAGCAACCAATACTTCCGATTCAATCAAGGTTGCGGTAACCAGGGCCTTGGGACAGTAAGTTATCTGAATTTATAAAGCAGACGTAAGCCAGCATTTTATTAGTCAAGTTCGACGAGCTTAACCGCTTTTCTGAAGCCTTCACCCTCAACTTCCAGCAAATAGATCCCTTTTGAGATCTTTCCAATATCGAGTAGAATCGATCCGCCGCGTTCTATATACTTCTTCTTTCTGAAGACTTTTCGACCCGAGGCATCGTAGAGATTGAACCGATAGTCACCGGGAGCAGGGGAGGATAACCTCACCTTTATGCCTTCCGAAACGAACACGGCCTCCAACCCTCCGGTCACATCAACCGGACTCTCGGCGACTGCCGCAGGTTCCAGACTTCCAAAGTAGATGTTTTGAATACCTCCGTCACGGCAGTCGGTCCATACTGGATAAGGCCTTCCGTTGTACGCAGCCAGGCCCACGTACTCGCCGTATACGTTGCGGGTGAAAGGCTCGAGGGTGGTCGGTTTAGTTGCTTCGTCAGAAATCCGTATGGGTTCCGACCAGTTACCGCCACCGTCTTCGGAATATACGTAGTAGAGATCGAGCAGGTCGTCTTCGATTCCGTTGCGCTGATCGTAAAACACCACGTGAATGACACCAAGATTGTCCACGATCAGCCAGGGATGAAACTGGTCGTTATCCGGTACATCCTCTCCAACGATGGGCACTGCAGTTGACCAGCTCTCTCCGCCGTCGGTGGAACGGATAAAGAAGATGTCTGTGGAGCCGTTTGCACCCTGATCCATGTAGGCTATATATAGATTACCTCCGTAAGGACCGTTCGTGATATCCGCGTCCATCGCAGGGTGGGAGAAGGTTCCTATCCAGCCGTCAATGTAAGTCTGACCCAGGGTCAGGGGATCAAGGGTCATATCCTGTCCCCAGGTGGCGCCTTCATCATGTGAACGGTCGAGCATTATGGCTGCCTCTGCCGTAGTGGCCGAGATGAAGCGCAGCCAGGCCACGTAAAGGGTGCCGTCCTTGCCGACGCAGGGAACCGACCACTGCACACCGGGATTGTCGCTTACGTCTCTTGCAGCGCTCCAGGTCAGACCTCCATCTGTGGAGAAGGCGGATTTGATTAACGAAAGAGAACCTGCAAACCGCGTCCACGTTACGTAGAGGTTTCCTTCGTTGGCCGAGGATGTCCGGTCGCAGCAGATGAATTCCTTGTCCTCAAAGGTTGAGATTGAGCTTGCCGATGCTATATAGGGTCCTTGGAAGCTTACCCCACCATCTGACGAAACGAATACGGAAACGGTCGATGAGTCAGGCGGCGGGTTTTGCGTTATCGGGTCGCCCCTGAACGAGATGGTGGACAGATAGATATTGCCTTCCTTATCGGTCGTGAAAACCGGATCTGCATCCCTGGGGAGTTCTTCTCTGTTTTCAAGCAGCCTGTCTTCCCAGGTTATTCCTCCGTCGAAGCTTACGCCTATTCCAATGCGGTGATAACCCTGCCTGAAATCCCGCCAGCTCGCAACCAGGTTTAGTGTATCCTGGGGATTGATAACGATGGAGTGTTCGTTATGGAAAGGTAATACAGGATCTGTATCGGAGTTAATCCGGATATTCGTAAAATTCATTATACCCGGGATTAAGAACAGTAGAACCAAAGGGTTCACAAAGCCTCCTTGCTTGGTCTTTACATAATAAGGTTGCACAGAGTGGAATCGCGACCCTGCAACCACTTGCTATATTGTAAGACGTTACAGGTGGCAGGCTTGTAAACCTCCTACGATCCAGTTCGGTCTATTTGATTTTGGCTATTTTAGTCGTGCGGGTTTCTCCATCTGCAACAATCTCCAGGAAGTAGATACCGTTTGGAACTTTCCCTACGTCTAGGAGCATCTCTCGGGTTTGACTGAGTATTACTGATGAGGAGTATACACTTCTTCCCGTAGCATCGAAGAGCTTGAATCTGCAACTTCCTGTTATGGGAGAATCGAATGATACCTTGACGCCTGCGGGTACAAACCTCGCTTCCACCCCTTTGGATACGATTTCAGGCTTTTCTATTATTACTGTCGGATTGTACCAACCGAAGTATATGTTCTGGACCCCATTTTCTCGACAGTCCGTCCACACAGGGAAAGGTCTGCCGTTCCATGCCGCAAGACCGACGTACTCGCCGTATATCTCGCCAGGCATTGGCTCGGGTGAAAGGTATGGAGGTTTAGTGGTCGAAGGCCTGGATGCAACCGCCGATACACGTTCAGGCTCACTCCAGCTATCCCCTCCATCCTCGGATTTGGTATAATAAACATCCTGCAAGTCATCTTCGAGTCCGTTTCGCTGGTCGTAGAACACAACGTGAATTATTCCAAGATTATCAACCACCAGCCAGGGATGGAACTGGTCGTTTTCCGGAACATCATCACCGCTTATTTTTACTTGTTCGCTCCACGTATCACCGCCATCCTCTGAACGTATGAAGTAGATGTCCGAATCCGTATCTGAGCCTGTGTAGCTTAAATAGGCCATGTATAGATTTCCACCATAAGGTCCGTTAGTGATGTCCGCATCCATTGCAGGGAAACTGAAAACTCCAATCCAGTCGTCAATGTAGTAGAACCCGGGAGCGTACAAAACAAGCTGATCTTCCCCCCAGGTGATACCACCGTCGTATGAACGGTCCAGCATAATCGCGTTTTCATCCAGATTAACCCATGCCGCGTAGACCGTTCCATCCGAACCTACACAGGGTACCGACCACTGCACACTCCCATCGGGAAGTAAGTCGCTAATGGCCACCGGTTCTGTCCAGGTTCCCCCCCCGTCTGCTGAACTGGTGCAATAGATTCTTCCACGATCCTCGTCAGGTAATAGTGTCCATGTAACGTAAAGATTGCCCTTGTAGGGGGAATTGCCTCGATCGCAAGCGATGAGCTCCTTGTCGTGAAAGACGGTATTGTCACCCAATGCGGCGTAATTCGGTGAGCCAAAAGTAAGGCCTCCATCCGTTGATTTGAATACAGCGAGTGCATTTTCACCATCTCCGTCGTCGAAGGCTAAAGTTACGAGATAAATGTTGCCATCCCCATCGGTGGTTAGTCCAGGATCGGAATCATAGGTATAACCGCTGTTTGAGATGAGCCTGTCTTCCCAGGTAAGTCCCCCGTCAAAGCTGACACCAATGCCAACCTGCCTGTAGCCTAGACGAAAATCCCTCCAGCATGCAACGAGGTTCAAAGAATCCTTGGGGTTAACCACTATCTGCTCCTCGTTGTGAAAGGGCAGGGCAGGATCGGTATCCGAGTTAACTCGAATGTTTTCGAAGTTGGTTTGGGCAAAGGTGACTAATGTAAGGAATGCTAAAAACATCTTTCCTCCTTTTTAGAAAAGATTACCTCTCTTATCTTTGTTTTCAATACCGGCTTATAAAGACTCCTTATCATCTTAAAACCTCGGTTTTGCTCATCGCCAGGATGGCGGCTGCAGCTTTGATTCGCAAGGTGGCAATTGAATCTTCAAGCGCCGGTTCGACGTACTCTATGTAGTCCTTTCCCGCCTTTTGGGCGAAGAAATCCAAGACCTTCAAGGTCAGGAAAGGGTCGTTATCGTCGATGACCAATGCAAGGGCAGGCAAGGCTTCCTTGCTGCCGATCGTCGTCAATGCATCCACAATGGGATGCCTAATCCACATACCGTCTGAGGCAGGTTCCCAGAAGAGCATGAGGTTGAGTCGGGGAACGACAAAGATATCCTTTAGTTTTCCCAGGGCCAGTAACGCTCCCACCCGGAGTTGAGCGCTGGAGGAGTCAAGGAAGGGCCTTACATATCCTCTGGTCGAGACCAGGCCTATATCACCAAGGGCGTCCAGTGCGGCCCTCTGGATTGCCGGATTTTGGAAAGAAAGAAGCTTGATTATGTAGTCCACTGCATTTGAGTCCTTAAGCGTACCTGCCGCATCCAGAGCCTCAAGGGTTGGTTTTCCGTGATCAGATTCGAGGAAGTGATAAAGCACAGGCTCTACGAGTGCATCAGGCAGCTTTGGGAAAAGCGTCCTTGCATTGTCACCGATGAATGTTTCTGTATCCTTGGCCGTCTCTCGCAGAAGCTCGGCGCCTGAGGTATCCCCAAGAAATCCCAGCGAAAAGGCGGCGTTGCAGGCGGTTTCCGAATCTTCGTCTCGAAGAAGCTTCACGAGAACAGGCAAGTAAGTGGAATCCTCGAGGCGTCCGACTCCATAGGCCGCGCTGCGTCTGGTTTCGACCTTATCCGATGCAAGATGCGATAAGACTATATCACATCCACTTTCTGCATCGACGCTTGCCAATGTCCATGCAAGGCATAAGTTATTCCCGGCATATCGTTCCATGTCGTCGTAATGGAAGGTGAATCCCATCTCGGTAAGCATCTTTGCCGCGATGCAAGATTTAAGCGCCGAATAATGCATCAAATTACCCAGTAAAGGTGCCGCGTCCTTCCCGTAATGTAGGAGAATAGGGATGAGATAGGCATCGGCTTCAGGAGAGAGAAAGTAACTCTCCATCAGGTCAAGGTCGGCCGGATTACCAGCCACGCTTATGAGTCGCAATGCCCATCTTGTCGAATGATCTTTTTTTAAGATTCGTCTGCTGCGTCTGAGTAAAGAGGGTGTAAGGTACCGGCTTAGAGAATCGACCGCCGCATCGGTGAATGCATTATTCAAGTTCCCTTCCTCAAGGCTCTTAATTATTAAAGGAATGGCTTTATCCGGCTGGTAAGGCAGAAGCGCAAGCGCGGCATCCAGGCGATGCTCGGTTTTTTCACCCTTCCCGGACTCCCGGATCAGAACCTCAATCGCTCTTCTGGACGCAGACTCCTTATGTGTCATCTCGCCGCTTGCCCTTCCCGCTGCCAAAAGGACGGTGAAGAGGATAAATAACCTCAAGGGTTGGTTGCCTTCCAGTTGGGTTCGGTATAGATTTCGCTATCGGTAAGCCGGGTGCGTGTATAACCTATCTTTGGATTTCCGTTTTCATCCGAAAACGTAACTACATAAAGATCTGCATGGGGCGGGCAAGTACCCAGGATTATCGTATCCCCAGTAGGGGAAGGACAGAAATAGTTGTAAAACCGGAAGTAATCCCGTGTTACAATATGGACGGAGCCGTACTCCGTATGTACGGCGTAAATAGTTTCCAAGGCATTGGTTTCATCGTCTTTTGACACTGCGAAAATCCACTTCCCGTCGTGAGACCAGGAAAGCCCCAGCCATGAACTTGAAGGCAGCGTCCTGTAAGGGAGTTGGTTTCCTGTAACCAGACGGTAGTCACTTCCGTCCTGATTAACTCGACCAATGTCGATACGTTCCTTTTGAATAGGCGTCTTGCGGCCGAACATGTCCACCAAGGTGTCCCAGTAAAGCCCTTTATTGATGAATGCGATCTCAGATCCGTCAGGGGACAGGGAAGGAGCAAAGGCATGCCTTAGGATTACGGGTCCGGACGTTTCGCTTTGGGCTATGGTGTCTCGAAACAGATAATCAGCCGAAGGCGGATCGTTCAGCACGGACAAGGTGTATATCTTTTGATACCCTTCGTTGATGGTAAAATACAAAATTGGTGTGGCTTGTGAACCATCTAGTTGGTCTACGTATAATCCTTCGTAGATCAAGAGTTCTTCTCCGCTTCGGTCTGTTACGCACAGGGAGGGTGGTTTATCGGGTTTAGCGCTGGAAAGGAAGGCTATTCTTTGGGAGTTATCGAAAAGAACAGGGGAGTATATACCTTCCATGCTGTCCTGTAAGGGCGTAAGGGTCGCCAACACTACGCCTTGATCGTCGTGAACAAATATACGGGAATGGGCATCAGTTGATAGCACATAGGATTCCCTTACTTCCCACTCCACAGGTTCTTCCTCGTTGCACGATATGGTTGTAAGAATCAATAAGACAAGGAAAACCATCCGACCACTTATACGCATATCTTCCTCCTAGTCTATTAATAGTGTAGGTGAAAAACGCTTGGAGTCAAGCCTCCGGGAATGTTTATGCGTTCGATGAACGAAAGATTAACAAAAGTGATTGAGTTGAGATATGTAAACATAAAGGTACAATAGTAGGCTTGACAAACCTCAAATAATCAATAGACTTTCGTACTAAAACCTAAGGAGGTTACGTTATGAAAAAAGCATTAATGGTCGTAATGGCCGTTGCTCTGGTGATCGGGTTCGCTGGCTGCGATATATTCGGCGGCGCAGTAGACTACTATCCAGCAAAAGAAGGCAATATTGCTACATCAACAGTCGTAACTCACGATTCAACGTGGATGGCCTTTGATTCCAGTTCAGTCGTAAATGACTCTACCTGGGATAATACTTCTGAGTGTATGGGTAAAACAACCCTCGAAGATGAAACAGAAGTCTGGGAGTTCAAGAATCAGGATGGCGCATACAGCTATATGGGCTTCGACAAGGACGGCGATAAGGTTAACTTCTACAGTGACAAGACAGACTCAGCTTTTATTACAGTCTGGCCTTACACTCTCGAGTTAGGAACCAAGTGGACTCTCGGTGAAGGCGACTACGCGGTCAACTACGAGGTCGTAGAAGAAAATGTAGAAGTTACTGTTCCTGCTGGCACCTACAGCAAAACCCTCAAGGTCTCCATGACTCCTAAGGCAGTTGAAAACGTTACATACGAAGGATACATGTGGATGGATAAGAAACACGGCACTGTCAAGGTGTGGTTCAAGACCGTAACTGACATAACTGATGTGATGTATATGGAAATGGAATCCACCACCGAGCTCAAGTCATTCGAATAAGCTAATCGGAATCTCAAGATTGTTAACGCGGAGCCAAAAGCTCCGCGTTTTTTTTCTGCAAGTTGTTGTACAACTCTAGAAATACCCCGATAACTAAGTGGACCTCCCCAAGATCTGGGGGTTGATTCGGAGAGAATAATCGATACACTGTATTATAAACCAAGGTGGTTGTTGTGAAAAAGATTCTTTCGATTTCGGCCGTCCTCGTTCTTGCAGCCGGCTTTGTCGGGTGCGAGGAGGGACTTGAAGGCTTTAGAAACCCAGGCGAAGGAATTTCTAATTTTGAACAGGATGGTGCAGGCTCATCACCCTACTTCCCTTACGAACTGGGCAAGGAGTGGAATTACCTAGGTGTTTATACGTACACCACCGATTATCCGGAGGGATTCCCGGGGGAGGACACGACCTGGACAGACACTACCACGAGTATTACTGAAGTCATAGGAGAAACCCAGCTTACCGGATCCAATCCCCTTGCGGTGTGGGAAATTAGAACTATATCCTATATGAAAGACATGGAGCCTCAGGTTTATTACAGCTGGGTTCACATTGACGGTGACTCAGTCTACTCCTTCGATGATATCTCAGATTCGGAGCCCGACATGGTCTCTCCGTCTAACCCAAAACTTGGAGACCAGTGGGAGCATATCTACGAGGTCGATGATACCACGACCGATACCATTCACTACGAGGTTGTCGAAGAAGGTGTAGAAGCGAACGGTTACGACAACTGCATCGAGATAAAGATAACTCAGGATATGCCAGAGGAGGTTGAAACCTTCGAACAATACCAGTACATGGCAAAGGAGACAGGGATGGTTTTGGCTACTTACGATATGCTGACAAGATTTGAATTAAGTCCGGGAGAAGAGATAGTTTTCACCATGGAAGGCGAATACAAGCTCCTGCCCTCTAGTGGTATAAAGGAATAGAAAAATCAGTCAGCGTTTTCTGTCCTGAACGATACAGGCTAAGGATTAGTCGCTTCTGAAAGGTCAAGATACGGCAATAATTGCGTTTGACAAATCCCCAATATTCCTTAACATTACGCTTATATGAGCGATGAGCTTGAATTCAACCTGGATGAGGAGTTATCCTCTATCCAGGATGCGTCCATAAAGAAGTTCGTCTCCAAGTCCTTAAAGAAGGTTCCTGACTACTTCTGGCACGTTCCCGCATCGGCGTCAGGAAGATTTCATCCTCTTGATACCCTGGGGGACGGCGGATTAGTCCTGCATACGAAGCGCGTTGTGTACCTTGCTTCAGAGATTGCCAAGGTGTTCAAGATAGAGGGTGAGAAACTGGACGTGTTGCGCGCCGCCGCAATTCTGCACGACTCTTTCAAGAACGGCGTCAAGGACGAAGGGCATACCGAGGAAGACCATCCCTTAATAGTTCGCTATCAGCTTAAGGAATTAGCTGACGAAACTGCCTTCTTCGAGGAGATAATGAATGCCATCGAGTGCCATCAGGGATTGTGGGGGCCACAGCCTCTCAGGATGCCAAAAAGCCCTTTGGAATGGGCTCTTCATATTGCCGATTTCGTTGCATCGCGCACCGCGGTCTACCTTTACTTCTCCGGATACAGCCCGGAGGTGCCCCCTTCTGATCAAGAATTCCCGTATCTTTCAGAGGATTTGGCAGATTCAATAAGTCACTACCTCGATTTACGTGTAATGAGGGCTGAGATAGAAAAGCAGATGGAAGCCGTCAAACAAAAAATTATCGATAAGATGAAGGAAAGTGGTGAGCGTAAGGTTTTTTCATCCAAGGGCTCGGCCAGACTGGTAGGCAATACACACTACAAGATCAATCAGACGAAGTTGAGGGAGGTATTGGAGAAGCTTGGTCTTTGGGAGAAGGTAGTGATGGCAAATGAAAAACGGCTACAGGAACTTATGGAGGACGGATTAGTAGATGAGGAGCAGTTAGGAGAAGCGGTAGAAAAGCTAGTTAAAGACGCTGTTCGTATTCTTCCCCGGGAAGATCAATAGAATCCTCCCTCCTAAAAACGAGAAAAGGAACTCGGATCAAAATTAAGAAAAGGGTGCTTTAGAAAAGAAAGCCTTCATAAGATCGAAGCGACTAAGAATCCCAACTAACTTATCCTTTTTGACGACAGGTAAGAATTCCAGCATCTGACGCTCTATCTCCGAAGCCGCATATATTAAAGAGTCATCCGGAGAAAGAGATACAACATCTTGTTTAAAGAAATCGGCAGTCAAAAAAAGTGGGCTGGTGGGTCCGAAAAAGGCTTGGATGTTAACCTGCTCCAACTCGGCTATCATGGCCTCTGAAAGTTGATTTACGTGATCGGGCGTAAAACCACGCAGGAGGTATCCCAGAGTCAAGACACCTAAGATTTGTTTCTTCTCGTCAATTACTGTAAGCCCAGGTAGGTCTTTTTCAAGCATTATAGCAACGGCATCGCGTAGGGTAGTTTCAGGAGAAATGGTTTGGGGTTTGGTCTGCATGCAATCCTTAACTCTAAGCATGGAAATATAATACTCTTTCCCCTAGATGTGTCAATGGGAAGAAGATATTAGTGCTTGTATCCCAGACGTTAATTCGAGGTTTCGTCGGTGGAATATATCCAGATGAAATCTGCAATCGACGGCTGAGCCTCTTCTTTTAATTCCTCGTCAGCGCTGATAAAAGTCACCACCGCTATCCGTAAATCCGGATGATTTTTCCCAAGCTGGTACGGAATACCGAGATGATAATCTGAGTGGAAGCTACCGCATACAAAGATTACCTTTCTCTCCAGATAGGGATGCAGGGCTTGTGCCATAGCCGCATCCTTGAGAACCTGCGCCTTGTACAAAGCATCTATATTCATCTCGCCCATCGGACTTCCGTGAGACATGGTTAGCATTGTGGCTTCGAAACGCTCGTAGTATTCTCGAGAATCAAGGTACAGGATGTCAGGCATATATATACTGTCAATGCCAAGGGCTTGCGTTGTTACAGTATCAGCTCGAGCCACAGCCGCTGCCGCGCGTCGAGGGATATTGGCAGCCACTACCGGGATCGAGTTGGCTTTTGCCATCTCAATTAAAGGACGATAGTCGGTCTGGTAATTGGGCCAAGGACGAGATAAAGCGAGAAAACTATCCTCGGATATCTCACCAGCTAGATACGAATCTAGTAATTCTTGAATGTCTTGCTCGAACATCTCGAGAGCCAGGACCGGCTTCGTTTCACTTCGAATCAGGTCATTGAATATTGCAAGCTCTGTTTGGTGGATCGGTGCGACACCATGTTGTTCACCTATAAAGATAACATCGTAGGTACTCAAAGCTTCTACGAATTCCTTAAATGAGAGTTCTTCGCCTCTAGCGTCAAATATCGTTGTCCCACCTACAGAAATTAGATTTAAAAGCATTGCCAAAAAAATTAACATAGTCAAGTCTACCCTTGGATAAGAAGATGTCAAACACCCAACCTAAGATTCTGATTGACATTTACCACCAATATCGGTAGAGTTAGAGATGCAAGGAGATCACCGCAAGACCGATCTGAGATGAGTAAAGCGTTAAACTCCGTAAGACATTTCAGCCGGGAACCATTATGGGTTGCTCTGGCGGCTATATCTTTATTAGCAATAGGAATCCCCTTCTTCTTCCTCGTTTCTGGTATGATGGGAATCGTTATGGCAGTAGCGCCGCTGGGTCTGTTGATAATTTTACTCGTGGTGGTTAATCCATATCCTTTTTGGCTTGCTTACTTTTTCCTAGTGCCATTACTCCTCATTGTCAATGACCTTTTCCCGACAGGAAGCTTTACCCGGCTATTCGGACTATTGATGGTTGTCTTGAGTGTACCGAATATTCTTTTAAGTAAACGTACACCCTCCTTTAAAATCACGGCAGTAGGAGCATCACTACTGGTTTTCTTCGCGGGGTGCTGTCTTTCTCTGCTGAGTTCCTGGTTTATTAAGGAAGCTTTCCTAGGGGTGGGTCTCTTTTTCGGAAACCTTTTATTGTATTGGACTTGTGTCAATTTATTTTCTGATGAAAAACGGCTGAGGACGATTCTGGATTTCTTCATTATCGGCATGGTCGTCCAATCTCTGATATCGGTCGTCATGAAATTCTTCAGTCATCCTCTTGCAAGAGCGATTGGGACAATCACCGATGCTAACTATTTCGGTTTCTGGCTTCTACCGTTCCTTACGATATCATTCTATTCTGGATTCGGTGCTGAGAAGCGATGGAAAAGGATATTTTATTTCAGCGCATTCCTTCTCATATCCCTTGCTTTGCCTCTAACCTATTCCAGAAGCATGCTTATGATATTTGTGCCCCTTCAGGTTTTCCTATTTACGCGTTTTAAAAAACCACTTTTGGGTATCTTACTGTTATTCGTAGGGACCATTATATTTTACTTTGCGTTTCAGCGATACTTTGCCTCGACTGGTTTGAATCTGATGAGTTTCTTTACGGCAACTCGAGTAGGTTCAATCGTATGGCGTTCGCACTTTGCGGTCAAAGCCGTGGAAATGTTTCTTGATTATCCTTTGTTCGGTATAGGTGTTGATTGTTTTTATTATTTCTTTCGTTTCTATTCTGAAACAACCCCTTACGTTTTTAATCCAGTTATACACAACTCATATCTCGAGATTCTTTCAGGAACCGGTTTGGCAGGCTTCCTGCCATTTATAGGTATTCTCTTTTTCTCGTTACGAAATTTCTGGCGTACACGTAAGTTCTATTCCAAGATTAAAGACCGCAGGCGTGCCTTATTAGTTGAAGGTCTGATGGTCGCGTTCACAGCTTCTTTACTGAGTCACCTATTTTTGTCAGCTCAACACAATATTCTCCTGTACTTCCTCATAGCCGTCTCAACAATTGTATCAAATAATACAGAGAAGAAAGTGATGGCTAATATGCCACCTTAAGTTTGATAACCTTTTTAAATATCTGAGAGAAAGGAGTTTTTTATGGGTTTTGGAAATAATCTGGATTATTTGACTCAGACGGGGGAGAAGTCTGGGGATTAATTGACCTCATTCACTGTCGAAAGTATGACGATAACAATCGAGTAGTATGATCTAGGGGGATGTCCCTTAGAGTGATTCCCTCCTGTTCCTTCCTTCCCACTTAACTTTCCTTTCTGGTTTATGTGTCATCCGTCATAGCGGATCCTCCTTTGTAGTTTTTTTCCTGATTATACTTATCAGGTTTTGGATCCGCTATCCTATTTTCAACAGGC
>JAFGSK010000057.1 GCA_016934635.1 Caldifarciminota bacterium
ATCAGGTTTAACTTATACAACTAACCTCCTACTTATTTTACTAAAGACAGGCTGGAGAGTCTGTCCGGACACCCTGGTGTCCTCCGTTAAGGCAGCGCCGGAATCTTAATCCTCGCACCTACCTTTACCCCGTGAGCCTCGAACCAGCCGGCGTTCATCTCTATAGCAAAGCGGTAGGGCAAGCCCGGCATGTGCTTGGTTACCGTATCCAGAGGCTCCATCCTGCTAATAACACCTACGATAATACTGTCTTTAGATACGAAAGCTATGGACAGCGGAACGTAGGTGTTCTTCATCCAGAAAGGGGAGAGGTGGTCCTGAGGAAATACAAAAAGCATGCCTGCGTTGGAAGCGAGGGTATCGCGGAACATGAGACCCTGCCTTATGTCTTTGCTCTCACGCACCACTTCCAGGCTGATCTCCTCTCCACCCAGCGTCATCTTGATCCGGGGCAGTTCGCGAGCGCTGTCCGGCTTCTCAAAATCGTGCTCGACCTCGCTTGCAGGCGGCTGGGTACCGTAACTGTCCTCGGAAGTACCTTTGCATCCTGCCAGACCGCACAGCAATACCACTCCCAAGGCTATCGGCTTTAACGCCTTAAACCTTACTTTCCTCACATCGGCCCTCATTATATTCCCAGTGTCCTTAATCCCAGTAGATGAACCGTCCGCAATTGGGGCAGTTGTTAATGACCTTGCGCTGACCTGAGAGTTCGGTCGGAACCTTGCTGAAGCACCCGCCGCAGAAACCGTTGAGCACCGGTACTATGGCCCAATCCTTGTACCGGGAGAGGATCCGTTCATACATCTGGTATAGGGATTTGTTAATGCGTTCTGCAAGTTTTTCACGTTTCTTTAATAGCATCTGTACCGGATCGTCCTCAACCTTGAAGCCTATCTTCTGAAACTGTTTTCGGGTTTCGTCGTTGCGCCAGTCCTTTATCATATAGTCGAGATGCTGGAGTTCGAGCAGGATTTTTATCTCCTCGGACATTAAAGTTTCCCTTCGATCTCTTTTACCAGCTTTATAAACTCCTCCGGAGTTTCAGGTTTCTCGTAAGCCTTTCTTTTTAAAAGTTCCTGACATACTACTGCTACCCGACCAAGGATAATCAGATACTGGTTACCAGGATCCTGGGGCGGAGCAACGATAAGGAAAAAAAGGTGAACCGGCTTTTTGTCGATGGCATCGAAGGACACGCCTTCCTTCGATCTGCCCACGACCAACTCCAACTTGTCCACTACCAACGATCTGCCATGGGGTATAGCTACCCCTTTACCGATACCCGTTGATCCGAGATCCTCGCGTTTTAAGAGGGTGGAAACCAAGAGATCGGCATCCTCGTTCTTGCGAATAGCGCCTACAAGTTCTCGAAGCACTTCTTGCTTTTTACGGCTCGCAAGATCGAGATTGATACGTTCAGGCTTTAGAAGACTATAAAGGTTCACGGCACCTCCTTTGAGCCTTCATAGGTAAGAATAAGAACTTTCCTTCGTCTGTCAAGTCCATTGCACCTCCTTTGCATCACCCCAGAGCTGCTCTAGCCCATAAAACTGCCGTGTTTCATCTAAAAAAAGATGGACTATTACCTCCACAAAATCCAAGAGAATCCAATCACCGCCTTCCACACCTTCTAGATGATGAATCTTCCAGTCCTCTTTACCCCTGATGCGCAGTTCCTCTGCCAGCGCCCGGTTGTGAACACTGGAAGAAGAAGATGCAAATATAAAAAACTCCGTTACGGTCGAGAGACCTCGTACGTCGAGGATGCGTATATCTTCAGCCTTCTTGTCGTTCAAAATCCTGGCTAACTTTTTGGCGAATGCGGAAGGAAGCTTCATTGAATCGTCTCCACACTGTCAGGCAGGAAGTTTTCATAGTCTTCCCCGATAAACAGGGTTACAGATACCGCAAGGGTGGAATCGATGGATCGTGTCACAAAACGGTTTTTAAGTTTTAGTGTGCGAGCAAGCATTTGGGCGTTCGCGTTGTTCGGGCTGAGACGCTCGACCACGATGGTATTATCGAAGTGGTCACTGGCCGTACCTATTTTAAGTACATCGTATCCCATTGTCCTAAGATATATTTGGGTTCTACGGGCTACACCTTGGACACCTGATCCATTGTATACCTCCACTCGAATAACCTCCTCGGGCACAGGTTTGTTACGGGTCAAAAAATAGAAGCCTACTGAAACCGCCGCTCCCGAAACCAAGATAACAAGAACGATCAGGATGATCTTCTTAATCTTGACCCCTTTATTTTGTTATTGCCTTCAATAACCGTATCCTCCAGATGAACGGAAGGACCGATTGACGAACCTGGTCCTATACTGGTAAACCCGCGTAAAACAGCCCTGCCGATAATCCTGGCTCCGGGAGCCAACTCCACATCGCTGTCGGCCCAGAGCATTTGGGGATGCTGGACCAGGGCCCCCGCTTTAGCCCATTTAGCAAGTAACCTGCGACGGTATATATCCTCCACCCGCTTAAGGGCAGTTCTGTCGTTTATACCCATTACCTCGTTTCGATCCTCAATTTTAAGGGCTTCAACCGGCATTCCTGCGTTTACAAGCATCGCCACAACGTCGGTCAGGTAGTATTCACCTGTTGCCGGACTGGGTTCTACCCGTTTTAAGAAATCGAACAGTATCTCAGACTCAAAGACATATGTTCCTGAATTAATTTCCCTAATATCCCGTTCCGAGGCTGAGGCGTCCTTATGCTCGATTATGCCCCGAACGGATCCGTTACCGTTGCGGATAATCCTTCCGTATCCTGAGGGGTCGGGCAACTCGGCAGAAAGGAGTGTAGCCGCGGCACCTCTTGATTGATGCAGTTCAATCATATCGGCAAGGGTTTGAGAACGAATCAGAGGGACATCGCCACAAAGTACCATCACCCTTCGTGTTCCAACCAAGTCACTACAGAGACTTACAGCGTCTGCCGTCCCTCTTGGATCGTTTTGATGCACATATCTTATGCCTTCGTTGCCAAGAACCTTTTGAATTCCCTCATGACCTGAAGGACTTACCACGACCAGGATCTCTTCAGGGGAAAAACGATTTACCGTTGACATAATGTGACAAATCATGGGTTTTCCAAGAAGAGGTTGGAGAACCTTCGGACCCCGGACCATCATTCGCTTTCCTTTACCTGCGGCGAGAATAATGACCGTCACGATGTCTCCACAACGCGATTACGCTCGTCGACCTTTATTACCTTGGGGTTGGAAGACTCCCCTGGTCCAAGCCAAGCAAATGCCATAACAAGTAAACGGTCACCAATCTCACCAAGGCGAGCCGCACCGCCTCTTAAGGAAGATATACCCTCAGGTTCTTCAATGAGGTAGGTTTCAAACCGCGCGCCGTTTTCGAGGTTGATGACCAGAACCAGCTGACCGGGCGACAAACCCCCTTTCTCCATCACTGATCCGGGAACACCAAGGCTTCCTTCGTAGGCAATACTCTTTTCGGTTACCACAAGGGAGCTTATCTTTGCCTGAAGAAAAGGTCGTAGCACCTAAGTTACTTTTTTGTAGCGGGTTTTTTCTTTTTTGTCGCTGTTTTTTTGGGTTGCGAATCTTCTTTCTTGCTTGTTTTAGCTGTGGCCTGCTCTTTTGCAGCGGGTTTTGCATGTGTTTTCTTATCCCTGGATGTCTTCTTCGACTCCTCTCCTTTTACAGTCATCTCAAGCACTGCCATTTGAGCGCCGTCACCTAAACGATTGCCCAGAAGAAATATCCTGGTAAATCCGCTGCTTCGATCTTCGTAACGGGGTCGAACCTCGTCAAAAAGGTGCCTCACAAGCGCGTGGTTATTTAGATAAGTATACGCGTAACGACGCGTAGCCAGGTCGTCGCGTTTACAGCGACTCACAAGTCTTTCCGCTACACGTTGGGCAGCCTTGGCCTTTGATAAGGTTGTTGTGATTCGATCGTGGGTTAATAGAGATCGAACCAGGGAATTAACCACCGCTTTACGGTGAGCTCGAGGACGACCTAATTTCTGTAAATCCTTTCTATGTCTCATCTTCTTCTTCCTCCTCTTCTGTGGAATCAACCTCGGGCTCCACCTTTACGAATTCTGCACCCAGATCCTGCAGACGCGACCTGAGGATAGCGAAAGATCGGGGCTTAATCTCACCCCAGGCTATAACATCCGCTTCGGTGAGGCTTACCAGTTCTGCAACCGTTTTTAATCCGTGATCAGCCAGAACCTTTTTTACGGTTTGGGGTATTTCAAGGTTTTCTAAGGTCATATCCATCCAAACCGGTCTTTCCACAGCTTCAGCTTCGGCTGATTCATCCTTGGGTTCGCTGATGCTAAAAAGGGCTTGGAAATGATCCTTCAAGAGTCCGGCAGTATGGTGAAGGGTTTCCTCAGGCGTTACACTGCCGTCTGTAGTAACCTCGAACACAACCTGTTCGTAGTCTGTGCGTTCTCCGTAGCGAACGTTGGTTACGTCGAGTCTAACTTGACGAACCGGTGAGTAGAAGGCGTCCAGAAATATCGTACCCTCCGGTTCAACAGGAGAACGTTTCTTTACCGATTCCTGATTTTCATATCCTCGTCCCCTTTCCAACTTGATCTCAAGATGGACCGAACGATCCTGGGCGGTTAAGGTCAAGATCGGAGTCTCGACGTTAACCAGCGTCACGTTTGGGCTTAACTCAAGGTCGCTGGCCTTGTAGGCTTTCGGTTCTGTGGCGTGGAGACGGACATACTCCGGACCCTCCCCATTGAGTTTGAATCGTAATTTTTTTACATTAAGAACGATGAGTGGAATATCTTCCAGCACACCTTCCAGGGTGGAAAACTCGTGGATTACACCGTTTATTCTCAACTGGGTGGGTGCTACCCCTTCTACAGAAGATAGCATGGCACGGCGAATCACGGTACCCATCGTCCATCCCCAACCACGAGCCAGAGGCCCCAAAGTAAATCTCCCGAACGTAGACGTAAGTAATTCCCTGTCTGTATCAACCGCTTCGGGTATCTTTATAAATCGACGATACTCAGTCACCGGGCCCTCCTTTACTTGGAGTAAAGTTCGACGATGAGTTGAGAATTGATCGGTATCTCAGCTACATCTTCGCCAGCGGGTAAACGATTTACCCTTATTTTTTTCCCGTCCAGATTAAGCCAACTTACGAGTCTGGATTCGTCTGTTAACTCGGTGCGTTCCTGTGCGTAACTGGTTTCAGGTTTACGTAGTTCAATAAGGTCATCGGTCTTTACAAGGTAGGAAGGGACATCAACCTTGTGTCCATCTATCATTAAGTGACCATGCCTTACCATCTGCCGAGCCTGAGGTCGACTCTGTGCCCAGCCGATTCGGTAAACGACGTTATCCAACCGGCGCTCAAGAAGAAGAAGCAGCTCAATTGCCGGGTTTCCTCGTTTGGCTGCCAATCTGAAGAAACGCCTGAATTGCCCCTCGAAGACACCGTACATGAGACGAAGTTTCTGTTTTTCTTTTAATTGCTGGGCATAAGCCGAACTGCGCCTGAGGAATCGTGACCTTTCTTTTGCCCCTCGGCGAGAGAGTGAACATTTTTCAGAAAGACATCTTTCACCTTTGAGGAATAGTTTCTCACCTTCCCGCCTGCACTTCTTGCAAACCGGTGATAAATCTCTAGCCATCTCGTACTCCTAGACTCGTCTCTGTTTAGGAGGCCGGCAGCCGTTATGAGGGATCGGTGTCGTGTCTACGATACGTGTAATCTGAAGTCCTGCATTTTGCAGGGAACGTATCGCGGTTTCTCGACCCGGACCCGGTCCCTTCACGAAAACGTCCACTTTTTTTAGACCTTGGGTCGCTGCGTCGCGTGCGGCTGCGTCGGTAGCCTGCTGGGCCGCAAAGGGAGTTCCTTTCTTAGCTCCCTTAAAACCAATCTTGCCGCCGGAGCCCCAAACCAGAACATTGCCTTCTCGATCTGCGATGGAGATGATAGTATTATTGAAGGTTGCGTGAATCTTAACGATCCCGATCTCCGGGAATCGCTTCTTCTTACGATGAGTCCTTTTCCTGGCCAACAATCCTCCTAGGCTTTCTTCTTAATGGCACCACTGGTCTTCTTTGGACCTTTACGTGTACGGGCATTTGTTCGCGTCCGCTGACCGCGAACCGGCAGCCCGGCCTTGTGACGGATGCCTCTATAACAGTTAATCTCAACTAATCGCTTGATCGATGCCGATAAATCCGCGCGCAAACTACCCTCTACCTTATAGTTTTCTTCGATCTCCTGACGAATTTGACTCAATTCCTTCTCGTCTAAGTCCTTTACTTTCTTGCGCGGGTCAATCCCTGCAGCTTTAAGGATCCTTCGCGCTGTAGGAAGTCCGATACCGTATACATAGGGAAGGGCGTATTCTATCGCCTTCTTAGGCGGTAAATCAATACCTGCTATACGAGCCATCGAGCCTCCTATCCTTGTCTCTGTTTGTGCTTCGGATTGCGCTTGCAGATCACGTATACCCTTCCATGGCGTTTCACGATCTTGCAATGCACACACCGTTTCTTGACCGAAGCCTTAACCTTCATACCTTTAGACTCCTTGTTATGCTCTCACTTGAACCGGTAGACAATCCGCCCTCTTGTGAGGTCGTATGGCGAAAGCTCTACCAGCACCCGATCTCCGGGTAATATCTTAATATAATGCATACGCATCTTGCCTGAAAGATGCGCTAATACCCTGAATCCGTTATCCAATTTGACCCTGAAGGTTGCATTAGGAAGTGCCTCAACTACCGAACCTTCGGTCTGTATCAAATCTTTTTTAGACATCTAACGTCAATATCTCAGGTCCGTTTTTCGTAACCGCAACCGTGTGTTCAAAGTGAGCCGAAAGTTTAGCATCGGCGGTTACGACCGTCCAGTGATCATCCAACAATTTCACCTTACCCGTTCCCAGATTCAACATCGGTTCAATAGCGATAGTCATACCTTGCTCGAGCAATGGGCCTACACCTGCAGGCCCGAAGTTGGGAATATTGGGTTCTTCGTGAAGGGATAGCCCTGTGCCGTGACCGAAATAATCACGGACCACTTCAAATCCTTCATTCTGAGCGACCTCGAAGATGGTATTACTAATATCACCGATCCGATTCCCTGTCTTCGCCTCTTTTATTGCCGAACTCAATGCATTATGGGTGGTTTCCATGAGCCGCATAACATCCTGTGTTACTTCGCCCACCGGAATACTGACCGCAGAATCGGCAATAAAACCGTCCTTTGTCACTCCTACATCGATCTTTACCAGATCTCCTGGTTTTAACACACGATCCCCGGGGATTCCGTGTATCACCTCTTCATTGATGCTTATGCAGGAGGAAGCCGGGAATCCACGATATCCCTTGAATGTTGGTTCAGCGCCCGCCGAACGTATGAAGTCCTCTATGACTTCATCTATCTGTTTCGTCGTCCTTCGAGGAGCCACTTCCTGGGCAGCCCGCTTCAAGGTTTGTGCGAGTATTCTTCCCGCCTTGCGGATACCGGCAATCTCTTTGGCGGACTTTATGACTATCCCGGACAAAGTTCTTCCTTGAGTTCGCGAAAAACAACATCGGCAGGTGCGTTGCCGTCTACCTTCATCAGAACATCGGCAAAGTATCCAACCAAAGGAGCTGTTTCCTTTAGATAGATCCGATACCGTTCTTTAATGACCACTTCTGTATCGTCTTTGCGTTGAATAAGCCTGGTATTGCATTCATCGCAGAGTTCGTCCGTTAAAGGAGGCTTAAAACGCAGGTTATATATACGACCACACTGCGGGCACATCCTACGGGCAGAAAGTCTTGCAACTACGGTTTCTGCTGAAGTATCCAGATGGATAACCCGGAGCTCATCAGCCGGGTCCAGGATTGCCCTCAGGTCTTCAGCCTGTCGTAAGGTGCGGGGGAAACCGTCGAAAATCACACCTTCAGAGTGCTCTGTCAGGAACTTCTTAACCAGGTTGAGGATGGTTTCATCGTCCACCAGGCGACCTTGCTCAACGTCGACTTTCACCCTCTGCCCCAACTCGCTTCCCGATGAAATGGCCTGCCTGAGTACGTCACCGGTAACGAAGACCGAAAGCCCGGCGCAACGGGAAAGATAGGCTGCCATGGTGCCCTTTCCGGCGCCCGGAGGTCCCAGAAGAATCTCGATCCTCAACGGCGACCTCGTAGCTTGGTTCCTTTTAGGAGACCTTCGTAGGATCGCATCAAGAGATGGGATTCTATCTGCTGGATTGTATCAAGGGCAACGCCTACGATGATGAGGTAGGTGGTTCCACCCAGGTAAAACTGAACGCCAAGACTGCCCATAATCCAGCTCGGCATCAGGGCTACAATTCCTAAAAAGATCGCTCCGGGCAGGGTTATCCTGGCCAGAATCGTATTTATGTACTCGGCGGTCTTTGCCCCGGGTCGGATCCCGGGGATGAAGCCACCCATCCTTTTCATGTTGTTGGCAAGATCCTGCGGATTAAATACTATAGAGGTATAGAAGTAGGCGAAGAATATGATGAGAAGCCCCAGAAGAACCTGATAAAGGGGGTGTCCGAATCCCAACCACACCGTTATCCATTCCCCGAACTTGGTTTCAGGAAAGGCAAACCTTGCAATGGTCGCGGGTACAGACATCAATGTCTGGCCAAAGATAATAGGGATGACGCCGGCAGTATTCAGCCTGAGAGGAATGAACGTAGACTGCCCACCGTAAATCCTTCTTCCGATCACGCGTTTGGGATACTGGACCGGGATCTTCCGAGTCGCCTGGGTCATGAGAACCATCGCTGCAAAAGTGAAGACAATAATCCCAATCAGGATAACCCAGACGTACCATGGTTTCTCCAGTCTCGCCGTGTCTATGATGTTCTTAGGGATCGAATCAAGACACCCAATAAAGATAAGGAAACTGATGCCATTTCCCACACCTTTTTCCGTAATCAATTCACCTATCCACATCAGGAAGATGGTTCCGGTTGTGAGTGTTAAGATAGTAAGAAGCCTCAACATTATTCCACCCTCAACCAGGACAGGATAACCACCCATCTGTTGTTTGCTGAGGGAAACGGTAAGGAAGGTGGAGTAACCAATGGCGAGAGCTACGGTTAGATAGCGGGTGTACTGGGTAACCTTACGGCGACCTTCCTCATCCTGCTGCAGCTTCTGTATCTGGGGGAAAACCGAACCCAAAAGCTGGAAAAAAATGGAAGCCATTATGTAAGGCATTATTCCGAAACCGAAGATAGCTCCGCGTGAGAAAGCCCCGCCTACGAACAGATCGTAAAGTCCGAATACCGTACCCTTGAGTTGAGTGGAAAAGAACTGAGCCATTACTGCGGGGTTTATCCCAGGTGCTGGGATGTGGGTGCCCAGTCGATAAATAACAACCATAAGAAGGGTGAACAGGATCTTCTTTCTTAAGTCCGGGATCTTAAAGATATTGCCCACGCCCTGCATCATGATGTGAACTCCAGCTTTCCACCGGCTTTCTCAACCATCTTCCTAGCTGCTTCAGAGGCAGTGTGTACGGTGATATTCAAGGGTTTATTGATCTCACCTCGGGCCAGGAGCTTAACCGGACGATCCTTACTGCGAATTAGTCCTTTTTCAGCAAGGGTTTGGGGATTTACCGGTTCCGAAGGATCCCACTGTGCAAGGCGAATGAGATTTAGGATTTGATAGCGACGATGTACACTACCCTTGGGCTGATGCATCCGGTTTATCTTTTTCCCTTTCTGCATCCCGCGCTTTGGTATCCTGCGAGCAAGAGGCATCTGCCCACCCTCGAACTTGGGCCCGTGTTCCTTACCTGAACGTTGTCCGGCTCCTTTATTTCCTCTGCTCGATGTACCGCCTTTGCCAGAACCCGGTCCGCAGCCCAGACGCTTGCAGCGTTTATGAGCTCCAGGGTGTCTTTTTAATTTCTCAGCCATCGGAGGCCTCCTCTATCTTAACCAGATGAGAAATCTTTGCTATCATTCCTCTGATCACCGGACTATCTTCGTGGATACGAATTGCTCCCCGTCTGCGTAAGCCCAGGGCACGAGCGTTCTTCTTATGTACAGGTTTGGTATCAATCAGGCT
Source organism: Caldifarciminota bacterium (assembly GCA_016934635.1). GTDB lineage: Bacteria > Hydrothermota > Tepidihabitantia > B3-TA06 > B3-TA06 > WJJO01. The sequence goes on from JAFGSK010000057.1 coordinate 10,076, forward strand.
GCGAACCAGAGTGACCTTAAGCGTCTTAGCTTTCCTGGACATCGTCTCGCTCCATGAAATATGAGATCGGTTTATTGCGTAAACGCGCCACTTCATCCAGTCTGCGTAGTTTCTTCAGTGCAGTAATGGTAGCCATCGCCAGGTTAAAAGGTGTATGTGAACCCAAAGATTTGGTCAATGCATCTTTGATACCGGAAACCTGAAGTACTGCCCGGACCGGCAAGGTAGCAACCAACCCGGTTCCTGGTGAGGCGGGTTTAATTATCACCTTGCTTGCTGAAAATCTAGCATCTGTCTGGTGGGGAATGGTCCGTCCTACAGAGATTTTCTGCATCGATTTTCGGGCATGTTCCTTGCCCTTAGCTACAGCAAGGGCCACCTCGTTGGCTTTCCCGTGTCCGACCCCTACGTTTCCCGCTCCGTCACCGACAACTACGGTGGCTGACAGTTTGAAACGTTTTCCTCCCTTGACAACCTTGGTTACTCTCTTTATCTCAATTACTTGATCTAGAAGTTCATCCTGGGGCATCCCCATCTGAGATTTACCTTTGAACATCTAAAACTCCAGTCCTTGTTGGCGGACGGCTTCAGCCAAAGCCTTTATGCGGCCGTGGTATTTATAACCTGCTCGATCGAAAACAATCTTTGTAATCCCGCGTTTCTTGAGTTCCTCGGCGAGGAGTTTACCGACCGTCGAGGCGTGCTCTTTCTTGTCACTCTTTACTTTGGACTCCTTGAAAGCGCGGGATAGGGAGGAGATTCCTGTAAGAACCCGTCCTTCGTCGTCGTTAACAACCTGAGCGTAAATATGACGGTTGGAACGAAATACAACTACACGTGGACGCTCTGCCGTACCCTTAACCTTGTGTCTTATGTGCAGGTGTCGTCTTTTGCGTCCAAACCGTTTAACCTTCTTCATCATTCAACTCCAACAGCACGTTTACCAAGCTTGCGACGGACGTACTCGTCCTTATAGCGTATCCCCTTGCCCTTGTATGGCTCGGGAGGACGAAAACGGCGTATATTTGCTGCCACCTGTCCTACGAGCTGCTTATCTACACCCTTAATGGTAATATCCGCTATCCAACTCTTATCGTCCCGTGATCGTGGCTCTAGGATCTCAACCTCGATCCCTTCAGGCAGGGGGAAAATAACGGGATGGGAATAACCAATGGCCAGATTCAATTTCCGACCTTCCAGCTGAACCTTGTAACCGATTCCTCTTACGGTTAGAACCTTCTGGAACCCCTGAGAAACACCGGTCACCGCGTTGCTTATGAGTGCGACCGCCAGGCCGAGCATTGCCCTATCTTGTAGTTTGGTTCGGTAGGAAAGCATAACCCGAGAATCCTCAACCACGGCGCCGATACCGGGGACGAAGGGAACGTCAACCGTACCCTTGGGACCTTTCACCGAATAGCCCTGTTCAGCTTCAGTAAAGCTGACTCCTGCCGGTAACGGTATGGGTTTTAAGCTTGCTCTGGCCATTACCAGACCTCACAGATTACTTCTCCGCCAAGGCCTATCTTCCGTGCCTGCCTGTCAGACATAACGCCCTGCGACGTAGAAACAACGGAGGTTCCCAGACCATTCTTTACTTGTGGTAGATCCTTTGCTTTCCGGTAAATCCTACGGGATTGTTTGGATACGCGGCGTAGACCGGCAATAACACTCTCACCCTGGGCAGAGTATTTAAGCTGTATTATAATCTTGGGAGGGAATTCCTTTTCCTGCACCTGGAAATTACTTATATATCCTTCTTCCAGAAGGATACGGGAAAGCTCTTGTCTGAATCTGGAGGATGGAACTTTCACTTCCTTCTTACGCGCAGAAAGCGCGTTTCGAATAGCAGTCAGATAATCACCGATAACATCCATTATCCACTCCTACCAGCTGGCCTTTTTGACTCCGGGGATCTCGCCGCGCAGAGCCAATTCACGAAAACAGATACGGCAGAGTCCGAACTTGCGATAGTAAGCACGGGGACGACCGCATCGCCTGCATCGGTTGTAACGCCTTACCCGGAACTTAGGGTCGCGTTTCTGTCTATTTATTAAAGCCAGACGTGCCACGTCACTCCTTTCGGAAAGGCATACCTAGATTAGCCAAAAGTTCTTTAGCCTCATCGTCACGTTCGGCAGAAGTTACTATAGTAATATCCATACCGAAGATCTTCTTAACCTTGTCCCTTTCAACCTCAGGGAAGATAAGCTGTTCCCGTAGGCCCAGTGTATAACCGCCCCGTCCGTCAAACGAATTATCAGAAAACCCTCGAAAGTCCCTTATTTGAGGCGCTGCGAAATGAAAGAATCTTTCTAGAAAATGGTAAGCGCGTTCGCCGCGCAGGGTAACCCGCGCTCCAACCGTCATGCCCTTACGAAGTCGGAAGTTTGAGATTGCCTTTCGGGCCTTGGTTATTACCGGACGTTGACCCGTGATCATGGAAAGATCCTGCACGATAGGCTCTATCTGTTTGGGATCCTGGGATGCTTCACCAGCGCCAACGTGAATCACCACCTTCTTGATCCTGGGTACCTGCATCCGGTTTTGGTAGCCGAACTCCTTCATAAGTGCGGGGACAATCTTTTCCCGGTAAAGATCACGCATAAGACTCATGATGGAATCTCTCCTCCGCAACTCTTGCAGATGCGGATCCGCTTCTCGCCTCTGTTCTGCCAAGTAACCCTTGAGGGTCGAGAACACTTGGGGCACACCAGCATCGCATTGGATCGGTTAATGTATGCGGGTTTGTCGATAATCCCGCCGGGCTTTGTAGTACCACGGGGGCGTTCGTGCCGCTTGACCATGTTTATTCCTTCTATAAGTAAACGTCCCTTCTTTCGGTCTACACCCAGGACCTTACCTTGTCTGCCTTTATCATCACCGGAGATAACTTCAACGAGGTCACCCTTACGTATTGAAAGCTTCACTACACCACCTCCGGGGCAAGGGAAATAATCTTTGTAAACTTATGTTCGCGCAATTCTCGTGCCACCGGACCAAAGATTCGTGTCCCTTTGGGTTGTTTATTTTCATCTATAATGACGCAGGCATTATCATCGAACCGAACGTAGGAGCCGTCGGGTCGGGAAATCTCCTTTTTTGTGCGTACGATGACCGCTTTGGCTTTGTCCCCTTTTCTGATGGCAGCGGAGGGCAAAGAGGACTTCACCGTAATCACTACGATATCTCCTACGCTGGCGTAACGTCTACGTGTACCACCTAAAACCTTTATTACCCGCGCCGTTTTGGCGCCGGTATTGTCGCTGATTACCAGTCTTGTGTTATCCTGGATCATTTCTCCTCACCAAGAATACGTACCAGTCGATAATGTTTAAGCTTGGACAGGGGTCTGGTTTCTTCGATCTCTACACGGTCGCCGATCTTTGAGCGGTTTTCCGAATCGTGTACGTAGTATTTGTGTCGTTTATTAACATATTTCTTGTAACGAGGATGCATAGACTTCCGAATTACACTCACTACTATGGTCTTATTAGGTTTTTCAGATACTACCATTCCTACTAATCTTTTTCCCTTACTCATTTATTTTTTTCCTTGGATGTTTTCGATTTTGATGTCTTTGTTGTTTTTTTCTTTGCAGGAGTCTTCTTCTCTGTAGTAGATTTTGCGGTGGTTTTCTTGGTTGCGCTCTTCTCAGGGGTAGACTTCTTGACCTTTGTTTCAGGAGTCTTACTCGTTTCTTTCTTTTCGACCTTAGGTTCTTCTTTTGCTTTGGTGCGGCTAGGGAGTTTGATAATACCCAGCTTGTCTTCGCGCAGAATAGTATTAATTCTTGAGATGTCCCGGCGTATGGATCGTAGTCTCAGAGCATTTGATAACTCTTCTGTAGGTCTGCGAATACGAAGCCGGAACTCCTCTTCACGCAGCTCGGTGAGCTCGTGCTCCAATTCCTCACGAGTCATTGAACGCAGTTCAGAAACCTTCATAATGAATTCCTTCTTCACGTTTTACTATCTTGGTACGGATAGGCAATTTGCTTGAGGCCTCTTTAAGTACCTGGCGGGCCGAATCTTCAGGAAGGCCTTCGAGTTCGAAGATAATCCTTCCCGGCTTGACTACTGCAACCCAGAACTCAGGTGCACCCTTACCTTTTCCCATTCGCACCTCAAGCGGTTTCTTGGATACGGGTTTGTCAGGGAATACCCTGATCCAGAGCTTACCGTGTTTGCGTAATTTCTTAGCCAGAACTATTCGGCTGGCTTCGATCTGTCTGGCGGTTAACCAGCATGGTTCCAGACTCATAAGTCCGTAATCTCCAAAAGCGATAGTGGAACCGGAGGTTGCCTTTCCTTTCATCCTGCCGCGTTGTTGCTTGCGCCATCTGGTTCGTTTCGGCATTAACATGACTATCTTCTCCAGGTTTCTATTAGGCCGCCTTTGTATATCCAGACCTTGACACCAATCGTCCCTGCCATGGTATAGGCGGTTTCTTCGGCATAGTCTATATCTGCGGCAAGGGTTTGCAGAGGAACCTGACCTTCCTTGTACCATTCACGCCGGGCAATCTCGGCGCCACCCAACCGACCTGATACGCCGACTTTGATTCCTCTGGCTCCCAGCTTCATGGCTTGGGTTACAGCCCTACGCATAGCTCGACGGTGAGCAACACGACCTTCAAGTTGACTGGCGATGGTACGTGCCACGATACGAGATTCTAACTCAGGCACCCTTACAACCTCAACGTAGATATTAACGGGTTTTCCTACGAGTTGATTGAGTTCTTCGCTGAGGGCTTCAAGGTTAGACCTTTTCTGGCCTATAACCATACCGGGTCGAGCCGTTGAAATGGTTACCGCAATCTTTGAGCCTACGCGACGAACCATCACGTTGGATACAGCCGCGTCGGCGAGCTTGGTGTATATGTATCGTTTGATGCGGATATCCTCGGCAAGGTATTCGGCATAATGCATCTCATCGAACCATTGCGACTGCCACTCCTTGATGTAACCGAGTCTGAATCCGTATGGATGAACTTTCTGTCCCATTACTTCCTCTTCTCGTCAGAGATCTTTACGGTTAGATGTGCAAATCTCTTGCGTATCAGCACTCCATGTCCCCGTGGAGCGGCACGCATTCTTCTCATGATTGGTCCGGTGTCAGCTCGGGCATCAGTAACAAAATACTTCTCTCGTTCAAACTTTGCCCTTCCGATTTTTATCTCAGCGTTGGAGATTGCCGCTTTCAATGTCTTGAACACCGGTTCCTTGATGGCTTTCTTCAAGAATTTCAACAGCGTCAAAGCCTCGTCTATCTGCCTGCCCCGTATTAACTCGAATATCTGGTTATATTTTCTGGCGGATCCACGAACGAATCTGGCGCGCGCAATTGCTTCGCTCATCGTTTCTTTCCTTCCTCTTTTTTACTGCCGGAGTGACCGCGGAAGGTTCGAGTCAGTGCAAATTCACCCAGCTTGTGTCCTACCATCTGTTCGGTAATATACACGGGTACGAATTTGCGCCCGTTATGTACAGCTATAGTATGACCTACGAATTCCGGGGGAATTGTGGAGCGACGAGCCCAGGTTCGAACAACCTTCTTCTGTTTTCGTGTATCAAGCGCCATGACCTTTTTCAAAAGCTTTGCGTCGATATAAGGACCTTTTTTAATTGAGCGCCCCACTATTTCCTCCTTCTGACGATCAGTCGGTTTGAAGCCTTCTTTTTATTTCGGGTCTTCTTACCCTTGGCTATAAGCCCGGTACGGGAGCAGGGAGGCCGACCACCGGATGCCTTGCCTTCACCACCGCCCATAGGGTGATCGTGAGGATTCATGGCTACCGCACGGGTACGGGGTCTACGCCCCATGTGTCGTTTCCGTCCAGCCTTGCCTACGCTTACCTTTGAATGTTCAGGATTGGATACGCGCCCGATCGTGGCGTAACAGGAAGTAGAAAATAACCTTACCTCTCCTGACGGCAGCTTGACGAATGCCTGGTTTCCTTCCTTGGCCAGAATCTGGGCCGAGGATCCTGCACTGCGAACCATGCGTCCACGGGTTTGTGGAAATATCTGAACGTTGTGAATCTCTATGCCTACCGGGATGCGATGCAGGGGCAAGGCATTACCTACCTTCAAAGGAGCCTGGGTTCCCGAGATGACCTGGTTGCCTACTATTAGTCCGTCAGGTGCAAGTATATAGCGGTATTCACCGTCCTGATAACAAATAAGGGCTATGTTGGCGGTGCGATTCGGGTCGTATTGAATGGATACAACCTCGCCAGGAATATCCTTCTTGTCTCGCCTGAAATCCACAATCCTATAGTGCCTTTTTTCACCACCCCCACGATGAGGTGCGGTTATCCGACCCCGGTTGTTCCGTCCGCTTTTCTTCCGCATAGGTTCCAGAAGGGGTTTGTGCGGTTTCTGATCGGAAACTTCCTTATCTATAATAACCTCATAGAAGCGACGCCCCGGGGTAATCGGCTTGTATTTTTTGACTCTAGAAACCATTCGCGCCATCAGGCCCCTCCTGTGAGTTCTTCGATATGTTCATCTGCGGCCAACCTCACTACCGCCTTCTTCCAGTCCGCTCTCCTTCCTTCAAAGCGGCCCAGACGCTTAACCTTACCTTTAATCTTCATTATATTAACACCTATGACGTGGACATGAAAGATGGATTCTATTGCATGCTTCACATCATTTTTATTTGCATCGGGTGCCACGGCAAAGGTATACCGTTTTTTTACGTCGCGATCCAGAAGGGATTTCTCGGTAACGATTGGGTGTTTTATTATCCTACGTGGGTCTTTCATTTCCACCTCGCAACCAGAGGTCTACATGCCGATTTGAAAAGCACTAACTTATCCGGACGCCATATCGAATAAGCATTCAAATCGATCTGAGTAATAATTTCAACCGCCCTGAGATTTCGTGCCGCACGCAGGAACTCGGACGAATGTTCAGGCAAGACAAGTAGAAGGGAAGCGTTACTCTTCTCGCGTACAGGTTTTAAAGCCTGAGCTACGAGTCTTGTTTTAGGTTCAGATAATTTTATGTCTTCCATCACCACAACCTTACCTGTCTGAAGTTTCTGTTTTATCGCCTCCAGAAGGGCGCGCCTGCGTGTCGCCGTTGAAAGCTGTTTTCTGTAGCTGCGGGGTTGAGGACCGTGAGCTACACCGCCATGAACCCTTGCAGGGGAACGTCTTGATCCCATACGTGCCCTTCCCAGATGCTTCTGGCGGAACATCTTTGCCGAGGAACCTTCAACTTCTCCTCGGGTCTTTGTTTTCGCCGTACCTTGACGTATGTTTGCGCGGAAAGCTTCCACCGCTTCCCAGAGCAGGTTTTCGTTAACCGGAGAGGCGAAGATCTCATCAGGGAAATCAACAGTACCTGAGGTTGTGCCGTCGAGTTTGTGAACTTTTAGTTTCATGACCCTGTCTTCCTTATTATCAGAAATCCACCCGAGGGGCCCGGAACCGAACCTTTAAGAAAAAGTAGATGCCTGTCGGCATCTACCTTGATAACCTCGAGATTACGGATGGTCTGGCGCTCGGTTCCGTAATGACCGGGCAGAGAGCGTCCTTTCCACAGATGTCCTGGGGAGGTTCCCTGACCTACGGAGCCGATACGACGATGCTGGTTTGATCCGTGAGTTCGCGGGCCACCTCGCCAACCGTGACGTTTGACTCCGCCGGCAAAGCCACGCCCTTTAGTCCATCCTGTCACATCAACAGAATCTCCGGGCTTAAAAATTCCTACGTCGAGCCTCGAGCCCTTCTTGAAATCTTCAGGCACCTTACCCTGGATTTCCATAAGCATTGCAGGAACGTGCCTTAGTTTAGCCTTCTTAAGATGGCCGCGCAGAGGCTTGGTTGCGCGTTTGCGTCGGCCTATGCCTAACTGCAGGGCGTCATAGCCATCATTTGCGACGGTCTTTTCTTGAACAACGAAGCAGTTGTCCGTATCAACCATTGTGACCGCTACCGCGTTGCGACCGTCTGTATATAATCTTCTCATTCCGAGTTTACGTCCAAGCATTTCTTTCATTAGTCTTAATCCTTACTTGAAACTGATTTCCTAGCTTTTGACCGAGTGAATTTCTATCTCTACGCCGGCAGGCACCTCAAGGCGCATCAGGGCGTCAACCATCTCGGAGGTGGCATCGCCTATTTCAACCAGACGCTTATGCACCTTGAACTCGAACTGCTCCCGGCTGCGCTTATCTATATGAGGAGAACGCAGCACGGTATACAAAGATCGGCGCGTTGGCAGAGGTATCGGACCTGAAACCTTAGCCCCTGTCCGTTTGGCTATGTCCACTATATCCTTGGCCGATTGGTCAAGGATACGGTGATCGTAAGCCTTGAGCTTGATACGAATCTTTTCGACGGTTGCCGCCACTACTCGACCACCTTTGTTACGACACCTGCGCCAACGGTGCGACCACCCTCACGGATGGCGAAACGGGAGCCGTCCTCAAG
>JAFGSK010000058.1 GCA_016934635.1 Caldifarciminota bacterium
AGTCGCATCAATACGTAGCTAACAGCCAGGTTGAGACAAGGGGTTTAAACCCCTTGTCTGGTTTTCTTGACTTTTGGCACAGTCCCCTGCGTCGCCCTTAATGTATTGACACGATGAGGAATCGAAATATTCTCTTCTGAATGCAGCATATCAAAAACATCACCGCAGATCAATCAGGTTGAAAGAATACGATTATTCAGCATGCGGAATGTACTTCGTAACGATTTGTACCTATGACAAGATGTGCATTTTTAGCCAGGTACAAAATGAGAAGGTTCGTCTTACGGAATTCGGCGAGATTATATCAGAAAGCTGGAACGACATACTCAACCATCACAGAAACGTTAATCTAGATGAGTTCATAGTAATGCCTAATCACATACACGGGATTATTGAAATCACAGGGCGACGCAGGCGTCGTCCCTACGGAGATCCGGTCCGAAACCCGGATCGTTGGGTGCAATTTTGGTTCCTTTAAAGCAGCTGTTTTGCGAAAGATTAATGCCCTCCGAAATTCACCAGGAAAGGTTTTTTGGCAGCGGAACTATTTTGAACGAGCTATTCGAAACGAAAAAGGAACTTAATCTGATTAGAGCCTATATAATATCTAATCCGCTGCGGCGGGAGTTGGATAAAGAAAATCCTGAATTGAAGGTGTTTTAGGAAAGGATGAGATTGAGGAAATATTTAACCCATAAAGGCATGGCAAGCCTGTCACTATGGTTCCCGCGCCTGCTCAAGAAGCTCGCGTATATCAGGCTTGATGAATATCTCATCTATCGGCATCTGGGCAAGTGCCTTGAGGAAAAGCTCCGCTTTTGTCTCGTCCGAAAGCCTCTTATTTATCACGATGTAGCGGTCTTCGATCACGCGACAGCCTCCACCCTTGCCCTCGAGTGTATCGTAGATAGTCTGGATCCCGAGCCTCTCGGCAACCAGCTCAAGTTCACGCAAAAGCTTTTTGGGCTTCACTACAATTCCTTTGCTTGGAGCCTAACATATCTAGATTAAACTGCATCCCTTTTCCAGGAAGTCAATCGGGTTTAGGTTCATCCCTGGATGCATCATAACCACCCATGAGCCTTGTACCATTCAACGGTCCGGGCGATACCTTCGTAGATGTCGACCCGTGGCTTCCATCCTAGTTCTTGCACGGCCCGCTCGGGTGAAATGAGCCAGAAGCGTTCCCGGAACATGCCGATCTGTTCCGGATTGAACGCGGTTTTACCTTTGAGCACGTCGTTGACCACCCATGCACCGAACATGATCAAATCGAACGGGACAGGGATACGAAGCGCTTTTCTGCCCCATACCTTTTCCACGATCTTGTAGAGCCTGTTAAATGTATAGTCGGCCCCGTCCGAGATATTGTAGCAGGAACCCGAGTTGACGGGTGCTTCGAGAGCGGCGACTGCGGCACGGGCGGCATCCTCAACGTAGACCATCGAGATATGACGACGCCTCAACCCGATGCTGGGATTGATCATGATCTTGAATGTTCTGAATAGACGAATCGTCTGGGCATCACGCGGGCCGTAGATCATGGGGAATCGAAGAACAACTATGCACATTTTGCCGGTTGTTTTTTTCAGCAACTCTTCCGCATCCTTCTTGCTGTGACCGTACGGGGATATTGGATTGTCAGGATGGCTGTCATCTCTGGCGTAAGGGCCGTCACCCGGTCCACCTGCGGCAAGGCTCGAAATGTAGATGAATTTCTTGATGCCTGCCTTGACCGATTCCTCTGCAATAATCTTTGTTCCCTCGGTATTGATCCGGTGATAGTCTCCCCACAGGGTTCCAGCGTTGTGGATTACTGCATCCACTCGTTTGAGCACGTTCGCAAGTGCCTTGCGGTCGAAGAGTTCGGCGGTATGTATCTTTAGCCAGTCGTGTCCCAGCCACCGGCGCGAGCTTGACTCGCGGACCAGAGCGTAGACGTTAAAGTCTGCCCTGTGCGCCGCCTCGCACATGTGGGAACCTACGAATCCGGAAGCGCCGGTCACCAATACTCTCTCCATGATAGTTAGTATACAGATAACCGGATGGTTTTACAAGCTGGTCGCTATTAAAAGAAAAAGGTTTAGAGGTGTGTTACGGGTTGGGGTAGTGTGTGTTACGAGTTTTACGGGTGTTACGGGTGTTACGGGTGTTACGGGTGTTACGGGTCGGGGTCCCCATAGAGTTACGTAATAACTTTATGTGGCTAAAGCCAGCCGTGTTCGCGGTACCAGCGCACGGTTTCGGCATAGGCAACGTGAGGAAAAACTCCGGGTCGCCAGTCGAAATCTTTCATGAACCTGGCGGGTGAGACGAGTCTTGAGTAAGCGCGCATGTCGGTAATCGCATCGGTGGTAAACTCGTGCTGGGATTTGATAACCCTGGATGAGAACCAGGCCACAAGCCATACCAGCCACAAGGGTAGACGGATTCGCAGGCTTTTTCGACCCATACCTACGAGCATAAGATCGTACATGGTATCCATGGAGTACGGTACGCCGTCGGAAACGTAGTAGAAAGAGCCTGATCGGAACGAGGTTTTTCGGGCAGAGGCTACCGCTGCAACCGCCTTTGCAGCGTCAACGAGATAGAGCAGCGGAGTATATATGGGTCTGTAACCGGGAATGGGATGGATCGGTGAAGTAAGCATCTTGAACACGGGCAAGAGATGGGTGTCACGCGGACCGTACATCAAAACGTAACGCAGGCTGACTATCTCCATCTTGTCTCGAATCGTAAATAGAAATTCTTCCGCCTTCTTCTTGCTCTGACCGTAGGGCTCGTGAGGGTTGTCGGAATCATCCTCGGTGCGAATGAATTTAGACCAGTTCGGACCGGCAGCCGAACGGGACGATACGAAGATAAACCTTTTAACCTTGGCTTTCAGCGCCGCCTGGGCCACGACCTTGGTTCCTTCCAGGTTCACCTTCCGGCACAGCTCAGGAGGTGAGCCGTGATTTGCACCGGCGTTGTGAACAACAACATCCAGGCCTTTAAACAGCTTGACCAGGGTCTCCTGATCGTGAAGTCGCGCTACGTGGATCTTCAACCAGGGATGATCTATCCAGCGCCTGGAACTTGTTTCTCTGATAAGAGCGTGCACCTCGAACCCTGCCTCATGCAAGGCTTCACACATATGCGAACCCAGGATACCTGCCGCACCGGTAACCAAGATTTTCTTCATACTGGTATTACTCCTTACCATCGTTGATGGCTAAGTATATCTTGATTAGGAGAGTTGGCAACATTGTGACGATTCTGGTAAATATTCTTCGCGACCGGAGGACGAACGCAGAAACGCTCACCGCCGATCGCTGACAGCTGACCACATCGTGACCGAAGTCTATCTTCCATAATTATGCACGAGGCGCACTAGAAGCAATCGCTTGATACATCTAAATCCACCTCTTGTAACGAAACCATCGCAAAGTGGCAGCCAAACCGTCCCGGGGAGAAACCTCGGGTTTCCATCCCAGTTCCCTTATTGCCTTCTGGGGTGAAGCCAGCCAGAACCTGGCCTTGAACTCACGCACCTTGTCCAGGGTAAACGCACTTTTCTGCTTTCGAATGTCGCTCTGCCACCAGGCAGCTATCTTTACAAGCCACAGGGGCAGATAAATCCTCATACCCTTATGCTCCAACGCCTCACTTGCCAGGTTATAAAAATGCTCGAGCGTGTAATCTATGCCGTCATTTACGTAGTAGACCGAGCCTGAGGCAACCCTGGCTTCCAAAGCGGCCATCACCGCCCGGACTGCATCCTCCACGTAGATATAGTTGCAGTAAAGGGTCTTTAATCCCACCATCGGTTGAAACGGACCCTGAAGCAACCTGAACACTCGTACAAACTCGGTATTCCTCGGACCGTAGATGCCTGCGAAGCGAAGGGTTATAACCTGTATTTGCTCGCGCAACTTGTAAAGTTCGTCCTCGGCCTTCTTCTTGCTTTCTCCGTAAGCGGAGACCGGACAGTCCGCCTCATCCTCGGTCCTGGCGAACGGACCTTTAGACGGTCCCCCTGCAGCCTGGCTGGAGATATATATGAATCTCTTTACCCCTGCCTTAATCGACTCCTGAGCAAGCATTCGGGTTGCCTCAACGTTTACCTTATGAAAATACTCCTTGCCGTAAGCTGCGGTGGCAGCCGCATTATGGATAACGACGTCCATCTTCTTAAGGATCGAGGTCAGCCCGGCCCCTTTATTCAGACCTTGGGTATGGATATGCAGCCTGGGATGCGTGAGCCAGCGGCGGGAGCTTGTTTTGCGGATTAAGGCGTGAACCTCATATCCTGCATCGTGGGCTTCTTCGCATAAGTGCGAGCCGAAGAACCCGGAAGCGCCGGTAACTAAAACCTTTTTCATTACAACAATCAGTATACAGATAACTGAATGGTTTTACAAGCTGGTTGCCATTAAAGGGTGAAAGGTGTGTTATGGGTGTTATATCCTTGTAACCCGGACGTAAGTCCGGAGTAAAAATAAGAATGCCCGAAGGGTACGGGTGTTACGGGCGGGGTCCCTACAACGATATGAAATAGCGTTGTGGTGTGAAGTTACGGGAGCCAGCCGTGTTCGCGGTACCATATAACCGTTCTGGCAAGCCCTTCTCTGATATTAGTCAGTGGTTTCCAACCCAACTCTCGAATAGCCTTTGCCGGGGATGCCGCCCAGTAGTTGGCCTTGAATTGACGCACCCGGTCTGGAAATATCTCAGAGACCCTGAAGATATAGTGAAGTATCCAGGAACCCAGCATGGCTGCATGGAAAGGAACCCTGACTCGCTTGCTCTTTTTCTCACCGCCAATCGCCTCCTCGATGTAATCGTAGAATCTATCCACGGTCAGGGTTTCGCCGTCGGTGATCTGATAGATCGAGCCTGAGGCTACTTTACCGGTAAGCGCTGCTACTGCAGCTCTTGCTGCATCTTCAACGTAGATAACTGAGGAGTAGATAGGCTTGCGGCTAACTACCGGAATAATCCCAGTTTTCATCGACTTGAACAAACTGAACGCGTGGGTATCGCGAGGTCCGTAGATAACCGAATAGCGCAGGCTGATAACGTGAAGGTTTTGCTTGAAGTTCTCAAGGATTTGCTCTGCGTCCTTCTTGCGTATCCCGTAGTATGTTACAGGCCTGTCAGGGTCCGCTTCACTTCGTGGTTCTTGGCTTCGGCCAGGTCCCCCTGCCGCAAGTGAAGAGGAGTAAACTAATCTTTCGACCCCGGCCTTGATACACTCCTCGCACAGCATGGTAACCAACTCGACATTCCTTTTACGCAAATTCTTCCCTTCGGTGAACCGCACGGTGTGTATTACGTAATCCATATCCATGAGGATAGTTGCCAGGGCCTTTCGGTCGGTAACATCGGCGGTATGGATACGGAGCCAGTCGTGCTTTAACCACTGCCTGGAACTGGTTTCTCGTATTAAGGCATGTACCTCGTACCCAGCCTCATGCAAGGCTTCACAGACGTGCGATCCGAGTAGCCCTGATGCACCGGTTACAAGAACCTTCTTCTTTCCTTTCATTATTTAATCCAATTACTCCTTATTTCTTTCGGGGTGAAAGTTGACCTGAAGCACCTGTAACTAATACTTTTTTCACGACGGTTAGTATACGGATAACTGGATGGTTTTACAAGTTGGCATTGATTATAGGATAAAAGGTATGTTATATCCTTAAGAGTCGTCCGTTAGCCCCGAGTAAATTGAAAGGATTTCCGAAGGGGTACAGGTCGGGTAAATCTCTAAATCCACCGATGGTTGCGGTACCATTGATAAGTCAAAGCGAGGCCGTCGGAAAGGGATACATGGGGTTTCCAGCCAAGCTCACGAATTGCTTTCTCAGGTGAGGCGAGCCAGAAACGCTTCTTATATTCAAGCACTTTCTGGCAGTTAAAGGTATTGTTTTCCTTAAGCACTTCACTGTTCCACCAGGCGGCAAGATTGGCAAGCCAGACAGGAACCCTGATCCTGAGTCCTTTCTTCCGGATAACCTTTCCCATAGTATCGTAAAGACTTTCTACAGTATGATTTACACCGTCGCTTATATTGTATACTGAACCCGAAGGAACCTTTGCTTTAAGTGCCGAAATCGCACTTGAAACCGCGTCTCTAACATAGACAAGACCTAGATAAACCGGTTTGAATCCTGCATGAATCTTTAGGCCAGCTTTTAGCATCTTAAAGATCATCAACAACTCGGCATCGCGAGGACCGTATATAGTCGAGAAACGCAAAATCATTACATCTATCTTGTCCTTGAGTTCCGAAAGACACCCCTCAGCCTGTTTTTTGCTCTCACCGTAAAAGGTTACAGGACAATCGAGTTCATCATCCGACTTGGGGTAAGGTCCTGTGCTTGGACCGCCTGCCGCATGGCTCGATACATAGATAAATCGCTTGACACCCGTCTTAACGCACTCTAAGGCAAAGCTACGCGTCATATCGATGTTTACCCGGATATACCCGTCCCTTTTATGTCCCGATTTGACGCCGGCACAGTGGATAACACCGTATATACCATTAAGGATTTCGAAGGCTTCTTCAGGATCATCGTAGTCGACTTCGTGGATGTGGAGCCAATCGTGATTCAGCCATTGTCTGGACTCCTCCTCACGAACAAAGGCATAGACCTCATATCCTGCTTCGTGGACAGCCTCACATATGTGTGAGCCGAGGAACCCTGAAGCGCCTGTAACTAATACTTTTTTCATGGCGGTTAGTATACTGATAACTGGATACTTTTACAAATTGGCTGACATCAAGGAGAGATAGGTGTGTTAAGGGTGTTACGGGGTTACGGACGGGGTCACCATAAAGTTACGCAGTAACTTTATGGGGTGAAGAAAGCCAATTGTGATCCCTGTACCATTTTACGGTTCGGGTAAGGCCTTCCGTGAAATCCACCTCAGGCTTCCAACCGAGTTCGCGAATCGCTTTCTCAGGCGAAGCAAACCAGTAAAGGGCCCTCATCTGACGAACCTGATCAGGAGAGATACCCCGTTTGCGAACCACGTCGTGGAGCCACCACGACTGAAGCATTACAAGCCAGTAGGGTATGGATAATCTTTTGGCTTTCTGAGTCTTCCCCAAAGCCTGTTCCATGTAGTCGAACATCCTGGGTAGAGGATAAGGTTTTCCGTCGCTAATCTGATAAACGGATCCTGACGGTACGTCCGCATCCATAGCGGCAAGAGACGCCCGAGCCGCATCGTCCACGTAAACCATTGAATTGACAAGTATCTTCCTTCCACCGGGCACCGGTATGATCCTGCCCGAAGCGGCCTTGAAAAAACCGAAGATATTCCGGTCTCCAGGTCCATAGATGGTTGAAAACCTCAAAAAAATCACCGATAGATCGTTCGACATGGATGCAAGCATCTTCTCCGCGTGGAGCTTGGAGCGTCCGTAGAAAGATACCGGATGATCCGGGTCCTGCTCGGTCCGGGCATCCTGACCTTTCCCTGGTCCGCCGGCTGCAAGGGAAGAGCAGTATACGAACCTCTTGATACCAGCTTCTGCCGATTCCTCGGCGATAATGCGGGTAAGTTCGAGGTTGGTTCGGTGGGAATCTTTGCGGTTTCGGGCAGTGGTCGCCATGACCCCGGCGGTATGAATAACGTAATCCGTATGGGTGAGGATTTCCGAAAGCTCCCTCCGATCGGAGAGATCTGCGGTGTGCAGCCGCAGCCACGAATGATCCATGATCCCTGAAAGTGAGCTGGTTTTACGAACGAGTCCGTGGACCTCGTAACCTTGCTCGTGGGCCAAGAACGAGATGCGCGAACCGAGAAATCCTGACACCCCGGTTATCAAAAGTACGCGATTGGAACCCATTATAAAGGTTTAATTTTTTCAGCCCAATTGGCGGCTTTGGCTAATACCTCGTCTTCATCGACGGTTGTTACGATACCGTCTTTTAGTACCCTTCTTCCTGCAACAAAGACATCCTTCACGTTGGAGACCCCGGCAGCGTAGACAAGGGTAGAGTATATATCGTAGCAAGGTGTAGTGTTTGGGTGATCGAGGTCGACGACCGTTATATCGGCCGCCTTGCCCTTCTCGATTGATCCCAGCAGAGAATCAATGCCCCAGGCCTTGGCTGCATCGATAGTAACCATACGCAGGGCACGCTCGGCAGGAACCTTTATGGGATCGAGACTTTGTCCCTTGGCAATTAACGCGGCGAGTCGAAACTCTTCCCAGATATCGAGGTTGTTGTTGGAGGCTGCACCGTCGGTACCCAAACATACGCGAATTCCCTCATCAACGTAATGCGCAATGGGGGGCATTCCCGAAGCGAGCTTGAGGTTCGACTGAAGGCAGGATACCACTGAAACGTTATCACGCTTCAGGTGTTCCCAATCCCCGGATTGAGGCCACACCATGTGCACCAGACCGATGCGTCTATCCAGAAGTCCGAGGTCGTTAAGGTAGGCAATCTGAGTTTTCCCGTGTTTCGCGATTGATTCCTCGACTTCTTTCTTCGACTCGGCGCAGTGTATTTGCACGGGCAGGTCAAGCTCCTGGGCAAGTTCATCGCATCTTACGAGCTGTTCTTCAGTAGTTGCATAGGTTGAATGGGCGGCAACGTGGACCGATATCAACTCCTCTGATCGGTAGGTCTTTGCCTGCTTGCGGATTACATCGAAGACAGAGCCAGGATCCTTTACCGAAGGCGTGGGGAAAGCCATCGCCCCCTCCCCTATCATGCATCGTATGCCAGCCTGGGTGCAAGCCCGGGCCACCTCGTCTTCGAAGAAGTACATATCTGTCGTAAATGTGGTGCCCGATTTGAGCATCTCCACCACTGACAAGAGGGTACCGTCGTATATATACTCAGGAGAAAGGAATCTTCCTTCCAAGGGCCATATGTGGTTTTCCAACCAATCATCCAGGGGGAGATCGTCGGCGACCCCCCGCATAAGACTCATTGCCATGTGGTTGTGAGAATTCAAAAGCCCTGGGATTATGCCTGCGTTCCCGTAATCGATGCGTTCTTTTGTAGCAGGAACTTCGGACTGATGTCCGATGGACTTTATCTTGTTTCCCTCTATCTCAACGTACCCCGGTGATAAGACTGTTCCTTTTTCATCCATCGAGACCAAGTAACGAGCGGTCAGAACAACGGTGTTAGACACAGATAATAATAAGGAGAACTTGTCTTAAGTCAAGATTTCTTTTTATCCACCGACCGCTGTTCTTCCAGCTTGCGGTGGTGGTAACCTCCCTCGCGCAGCATTACGGTACCGCATTTTGGACATCTTTCGTCTATACAGCGCACGCCCCGTCGGTGAGGAATCTTTTCCCCGCACTTAGGGCATATGCAATAACCGCCTGCGCCCATATCGCCCTGCGGTCTGTTTATCATCTTTCCTCTTTTCTTAACTGAGCGGCAAGAACCACGAAGCCTGCATCAGGGTGATAGCCCTTAAGGATTTTAGTAGATAACTCCTCACCCGGGGGAGAAAACAGTGTTGACATCTTACCCACGAGTTCAAATCCATACCGGTTCAGAGGGTTATCAAGTCCCTGCACTTAAAGAATCGTGCGCGGGAGTAGAACGGATGTCCTTTCCTGCCCTGCTCCTGATAATACCTTCCCCATGGAAACTCGGCAGGAACTATCCCGATAACCAGAAAACCCTTATCCTTGAGCGTCCTTGCAGCCTCGGCAATAACCTTTTCTGGATCATCGACGAAGCATAAAGTGACGATGAGGAATGCTGTGCCCAGGAGATTATCAGGCAGGGGGATATCCTCGCCTTTGCCTTCGATTATCTTTATGCCACGCGAGCGGGCCATGTCTGCCAGCTTGGTTGACGGTTCTATCCCCCAGGGAATATCAAGCTTTTCAGCGAACCTGCCGCTGCCCACACCTATCTCAAACCATGGTTGAGGTAGATCGGTAGTGAGTTTCCGGATAGCCTGAACCTCGAGTTCGAATATCTCCTTTCCTGGTCCTTCGAACCATACATCGTATCTTTCAGCATACTTCTCAAAAGGATCACGCCTTTTCATGATTACCTGTCTTTTGCTCGAGATGCTTTCTGCAAACTCTATCCAGCTTCCTTACATAGAACATCCTACCTTCAAACTCTATCTGGAGAAGCTTCCCCTGATCAATAAGTTCGCGGATAGTATCCCATTGTTCGCCCGCTCGCTTCAGGAAATCATCAACCCCATCCTCCCTCATGGGATGAACAGAGGTAATGCTTAAAATATCCTCTTCAACGTTCCCGGTAAATGCAAACGCGTTTCCCTCGTAGCCTATTAGATACTCCACCTTGCCGATCCTTTCGACAAAGATCTGCCATGCCCGGTTAATTACCTCCTCATCAGGAGTGATTGCCCATTTTTCAGCAGGCGGTCTGATGGGTATGGAGATATAGCTTACGGCAGGATTTAGACCGGCTATGAACTCGGCGGTCTGGGCAAGTTGCTCCTCGGAGTGGTTAAGGTCTTTAACCAGCATGGTTTCTGTAACCAGCTCTCCTTTGAAATTCATCGAAAACTCAACCATCCCCTTGAGGATTCCCTCAAGCTTGAGCTTTCGGTGAGGTCGGTTAACCTTGCGCCACGTTTCAGCGCCGCAAGAATCGACCTTCAAAGAAACCCAATCAGCTTTTGAAAGCCCGGATCTTACATCCTCCCGGTCCATTAACGATGAGTTGGTAATCACCGCGATCTTGAAACCCAAAGGTTTCAGCAGTTCTATCTCGCGGCCCAGATTCTCGTCCAAGGTTGGCTCCCCGTCAGGCACGAAGGTTATGTAATCTATGGATTCCTGTTTTTTTTGAGCCTTTTCAGCCCTGGCTTTAACCTGTTGGACAATCTCTTCTGGTTCATAAAATGGACCTCGTTCGGCCTGCATCTTGAGCGTCCTGCCAAGCTGACAGTAAACGCAGGAATAAGTGCATACCTTGGGCGGGATATTGTTTATTCCCAGGCTTTGCCCCAGGCGTCTTGACGGAACAGGTCCAAAAACCGGCATGTCCTGCCTTCTATATCAGTGACGCCCGCAGTCTGGCTGTGCACACTCTTGAAGCGTGCCGTTGCCGTAGGCGCGAACCGCCTCCTCGACATCGTCCATATCGGTGAAAACCGGTTTGATCCCGGCTTCCTGAAAGTACGCTATCGCTCTTCTGCCCATTCCACGCGAGATTATGACGTCATAGCCTTCGAGTGCGCTCATAAACCATGCGCCGTGATCTTGTCCATGCTGACCGCTCAGGTGAGGGGATCGGCTGTCTATTATCGCTTTTGATTTGATTTGACCGTCTTCGATCTCGAAAATGGCAAAGGTCTGCGCCCTGCCGAAGTGCTCGGCTATGCGTTTTCCGTCGTCGGTAGGTACTGCGATCTTCATCGCTTCTCCTTTCTTTACCAATGAGAGTTTTTATTAGCGCCTTGAACCGGCCCGAGTTTGCCCTGATTTAATAGCTCGACCGCCTCAGATACCTTTATGCCCGACGCGGAATAGGCCTTGATTCCAGCCGCTGAAAGAACCTGGAACGCCTTGGGCCCGAAGTTGCCGGCTATTACAGCGTCTACACCTCTGTCGGCAAGCATCTGAGAGGTCTGCACCCCCACCCCTCCCCCTGCCGTAAGGTTGGGATTCTCGATTATCTCCAACAATTCATCTTCGATTATCAGGAAATACGGAGCGCGTCCGAACCGCTCATCAACAATATCATTTAGCGTTTTTCCGCTCGATGAAACCGCTATCTTCATAATACTCCTTTACTCACTTTTCACAGCAACGTTTCGGGTCGCTGCAAGGACTGTCTATTCCGCAGCAGCTTCCCTGAGTATTACCGCCTTTCATTATAATGCCTGCACCTCCGGAAATCTGGCGCAGAGCCTTCGCTCCGCATTCCGGGCAGATAACGTCCGGATTCTCGCTCATCGCGTGAATCTTCTCGAAACTCTTACCGCATGAAGCGCAATGGTATTCGTAAGTAGGCATCAACTTCTCCTTCTAGTTTGCATCAACTCGGCTAGCGCCTTATGCAGAATCGTGGCTGCCAAATCGGCGCAATGCTTGTGTTCAGAGGTAAGTCCGTTCAGAAAATGCTCTATCGAGGCGGCGTTAATAGCAGACGCTTCCTCGATACTCCTACCCTTGGCAAGCTCGGTCACGGCGCTGCCGCACGCCGTGGTTCCCTCGCAGCCGTCAGGGATAAAGGTAATTTTTTCGATTATACTCGATTTCACCTTAAGCCACAACTCAATAGAATCGCCGCACGGTCCGGTATGCTGTACGTGAACGTCTGCATCTTCAATCGAACCCACGTTACGTGGCTGGTAGGAATGATCGAGGAATACATCAGAGTAGTTGCCGAAAAGCATTTTCCATACGGCTGCATCTGGATCATCCGCCATCTGCTGATTATAAAATAAAAGGGGGAGGTATCAACCTCCCCCTCGTTGTTTATTTTGTTTTTGCTTCCTTTTCCAACTCGGCGATTCGCTCGCGCATGGCCTTCATGTCTTCCTCGGCGTACTTGAGCTCGTCGTGAAGCATCTTAAGCTCGTTTTCGCGGGAAGGCGGCTCATAAGCGGGAGCCTGGTAGTAGCCGGGCGCGTAGCCTGCATAACCCCAGCCACGTCCCCAGCCCATTCCTCGGCCGAAACCGCGACCCCAACCACGGCCCCAGCCTCTTCCGAAGCCGCGACCCGGCCATGGGTGTGCGTATCCGGGCATGTTGTAGCCTGAGCAGTAGCCGAGAGCTCTGCCGGTCATCGGACCCTGACCCGCTGGTCCGGTTCTGTCTCCACCTGGCATGTTATTCTCCTTTCTTCGGTTTACTTAAGTTTTTAAATCAACTTCTTATCATCTTCGATTTACATTTCGGGCATTCCGTCTCGAAGCACGGCACTCCCCTTTGATGCGGAATCCTTGTCCCGCACTGCGGACAAACGCATTCACCGCCCATTCCCTGACCTGTTCCGCCTCCCCTGCCCGCTCCTGCGCCTTGTCCCATGCCTGCGCCTCGACCCATACCTGCGCCCTGACCCATTCCCCTGCCCTGACCGCCTTGTCCTCTACCCTGACCGCCTTGTCCGCGCCCCCCGCCCTGACCTTGTCCGAATCCTTGTCTCATTTCTTCTCCTTATCAAATTCATCTATTATGCTTTTGCATAACCTTCTGAGTGCCTCTCCGCTTTTACACTCAACGTCCTGCGAAGGTATCCGGCATCTAACAATGCTCTCGGTAATGGTCGGATCAAAAGGTATTTTTGCGATAATGTCCATTCCCTTTGTTTTACAAAACCGCTCAATCTCCCGGGTCATAACGGGCGAAAGATCGTGCTTGTTGATCACCACCCATCTGGGAATGGAAAAGAAATCGATAAGATCCACTACACGCTTGAGGTCGTGCAGGCTCGATCGGCTGGGTTCAGCTACAAGAAGTACCCCGTGAGTGCCGGTGAGAGCCGCGTTGACCGGGCATCCCACGCCGGGCGAGCCGTCGATGAGGATGTTGGCGATATTCTTGCCCGCTGCCAGGAATTCGGCATGCTGACGAACCTGAGTAACCAGCCGCCCCGACGCCTCGGCCCCGGGCAGAAGTTCGGCGGAAACCAAGGGGCTGTGAGGGGTATCCTGTACTGTGATGGTGCCTGAAAGTGGACGTTTCATCGTAACGGCATCTGCGGGACATACCACGGCGCAGAGTCCGCACCCCTCGCACTTAAATTCCTCGACCTGCGCCTTGCCGTCAACCATAGAGATAGCCGAGAAGCGGCAGTCAAGACAGGAGCCGCAGCCCGTGCACAGCCGGGGATCTATCTCGGCCTTTTTGCCTGAGGAGAAGCCAATCTCCTCCATGACCTTACCTTCCAGCAGAATACCGAGGTTGGCGGCATCTACATCCGCGTCAGCAGCGGCCTTGTCGTTCCATGTAGCCGCTAGGCATGCGGTTAGCATGGTCTTGCCGGTTCCGCCTTTACCTGAAAGCACCACCAGTGATCGCGATGGCGAGATACCGGTTTGGGATGCTGCATCCTTACTCAACTCTCCTGCATCAGCGTCAATTGAAGGACCAAGTGAGTAGTTGGCTTGATCCGCGATCTTTTGGGCAAGATCGGCAAACATCTGGCTGTAGCACGGACCATCACTCAACATCCTGCCCTCGGCGTAGAGCTCGGCTATCCTGCGGTCGAACGGTATGCGGACAAGGACCGGCAGATCTTCGGATTCACAGTATTTCTCCACCGCATCATCCCCCAGATCAGCCCGGTTGATTGCCACCGCGTGGGGAACACCCAGTTTGTTCAGCATCTGGTGTGCTAGCTTCAGGTCATGCAACCCGAACGGCGTCGGTTCGGTAACCAGCAACACGACATCGGCCTGTGCTGTAGCCGCAACCGCTGCGCACGACGTGCCAGGCGGTGCGTCGAGGATCACCAACTCGTCCCCCTTAACCTCGTCTACAACCTTTTCGATGATTTCAGCCGCACGGAGTTCACCAATATTCAGAAAACCGTCCACGAACCTGTTGCCGTATCCGAACCTGCCTTTCCTGACCTTACCTAGCTCATGCGGCTCCTCGGAAATCGCTTTCTCAGGACAAACCGCAGCACATACCCCGCAGGCATGACATAACTCTCTGAAAACCAACACTTTATTCTTTACGACCGCCAATGCGTTGAACGAGCATCTTCGCGCACAATCACCGCAGCCGGTACACAAATCGTTATTGATGACAGGCGCCTGGATATGAACGGATACCTCATCTTCAATCGATGGGTCAAGAAACAGATGACCGTTGGGTTCCTCGACGTCACAGTCGGCATAGGTTGCGTTGGAGATTATTGATGCTAGATTGGTGGAAATCATAGTCTTACCGGTTCCGCCTTTTCCAGATGCGACAGCGATGAGCATCAACAATCCTCATCCGGGTTTTGATTGAAATCGACAAAGACCTGTATGCTCCGACAGACTTTCAATTTATTACACTTATACAAACCGACCGAGGCCCGTAGGTCCTGGTCGGCGTTCATTTGATTAGATTTTGTAATAGTTAACCGGTCGGGGCCTCTCAATCCTAAATACTTGCTTCTAACATTCACAATGATACTGCCTTAATATAACCGGTCGAGACTCGAAGGCTCCGACCGGCGTTCATTAGAATACAATTTGTAATAGTAAAC
>JAFGSK010000059.1 GCA_016934635.1 Caldifarciminota bacterium
AAGACGCTGGTTATCAAATAGCCAGGGAGAACAAAGGTAGGTTTACGCAAATAACCTCACAGGCGGCTCCTAAGGAGCCGCCTGTCTTTTGAAAATCTCCGCAACTCGCACAGTTCAGGATCGTCGACTACCTTTTAGCTTCCTTACCCGAAAGAATCTCTTCAAGGGCGGCAATTAGCTTTCGGTTCTGATCCGAGGTCCCGATAGTGATTCGCAATGCCTCTTTGTAATCAGCCACCGGTCGTACTATCATACCTCGCCGCTCGAGCGCTTTACGGATAGGTTCTGCTTCGCCTGGAAAGCGCGTGAAGATAAAATTCCCGTGTGGGGGAATGTATTCCAGTCCCAGCCTTCCGAATTCCTTTGTCAAATAGAGCTTCCCGGTTTCGTTAATAGCACGGCTCGCATCTCGATGTTCCTCGTCGTCCAAGGCGGCAAGCGCTGCAATCTGGGCAGGGCGACTGACCGCAAACGGCAACCGAACCTTATGGATTGCATGGATTATTTCCGGTCTGGCAAACCCGTACCCGACACGCAGACCGGCCAGTCCGTATATCTTGGAAAGGGTACGCAGAACCAGAACGTTATATCCTTCATGGACGTAATGCAGAGAACGAGGGTAATCCATATTTCCTACATACTCGTAGTAGGCCTCGTCTATAACCACCAGAACATGAGCGGGCACCTTTTGAATGAATTTATCCATCTCCTTTCGGGTAATCACCGAACCAAGAGGATTATTTGGATTATCAAGAAAGATGATTCTGGTTTTTTCGGTAACGGATTTAAGAATCGCTTTTAGATCGTGGCCCCAATCCTTGACAGGAACCGATACAGGCGCTGCCCCTGCAATATTGATGGCTACCGGATACATTATGAAACTAGTCTCGCTCATTATTGCCTCGTTCTTGGGGTCAAGATACGCAAGTGCCGCCTGAAGAATGAGTTCCACCGATCCGTTCCCTACGGTAATGCAGTCGGCAGGAGTCTCGTGTATCTCTGAGATGTGATTGACTAAGGCATAGCATGAGTTGTCAGGGTAACGGTGCACTTCGGTAAGGGTGTGGGAGAGTGCAGCCAGGGCTTTGGGCGATGCTCCTAACGGGTTCTCATTCGAGGCAAGCTTGATAATCTCACCGCTGAATCCATATTCACGAACCAGCTCTTCGATGAGCTTTCCGGGCTTATAGGGCCTTATCCTTTCAAGTGACGCGCGGGTCTTGAGCACACAAACCTCCGGAATTGGTTTCTATTTTCAACTTAGACTATACGGTTAAGTTACACACTGTCAAGCTGCACGGGCTTGACGAAGGTATATTTTATTCTGTGATATATACATAAACTCTTAGTGGTCCTCTTTGAGGAGTATGGATTGGTTAGGAGGCGCATCATGCGTAAATACGTCCCTATAATAATTTTGTTGGCGGTCTCGATGTGAATAATAAACCTATCAGAAGAGGTCTCATATAAGGTAATGTCTGCCGAGATCACCGATGAACCTGCCGATTCGGTGGTTTACGGATGGGCAGGTTTAGGCGAACTGAGAGACTTTACGGTCTCCAATACCCTAAAATGGGCCATCAGACACGACGGGCGCCAGGCGGTTGAGTATCCGGCTGGTTCCGGACAATACTACCTCTTTTCCTCAGGATTCTGGTTTGGAGCGCTCTATCCGAGGCAGATTCAAGGCGCCGATATTGCCTGGATTCCCAGCGTCTCAAAAGCAGTCTTTAACTGCGACATGGGTGCAATGTCCGTACCCGAGATGGCGAATGCCGGCTCGATGGGAGACATATCCGGGATTGGGCTTTACTATAGCGATATGATTATCCCTTCAGGATACGAGGGGGCGGGAGAGAAACTTTTCGTTCAGCCGGGTCAAATCCCCAAGTTCTACCAGACTATCTGGCCTTTCGCCGATGTTATGCTCAACCAGTATCTGCCCCCGGAGTCAGAGCTCGATCCCGAGCAAGGCGACATCTTCGCAGACCAGTCTACGTTTGCCGTGGGTGGTGATTAGATACCGCAAGATCAGGCCACGATCGGATGGATACACGAAACAGGCCCTCACGACGTGCAAGGTTTAGGAATCAGGTCGAGAAAAGCACCTACTCCTGGGGATCGCGGCTTGCCGGGGATCTCAAGTATGTAATCGTCATAACCTACATAATAAGGGGCATGAACGATTTCGGACTGAAATCCCCATGTTTTTCTTACTTTATGGACGCAGACATAGGTAAAGGCGTTAACGAACCAGGCGATGATGGACACTGGGACGACATGATAGGCTACAGCTCGATCCGCGACCTGGCTTACGCATACGATTACAACGGAAGCGAGCCGGGATGGGGCTATCCTGCAGGACACATCGGCGTGACCTTTATCAAGACTCCGAAGGACAACGGACTTACCGGTTTAGAGGCCTGGCGGAACGGTTCTGAGATAGACCATGTCGGGACAGATGAACTAAAATACACCGCCATGTCCTCGGAGGCTTTTCTCCAGACTGAAGAACCGAACGATATCAGATTCCTGACTAATTCTGGGACCACCCTCGACATGCTTCCAGGCGAAACCTTCGACATAATCGTTGGAATCGTGGTCGGTAATACCTACGATCAATTGATCGACCGAACAGATCTCTTAAGGAGGCAGTTCGGGATCGAGGCTGTAATCGCCGAACCTCAGGATAGCCATTCGCAGATAGAGATAACTACAGTAAGCTTATCTCGATGACTCCTCAAATTCAGGTACGAGTTGCCTTCGAGTTCGTATATCCAACTTGCCATCTTCGATGCAGCCGGACTACGTGTAGAAGTGCTCGATCAAGGGTATACGCCGTCCGGCGTATCAGAGACCATCTGGGATGCTTCTAAAACCTCATCCGGGGTTTACTTCGTGAGACTTCTGGCGGCAGATGAAACTCGCACCGCAAGAATTCTGGTGATCAAGTAAAGCACTGGATTGTGATTGAGGGCCTGCCCTCTTTGCGATTCTGCGGTATTTTAAAAAACCGGTAAACAGGAACACCACATAAGCCTTGACAATCCTCTTCCTTACCTTATACTTTTCTTTAAAACTTACTGAGGTTGTTTTGAGTTGGTAATACGCAAATGAAGGAGGCATCATATGCGTAAAATGAGTGTAATACTCATAATGGTAGGTACAGTGCTTGCTGCACTGCCTTCATCTTATAATCAACCCGAGTATTCCCAATCAGAGTACAGACTCCTGGGTGAAATCACCAACGAACCGGCCTGGGGCTGGACCCATTGGTGGACCGGCGTAGGTGATCTTGCGGATTTCACCATCACTAACACCGTCCAGGGCGGCTACTTCGGTCGCAAATGGCATCAATACCACCCTTATCCTGTCATACTCGCTGAGAACGATCAGCCGGATACTGCACAATACGGAAACGTAGGCGAGTATCCTGCTGGTTCTAAACAGTATTACATCTACGCCTGCGGATTATGGTTCGGGGCGATGTATCCTGCTGAAATTGACGGTACGGATACAACCTGGGAACCTAACGTGGTAAAAGGCGCTTATAGATGTGACATGGGAGCGATGTCCGTACCTGAGATGGAACAAACCAACGCGATGAGTGACATTCACGTCATAGGCCTATACTTCAGCAATATGATAATTCCATCGGGTATCGGTTATAACCATGAGGGTCAAATGGTTTTTGTAGTCCCAGGAATGACCCCGAAGGACTTCCAGGACCTGTGGCCGTTTGCCGATACCTCGCTTAACAAGTATAGACCGGCGGGTCAGAAACTTGATCCGGCTAACGGGGACTGGGTTTCGCATGAGGACACCTACGCGGTAGGCGGCGATTGGATACCTGAGAATGAAGCCGTAGGTGTCTGGGTACCCTACAAGCCGGATGACTGGCCAGGAGATTCCCTCAGGGATTATGGACTTCAATCTTTAGGCGTCCGGGTGGAACAAAGGACCTACTCCTGGGCAAGGGGCGCACTCAGAAACACAATCGTTCTGAACTTCAAGATACGCAACATGAACGACTTTCCCCTAAAAGCCCCATACTTCAGCTACTTCATGGATAACGACATAGGACACAGCGGTTCAAATCCGGGCGACGACGGAGGCTGGGACGACAGGGTCGGTTATGATGCCGCTCACAAAGTAGTCTATACCTATGACGACAATAACTTCGAGTCAGGATGGGACAACGACCCCGGTTATATAGGATGTATCTTTCTCGAGACCCCTGGAGATGTAGGTGTTACAGGCTGCGAAAGCTGGGAAAACGATTCGTATTTGGGAGAAGACGCAGATTCGATCCAGCTTGACTCCGAGCATCTCGGTGACGATAAAAAATACGAACGCATGATCTCCACCAATTTCGTTCCCCACCATCCCTCGGACGTTCGTATGCTTCTCAACTCCGGTCCTTATCCGGAGATGGCTCCGGCAGACGAGTACAATTATACGGTTGCCATTGTTGTTGGCGATGATCTCAACGACCTTTTTAGTAACATTGATTCAGTTAGGACTCTGTACACTAACGGCTTCCTCCCCTGGATAGCTATCGAGGAAGACGAACTGGTAAAAGAACCTGTAGGATTGAGGCTCGTATCTGCAACCGTTACTTCAAGAGAGGTTCAGATTCGATACTCCCTGCCTTATACCTGTAACGTGAATCTTTCTGTCTTCGACGCCTCGGGCCGCAGGGTCCAAGCGCTCGAGCAAGGTGCATCACCAGCAGGCGAGTCCGAGGCTGCGTGGGATGCTTCGGAAGCCGCGTCAGGCGTGTACTTCGTAAGACTTCTTGCCGCAGGCGAGGCCCGCACTGCAAGGGTGCTGATACTGAAGTAAAGAGAGAATTCCAGAAAATTATGAGGGGAAGCATTTGCTTCCCCTCCCTTTTTTAGAGTGAGCGTGAAGCTGTCAGTCCCTTCTTTGTGCACCTTATGGTCTTTCTGGTAGATTTCGCCTCATCTCGACAACCAGGGGTGAAGATTATTGCTCCTTTTTACGGCTCAACTCGACTGGCAAAAGTGCCTGCCCTACACGCGATGCCCTAATTTCAAATTTAACATTTGCATTTTGCATTCGCGCGAAGTGCGCGTCGCCTTCGCTCGTTGTCTGATTGACCATACAGATTAGAGAACCTGTTCCACACTCTTAAAGGAGAATAAAAAGAGTAGTTCGCGCGGCGCTGACGCGCCTCTGTGTTTAGTTTTTTTTGCGGTTTGCCGTCAGCCGTAAGCTGCCAGCTACAAGTTCGCTTGACAACCTTTCCGAAAACGATATGCTTTACAGTGAATAATTGTACACGGAGAGTTGTAATAATGGAAGGAACTGAAAATTGTATCAACCTGAGAGTCCTGGAGGTTAAGAAATGAAACCACACATGATCTGGTTAATCATCTGGGTGGGAGGAGCCGTGTTATTTCTCGTGGGTGAACTGCTCACCGAAGGCTTCGCGCTTGCCTGGTTCGGAGTCGGAGCCGCTGTAGCCGCAGTGCTGGCGCTTATTAAGGCCCCGCTCTGGCTCCAGTTGGTTGCCTTCGGAGTAGTTTCGGGAGCGCTCTTTCTCTTGTCTCGCACCATATTCAAACGCCTGACCAGGAAGGCCCCTTCATCAGGGGTGGGTTCTGAAAGACTCATCGGACGTTTGGGTGTGGTTATCGAACGCATCGATCCCATGACCGATAACGGCAAGGTTAGGGTTTACAAGGAGGAATGGCGGGCAAATAGTATCGACAATAAACCAATTGAAGTCGGGATCGAGGTTGCGGTTGTTGATGTCGAAGGTGTTCATTTGGTTATTACGCAGATCATCGGTCAGGAGGTCAAGGTGGTTGAGCGAATTGATCCTTCCGCAGAAAAGGGCAAGGTTATTCTACACAAGAGAGAGTGGGAGGCGAAAAGTGTCGATGAAAAACCCATTGGCGTCGGTGTCAAGGTTGAGATTGTTGATATCGACGGCGTTAATTTGATTGTAAAACCAAAGGAGGAATAAATGCCTACATGGTGTATCGTTGTACTTCCTATAGTTCTGGTCTTAATCTTCATAATAATTGTTGCCCACCTCAAGATAATAAAACCGTGGCAGAAAGCCCTGGTTGAAAGGCTGGGGCGGTACCAGAGAACCATCGGCCCCGGACTCAGGATGCTTACCCCGTTCCTCGAACGCATCAAAAGGGTAGATATGCGTGAGCAGGTTGTGGACGTTCCACCTCAGGAAGTTATTACCGAGGATAACGTGGTTGTGACCGTGGATGCGGTTATCTACCACGAGGTAACAGATCCTGTCAAAGTGGTCTATAATGTTCGGGACTTCCGTCTGGCCGTAATCAAGCTTGCCCAGACCAATCTCAGAAACGTGATCGGTGATCTGTCTTTGGACAAGTCGCTTACCTCTCGTGAACAGATAAACACCAAGCTTAGAGACGTGCTTGACCAGGCTACCGATAAGTGGGGAACTAAGGTTACCAGGGTTGAGCTTCAGCGCATCGAGCCGCCTCGAGATGTTACTGAGGCCATGCATAAGCAGATGCGCGCCGAGCGTGAACGTCGTGCAATGGTTCTGGAAGCCCAGGGTGTCAAGGAAGCGACTATCAACAAGGCTGAGGGTGATCGCCAGGCTCGAATCTTAAAGGCTGAAGGTGAAAAGCAGTCGGCCATCCTTCGCGCCGAGGGTGATGCAGAAGCCATTGAGCGTGTGGCCAAGGCGGAACGCTTCAAGAAGATAGCAGTCGCCGAAGGTGAAGCCCAAGCCATCAAGAACGTCTACTCCGCGATTCACGAGGGTGATCCCACCAACGACCTTATCGCCATCAAATACCTGGAAGCGCTTCAGGCAATCGCACGCGGCGAGGCCAACAAGGTGTTCCTTCCCTATGAGGCGACTAACGTAATGGCCTCTCTTGCCGGCGTAGCCGAGCTGTTCAAGGAAACCAGGACACCCAAGAAACCAAAATAAGACCTGATATTAACGTTGCGGCCCGTCAGGGCCGCTTTTCTTTACCAGTAAATTCGCTCAGAGGATTTATGGTAGGACGGTGGGTAGTTTACCTCCTTATGCGCATCTATCACTTAAGCCTGCTTACCTTCCTCCCCAACTGATCCCCGTAAACTTAATCCTTTAAGCTTGACAACCACCGTTTTTTCTGGTAGACTTTTATAGTGTATTTAAGCAACCGAAAGGAGGCGAGATGGGCAAAAGAATAGTGCTCGGTCTACTGGGACTTAGCATGGTGCTTTTTGCCGAATTCAATCGTTCTTCGGTACTTATAGATGCGCCCACCGCTTATGTACTACGTCACATGGTTGTACAAGGAACGGCGGTTGGGTCTTTTGGTGTAAGCACTCGGGATCCTAGGGTTCCTTATGATTTCGATGTTGCGGTAGGTTTGGGCCTCGGAGACATCTGCGAATTGTCGCTAACCGCCTATACATTTGAGCATTACTCCCTGGGTGTAACAGCGCTTCTGGTTCGAGAAAAGAAGTGGTATCCGTCAGTGGCGCTGGGTATCCACGACATCACCTGGGTACCCTACATCGGTTCCTTTGGAGGTGGAAACGTTAATCCCCCGGGAACCGGAACAGGTGATAACGATCCGGAAGATCAGATAATCACCAAACCTGGATTTCTACATGGCGAACAACAGGAATGGTTCAGTGCATTCCTGGTCACCTCAAAGCAACTGGGCGATTATTTCCGCATCCATGCCGGTTTCGGTCGTGGCCGTTTCGTGGGTTACGACAGATTTGAGAGTTCTTTAAACTCCGACATTTTCTTCAACTCCTTCTCCCCTTACGCTATCGGGCTATTTGGGGCATTGGAGTTCAACTACGACAATTGGCTCTCAATCGCCACCGAGTACGACGGCAGGGATATAAACATAGGAACCAAGATCGGCTTTGAGTACTGGGAAGTCTATCTCGCCATGACCCGTCTCGAGCAGTTGTTCCCTAACTCATCTTATGCGCCCCGCCTGGTAGCAGGACTTAACTTCTATACTTCACCGCACAAAAGGATTCGTAAAGGTTCGGTCCTGGGCGGAAAGGTCTCCTATCCTGATGGCAGCCCTGGTGCAGGCGCGACGGTAGACCTCTTCAGCGACACCTACAATCAAACCTCTAAAGCGACCGATCGAGGGAATTACAGGATGCTCGCCGTACCCCCGGGGAATCTCACGGTAGTTGCCTGGACCGATGGTTTTCGCAGCGACCCGGCACCTGTAAAGGTTTCAGAAGGGGCCTCGATAAGGGTCGATCTCGAACTTCAGGATATCAAGGATAAAGGCAGGATAAAAGGTATGGTTCGCGACGGCGTGGATGGCTCCGGGGTAATCGGTAATGTTTACGTCAAGGAATCAGGTGATGTGGTTCGAACCGGACCTCGTGGAGGAGTCTATGAGGTTGTGGGGCTTTCTCCTGGGAAATACACCCTCCATGCCGAAGCACGTGGCTACTTCGACCACGAGATTACCTGTGAGGTTACCGCCGCTTCCACCACTACCTATGATATCAATATGGGTAAGAAATGGATTATCTTCCATTTCAAACCGGGTGAAAAGATGATCGAACCGCGTTATATGCCTGTACTCGAGGACGTCGTACGATTCCTGCAAAAAAGACCCAACATGGTCGTCGAGATTCAAGGTCATACCGACAGTGTAGGAGATGCAAAAACCAACCGCGAGCTTTCCAGAAAAAGAGCAGAAGCGGTACGCGATTTTCTCCTCAAACGAGGTATCAGCGAGAGTAGACTGATTGTGAAAGGATACGGGGAGTTGTCGCCTATTGGGGACAACCGCACGATCCTTGGTCGGGATATGAACCGCAGGGTGGAATTGAGTGTTTTAAGCGAGTAGAAAGGAGTGGAAAAAACTGCTATAGGGGTTGTCGGTTAAGGAATTCTAGGTATAATCCGGGAGAAAATTTTATTTGTGACCTGGCGGCTTATCACGCGAGAAGCCACACAAGGTCGAGAGATAAACATAAAAAAACCTCAACCTTCTGTAACTAGGAGGAAAAGTAATGAGCGAGCTGAACCCCTTCAAGATAGCACAAGCTCAGTTCGATGAGGCGGCTGAAATTCTCGGTCTCGAACCTGCGATGCGTGAGATCTTACGTTGGCCGCGCCGGGAGTACAAGTTTACTATCCCCGTGAAGATGGACGATGGTTCGACCAAGGTATTCCACGGCTATCGCGTTCAGTACAACGACGCCCGGGGACCTACAAAGGGAGGTCTGCGCTGGCATCCTGATGAAACCATCGATACCGTACGAGCACTAGCCGCATGGATGACATGGAAAACCTCGGTGGTAGATATTCCTCTCGGCGGAGGAAAGGGCGGAGTTACCTGTAATCCCAAGGAAATGTCGGAAAATGAAAAGGAACGTCTGGCCCGAGGCTGGATGCGGGTTATCGCCCGTGAACTGGGCGGAGATCGTGACTGCCCGGCTCCCGATGTCTACACAACCCCTCAGATTATGGCATGGATGATGGACGAGTACGAGACCATCATCGGCCGCAATCATCCTGCGGTTATCACAGGCAAACCAA
Organism: Caldifarciminota bacterium; assembly: GCA_016934635.1. Classification (GTDB taxonomy): domain Bacteria; phylum Hydrothermota; class Tepidihabitantia; order B3-TA06; family B3-TA06; genus WJJO01. Next base: position 9,551 of record JAFGSK010000059.1, read on the forward strand.
TACCCATCGGCGGTTCCCAGGGTCGTGGCGACGCGACCGCCCGTGGCGGTATCTTTACCGTTCGCGAAGCATGCAAGAAGCTCGGCATTGATCCAAACGGAACCTACGCTATACAGGGCTTCGGAAACGCCGGTCAGTACGCCGCTCTCCTGCACAAGGAAGTCCTTGGCGGAGGTAAATTGATTGCCGTTTCCGACTCCCGCGGCGGTATCTACGTCGAAGGCGGTATGGATCCAGAGGCTATAGTCAAGCATAAGCTAAAAACCGGGAAGGTTGGTGGTTTCCCCGGATCCAAGGGGATCACTAACGAGGAGCTTCTGGAGCTTGATGTTGATATCCTGTATCCCTCGGCTTTAGAAAACGTAATAACCAAGGATAACGCCAAAAACGTTAAGTGCAAAATAAGCTGCGAGTTGGCCAACGGACCCACAACCCCGGAAGCAGACATCATCCTTCACAATAAGGGTGTCCACGTTATCCCAGACTTCCTAGCCAACGCAGGTGGGGTAACCGTTTCCTACTTCGAGCAGGTCCAGGGCATGTACAACTACTACTGGTCCCTCGAGGACGTTCACAAGCAACTCGACGCCAGGATGACGAAGGCCTATCACGATGTGTTCAATATGCACTCGGAAAAGAAGGTGCACATGCGCTCCGCCGCATACCTTGTGGCAGTTGCGCGCGTGGCCGAGGCTGTCAAACTCCGCGGCTGGGTATAAAAATAATAACCTTTTCTTGCTTCGCAAGAAAAAGGATCGGAAGAAATCGATAAGGCTGGCTTGCGAGCCAGCCTTCATTTTCCTCTCACTTTCCCCTTGAGAGAATAAACGGCACCTAGGGTGAGAATTGCGATCTATTTTACAGGAATCCTCCTGTAAAAAAAGGAGTAATAATTACTTTACCTTGCCGGTAAGCACCCCGAACGCCTCTACTGGATCCACCAGCTTGACTCCTTTACCTATGGTCTTTAGGCAAGCCTTAGCTTTGCTTAGATCTTCTTTGGATACGAGTAAGTATACAGGTATCTTATGAGCTCGGCATGCAAAGAGCATGTCGCCAGGTCCCTGAACAGCCTTGTCGGGCGGGAACACCTTGTGCAAATAACCCACAACCGCATCCACCTTGTCTTCCTTTGAAAGATGATTGATGTACTTTCCGTGGTTATCCCATCCGTTGCCAAGGGGCAGGGTGCCGTGTCCGGCCATAACAAGTTTCGCAAGCAGCGTGGGATCAGTACCTTCAAGGTATCCTATCTTCTTCATAGATTTCCTCCTTGGTTACAAAGAAAGTTTATTTAATCTATCCTACAATTAATATAGGATTAACGCAAGGCACATGAAGCTTGGTATTTGCCTCCTTTTTTTGCATGTGCTTGAGAACTTCAGTTCTCCTCCGCTATAAATTCATTATAATATACGAATCCCACAAGTCAAGTAATCCGGACACCCAACGAATTATTTGCAAAAAGATGAAATCCCGGTGAGGGCACTGAGGAGAGGTGATCCTCCGGGTTGCAAGCGTGACCCTCAGGGTCGCATACGTAACCTTCCAGACTGAAGCATTAAGAAACCAAAAAGGACATACCGTATCCCTCACCCTCTGAGGCTGTCGAGAAAAATCTCATAAAAGAGTGTTACTGAGATTTCCGTAAGGTCCAATTCAGATTAGATGATAAGTAAAGCTTAATATTCATACAGGCTTTGTGGTGTTGTAAGCTCCATTCTGTCACCACTTCGCGTCCGAAAGCCTCCTCAGGGAGAAAACGTCCAGGGCTGGGTTGAGGGTACTGCGATCTTTTTTGCTGAAAGCCAAAAAGGAGCAATTGTGTGTTGACAAATCCATCTATCGGTGGAAAATTAACTTGTGGCAAAAGTAGTCTCCAGCCCCTCGCAAACCAGGGACATGCCTTCTCATCTTACCGTAAGCCGACGTAGAAGGGTGAACCCGGCCAGGGTCCTGGCCCTGGGTTACATCATAATGATCTCCATTGGAGCAGTCCTTTTGCTTCTGCCTTTCTCATCACACGGTTGCTCAGTTATCGACGCCGTCTTTACCGCAACCTCTGCAACATGCGTTACCGGACTCATCGTCAAGGAAACTCCGAACGATTTCACCCTCTTCGGCCAGTTCGTAATCCTGGCATTAATACAGATCGGAGGACTTGGCTACATGACACTCTCATCTGCTCTATTCTTCCTGCTTGGTAGACGCATATCGTTGCGTCAACGGATGTTGATGAAGGAATCAATAAACTTCCTGAACTACCGCAACCTGGGGCATTTTGCCCTCAGCATCCTGCAGGTAACCCTCATCGTGGAAAGCGTAGGTGCAGCCGTCCTTTTTTTGTGGTTTAGATTCTATCACGGGATGGGTTGGCTCGAGTCCTTAAAGCACGGTGTGTTTCATTCCATCTCTGCGTTCTGCAATGCCGGCTTCTCCACATTTACCCGTAACCTCGGAGATTTCAGGTCAGACCCGGTGGTCGGGCTTCTTATACCCATCCTGTTTATACTGGGGGGGGTAGGATTCATCGTGTTGAGTGATGTGTGGCATAAAGCGAGGCGCAAAACCCTCAGGCTTTCCACCCATTCCCGACTGGTACTTTCGGCCACAGCCGTCTATGTTATTGCCGGTACGCTGGTTCTACTTATCGGAGAATGGAACGGGGCTTTGAAGGCGCTCTCCATACCTGCCAAGTTTCTTAATGCATTCTTCACGGCGGTAACACCCAGAACCGCGGGATTCAATCTGGTTTCTGTAGGCGGGATGCGTGCATATTCCCTCTTGGTACTCATGGTGCTTATGTTTATTGGTGCATCCCCTGGCGGAACAGGCGGGGGAGTAAAAACCACCTCCTTCTCTCTTGTTCTTTCAGAAATCGGCAGGGTGATAAGAAGGCGCAAGGAAGTAGTGATGATGAAGCGAACGATCAAGGAAGAACAGGTCCATCGCGCGACCTCTCTGGTCACTCTATCGGCGATAGTGGTCTTGACTTCTATCTTCTTGCTGTTAATATTCAATCCTGGAAGGAGTATTATGAAGTGTGCGTTCGAGGCCTTCTCTGCGTTCGGAACGGTCGGGCTCTCAATGGGTTCAGCCCAGGCTGAGTTTGCCAATGTGTCCTTCTCGGCAGAGTTGACAACGTTAGGAAAGATAGTAATAATCCTTACTATGTTTTTCGGAAAGGTAGGCACTATGACGGTTGGATCCGCCCTTTTAAGCGGCGGTAAGAAATCACGTATCCGACCCGCACAGACCAACATCGTGGTGGGTTAGATGCCTAAGATATTTGCAGTAATCGGCCTTGGCACTTTCGGATCAGCGGTAGCAATGGAGTTGGCCCGTCGTGGCTACGAAGTTTTTGCATGCGACCGTGACCCGGAAAAGATAGAAGAGATAGGCGGTGAACTGGCCAATGCGGTGGAATTGGACGCAACCGATGAGAAAGCCCTGCGCGATGCAGGGTTGGACGAGGTCGATACGGCCCTGGTTAGCTTCGGCGAACCCATCGCGGACAGCCTTCTGGTTACTATGTTACTTAAGGAAATCGGCGTTCGGGAAGTGGTTGTCAAGGTTACGGACGATCGCCATTCCAGGCTGGTCAAGCGTATTGGGGCAGACAGGGTCATCTATCCTGAACGAGACATGTCCTCTAAGCTTGTGGAAAGCCTTCTCTCGCCCAACATCTTCGACGTAATCGAGTTCTCCGGCGACTACAGCCTTGTGGAGATGGCTGCGCCCAAGAAGATGCTCGGTAAGAAGCTTGCCGATCTTCACCTTCGCAAGCGATTCGGCGTAAACGTAATCGCGATAAAAAGTAAGGTAGCGGTAGTAAATAAGAAGGGGATGCCGGACATCGAGGAACGGGTCAACATCGCTCCCGGCCCGGACGATGAGATCGCTGAAGGGGACATCCTGGTGGTTTTAGGTAGGGATAAGGAAATTCGAAAACTAAAGAAAATCTAACTTATGAATAAAAAAAACTCGCAGGAAAATCGAGATCAACTCCAGGATCTTCTGGAAAAGGCCCAGTTCTATATTCTTAACCAGAAATATTCGGAGGCGATCAAGATACTGAGAAAACTCATTGAGGTCGAGGACGCCAGTCCCCATACCTTTTACCTTTATGGTCTGGCATGTGAGGGAACCAACGACCTGGAAGAAGCTAAAAAGGCGTTTCGCAGGGTGCTTGAATTGTCCCCGGATCATAACGAGGCTCACCAACACCTGGATCGTTTGATAGACGGTTAACCGGTATGCTGTGTGGTGACTGCATAGGCCCAGATTTATTTGATAAGAATATACATTCGAGGTAGATTATGAGAGTTCGAAAACCGAGCTGGGAAGATCAGTTTTATCCCGGAGACCCTAACCAGGCGCGAAGCATGTGGGAGGATTTCTTTGCCCGGTGTGAGTCGCCGAGGATAAGCTCCGAGATACGGGCAATACAGGTCCCTCATGCAGGTTGGGTATACTCGGGTCAGGCCGCTGCCGAAGCCTTTAACCAACTGCGAGATCGAAACATTAAAACCGTTGTGATGATAGGTCCCCAGCACCGTGTACCTGCCGCTTATATCCAGGTATATCCTGACGGGGTCTGGGAGTCGCCCCTTGGGAATCTCGAGGTCGATTCCGACCTTGCGGCAAGGTTCGCGGATTTCAACGATGCCTTTAAACTCGATTCAGACTCCCACAAGCCCGAACATTCCATCGAGGTTCAAATACCCCCCCTGGCTATGGTCCTTCCAGAAACCAGGATTGTTCCCATTCTGACCACAGCATACCGGAGAGAGAATGTATCTATCCTCGCCCGTGCCCTCGAATCGCTCGTCGGCAAGGATTCTTCCATCCTCGCTCTCGTGTCTAGTGATCTTTATCACGGCGAATCATATTCCGAGTGCAAGGCATCGGATTCACGCACCATCGAGCTGGTTAGCGACCTTGACGCCGATGGGTTAAGCAAGGCTTTCAGTAACGGTTCCGCCTCGGCATGCGGCTCGGACGGTCTGGTTGCCCTGCTCGAGGCAAAGGATGGCATGGGAATAAAGAAAGCCCACCATCTTGCCGCATACAACTCGAACGACATAACCGGAAAGCGAGGCGGGTACGTGGTAGGCTACTCGGCCTTCGCGTTTACCTGAGGTTGAGATGGAACCCGAGGAGAAACTGACTAAGGACGAACGAGGAGAGATCATTCGCATAGCCCGGAAAGCCATAAAGGAAAGACTGGAAGGCAGAGAGTGGAATCCCGAAGACCCTTTAACCAGGCGACTGGGGCAGGTACAAGGGGCATTCGTAAGCCTGCACCGTCAGGGCATGCTCAGGGGCTGCATCGGCTACATAAAGGGTATCAAACCCTTATACCTGACCGTGGCCGAGATGGCGCGTGCGGCAGCCTTCGGTGATCCGCGCTTCCCTCCTCTTGCGCCTTCTGAGTTTGACCGGATCGATATTGAGATCACCGTTCTTTCACCTCTGCACAAAATAGACGACCCCGAGGAGGTTGAGGTGGGCAAGCACGGCCTTTTAATACGCCGCGGGCCTTACCAGGGGGTGCTTCTGCCCCAGGTTCCGGTGGAGCAGGGCTGGGACCACAAGACCTTTTTAGATCACACCTGCATGAAGGCAGGGTTGAGCCCCGGCTGCTGGAAGGAAGAAGGAACCGAGCTTTATGTGTTCTCAGGCGAGGTTTTCGGGGAGAAGGATAAATGAAGCTTTCGCCAAAGGAACTGGCTTCACAGTTAAGAACCTACCACGACGGCCTCGAGCGGGAAGCGCACAAATTAAAAGACGAAGGGATGTCGCTGCCCCTGGCGTTCGCGATCGAAACCGTAAGGCTCTGGAAGGAAGAGGTTCGCAAGTTTCTGGAAGATTCGGGAGCCCGGGACTACGCACGAGCCTTCTCCAAAGTCTCCTTGCCCCAACACGACCTCCTGGAAGAACTGCATCAATCCATCGACGCCCATCTGAATAAACTGACTGAAATAATCAATCAAATTGCACCGGAGGAAAACAACAACTCGAACCAGGCTGCCGCCTCAGACAAGAAAATCTTCGTAGCCCACGGTCGCGACACTACAAACCTTTTTGAACTGATAACGATGCTCGAATCGCGTTACGGTCTGGGATGCGTGGCAATCAAGGCGAACCCGAACGACCCACGCCCGATAATAGAACGTTTCAAGGAAGCGGCAACCGACATATGTTTTGCCTTCGCTTTGATGGCCCCCTACGATCTGGTCAAGATTGAGGGGCGCTCGGAATACGTCCAGATCAGAGCCAACGTTGTCTTCCAGTTGGGATGGTTCTACGCCCGCCTGGGTCCGGCAGGAGTGTGTATCTTACGTAAAAAAGGAACCTCTATCCATCCTGATCTGAATGGAATCCCTTTGATAGATTTCGATTCCTCAGTAACCGAAAAAGCGGTGGAAATAGAAGCAAAACTCAAGGCCGCAGGGTTGATTTAACCTTACGATTCCTAAAGAAGATTAAACCCGAATACAATGCAAGTAAGCTGAGCGAACCCTTAATTAATCCGTAAACCGGAACGGATCCTGGTAGCCTTCAATTAATCCCAACTCCATCTGCCTTGCCAGTACCCTCGTGATTGACTTACCGTGTATCCGATCGTGCCAGATGAATCTGCGCATGACCTTTTTAAGAGTCCAGAACTCTTCCCCAACTTGGAAGACCTTTTGGTTATTGTGTTTGGTGTAGAAACTGGCAAGCTGTTCTGCACAGAAAGCTCTGATCTGGATAAAATCATCGAATGGCTCTTCATCTATACCTGTCTTGGATAGATAATAGTACTGGCAGTTTTTAACGTGATCGAACATTCGCTGGATTGTGGCAGGATTATCTGTGTAGAATGTTCTTCTTATTCTGGTTTCGTCTACCCATAGTTTGTGTTCGGCATTAAGGTATAGCTGGAAAAAGTCCTCCCCGGATCGTTTGACCAGATCGAGGAGAAACTCGAACCCTTTCTTATCCATCCTACCCTCTTCCGCATCCAGGAGTATCCAGGTATCTGCATCCTCGACTACTGCCCTGCTTTCAAATCTTCCGACGACCTCGAATTCATAATTGTCTTTCGCCTCGACTCCCAACCATCGCAGATAGGAAGCAACCTCTTTTGGGGCCTTAGATAACGCCTCCTGTTCTGTCCTGCCTCGAATGAAGCCTCCGGGCAATTCAACCAGGAACCCGATATACCCTTTGCCGTTGGTTTCTAGAGTTATATTGATTCTATTTCGCAGCAGGTTTTTTGGAGTAATCATCTTTTCGATTCCTGTATCACCGTATCAACGAACCGGTCCAGGCGCCTGGTAACGTCGACGTTTTCAATAAGATTCCCCTTGAGTGAGCTTTGCCCGTACTCCCCGGGAACAGAAGGATTTCCGGCCGGAAATCAAGGTTGGCAAAGCTGTACAGAGCCTCATGCAATGCCATATCACCACCCGCTGAAAGGTTAGCAACAACTATGAGGTTAATCTTACTCAAGAACTCCCCCTCGAAGTCTGTGAACTTCCTGGATTCATACTGTGCCCTTTCTGAAAAGGCAAAGAACAGGGATGCCAGATGACCGCCGTAGTCAGGAACGGCAAAAATCACCGCATCCGCATTCCGGCACCTCTCATAAATCATTGGAACGCCATCTTCAACCGGACACAATTTTGCACAAAAAAGCACTCGTAATCGCAGCGACTGGATGGCAAGATGGCAAGCCTTTAAGAGCTCGGGCTGCCATCCCTGCCCGGCAAATCTGGCAAGCGAGTATCCAGCCAGCTTCGAGCAGTTTCCCTCCTTACTCGCACTGAACGCTAAGGCCAGGGTTTTCAACTCTCCTCCTTAATCTTCAAGGTTTTTTTCAAGATTAATTGCATACCCGAAAAAGTCAGCTGGCCGGTTTAACTATACCGGCCAGTTAACATGAAAGGTCGTGTGGATGACGCTCAAGTGGGTCTTTTTACTCGTCCTAACCTTTCATTCTCGTTAGGCGAAACAAAAGCCCTCAGTTTTTCATCCCACAACCTTGCTCCTTCGAGAATCAATGCATTCGTACATAGATCTATGGTTCTGGAAACCATCCTCCTATACGTACGAGTAATGAACACGCCGGTCTTATAGGAAAGGATCTTGTAGAATGCCTCCTCACCTCTCAGCTTCCCTGTATCTGCATGGATAATCTCTCCTTTCCTGAAGTAAATTTGACCGACTTCACCACCGCTTTGAATCTCTAAAAGTAGTGTTCTCTCCCCCAGTGCGTATAAATGAATCAACTCCTCCAATGTCAGCTGTATCGAACCGATAATATCATGTACCTCGTTTATAACCTCATTGATGATATCGAGTAGAAGGTCAACTGCGAAAGGCTTTACAATGTAGTAAAGGGCTCCAGCCTTGAATGCTTGTCTCTTAGCGTACTGGGAGGGAAATCCTGAAACGACTATTATCTTTTGATTCGGTTTAATCTTCCGTATCTTATTGATGAAATCTACTCCATCCAACCCAGGCATACTGTAATCGGTTATAACAAGATCAAAATCCTGCGCCTTAAGCATTTCTAACCCATCCTCAGCTGAGGCAACGGCCTTAACCACGTAACCCCTGGATCCCAACATATCAGCCGTGGCCTTCAAGAAATTTTCCTCATCGTCAACCAGAAGTAGACTCGGCTTAATACTCATAATAATCCTTTCGATACAAGATTGTTTCTTGACCCATACCCCTTCCTCCCTGAACCTGAGTCTTGTTCTAGTTACTTACCCCGTTGCCGCCGAAGAAATCCTTTATCAGTTCAAATAGTTGAGCCTTCTTAAATGGTTTCGGCAGGCATTTTATCTCCTGACTTCTTATCACCTCCTCCTCTAAGTGGCGGGATATTAGTCTCTTATTCCAGGGTGCCCACTGCCATGGATGTGCGGTCATAACGATAATACGTTGGTGGGGATGAATTTTTCGAACGCTTCCTATGAGTTGGATTCCATCCATCTCCGGCATATTAAGATCGGTGATCAGTAAATCGAAAGTCTCCTTTCCACACAGGTATATAGCTTCGCTTCCGGTACTGACAACCTTAACTTCAAACCCTTGCTGCGTCAATGTAATGGAAAGAACCTCTGCGAGGTCTTTCGCATCATCGATAATTAATATTCGTCGTTTATTACTCAAGTCACCTTCACACATATCTTATTTTAGTAACAGACGCGCCTTACTCCATTCCGGAGAACACCAGTTCAATCTCTTCTTCAAAGCTGCATTCCTTGAAACCACCTCCTCTATTGATTCCAGAAGCTCGTTGATCTTGAAAGGTTTGTCGAGACACTTGACGTCGTTAAGGCCAAACTTGTCAACCTCAAATGGCAGGGATACCTGTCTTGTATCCCAGAACCGACAGCCGAATGGATGCACCGATATAGCTATTATCCGCTGTTCGGGTTTAATCTCTCGTAACTTAATGATAAATTGAAATCCGTTCATCCCTTTCATATTCATCTCAGTAATGATCAAATCGAAGTCTTCCCTTGCGTATAGGTTAAGCGCTTCGCTTCCGGACAGGGCTGTTTTCACCCTGAACCCGTGCTGTCTTAACACTATGGCCAGTAACTTTATGAGATCCTTTTCCTCGTCGACCAAAAGGATGCTTATCCTATTTCCCACGGTGTACGTCCTTAATGATAGACGAAGCCCGGATGAGGAGAGCGAGTGATTTCGGACTGCATGAAGCAGGGAAAAAGAACCCTGAAGGAACACATGTACTTCTGTTTGGTATACTCACGTATTTTCCGTTATTAAGTGCAAAAGGGGCTGTGGCTGCCAGGCTTTCCCCGGCAGCCACAGGATAACTACTGGAGGAGGGGGGGATTCCTTCGACACTCCGGTCACGCAAGACCGGTAATGAGGTCAATTTCTTCACATATAGATTTAAGCAATTATCGTGCCAGAACCTCTATGACATAAGTCCGGCAATAATTCAACTTAAAAATACAGGGGCAAGTATGTATCCTTGGTTATGTCCAGAAATCCGGACAGTTGTTCATTATTCAGATACCGCAGACCGAACCTTGGACATATATGGAGTTGACAAGCCCTGATCTGAATGTAGACGGAATAAAAAGGGATTAATCACTTACCTGACATTTGTGGTGTTTATCTCGGTTAACTGCGTATCACCGTACTATTCGACATCTAGGATTGAGCCAGGATCGGATATAAACGTCGGGATAGCGTACACCGCCGGTATTACAGCTTGGCCTAGTTCCGTAGAGCGGATTTCTATGCTTGGTAGGGCATTAACCGATACTGAAAGCCATATGTGAGGACATCGATCGGTGTAGGATACGAAATTTATGGTTACGGACGAACTGACGAATACGGTTTTTTGCCAATCTTCGATGCTGGTGTAGGTCTGCATAGTTCCCTCGACTTAAAAGCTATCATACCGGCGATTGTACTTGAGGTATCTCCTTCTATGGGTTTTTCCATTTCAACTACGATTTTACTCGGATTAGGCGAACGCGAGATAATAACACTCGGAGTAAGGCCCCTTTTACAGCTGGCATCAGTGATTACATACCTGTTGATGTATTTATTTCGGTCCATCCCCTTGAAAGACTGTCCCTGTTCGCAGGTGTGGAGGTGACTTCCGTATCGGACTACGGACCGTGGCTAACCGCGGGAGTGGGTTATAGGTTGTCAAAATAATGAAAAGGTCGATTCTGAGGCCGACCCTTTTGTATAAAATCTGATCTAGTCGTTTAAAGTTTTCGGATTTCAATGCCGATTTACGATCGGGGTGTTCAACTTAGCCTTAGCTACAACAGTTATTGATGTCCAACAGCGTCCCCAGGCAGAGACGCAGTTCCTGTCTGGTGTGTTTTCTATCCTACGTAAAGGCTTGTCTTCACCCATGGCAGGAGCGAAGAACCCAAACCTAGTCGCTCGGAAGAAACCTGGGTAATATCCTTGAGCATCTCAAGTGCATTTCCCTTTATGGCCCAAGTACCAGGTTCGGTTGTAGCCGTAAGCTTCCCGTTCTCGATAATGTAGCTCATGTACGCGGTATTTGTAAAAGCGCCTGAAACCTTGTCAGCGGTGTGGATACCCAAAAGGTACTTGAGAAGGATACCTTTCTTGATCCCGGTCATCATGTCGGTCAGTTTCGTCTTCCCCGGTTCCATAACGAGGCCTCTCAGGGTAGGTCTTACCGGGGCTTCGTGGTTATCTTCAGCCAAAACCGGCCTGCGCATCCCGTTTCCGGTAGAAGAAACGCCGTCAAGTAAAGCGGTCTCTCGATCGTATATAAAGGTCTTGAATACACCGCGATCGAAAAGGACGTTGCACGTGGAAGGCGTACCTTCCTGATCGGTAGGCGAGGTTGTGAACAGTTCGGGATGAGTGGCGTCGTCGAAGATCGTAACCTTACTCGATGCGAGCTTTTCTCCGGGTCTGTAGCCGGACAGCCCTGTCAGTTTGTTGGATGCGTAGATGTGTTCGGCCACCACGGTTTTAATGAGACTCTGAAGACACATCGGGTGAATGACCACGTCGATCTTCTTTCCTCCTATACCTACATCCGAGGGCTTGAGGTTTTTCTTTTTTAGCCTGCGGGCCACCTTGACTCCAATTGAGGTAATCTTGGAGGAAGAGGGGAGTTTTCGTAAGGCCAGTAACTCGAAATCGCGGCTGTCCAGGTTAACCGACACCACGAAGGCACTTCCACTGGAATAGGCAGGTTCCTGAGATCGGGAGGTGAACACCCATTCCTCAGCTACGTTTAATGAACACCCACCGTTGAGACGCTCAAACTTTCCCTTGCCAGCATCGAACGTGCTTGCAACCATCTCGGTCAATATATCACGCATCTTCCTGGGCTTATCAAGGAGACGGACAATCTCTGAGTCTACGTACTCGCAAGACATTCCGCTTGGTATCTTCGCAAATCCTGAAACCCGTGTAGTCTGGAGATTGGAAAGGGCAGCCTCTACAACCTTATCCAGAGAAGCCTGATCGAACGAAGTAGTCATACCGTAAGTCAACTTTCCACGTTTCAAAAGACGCAGGCCCAATGAGGCGTTGCTGACTACCGATGAGATGGTTATATCGCGCTGCTCGATGTCGAACGAAGTAACATCGCCCCTACTGAGAAGCATCTCGAAATCGTCGACTTTGTAGGCGGCGGCAGCTTTTTCTACTCTTTTTCGCACTTCATCGAACATACTAACCTCCCTGGATACCCAGCTGGATGTAGGGGTTGGTCTTTATCCTGGTCCAAGTCGGCCCGCCGTCACCTACCGGGCGATGCTGGCCCGCCTTCCCGCAGAAGCCGACGTCGTCGATCCTGAGGTTCCCGGTGCAGCCATCCACGTACCTCAGGGCGTACATGCTCTTGCCCGAGAAGTTGGAAGGATTGACCGTTTTGGTTATCTTACCGTCCTCTATAAGATACCCGACCTGGACAGAGGAGGACATGCCGTCCTTTGAAACCGCACCGCCCAGGGTACCCTCCAGGATAACGCCGTATTTAACATCCTTAATCAGGGCATCCAGATTCCTACGTACTATCTTCGGATCCGCGGGGAGCATATAGGTGTTGGACATCCGGCACACTTGTTGATCGCCCAGTTCAGAAAAAGCGCCGCCATTGGACTCGGTATTGTAGTAACCCGCGGTCTCCCGGTTGTGGATGAATTCTTCAACCTTGCCGTTACGTGCCAGTACCTTGGGCTTAACCTGGACGCCTTCGTCGTCGATAAGCTCGGTGCCGAAGCCGGTGCTCATATCCGGTTTCTCTAAGTTGATGTTAACCACAGGGCCGTCGATTATGTGCACTGTCGCAGCCGCAACCAGGCCACGAGGCTTTCCCTTATGATCGGCAACACCCGAGGTCCCGGCCTTGACCGAGTCGGCCTCAAAATTATGCCCCAGGGCCTCGTGTATGAATACCCCGAGGGTGTTGAAGTCGAGTACGAAATGATCCATCCGGGCCACGTCCTCTGCGGACAGGCTCACGCCGTCAAGAAGATCGATGGCCTTCTGCATCCAGGCGCGGACTTCAGATCGAGCGTGAGGATTAAGCTTCCAGCCGGTTTTGGTCGATTCCAATACCGCTTCCAGACCCTTGATGTCGGCAATTCTCACCTTTGTCTGGGTCGACTTTGAGGGTGAGTCTGGGGTGTTACGGGTGTTACGGGTGAGTTTTGTATGAACCTGAAGGAATGTCCGGGGCATGGTCTGGCGTTTGAATACCCCGTCGGTGTCGGCTATCACCTTCTCCTCGTTCTGGGCATAAAACCAGGTTTCAGGGTTAATCTTTATTCCCCTTTCGGTGTACTTGCGCTCGAAGGAGTCGGCAATACCTCGAACGCCGGATAGCACGGCGTTTATGATCTTTTTTGGGTCTGCTTCGGCTAGATCATAGATAGGATTTATTGCATAGACAGTACGCCTTGGGTTAGGTATGGGAGCAAGCCTGACCGGTTTTGCCGGCTTCCTGACGGTTCGCCACAGTCCTTTGGCTCGAGCCACAGCCTGACAAAGAACATCCTCGTCCATCTCCCCGACCTTGAGGGAAACCTTTTTCCCTCCTTTCAAGAACCGCATCTGAACCCTGGCCTTCACAGAAAGCGGGGTGATAAAGGTTTGGGAACCGATGGTTTTGACCTCGGTCTTGTCCACCCTTTCGTAGAGAACATCGGCGTAATCAAAGAACTCCCGGGCGCTCCTAAACGCTTTATCAAGAATCCTTCTAATTTCTTTTATCTTCATGCGCCTATCATAGGCGTTGATTGTACGATGTCAAGGGAAAAAATCTAAATCCGGATGATGTAGGTGAAAAGTTCGTCTAAGAATCTTTGCTTCTCACTTTTTTGAGAGAGAATATCTAAAAGAAGATAAGTCTTGCGAACCTGACCGTCCGCATCGATCTGCTTGGCCACAGCAGGTGTTAGGCAACTACAAAGATAGATAGTTTCGCAACGTGGATTATCGGTAAGGGCTTTCCCGAAAGATTTCTTTGCTTCTCCATAACGAGTTTGAGCCCCAGCCACATCCATACTTCCTTTAACTTCGAGAGCTGCGCGTAAAACCCCTAAGTTGTCGTGAATGGAAATATCCGGCTCATCACCAAAAGTAATCACCCAGTTATTGGAGAGTTTTAGGTAATTCCCCGATTTGTTCCTGCCTTGTTTTTGAATATAATCCTTCTGTTAAGCATAACTAACAATAATGTCTTTAACTGCTTTGGCTGCACCTGTACCGATTTTGTTAACCCAGGAGCCTTGTAGACCACTACTCATTTCAGCTACTGCTACTCTACGCGAAGTCTGTATTATCCCTTCCGGGAAGGCTTCAACAATCTCGCTAATTATACCGTTAAGTATCCTTGCTTTGTTGAGGGGAGTACGTTTCTCGCCACGCAGTAGTTGCCCAAACCCCTTTTCAGGCAGAGCAGCAATGAGTCGGTAATATTCTATCAAGTCGGGTTTCTCTTCAATAATATCAGGAAAACAAAAAATCTCCCGTGGATCGATGTCTTTATCCTGCAAAATTTTCCACGCCTCCACGCTTACTTCACCCGGTTTGTCTTTGGGAAATTCTTCTGATGAGACAATCTCCCTTACTCTTGTACGTAGTTTCTCCCATTTCTCTTGTCTAATCTGTGTATAGAAAAAAAGCGAACGAGCCGTATATGATCGTTTAAGAGTTTCCTTTAAGGATCTGTTCAACCTTTCTTCCTCCAAAAAAGGATACTCTCTCGCACAGGAACCCTGCCGTACTTTGCCATTTGTTGACTGCTGTTACCTTTATATCGTGTTATCCAGATTTCTACAGTCTCCAAGCCAACCGTCTCTGCAAGCTCACTTAATAACAAATCCGTAGGCACCATCTCACCCTCGAAGCGAGCATTTGCGACAACAAGAGCAACGTGACCACCGGGCTTGAGGTATTTTGAAATACCCTCAATGGTTTGGGCCATATCCTCGAAATATCCCCGAATCATTATCGGAATGCGATTATTATTGAGTTCGTGAGTTCAATAATGAAGTGCAACACCTTGGAAAGCGAGAGGGATTTCGTTATCCTGAGGATGTATGCACAGCAATTACCGACACCTTGGGTTGGAGGAACGAGAGGTTATAGAAAACATGCATAGGGATGGAAGAAGTATACGAGAGATGGCACGAGTTTTATCTCGCAGTCCCTCGACCATTTCTCGGGAGTTGAGACGCAACAGCTCTGTTGTATACGACTGCTACGTGGATCACCGCGCCCAGGACCGCGCCGATAATCGTAGATCAAGGGCTTCTAGTAGGATGCGATTGAAGAATGATAAGATAAGGGATTATGTTGCCAGTAAGCTTAGTGAAGACTGGTCGCCGGAACAAATATCGGGTAGGATAGAGATAGACCATCCTGGTTTATCCATCAGCCATGAAGCGATATACCAGTATATCTACCATCCGTCTACTCCCAACCGTGAAGCGTATATAGCTTATCTTAGGCGATCTCACCGCAGACGCAAGCGGAAAGGTAACGCACCTCGCAAACATAAGCCTAAGATACCTAACAGGGTAGGTATAAAGGATAGACCTCCTGAGGTTGAAGCAAGAGACAGGTTTGGTGACTGGGAGGGCGACACGATGATATCACGTCAAAGCAAGGCTGCGTTGTTAACTATTGCTGAACGTAAGAGCAGACTTGTTCAGCTTGAGAAGCTGGAAGCTAAGACAGCCCCTTTGACATCAAAAGCTGTAATCAAGCGATTGCGACGCTTTCCCAAAGACTTCAGGAAAACAATCACCTTCGACAACGGAACAGAGCATGCCGACCACGAAGAAATAACTAAAGCTACTCACATTAAATGCTTCTTTTGTGATACATACTCCGCCTGGCAACGCGGCACTAACGAACATATCAATGGACTCGTCAGACAGTACTTGCCAAAGAAGACTGATTTCGCTACAATTACTAACGAGAAGTTAAAGTGGATAGAGTCAAGACTAAATAATAGACCCAGGAAGTGCCTGGGTTTTAAAACACCCCTGGAAGTCGCTAACCTTAGTGTTGCACTTCAATGTGGAATGTAGCAGTACTTTTTTTTTACCTCTGTGGAAAACGCCAGATCTACAATCTTAACATCAGGAAACCGCTCCTTCGGTTCGTGAAAAGGAAGATTCATAAGGGTATCTACCGCCTCAGCTAATTCGTCGGTGTCAAGCCAGTCCTGTAATTTAATACTGGCAACGTACACCGCCACGGGGAGGATATCTATCCCAACTGCGGGGTAACCTAATTCCTTACAAGCCAGCAAGGTTGTACCTCAGCCAGCAAAAGGATCGAGAATTATATCTCCAGGGGGGACCCCCCAATACTTTAAGAGATTCACAACTAGCTGTCGGGAGAACCCTTCCTTGTACTTAAACCAGTTATAAACAGGAAGCTTCTTGTTGGGAACATTAGTTACCAACCTGCGGTAATCCAACTTATCTTGAAACAGATCTGAATATTTTCTCTCTAATACGCTACGAAACCCGTAGCCAAAACTTTTCTTAGGGGATGTCGTTACATGGGGTTCTGATTCAGACTTGGATCGAGCAAGCATAAAGAGATTATAGGTCGCAAATAAAGGAAATCAAGTGCATAGAAAAACCAACACCTGATTATCTGCAATCCTCTTTCTCCGGAGACGGTTGCTTCACTCCACGGTTAGAGGGGGGGTGATATTCCAGCTTACGCCCCCCGGGGTCAAAAGGAGAATTCGCGATGCCTGTTCCGATTTTTTCAACTTTAGCGGGCCGCAAGCGTCGCATACGTGAAAAGATCGCAGACTCCCATCACCCAGCGCTTCGTGCCGCCCTTTTCCCCTACGGGGCGTAAACGTACCTATGGAAAATGGTGAAGAAAAGAGGAAAAGGACCTGCCGACCTGGCCCTTCCAACTCTTTTCTACGACCTTTTTACCCTCCGGTTCGCAAGCGTGACCGTCGTGAATAAATAAAGAGAACCTGTGAAGTTCCCGCAGGGAACTTCTTAAATCTCCGCCTTTGGCGGAGATTAGGGGTCCCCCGCGATATCGCGAAGCGAGATCGTGGGACATTCATTCGGGGTCCCCGCAGCTTTACGTAGTAAAGTTGCGGGGTATATTTACCATACGTACCGGATTCCGATCCCGGTCCCGGGACCTATCCAGATGTCCTCGATGTACTGCCAGGTGTAGTATCCGAGCTGGACCTCGGGCATGAGCGTTATCCCTGAACCGTCGTCCATCTCGATAACCATGATGTCAAGCCCTAATATGGCTCCGGCGGATATACCCCATCGGGTTCTCCAGTCGCTTTCAACGTCCCAACCATAATCCCGGGCCATCCAGGGAGCCGCGGCGCCGCCCACGTAGAATCGTATCCTGCGTCCGGGATTGAATATCTTGTAGATACGAAGCTCACCCTTAAGTGCATACTCGTAGTCGTCCGAAACCGGAAAAGCCCTGCCGTGAGCTACGACCTCGAAGGCTAACCCGTTCTTGAGAGCGGCTCGGTATGAAAGCCCCTGACACAACATGTCAGCCTGCAGACCTATGCCTTGCTCGGCTGCGGCGGTCCCAACGAGACCCAGCATAAACAAGACGCCTGTCAAAGCTCTTGGAAAAGACATCTTGACCTCCTACCAGCTCAGTACGAAGCCTGCCCCGAAATCGGGGAAGAATATCCATTGATCTCTGTCCTCAAATGTTCCATAACTGTAGTCGTATTGATTATACCGGTACATGAGTCCTGAATCGAATTCAAAGCGAAGTCCTGCAAGCCCGGAAAGCCAACTGGACTCGTCTTCCGCGTACTTGAAAGGAGCCACCGAGATACCCAAGACTCCCCTTCCTCCAAGATGATTCCTCTCTCCATCGTCGGAGCCGTATCCTACGCCCAGGGCCCAGTAGGGAGATATCCAGTTTTCCGGCCTGTACATTACGCCTGCGCGAAGTCCAACGTTGAAGAAATAATAGTTGGAGGTAGAGGAACCCGTGTAAATACCGATTGCCTGGGGTGCAACAAAGACCTGTGCACCTGACTGCGTGGGGATCCAGATGCGGAACTCGAAGCCGCCCGAAACCGGATCTATCCTTGCACCCACACCCATCCGGGGTGCTGCGGCAATGATGCACGGTAAAAGCAAAGCTGCAAAGGCAACCTTGATTATTCTATTCATGCACGCCTCCTTGCATGCGGTAAGCATATGCATAGGGTATTCTTTGTCAACCGTTAGGGTACATATTACTAATCGAGGAATTTGAAGTCGGATTATTACTCGTCCCTAAGCCAGGCATCTGCTTGCAGGACATCGGTGAAGAACCGGAACTCTGATGTGGCTCGAACCGCCTTCAGGAAGAGCTTTACCAGGTTAGCAAAGGCACCGGAGAGTCCAACTATTGCGTACCTTACGTCACCTTTTTCCCCTATATTCCGGAGTCTTTCCTGCAAGGCCTGCCGTGCCGAGGGACGAACCTTGTCCACCTCGGATAAGTCTACCAGGTAACGTATCTTTCTCAATCTATGCTCATCTATAAGCTTATCGGAGATTCCTGTGGCAAGTGTTACGTCTTCGTCAGTGCACTCGCCCCACGCCCTGACGTAAAGTATTCTATCTTGTAACGTTACGGAGCTTGCCATCATCCGTTCTCATCAAGCCAGATCAGTGCATCATCTTCGCTTTTAAAGAACTTGAGGACCGCGTTTGCCCTCGATGCCCTGGCAAACATCTGCAACAATCCTGCGAGAACAGGGGTTTTCCCGAGAATCGCGTACCTTATCTTGCCCTTAACGGCCATCCGGGCGGTTCTTTCGCGAAATGCCTGACGTGCGTCAGGTGTAATCCTGCCTACATAGGTGAAATCGACCAGGTATCTAATCCTCGTGATATCGTGTTCCTTGATCAGCCTGTCCACCTCATGCGTTGCCTTCCTTACGTCCTCCGCGGTCTGTTCACCTATGGATACGATATGAAGGATGTTGCCTGACATCAAATCAACTTCAGTAGCCATTTCTTCTCCGGTTTCTTTTGCTCTCAAATTAGGGCCTGAAATTAATATAGAAGATTTACGCGGGGTGTCAAGCCGTTTAGTTGACAGGAGGGCGAATAACGTGTATCCTGTGCGTTGTCATATGTTAAGGAGGATAAATGAACTACGGACTGTTGTTTAATTCGGGTGTGAGCTTGCTTATAGCCATAGGTGGAGGTATCTTGACTATCTACGTTCTCGTACGGAAGCGGGACCCGAAGGTGCTGTTCATGTCTGCTTTGTTTGCGGCCTTCTGGTTTTGCATAACGATGGTATACCTCCTGGCCAGCGCCAGGATTCTGGCAGCCTTTTTCGGGCATTACGGTCTTGACCGTGTTCTCTACCAGATAGATAACGCCTTCGGCGGGGCAATGGCCATACCCGCGGTTCTCATGGCCCTCTACATGCTTACACGGAACAAGGTTGCAGGTGGGGTGGGTGCATCCCTGATTTCGGTGGTTTGGGCCGTCTGGGTTGTGATAATGGTAATAAACGGAGTATCCGGTCCCGAGGTAAGCCAGTGGCATACGGACTGGGATCAGGTTTCCGCCGCAGCCGAGTACATCGCCATCTTTGGACTTTATCTTCCGGCCGTACTCGCCATGTTCTCGATGTTCTTCGGTCTCATAAGGGTCGATTCGGGCATGGCGCGCTACCGACTCATTATGACCGCCCTTTCGATGATCCTGACCGCAACACTGATTATTATCGAGTTCCTGACCACCAATCCCCTGCTTGGAATATGGATACGGCTCGGGATATTAGTTGCGGTGCTCGTGGGTGTTTTCGGCTACTTCCCGCCGAAAGGTCTGCAGGCTAGACTTAAGGAAGGCTAGACCCCGAATCGCCGTCCGACGTACAGACCTAACCACAAAGCACACGAAGTACACAAAGAACAATCAATATTTCAGACACCTTTTGCGAAAGGACACTTTCTCGACGGCGTGAGGCGATAAGCAAGATAGAGGACAGATAAAAGGATAATTGACCGTGTCGCAAGAGCCTGACACACAAGAGAGCACTTGTCCTAAACACCATAATTACCCTTGTGTGCTTGGTGATCTTTACGGTTTTAAAAAGTCTAAGCTTGACTAGTTGCATAATACGGCTATATTTCGGGTGGAGGTTAGAATGAAAAAGAACTTGTCAACTATTATTCCAATAGTAGCAGTGCTGGCATTGCTCGTATTCGCCGGCTGCGCCGCAGGCGACGTCCGCTGGGACGAAGCGAACCCTTCAGGTTTCTGGGCCGGGTTATGGCACGGCATGATAGCAGTTGTAACCTTTATCATCTCGCTGTTTTCCAAGACGGTCAAGATGTACGAGTGCGCCAACAACGGCGGCTGGTACGACTTCGGATTCATCCTCGGGATACTCATAATCTGGGGAGGCAGCTCGGGTGCAATGTGCAGGAGCAGAATGGGCAAGCGAAAGGAAGACTAGAGACTCATAATGCGCGAATCTATCAAGGACTTTAGATCATTTGGCCGTGTTTTGGTTAAAAAGGGATCTGGAAGCCGACGATGCCTTTAATAAGCATAGCTCAACGGCTAAAGAACCTGTTGACATTTCTCCAGATCCAGGGTGTACGCAAGGTGCTTCAGATAGGAGTTGGTGACAGCGAGTCTTCGTCTATCCTGTCCGAAGCCGGTTTTAATGTGACCGTGCTCGAGGCATCACAGCAAAAGCTTGCCATACTCAAATCCAGACTGGATGACAAAGGCCTTTCCGCCCGACTTATCCCCGCCTCTCCGGACAACCTGCCGGAGCTTCCAGGTCCTTTCGACTTCGCTGTGGCTTACAACAATCTTTTCTTAACGACACGGGAAGCGCTTCAGAACAGGTTGCATGAATTACTCTCCCGGCTCAAAGAGGACGGCTTCTTCTACATAACACTAATCTCTACACGTAACAGCAACTACGCCAAAGGCAGCGAGATCGAACCCCACACCTTCAAGGACAACGGCGAGATATGCCATTACTGTGACACCCCAGAAATCGTCACACTCCTTCGGCACGTGGAAATTATCGATCTACGTAACCAGGAGCAGAAAGAACCGGGAAGTTATCACTGGCACATTCTCGGGCGCAACCGAGATCCCTACCCCCCAGAAGAAGCAGAAGAAGCCTCAGGTTCGGAAAAATAGAGAGTTCTAGAACCCCTTCACATATATCCGTGATTTCTAACGACCCAACACCTTAATATTATAGTAAAATCCGATCGTTGGCCCGGAGGGTCACGCTAGCGGCCCGAAGGGCTAAAAAGAGGATATTGTTCGTAGGGTGTGAATTGAAAACCTTTACAGGTTAACTTTCGTCTAAAAACGTAGCTAGACTTAAAAGATAAACTCTGGAGTCGGAGGTTGCATGAACTTACTGCTTGCGCTTTCCCTTTTTTTGAATTCTGCTGAGGTTACAGCGGTCAACGGAACAACGAACAGGTCGGTTGAGGCGGTGTACGTGGAAACCCCACCCGTCATAGACGGGATACTCGACGAGGCGTGCTGGCATGAAAATCAAGGCTTTACTGATTTCTACGAAAGCTGGCCGGTCTTATGCGATTCCGCATCCGAGGAAACCAGGGTGGTGGTTTTATACGACGATAAGTTCCTGTACATGGGATTCTTCTGTCATTACTCAGAACCTGACCAGGTGGTTGCCTGGCTCGTTCCACGTGAATCCGCGGGTGACGGGGACGACATTACGGTTACATTAGATACTTACGACGATGACCGCAACGGTTTCAGATTTGCGTTCAACCCCCTGGGAAACCAGCGCGATTACTACCTGTCGCACGGTGGCAGCTGGCAGGATAACTCATGGGACGGTGTGTGGTACGTCGAGACCTCTATAGATGAGTACGGGTGGTACGCGGAACTGGCAGTTCCTTTCAAAACCTTACGATTCAAACCCACAGAAGAACAGACATGGGGCCTGTGCGTTTCCAGATGGCTGGATAACAAGTACGAGAGGGTTATGTGGGCCGACTACAAGCCTGAGGACTTTGGGCAGGGTACGATGATCGAGCGGTTCGGCAAGCTTACAGGAATTCGGGGAGTAAAGCCGGGGCTTCACATGGAGTTTCTGCCTCATCTTACTCAGACCGTATTCATGCAGAATCCTTTTCCGGACAGTGCAGGATTCGACGATATCTCCTTTGTTCCCTGGGACAACGGTGTCATCGGCCTGGACTACAAGTACATCGTTGCCACAAACCTGACCCTGGACGTAACGACCTTCCCGGATTACGGACAGATAGAGGCCGACCCTGAAAACATAAACCTCTCCCAGTACGAAACCTACTTTTCCGAACGCCGCCCGTTCTTTACCGAGGGTTCGAGCATATTCGGGTTCCCGTACTTCGATCTCGTGTACACTCGCAGGATAGGCAAGAGACTCGATGACGGGACAGAGGTTCCGATATACGCAGGCGGAAGGTTCACGGGCAAGCTCGGCGGAACCGAGATAGGGCTGCTCGAGGTTATGACAGGCCAGGCTGACTACACCGACTTCTACGGCCAAGAGCAGCGAGAACCTGCCTCCCTCTACTCAATATTACGTCTTACTCAGGATGTTCTTGAGCGCTCAAGGATAGGTTTTATAGGGACTTCCAGGGATCGTATCGAAGGCGCTTACGAAGCGGATCATGTGCTGGGAGCGGATGCCGATCTGCATTTCGACGATCACTGGGGTGTTTACGGCTCGTACGCCCGGACACTATATGCCGACACATTGGGAACCCCGGACTCATTTGCTCGCAAGGGCGGGAATATGGCCGCTTTAAACCTGCATCGGGACGGGCTTCTGAGTTACTCTGTAGACGTTTCCTATACAGACAGCCTTGCCGATGTCAATGCCGTCGGGATAATGAGTGATCCGGGGCGGACTTATTTTAGCATGGATCTGGGATATCAAAACTCATGGAATGACTCCTGGCTGCGTTTTCTCTCGACCGGTGTCTACCCCGGGATCGGCAAACGTCTGGAAGACAGTCTATGGTCTTATTCTACTTACGCAACGGCTTCCATGACCCTTGCGAACAACTGGACGGTTGTTGGTGACGGTTCAGCAGGTTACGGCTATTACTGGCAGGATAGACGTCAGCGTTTGTCTGCGAGCGCCGGCCTGGGTTTTGGCTCCAACTCCGCAAAGAGATTCTACGGTGGGGTCAATCTGAATTACTGGGACCAGTACATACATTACTACAGTACACCGATGTATTTCGGTCACGTTGTATCTCTAAGCCCGAACTTCGGCCTGAGAATCGCGAAGAACTTCCTCGTAACAGGATATGCATCTTTCCGCAGGGTACTTTACGAGGACTGGCGCCCGGACACGCTGACCTACCCCGACCTGATGTGGACTGCGGGAGAAGGAATCAGGTATACGGCTACTCGTCGTCTTTCCTTTCGTCTCAACGCCCAGCAGAACACATTGGATGAATATTACGGTCAACAGCTTCTCATAACCTGGGAGATAGCCCCGTTGAGTTATCTTTACCTTGCATCTTCGCTTGACCTTGAAGGCGATCCCGGAACCTTGAACCCCTTCGATGTTCACCCAGGGGAGTTGACACTTTACGGCAAGATAGTATACTTATTTAGAATATAATTTACCCTACGATCCTGCGTGTTTTTCAGACACGAACGCAGTATCGCGGGGGCCCGGAATCATGCCCCGCGACGCTTTGTGGTAAAGGCAAATCGCTTCGCTCTTGAACTCCATAAATGTCGTCATTTCGTGTGTGGGGATCCCGGACTTTTCGCCTTAGCGAACGCTTGCGGCCCGTTAGGGTCACGCTTGCGGCCCGTTAGGGTCAAAATATCGCGAAGGCTAAACTCTAGAGTCGGAGGTTGCATGAGTTTTTTGTTCGTTTTTTCAATTTTTTTATTACCTGTTCAAGAACTGGCGGGAAGGTCGGTTGAGGCTGTTTTTGTGAAGGAGCCACCCAGGATTGACGGTGTCCTCGACGAGGCTTGCTGGCAGGATAACCCCGGAATAACCGATTTCGTCGAGCACTCTCCGGAGATATGTACCGAGGCGTCTGAGGAGACCAGGGTGGTTATCTGCTACGACGAGCATAACCTCTACTTCGGTTGTTTTTGCTACTACTCGGAGCCGGATATGGTGACTGCGTGGGTAGTGCCTCGGGAATCGAGTGGTGATGGAGATGATATCACGATCCGCATCGACACTTACAACGACGACCGCAACGCCTACGTGTTCTCGGTCAATCCCCTCGGTAACCAGCGGGATATCCATATTTCAACAATGGGCTGGGACTATTCATGGAACGGTGTGTGGTATGCGGCGGAAACCATCGAACCTTACGGGTGTTACGGGTGGTTTGCAGAGATAGCGATACCGTTCAAGACCCTGCGGTTCAGACCCGGGGACGAGCAGGTATGGGGGTTGGAGGTCACCCGATGGATGGATGCCTCCTTTGAAACAGTTGTCTGGGCCGACTATGAGCCTGAAGACTTCCCGGGAGACGTGAGGGTGGATCGGTTCGGGGAGCTTAGAGGTATCCGGGGGGTGAAACCAGGACTCCACATGGAGTTTATGCCCCACCTTACCCAGACCGCCTCGTTCCTCAATCCTGCATTCTACTCTTACGAGCCTTCACGGGATTCCTCGGTGTTCGATTCCCTGACCTGGGTCAGGTGGGATAATGGAGTCGCAGGTCTCGATTTCAAGTGGGCAATGACCTCCAACATGGCTTTGGACATTACCGCCCTGCCCGATTACGGTCAGATTAGTGCAGATCCCGAGATCATAAACCTGGCGCACAACGAGATATATCTTGCCGAACACCGGCCTTTCTTTACCGAGGGCTGCGACATATTCAGTATCTGCGGGCCTTTTGATCCGGTTTACACCCGTCGCATCGGCCGAAGGCTGCCTGACGGTTCCGAGGTTCCCATTTACGGAGGAATAAAGTATACGGGCAAGGCTCGAGGCACCGACTTCGGGATCATCGAAGCATACACAGGAGAACGCGCCTGGACATGGTTTGGATACGAGGACACCGTCCCCCCGGCGCTTTACTCGGTAGCGCGAGTAAACCAGGATATCTTCTCACGGTCTCAGATAGGCCTGATAGCTACCTCATGTGAGCAGTTCGAGAAAGGATTCCCCTCCTCATCGTCCTACCTGGAAGGAGAGAGGGTTCTGGGTGGAGATATGCAACTTACATTCTCAGACGATATCGAACTATACGCATCAGCCCTTCATACCTTCCACTCCGACACAGGCCGCTCAGGCGGTCCCATGTTCTCGTTGGGTGGGGGCGCTTCACAGGGTACGGACGTGGGAACCTTCCATTTCTGGGCGGACGGCAACTATTCAGACAGCCTGGCAGACATGAACGCGGTCGGCTATACATCCGATCCCGGCTGGTGGGAAGGTTGGTTTTACACAGGATATGATAAGAACTGGGGCGAAGGCAGTCTGCGGGCTTTAGGGATAGATCTTGAAGGCTGGGCCGACCGAAGGGTAGAAGATACCCTGTGGACCGTGGGCGGCGGACCGGGAATCGATATAACATTCAGAAACAACTGGTCGACCAGCCTCGATGTGTACCTCGAACGCCAGTACTTCTTCGAGGACAGCGCCTTACGTTGGGCAAAAAGCGTCTACACCGGTTTTGGTTCTGACCCGAGTCCAAAGGTCTTCGGAGGATTATGGTTCAGGCTGCAAGACCGGTACGTATACCAGAACCAGGAGCCGCAGTTCTACGGACACGTGATCTCCATCCTGCCCAACCTCTCGTGGCGTATAACACGAAATACTCTTTTGTACACTTACGGCGCAGTGGTTTTCACCTTTGACGAGCGCTGGCAGGCCGATACCGCCAACCCCTTGCTGTGGGCCGCCGGTTCAACCATTCGCTACAACCTGACACCCAAAGTAGCCTTCCGCATCAGCGCCCAGCAGAACACCCAGGCCGAGCGCTACAGTCAGCAGTTCCTGGCCTCATGGGAGTTCGCCCCACTAAGCTACATCTACCTTGCTTCGTCGCTCAATCTAATCGGAGACCCGGAAACCATCGATCCTTTCGACGTGAATGCAAGCGAATTTACGATTTACGGCAAGGTCGTGTACCTGTTTAGAATCTAAGAGACCCCACCGCGTCACTGCGTAACGCGGCGGGGACCCCGAATACACACCCCACGACGCTTTGCGGCGAAGCCAACGTACTGCGTGCGACTCCGCAAGCGTCGTCATTTCATGTGCAGGGAACTTAAATCTCGCTTCCAGCGAGGTTTAGTAGTACGTGAATCGTACCTAACCCCATCCTGTGAAGTTGCTCAGGAAGCATCTAAAAAAACTCCGCCGTAGACATTAGATTTGGGGTCCCCGGCCGAATGCGTAGCATTCGGTTGGGGTGTTATTTACGAACCTTTACGAGACATTACGCGTCTAATTTTCTGACGAAAAAATCTTTCTAGTGTTGGAGGTTAAGTGAAATCTGTTCCGTGTCGGTTTTTTGCCCAAATAATATATGTGCGAGAAGTACATTTATGGAGGATGAAGTGTGGTATGAAAGTAATGTAGTACTTCCTACCAACCTGCGAGACTATTCACCGATCGGGGCTGACCTTGAAATACGCTTCTCTGACCTGAGGGGTTCCTGTACTACCTTGGAAGATTTAAGTCATCTTACAACCTCTCTATTCCAAGGAATCACAAAAGAACACGCGTGGAAGATTAAAAAAAGATGTTATCCGACCTCTTTGGTTCGCTTGTTTAGCGACAAACCTAATCCAATAACCCTAAATCGAGAGGCAGGCGATGCTTACTTCGTCTGCCTCTTAAGGAAATAACCTCCTCCAACTTGATACCCCCCGGTGGTTCTTTCCGAACACCGGGGGCTTTATTTTACCAACCCTGTCTTGAGTTTTTTCGTCTGATTGGTATAATCCGTGTAATTTATCACTAAGGTTGGAGGTTTAGTGAGTCTTGCGCTTGTCTTCTTCCTATTCTCGGGTAGAACCGCGGAGGCTGTCAGGATCCTGCAACCGCCCCGGATCGACGGCGTGCTTGACGAGGCATGCTGGCATGAAAATCCGGGATTTTCAGATTTCATGGAACGCTATCCTGATCTTGGGGAGGAACCATCAGAGTCCACGCGGGTTGTGATCTGCTATGACGAGAAGAGCTTGTATGCGGCTTTCTTCTGTTACGACTCGGATCCCTCCCAGGTCGAGATCAGGCTGGTTCCGCGGGAATCTTCGGGAGGCGACTACGTCTTAATCTATTTTGACACCTACGACGACGACCGCAACGCCTATATGCTCGGGATCAACACAATGGGAATCCAGCGAGACGTTCGCATTACCGGCTGGAACTACGATTACTCCTGGAACGGTGTATGGTATTCCGAAGCCGGACTGACTCCATGGGGATGGTGTGCAGAGATCGAGATACCGTTCAAGACGCTGCGTTTCAAGCCGAAAGACGAACAGATTTGGGGACTTTCCGCCTACCGATGGATCGACCACCGCGACGAAAGCGTGGTTTGGGGTAACTACGAGGAATCAGACCAGGGAACCCGGATAGACAGGTTCGGCGAACTGACCGGAATCCAAGGGGTTTGCCACGGGCTTCATCTCGAGTTTCTGCCTCACCTTACCCAAACAGCTATGCTGGAAGAACCCGAGCTCCTGGATACGATCGAATTTGTACCTCTCACCGACGGAGTGGTGGGAATGGACGTAAAGTGGGGTATAAATTCAAATCTGACTTTGGATGTCACCACCTTCCCTGACTACGGACAGATAGAAGCCGATCCGGAACAGATTAATCTCAGTAAATACGAACCCTATCTTTCGGAACGCAGGCCATTCTTCCTCGAGGGCCGAGACCTTTTTTCGTTTTCAAACTTTACGCCGGTCTACACCCGAAGGATTGGCAGAAGGCTTCCCGACGGCACCCTGGCTCCCATCTACACAGGAGCCAAGTTCACCGGCAAAGTTTCAGGAACCCAGATAGGTATGATTGAAGTCTACACCGGCCAAAAACCATACGATTATTACGGGCTTGACACCCTGACCGAGCCTGCGACCCTCTTTTCAATTGCCAGGATCAAGCAGGACCTGCTCAAGCGCTCAAATGCGGGCATAATTTTCACCTCTCGAGATCGTTGGAACCCGGACCGCAGTACAGACTACCGGGGCGATCACGTGGCCGGAGCGGATCTCGGTCTCGGAATCGCAGACGACTGGAACTGCAACCTGGAATTCCTCCACTCCTTCCACTCAGACGCCACGAAACCGGGTGGGCCGATGGGCGCATTCTGGATTTCCCGCTCAGGCACCTGGAACTACTCCCTTTCCGGTTCCTACACCGACTCCCTGGCGGACCTCTCGGCTGTAGGCTGGCTCAACCGTCCAGGTCACACCGGCGGGACCCTGCGTGCCGGATACGACGACTCGTGGGGCCAGGGCCTCCTTCGTTCGTTCTCGGGCTCGGTTTACACCCAGGCAGGTATGTACCTCGATGACAGCGTTCCCTCCTACAGCGCAGGAACTTACTTCGGTGGTTCGTTCCAGAACAACTGGAGTGCCAATATGGGCACAGGGATTTCACGCTCTTTTTATCAGGAAGACAGCGTCTCACGCTGGGTCTTCGACGCATACGGCAGCCTTTCAACCGACTACGGTAAGAAGCTTGCCGGAGGAGTATGGGCAAGTGTCGGGGATCAGTACGTGTATCGCGATCGCGAAGCCCGGTACTTCGGTCACGTGATAACCTTCGGACCTTATGCCACCTGGCGACCTCTGGATAACCTTACTGTGTGGGCGGATGCAGATTTTCAGCGGCTCTTTTACAATAACTGGCATCCTGACACCTCCGTATATCCTGACTGGATGTGGACGGCCAGTGAAGGCTTTCTCTACACGGCTACCCGCCGCCTCAGCTTCCGCCTCAACGCCCAGCAGAACACAGACGCCGAGTCCTACACCCAGCAGCTTCTCGCGACCTGGGAGATAGCGCCCTTGAGTTTTCTCTATCTTGCCTCGTCCGTTAACCTGTCAGGTGATACCGCAACTGACAATCCCTTCGACGTCGAGGTAAGTTCGGTTACGCTTTACGGAAAGATTGTTTACCTTTTCAGGATATAAAATACCCCCACGATCCTGCTTTGCAGTACCGCAGGGATCCCGAATGATCTTGTTAAGATAAACCAGATATTTACTGGAAACAAAATAAACGAGTATTCGTCTTTTAATATATAGAAGGAGGCATTTGTGGATAAAGTAAATAGAAAGAGCAGGTGTGGCAGGTTAATGGTAGGGGGGGTTTTTCTAGTATTGGCATTCACACGAGGTTTCGGCGGAGTAAGTCAAATCTGGGCATATCCTGAAACGACATCGCTATCGGTGAAGGTTAAAGAAAGTCTTGAAAATTTGTCAAGATATGTGTACGGGGATAGCTTACCTCTGTCAATCAGAATCTACGATACCTTATACAATCCCAAATCTGGAATAAAGTGTATCCTTACTCATAAAACCTTTGAGACGAAGGATATCTCAAACGAAAATGGTGAAGTGCTTCTCTGGGTACCAAGAGAAAGGAATTATAACAAGTTAAATTGCGTTGTAGATTCGAGTGATTCTATCAGAACACTTGTTGAGGTAACGAGATCTCTTGGCGCTTCAGGGGTAAATTTGGAAGGTTTTAAGTCTCTACTTGGACTTATCTTAGAATTGGAAGGACTAAAGAAGGTAAGTGTAGTAACGCCAGAAGGCTTGAAGTTGTTAAAAGAAGACTTAATTGAGATACGCTATCCAGAGGGCTATGAAGAGGCTGCTCGAATATGGCTAACTGAGCTGAATAAAACAAAAACTGTAATAGACAGTATCACCCAAATGAAGCTGATTCCACTATCTGTTATACTCACAAGTGATCCTTTTACAGGGGTTTGCGTTGGAGGTTGGCATTTACCGATTGAGTTCAATAAAAGAGCGGCATATGGTACCATACCTCATGAGTGGGTTGAAGGTGGTGGTATCGAGGTCTTTTACGGTGCATATGAGGATTCAACCAACAGATGGATCGGGGATGGTATTGCAGAATATATCGCTTTCGAAACCCTCACACGGTTTTACCCTGAAGATCTGCTGTCCACAGGTGAAACAATTGAATTTTTGTATAGAGATCCTGACAGGCTTTATGACCTGAGGACATGGCTGACAGCTACACGCGTAAATCCTATTGGTGGAAGCAACGTAGATCTTAGAGGATATAATATTGCACCCTACTTCTGGGCAAAGGTTGTTGAGGAATCGGGAGATCCTTGTATCATCGCAAAATTCTTAAGCGACTATCTTAACACCGAGGACAAAAGTCAAGAAAACGCGATCAAAATCCTATCCCGTCTCAGCGGTTTGGACATAGCTTCTGAAATGATAATATCAAACAAGGAGTTCAAGGATAATATCGGACGATACTGGAAGTTTATTTATATAACGCCCGAAGATATGGTTCGTGTATACGAAATAAAGAACTTCCAGCTTGGTGAGGTTAAAGATACAGCATCAGCCCAAAAGGTCTGTATTGATGAATTTAGCATCGAGCTTCATGAAGTCACCAATAAGGATTTTTGCATGTTTTTGAATGCCAAAGGCAATCAGGAAGAAGGCGGTTCATTGTGGTTCGACGTTATTGACCCGGAGATAGATTTCACAGGTGGTAATTTCGAAGTCAAAGAAGGCTACGAGAATTATCCTGTCCGCTATGTAACCTGGTATGGTGCCCAGGCATATGCAAAATGGATAGGCAGAAGGCTTCCTACAGAGGCTGAATGGGAACTTGCTACTAAAGCTGAATGGTCTAATGTAAAGCTCCCATATCCTTGGGGGGAGAAATGGAACACAAAGTGCTGCAATAGCCTTGAGAATAGAAGATATGAGACGACTGCACCCGTTGAATCCTTTTCAAAAGGGAAAAGCGTTTTTAAATGCTACAACCTTACAGGCAACGTTTCCGAGTGGGTAGCTGACTGGTACGCGCCTTACGACCCGGCGGATACGATTGACCCGAAGGGACCTGAGACTGGAACGGAAAAGGTTTACCGGGGCGGGAGTTACGCTGACGGCAAGGAGTGGATGACCACCTATTCGCGGCGGGGAGCCGATCCTGCCCAGGCCTCTCCCTACATTGGCTTCCGCTGTGCTATGGATGTACCGAAACCAGAAGAAAAGGAGTAAAAGACAAAACGGCTTATGCCCGTCACACTATTTATTCGAGTGTTCACACCTTTTTGAAAGATTCAGCTTGCTTTTTCCCGCTAATCTTCTCCTTCAACCACCCACCTGAACTCGATTTCCCACTGGTATAGAATCCTCAACTCAACCTTTTCATCGTCAAGATCGACTACTTCCAGCTTGCAGTAGTGTATTTCACCGCTCGGACGTAAGCCTGAAGCCCTGGTCTCGACTCGAAGACCGTATACCCCACCTTCTTCAAGTTGGGCTGAAAGTTGGTAATTCTCATCATCGAATCCTTTGACTATCCCAAGCTCATCGTAGCCGATCTCTTCAGTGGACAGGGAGCTTTCCCGACCGTTCAAAGAAGGATCGTGATCTATACCTGCGTGGAGAATAAAGCTGGTATCGACATAGTAATCGATGGCGTGCCAGTGGTCTCCGCAGTTGACATAGTAGGAGGAAGCATAGGCGGAGTGGTCGAACCCGAAACCGGCGGTCTCCCATTCCTCCTCATAGATGGAATTTTCTACAGGATATAGATATACAGAGTTATCTTCCGTTGTATGAAATTCTATTCTCTCAACTTCACCGTCATAGCGTTCGCCGTCGTAGTAGGGACAGACGACAATGGTAGCACACGGTGTATATAAGTAGTATACTTGCTCATCGTAATGCTCTCCACGGTGTGTAACGGTATCTACATCCTCACCGTCGAGGATGATAATGTACTGCCAGGGTTCCCTCTCGGTAGTATCCATAACTAAAGTACCCTTGCACCCGCCGCTGTATACTGCATCCGGTGGTGAATAGGGCTCTTCCCAGATTAACTTAACCCCGCCTTCGGGGATGCTGTCTTCATCCGGTACTATCTCGTAGGTTAGATTAATATTGTAGCTTATTGGCGGTGTCAAGCTGGGTGCGGCAAGTGATAATACTGCTAGGAAAACCAATCCAGATATCTTTGCAGCTTTAATCATCACATCCTCCTTTAATCTGACCTTGCATTGTGTTTATAATCACGTCTGTACATGGGCCAATGGGAGGAGGCGAGAGGGGCAGATGAACGGAAGGCGAAGATGTCATTGCCTATGCTCGCATATACGACGTTGTCAGGACCGATAGTAATTGATGAAAGAGATTGAGGATCGTCTTTGTAACACCAGGCCAGTGTACCGTCGGGATTTATTGAATATAAGTCCCCATCGGATGATGCGACATAGATGGTTCCGTCAGCGGCTACCGCGGGGCTGTGGGATATGTGAGAACTGGTTTGATACGACCACTTGAGGTTTCCTTCAGGGTCTAGGGCATGCAGTGCTTCATCATAGCACCCGAAACAGATCGTTCCTTCAGGTCCGATCACGGGCGACGCAGTTATCCTGTCTCTCGCCAGATAACTCCAAATAACACTTCCGTCTTCCGGATTGAGTGCATAAAGATAACAATCGCTTCCGAAATAGAGTGTTTCATCATCTGCGATAGCGACAGGGGTAGTGGATGCGTGACTTTGAAATCTCCACTTTTCGGAGTCGTCGGGATTTACCGCGCAGACAAGGTTATTCTCCGTACTGCAGTAGAGTGTGCCGTCTTTCCCGATAGAAATTGAACCGGGGAAGAAATCAGTCTGGACTCTCCATTTTACGCTTCCATCCGGATTGATTGCGTAGAGATAACAACTGCTGGTACCCAGGTAGATGGTTCCGTCAAGCCCGACAGAAGGAGTACTCATATAATCACCTTCCGGGTCAAAGGCCCACTCCAGTTCCCCTTCAGGGCTCACTGCAATGCAGGTTTTATTCGAGATTGCGTATATCGTCCCGTCCGCACCGATGACAGGTGTATAAACGTTGTCATTTGATGAATACTGCCATTTAAGGCTTCCGTCTGGATTACACGCATAAAGTTCACCTTTATCTGCGGTAAACGAACCCGATCCGAAGTATACCGAGCCGTCATCACCTATGGCTACGGAAGACGGACCGTAGTACTCTGTATGGAATCTCCATAATAGATTTCCGGCTCCCTTAACCAGCTGAACGTGTACCGTATCGGCGCCTTCGTTGCCGGCTTTATCGTAAGCGACCGCAACTATCGTATGAAAGGTGCTGTCCGCAATAGTATCGGTTTCCCATTCGCATACGTCGTCGTAGTTACCGTCGTGGTATAGGGTGTCGTCGATGTAGAACTCGACTTTATCCACTTCCCACCAGTCGCCTTCGTCCTCCGCTTCAACGGTTATCTCAACGAGTCCTGAAACCTGTGAGTTGTCTTTGGGGTAGGTTATGGTTATGTCCGGCGGAGTAAGGTCGCATCCTGGTCCTAATGCCAGGATTATTACTCCCAAAAAAGGTAGATGTGTCCTTTTCATCTTTCCTCCTTCGTAAAAAATCATAGCCTGTTTTATGGTGATGTCAAGGGGAGAGTATAAAACAGGTCCTCACACACAAGGAGAATAAATTACGTTACTTAACCCGAAACGACCTCCTTCACCGCCGCAAGCAGCGTCTTAACGTCCTCATCGGATGCGGCCGAGCCTTCTATTATTTTGACCGGTTTGGGAAAATCCTCCAGCAGCCTTTCGGTCGAGCGGCGTTCCTTTTTACCCTCAGGCTTATGATTGATGAAGAAGAGGTAAGGCACGCCTGCCGCGTTCATCTCCTGCATTATCTTTTTGTCTTCATCATCGAAGTATCGCGACGAATCGTTTACGAATACAGCAACGTGAATACCCTGGGCAAGAACCTCACGCACGGGCGTAAAGTGCGCCTGTCCGGGTGTGCCGAAGATATGGAAGTCCCAGCCCTGGTAGGAGATCGTCCCGTGATCCAAAGCTATGGTGCGGCCTTCATGCTCGATGTTCATAGCGTTCGGTATCAGCTGCTTAATCAAAGTGCTTTTCCCGGCCTCACCCTTGCCGAAGACTACTACCTTGACTTTAGGCATCGTTACTCCTAATCTGAAAGCCTTTTATTATGATACTGGGACGGCAGGACGTGTCAAGAAAAGTAAGGTAGTGTCAATATTTATACCTTTTCAGTTTCACCCTTAATAGGGAAGACATTGGTACTTAACTTGCCCATAACCCACATTAAAATCGCACATGGCTGAAAGAGCAGGGCGCAAACCCGCAAGAAAATCCAAGCTCCCCGACCCTAAAGTGTGTGAGGGCGTATTTCTTCAAAAAAGGAGGAGGTACATGTGAGAACCAATCCAACAGTCACTCGCAAAACTCCTGAGCAGCTTTACGGCGAGCCTATTGATTTTCGCGGCTTAAGACATGCTCCAATAAATGAACAGGGAGTTGTATATCTGTTTGGAATGGTAAGCCGTGAGCTAGGTTTTTCGATTGAAGCACTCCAACAGGGCTTTCCTGATTGTGAAGGCAAGTATCTTTACGACGACAAGAAAAACCTCTGGGCAAAAGCTAGAATCGAATTCGAATACAAAGCCTCAGCATTCAAAGAACATGGGCACGATTCAAGTCAATGCGACTTCGTGGTCTGCTGGATTAACGATTGGCCAGATTGCCCCGTTGACGTTATTGAATTAAAATCGGAAATCCTGAAACTACCTCACAAATAATAAACGAGGTTAATGTAGGGGCCGACCTTCAGGGGCTGTGCCAAAAGTCAAGAAAACCAGACAAGGGGTTTAAACCCCTTGTCTCAACCTGGCTGTTAGCTACGTATTGATGCGACT
>JAFGSK010000060.1 GCA_016934635.1 Caldifarciminota bacterium
TAATTACAGGTTTGCACCGGACTGATCCGGAGTCTACCTTTCCACCCCACATGAATGCTTCACATTCATGTGGGGACCCAGTAAGGATTTCAGGTCGGAATGAGATTCCAAACTGACGGGGGGTTTTAAAAGAATGAAGTTGATTTGGGATGAGCGAAGCGAGCTACCATTACACTATCTTTCTACTCAATCCGCCCTGTCCGGTAAGGTCTGAAGCATTGACAATTTTTTATTGATGGGTAGACTTTCTCGTGGATGCCCTGAACATAAAAGTCATCGTTCTTTCAGGACCCGGCACGAACTGCGACCGCGAAACCCTTTTTGCCTTTCAGTATCTCGGGACGCAAGCCGATGAGGAAACATTAAGGGTGCTTTCCAAACATACCGAGAAGCTGCATGCGTATCATATCCTGGTTCTTCCAGGTGGTTTCACCTACGGCGACTACGCAGGGGCCGGGAATATCTTTGCGGTGGAGTTCAGTCATAGTTTGGGCAATGAGATCAAAACCTTCCTTGCCGAAGGTAAATTTATCTTAGGCATCTGCAACGGTTTCCAGGTTTTAGTTAAGAGCGGCCTCTTGCCCGCATTTGACCATCCTTTCGAGGCTCCTTCAGTTACCCTTGAGGCTAACACCTCGTTGCGCTTCGAGGATCGCTGGATACATCTTAAGACAGAGAACAAGAACTTCTGGACTAAAGGATTACCAGGAATCATAATCCTGCCCGTTGCCCATGCCGAGGGTCGCTTTGTTACCCGTGACAAGAAGGCGCTTCGCAGAATACAGACCGAAGGACACGTGTTGTTTTCCTACTCGACTCCTGACGGAGGGCAACCCAAGTATCCGGACGACCCGAACGGATCTGAGGACCACATCGCCGCTATCACCGATTCGACAGGTCAGGTAATGGGCATGATGCCTCATCCTGAGAGGTTCGTGCTTCCACAACAACATCCTTCACACACCCGTAGTGAATTTAAGGGAGAGCCTCACGGCTACCTGCTTCTGGCCAACCTGGTTAATGAAGCCCGAAAGCGATTCGGTTAAAGGTTTAGCTGTAAAACTTAAAAGGCGCCGGTAAGACTTCAAGGATGAGGAATAGCCGTAATGCGGTGAAATATGTCTGGACTTGACATCTATCCATATTTAATTAGTATAACCTTGTGTTTACATCAAGGAGGAATCCATGAAGACGTTCTCAAAAGTAATAATGATGGCTCTTGTTTTACCTCTGTTGGTCTCAGCGGCGATGCTGACCATCAGGAGGTCGGGACGAGAGGATGTTGAGGTAGACGTAACCGGCTGGATAAGGGGAGAAGATTTCCTAAATCTCAACAGCATGTACCTGTATCCCTGGAACGGAGAGACGGTTATCGAATACACGGTTGAAAGCGGACTCGGTGATCTGCAGATCGACGGTAAGATGATGGGATTGATGCTGTTCAACGAATACACCATGGCCGAGCCGCAAGACACTGCCGACATCATTACCGTTAACGTAACTGCCGACTACCTGGATGAACTTGAGAATTTTCCCAACCTTATCGCGGCTACTGTGATGTTCATGAACGAGAAGGTCGACTTCTCTGTTAACCTTGGCAAGCTTACCGGGCTGCGTGCCCTGGAGTTTAACCAGTGCACGGTGGTTGATGACACCTCGCTTGAACAACTTGAGGACTTGAAGGAACTGCGATACCTCAATCTGGTTTTTACCAAGGTTTCGGATGAAGGTCTTAAAACGGTTGGTCAATTCAGAGAGCTTCGTGAGCTTTGGCTTACAGGCACACAGATAACCGACCAGGGGATCAAGCATCTTTCCGGCTTGAAGAACCTTCGAGAATTGTGGTTAAACCAGACCGGCGTATCCGAGGAGGCGGTGACCAAGCTGCAAATGGCGCTGCCCGACTGCTGGATCGTGTACGAATAAAGATTAGCCGTCGCGAAGAAACCCAGGCACCGGTTCAAGAGGAATCTTGAAAAGGTTCACGCCGATTCTCCTTTTGGGAACTATCGGAACAGTTTCGGCGCTCTATTCCCAGACCAGTGAAGTGCAGCAGCAGATAAAACAGTAAAAATCAGCAGAGTGGTCGATTTCAAAGGTATTCATTATTGACAGCTTGAGAGTATTGAACGACACCGCAGCCGTGGAACCGCTAATCGAAGAACTTTCCGATACCAACGCCGGGGTTCGCGGAGCGGCGGCTTGGGCGCTGGGCAGTATCGGAGATAAAAGGGCGGTTAACCCTCTTATCGGGATGCTTTCGGATTCCAGTACTTTTGTACGTAAAAACGCAATCTACTCCCTGAGAATAATTGGTGATGAACGGGCTGCAGCACATATTATCGCTGCGTTTGCCGACACGAAAGGCAATGTTCGCGAAGGTGCATCCATGAGTATGTCAGCGTTTCTTTTGAGGGATTTTGATTCTTGTAACAACATCGATTTTACAGTAAGACCTGAGTTGTCTGCGGTGATGATGCAGTTTAAGAATACGCAGTGCGTTGACATCCTTGTAAACGCCATGAACGACGAGCGGGAATGGGTAAGGCAGTCAGCCGCGTTGGGACTGGGTGAGATCAGGGATACGAGTGCAATCCACTGCCTTTTTTCCCATCTTGCCGACAGTAATGAAAACGTCCGGTTGCACTGTGCGATTGCCCTGGCCAAGATGGGTGACGAACGAGTGGCCGATACCTTGGTTCACATGATATACGGTGTTTTCCCGGTGTTGTCAGTTTTTCCGGCAACCGGTTTAACCTATTTCGGAAAGCAGGGTTATAACCGTCTTTTTGACGAGCTTGAGGCGGATACTTTCTTTACCCTAAGTCAAAGACACGGTATTTACTTAGCCCTTAAGGCAATGCCTGATCCATGTTCTTTCCTGCCAATGCTCGAAGAACTAGAACGCCTTAACAGAATACTTAAGAAATACGAAGGTTTGGGCGATTACGATTCAATATCCAGCAGAGATGAAACAAAAAGGGCTATGGACATACCGATATCTATACTCGTCAAGATCACCGGCCAAGACTTCGGCACCGACGTCGAAGCATGGCGCCGCTGGTGGCGGAAGAATAAGAAGAATTACTTAAGAAAATAAGCCTGCTTACCCCTCTTCCCAGAACAGCAGAGCCGGTGTCTCAAGCCTGCGTATCATTTCCGATGTGAAAAGGGAAGCAACGGCGCCGTCGAATATCCGATGGTCGAATGCCATCGAGAGGTTAACAACGTGCCGAATCTCTATCCTGTCGTCGCGTACGACAGGTTTCTTCGTGATGCTCTGTATCCCTAGCGTCGCCGCGTTTGGGTGATTGATTATCGGAAATGAGATTTGCCCGCTCAAAGACCCGATGTTGGTTATGGAGAAGGTCGAGCCTTGAACGTCGTCGAGTTCGAGCTTGCCCGAACGAGCCTTTTCTGTAAGTTCCCTGATCTCCCTTGCGAGCTGCCAGATGTCCTTTTTTTCAGCGTCCTTTATTACGGGAACCACCAGGCCGTCGTCGGTTGCGGTGGCTATCCCGATGTTGTAGTACTTCTTTATTACTATCTCCTCAGCTTCATCGTCCAGCGATGAGTTGACGACAGGATAGGCCTTGAGTGCGGCTACGGCCGCCTTGATGAAGAACGGTAGATATGTCAGCTTTACGCCTTTCTCCTCGGCCTTGAGCTTTTCGGTCTCCCTGAGTTCGACGAGGTCCGTCACATCGGCTGAATCCACGTGAAGGGTAGCTACAGTCGTCTGCCGCGACTTAATCATCTGCTTCGCCACGGTGCGCCGGATTCCTTTGAAAGGTATCCTTTCTTCTTCCCCTGCGGGTTCGGACGGTACAGGTTCATCCTCGGGTGGAGGGACAGGTTCAGGCGTCTGTGGAGTGGGTGGTGGTTCGGGTTCTGCGGGAGTCTTCGGTTCGGTAGGCGGAGGCCATGTCGGGGCATCGACTGCAGGTACCGCCGGGGTTTCCGCGGTGAAGTTTTCAAGATCAGCGTCGGTAATGCGGCCTCGAGGACCTGAGCCTTTAACCCGGTCTAAATCGATGCCCATCTCGCGCGCCCTGCGTCTGACCGCAGGTGTGGCAAGGGGCTTGGCTCCTTTTGATTCTTCTTGAGATTTTGGTTCAGAGGACTCCGTTTCATCCGCTTCCTCGGCAGTTGTTACTTTCTCTCTAAGATCCTCACCTTCCGTACCAAAGACGGCCAGGATCTCTCCAACCTTGGCGTTCTTGCCTTCGGGGACCACTATCTTCTCCAGTATACCCTCTATAGGTGATGGAATCTCGACGTTTACCTTGTCGGTCAGCACTTCGAGCAGGGGTTGATCCTTTTTTACGAAATCCCCTTCCTTGACGAACCATTTGCCTACCTCGCCTTCCACAACGCTTTCGGCTACCATCGGCATCTTGAATTCTTTTCTCACGAATCCCTCCGGTTAAAAGGTTGCCACTTTCTTTATCGCCTCGAAAACCCGTGAGCTGTCAGGCAGGTACAAGTTGTCAAGGGCATAGGGATACGGTGTATCGAAGCCTGTAACCCGAAGAACAGGGGATGCAAGATACTCTACCGCTTCCTCGGCCACCAGGGCCGAGATCTCCGAAGCCATGGAGGCGATCGAAGGAGCCTCGACCACCACTACCAGCCGACCTGTTTTGCGGACAGAGGCAAGGATAGCATCCGCATCGTAAGGGACGATAGTCCGCAGGTCAATGACTTCAACCGAGACGCCCTCCTGGGCTGCTTTCCCCGCTGCATCCACTGCGGTGTGAAGCATCGCGCCGTAAGCGACAACAGTAACATCATTTCCTTCTTTTACGAGCTTCGCCTTTCCAATCTCAACTGTATAGGTTTCTTTTGGCACCTCGCCTTTCACCGAACGGTAAAGCTTCTTGGGCTCTAAAAACATGACCGGATCAGGGTCCCTGATGGCTGCGATGAGTAACCCCTTGGCATCGTATGGATTGGAAGGTATTACTACCTTGAGACCCGGGGTGTGAGCGAAATAGGCCTCAGGACTCTGGGAGTGGTAATGTCCGCCGCGGATGCCTCCGCCCGACGGGGTACGAATGACCATGGGCAGGCTGTACTGACCTGCCGAGCGGTAGCGGAACTTGGCGATCTCTGTAACCACCATGTCGTAGGCAGGGTAGATGAAATCAACGAACTGTATCTCAGGCACCGGGATGTAGCCGTTTATGGCAAGCCCTACCGCCATTCCAAGGATACCCGCCTCGGCCAGAGGCGTGTCGAAAACCCTGCGCTCACCGAACTCCTCCTGAAGTCCCTTGGTTGCCAAGAAAACCCCTCCGGATTTTCCTACGTCTTCACCGAATACGAGGATCCTGTCA
The DNA here is from genome assembly GCA_016934635.1 of Caldifarciminota bacterium. Classification (GTDB taxonomy): domain Bacteria; phylum Hydrothermota; class Tepidihabitantia; order B3-TA06; family B3-TA06; genus WJJO01. Next base: position 5,340 of record JAFGSK010000060.1, read on the forward strand.
TTTTCCCGCATCTCTTCTGCAAGTCCTTGATTGATCGCCGCAAGCATGTTTAGTTCAGCCATAGCTACTCCTTAATGATCAGAGGTTGGTGGATATTTTTCTAGATGGGCAAGAAAAAGAGTCTTTTGCCGCTCAAGATGCCGTGTTGTTTCGGCGAACACGTCTGAAAACATGGTTTGGGGTTCAGGTATCGACTCCTCCTCTGCCCGAGTGAGCGCTGCCTCGATGTCTTCCTTGATGCGATCATCGGTTTCTTCCTGCCAAGCCTCACTGTAGTAACCTTTGTGCTTTATGTACCCCAGCAGTCTCTTGATAGGCCCTTTGCGTTTCCACTCTTCAAGCTCGGTATCACTGCGGTATCGGGAAGCGTCGTCAGATGAGGAGTGAGCCCCCAATCTGTAAGTCATTGCTTCGATTAGAGAGGGCCCTTTCCCTTTACGTCCGCGCTCAACGGTCTTCTTCGTCGTAAGATATACAGCCATGAAGTCGTTACCGTCCACCTGATAACCGGGGAACTCGTAGCCGCATGCCTCCATGCTTATTGTATGAGCGGCTGCCTGCAGACGCAGCGGTACAGAGATTGCGTACTGGTTGTTTTCGCAGAAGAAGATCGAGGGGGTGTTGTAAACCCCTGCGAAGTTCATTGCTACGTGAAAGTCGCCCTGAGAGGTTGCACCTTCACCGAAGTAGACCACTGATACCGCATCTTCGCCTTTCAGCATTGACGCGAACGCCGTACCTACAGCCTGGGGTATCTGGTTTCCTACGGTACTCGAAGGCGTCACCAGCTTGAGTGAGCGTTTTCCGAAATGATTGGGCATCTGTCGTCCCTTGTTGACGGCACCGGCCTTTCCCATTACCTCCAGAAAAAACTCGGCAAGGGTGTAACCCCTGGCGAACAATACAGGAACGCTGCGGTGGTACGGGAATATCCAGTCCTGGGATCCGAGCGCCCATACGCTTGCCGCCTGGGCCGCCTCGTGCCCGGAGGCCTGGGCGTAGAAGAAGCTCTTACCCTGACGTACAAGGTTTGCAGCCTTTTCATCCGCCGCCCTGGATAGAGCCATAGTGTAGTATAACTTCTTCAAATCCGCTTCGGTGAACGGGTCTTCAAAATCCTTGATCGGGTTACCCTCGTAGTCGAGGTATTGAATTAATTCCGGGCTGGCACACTCAGCCATAATGCCTCCTTGAATTTTCTCATTATCATAGTAATTCACGAGGATTTGTCAAGGTTGATCGTCATGTTAAATTTTCGGATTCAAATAATACATACAACTGGTCGAACGCCAGTTAACCTTCAGACTTCAGGTCTCGTCATACACTGGAGGTCATAATGAAACACATTTCAGACCGAGGTGTATCTGTGGCTCAAGCACAGTCACACCTGCACATAGAGTCAGCAGTCAAGCTCCTTTTCCTGGCTACGTTAATCGTTCTGCTCATCCTGGGTTTTACCGGTAAGGCAGGTGAACCTCAGATTTATCAAGACGCTTTTATTTCACTTGGTGTAGCTGAGGCATCCATTGTCCAACATAAATCCCAACCTTCGTCTGTTGCCGCGATCAACGTAGATTCCCTGATTGGTATGCTTTCCGATTCCTCACCCATGGCCCGCTGGCAGGCGGTCTATGCCCTGTCCGAATCACCAGATCCCCGTGCGGTAGAACCCCTCATAGACCTTATCGACGATCCTGAACCTGACGTTCGCTGGCGGGTTGTGCGAGGACTGGGTAATTTCAACGATTCGCGGGTTGTTGATCCACTGCTTTACTGCCTTTCGGATGATGAGGAGCTGATTCGAGTAGAGGCCGTACGCTCCCTCGGGAAGGTAGGGGATAAACGCGCAGTAAGGATGCTCTGTCTATTAACACTCGATGAAGACATAGATATTCGAGCCGAGTCAGTTCGAGCCCTCGGCATGATCAAAGACTACTCTTCTGTTTCCTCCCTCGAAGATGCCCTGGGTGACGAATCGCTCGAAGTCCGGGAAGAAGCCGCCAGGGCTCTGTCCTGGATCACCGGGAAGCTTTACGAGGTGGATGAAGGGGAAGAAGGGTTACCGATCGAGGTCAATGTAGCGCAATCACATTGACAAGAAACGGTTTAAGAGTAATCTAATTATCTCAAACTTTTCACGAGGAGGATACGATGTTAAGAAAAGACGGAAAGGATTTTACGATTATCGGTTCTGTTTCGGTAATGTTTCTCGCACTTGCGGTATCAGGATACGCGCAGACCGGAGAGGTGTATGATTTGATTCCTGCGCTTGCCTCGCCTGACACCGCCGAGGTAAACCAGGCTATTACGAGACTTGCGGAGATAGGGGAGTCTGCTGTAGATCCTTTGATGGACTGGCTCTCCGATCGTTCCTTTATGCGGTGGCAGGCGGCAAAGGCCCTGGGTGCAATAGGAGAACCCGCGGTCAAGCCACTTTTGAAGGCATTGGAATCCGAGGACTGGCGCCGACGCGAGGCTGCAGCAGACGCCTTGGGACGCACGGGCGACACGCGTGCAATCCAACCCCTCATCACGCACCTTGACGACTTCTATGCCAACGTTGCAGACGAGGCAGCGGACGCGCTCGGTGAGATCGGCAAACCGGCCGTAACTTCGCTCTTGCCTTTACTCTCGGATACCGATGTAAGGATTCGCATCGGAGCTGCACGCGCATTGGGTAGAGCGGGTGACGATCGTGCAATCGATCCGTTAATAACTCTTGTTAAAGATGATCCTGTATGGAGCGTCAGGAACGAGGCAGCCCGTGCATTGGGCAGGATAGGTTCCGCGCGTGCAATCGACCCCCTGATTGCTGCATTGGCCGATGAAAACCACGATGTCAGGCGTACTGCCTTGTGGGCGTTGAGCGAGATTGAAGACCCCAGAGTGGTCTATCCTTTAATGGATCTCATGGGTGATTCATACGAGGAGAACTATCGTGAGGGATTCTCCAAGTATACCATTGAAAGTGCGATATTGAACCTTGGCAAGAGGACGGCCTCCAAGCCCCTCACACAGGCGCTCTCATCGGGGGAACCGTTCCAGCGGTACAAGGCGGCGGTTCTCCTGGGAGTGCTATACGACACCAGTGCCGTAGGAGCCCTTTCACGAGCTCTCAAAGACGAAAACCGCTACGTCCGTCGTGAAGCGTGTATCGCTTTAGAAAAAATATGCGATCCGAGAGCCGTCCCCGCATTGTCCGCAGCTCTGGGGACTAAGGGCTGGTATTATCGAAGTTACGCTGCGCATGCCCTTGGAAACATAGGCGACGCCAAAGCGGTTCCAGCTCTTACTTCGGTGCTTTACGATGAGGATTGGTCGGTACGCGAGGCTTCAATTCACGCCCTGGGTAAGATTAAGGCTACGGGTGCAATCGGGGCATTGATGAGATTCGTTCGCAGGGATACCTCCTATCTGCGAGACGATGCTGCCTGGGCCATGGGCAGGATAGGCGAACCTGCACTGGATTCACTCCTGCTTCTTTTGAAGGATAAATCCTCCTACGTGAGGAAAGCGGTGGTCGGAGCGCTCGGGGAGATAAAGACCGAAAGCGCGGTGGACGAACTGATAGTTGCCCTTGAGGATCCATCTTATGACGTTAGGATGAGTGCGGTATACGCGCTTGGCATGTCCGCAAACGAGCGGGCTATGAGCCCCTTAACCAACGTTTTGAAGACTCAGAATACATCGATGAAAGTGGCAGCGGTTCAAGCCTTGGGAACAAGCAAGCTCTCCTCCGCAATCCCATCCATTGTAGCGGCCTTAGGATACGACTCCACTAGGGTTAGGGAACAGGCGGCAGTCTCGCTGGGAAACTTCCACGATCCTGCGGTCGTTGATCCGCTTATCCGTGCCCTGGCCGATCCTTCAGAGCGAGTGCAGGAGAAGGCCGCTTCCTCCCTTAAAAACCTGGATACCCTGGCAGTAGTCCCCCTGGCTGAGATACTTACAGATAAGACCTTTCCTGAACGGCAGGAGGCATTGACAATACTAATCCAGATGGATTCCCTGGCAGCCGGGCGATTGAAGGCTGTGGAAATCCCCGAAGGTGACGTTGCCAGAGCCTGGGTAGGCTGGGCCTTATGGAATATGTCAGCTGAACTCGACTTGCTCCTGGATGCCTTGGAGGACTTTAACCCTGACGTTCGTTTGGAAGCGGTCGAGTATCTGGGTCAAACCAATGATATAAGGGCTGTGATGCCTTTAGGCAAGGCGGTTGAAGACAGCAAATCGAAGGTTAGGCTTGCTGCAGTTACCGCACTTTCGAATTTTTCAGACCCGGTGGCCGAGGACGCCATTGCCATTGCCTTGGACGACAAAGATTCAGAGGTTCAGCGAACGGCGGCAACCGTGCTTGCACAACTCGACGACCCACGTGCACTGGAAGTCTGGAAGGGCTACCTTGCCGATAAAGACCCCGAAATCCGAAAAGACGCTCTCAAGTGGATTGCCCAGATAGAAGATCCGGGCACAGTAAACTACTTAACGCCTGCACTCAAGGACAAGGACCAGGATGTACGTCTGTATACGGTTGATCTTCTCGCTTCTCTCGACGACGAGCAAGCCGTATATCCTCTCATAAAGGCGCTAAAGGGCAAGGACGTCGAGGAGCGGATGTACATATCCGAGGCCTTGAAGGATCTTACAGGCGCAGACGTAACCTGGGAGTATTCGGCCTGGATGTCGTGGCATAACAAGAATAAATAAATACCCCAGGAAATCGCTGCGCTTTTTTTTGGGAACCTCGTAAAGCTTCCCTTTATGCCTTCAGTCGAGAGATCGCAAATCAAACTGTCATCGATACTGCGTAGTGTGGGGCCTGCAACATTTTGATACCCCTGTTAAGTAAGCTTCGACGCGAGACAAAGATCTCACACTACATGTTTAACCAAAGTTCTCCGTTTCTCCATGCCGAAATCCGTAAGCGGTCGGTGGTTAATGGCTAGCGTTGATCTGTAACCTTAACTATTTCGATCTATTCTTTTTGATTGTTGTTTGGATATTATTGTTAGAATTCTCTGTCTTTCGGAAGATGCTTCCCCCGATGAACTCGCGCAGGATGGATGCCGGTGGTACAGCTGCATCGTCCATGCCGACAACCAGATCCAAAAGGCTGATCATTCGTTCCGCTTCCGCCTTCAGCCCCTTGAACTTGACGGTTCTCAAGAGTTTTATGGCGCGGTTGCGCATCACGGCGGTTTCGTAGATAAGTGCGGAGTTGAACATCTCGTCGGCTGTTTCCTGGTAGGGGAAGATGTTTAGTTCCTCACCCCTTCGAACCGATGGCCACCGTTCCAGTGTCTGGGTAGGCGTGTGATCTCGGTATGAGTAGTCCCGCAGCATCCGTCTGAGCATCCTGGTATCCGATGTGGATACCATTCGCTGGTCGTGGAAGTTTAGCTGGGTAAGTGCAGAGACGTATATTTTATACTTAAGGTGCTTTGGTACTGCCGAGGTCAGCCGAGGATTGAGAGCGTGAATACCCTCGACGATCAGGATCTCATCCGGGGCAAGACTCAAGGTTGAACCATCGAAGTAACGACGCCCTTTCTCGAAATCGAAGCTGGGGCGGTTGACGGTCTTGCCTTCGAGTAAGAGTACCAGTTGCTGGTTGAAGAACTCCAGATCGATGGCATCTATTCCCTCGAAGTCCGGTTTACCCTCGGCATCCAGAGGTGTACGGGAGCGGTCTAGGAAGTAGTCGTCTACCGAAAGGGGCAGAGGCCTGAGGCCGTTGACCCTGAGGTGTACGGCCAGCCTTTTGGAAAAGGTGGTTTTGCCAGCCGATGAGGGCCCGGCGATGAGGACGATACGTGGCAGGATAGGTGTGGCAGCTATCCGGTCTGCTATCCTGGCGATCGCCTTCTCGTGCAGGGCTTCGGCAATGTTGACCAGTTCTATTGACTTGTTATCCCTTATCAACATGTTCAACTGGCCTATGTCGGAAATCCCCAGGGCTTCGCCCCACTCCTCGTAATGGTGGAAGACCAGGAAAAGCTTGGGCTGCTCAACGAAAGGCGGTAGTTCGGGAAACGACTCAGGCGTAGGGAACCGGAGTATGAAACCTGGAGGATAGTAGCGAAGTTCAAAAGCGGCCAAAGAGCCTGTCGACGGGACAAGAGGTCCCCTTGCCCAGTCCGCAAACTCCGAACATCTGTGGATGAAGTAGTGGTTCTCGTCGGCATATTCTAGCAGTGAGAGCTTTGAGGAGTTTTCGTTTTGCTTACACACTTTTTCCAACTCATCCTTACCGACAAGCTCCATCTCGATCGGGATATCGTCGGCCAGAAGGCCCAGCATCTCGGCTTCCAAATGTTCCACGTCGCGCTTCTCAAGAATCTTGTCAGGGATCCTCAAGGTACAGTAGAAACCTTTGGAGGTCGAGTGCTCGACCACCAGCCGGCCTTCGGGAAATGCCCGCTTTGCGGCCATTGTGAGAACGAAGATCAGACTTTCATGGTGAATCCTTAGACCTTCAGGATCCGTGGCCAGCACGAACTCAAGGCGTACGTCGTCTGTCAGGAGTGTGTTCAGACCGACCAGCACACCTTCCAGCTTGGCCGCGATAATAGGCTGTCCGGCCGGTATGAGATCGGATATGGGCGAACCTTCGGCGACCTCGCGCACCGTTTTTTTGCTCAACCTAACCTTAACCATGGAGGGTGATTATAATCCCATTGGCATATGAGTCAACGGTTGTTTAACCACAAAGAACACGAAGAGCACAAAGAAGAAATGATTGTAAACAGCGATACAACATCGCCTCTTTCTGTTGACAATTCACGAAGTTATTTTACACTTTTACTTACAAAGGAGGTTTAAGTTATGATTGGTAAGTTAGAAAGGATTCCACTCCGGGAGGTGTGGAAGCACGAAGCCTACGACTTTACCACTTATCTTCAGGATAACATTGACATATTGAATGATGTTATTGATTTGTCTCTATCCAGTGCAGAACGAGAACAGGGCGCAGGTAGTTTAAGTGTAGACATTATCGCTGAGGATGAAGCAGGGAATCCAGTTGTTATCGAAAACCAACTCGAAAAAAGCGATCATGAACATCTTGGTAAACTCATCACCTATCTTTCAGCCATAGGCGCAAAAGCTGGTGTTTGGATTGTTTCTGATCCCAGACCAGAACACGTTGGGGCAATTTCATGGCTAAATGAGTCATCAGGCGCAGACTTTTACTTGTTAAAAGTAGAAGCAATTCAAATAAGCGATTCCCCACCTGCACCATTGTTGACTCTTATAGTTGGTCCTAGTGAAGAAAGTCGTGAGGTAGGTGAAACCAAGAAAGAATTAGCGGAACGCTACCCAATAAGGCATCGATTTTGGACCGAATTACTCGAGAAAGCAAAAAACCAAAACTAAGCTTCATGCCAATATTTCACCAGGGCAGTACGGTTGGATAGGAACTAGTGCAGGGATTAGTGGTTTGGGGTTTAACTATTGCATTAGAAAAAAGGATGCAACCATCGAACTATATATCGATCGTGGCAAGGACTCCGAAGAGGAGAACAAGGCAATCTTTGATAAGCTCTTTGAATTAAAGAATGCTATCGAAGAAACATTTGGGGATTCGCTTGAGTGGCAACGACTCGAAGGCAAAAGAGCCTGTCGAATAATGAAACAGATTGCCTTGGGTGGATACAAAGATGAAGCCCAATGGCCTGAACTCCAGGATGCAATGATTGATGCTATGATTAGGTTAGCGAAGGCACTAAAGCCATACATTGCCAAGCTGTAGGAGTAAAGATAGGTTATGTAGGGGGGATTCATGACGTGAAACGACGTTTACGTCAATCACCCCTACATGTACATGTGTAATTACTTGATCGGAAATCTGAAAACGATATCCGCACCCACTCGTAACAGATTCACGTTTCACCCCACTCATCTGTTACGCATCAGAGCGGGGACCCCGAAAGAATCCTTATTTAATGGGAAAGCGGAAGATTATTTCCCCTCCAATTCTCAACAGATTTTCATTGGCGTCCTGAGCACCGAAATCACCCTTGTTCTCGGTGAACACCAGATCGTAATCGACCCCGAGCCTGAAGCCAAGGAAGTCCGTGGGCCATATCCGAACCCCACCACCCAGACTGATGCCGAAATTTGTGCCTTTATACTCGAAGACTGAGGTGGTATCGGTGCTGTCCTGCGGGTTGACGGTCACGAGATCGAAGATTTCACCGTCGTCGTCCTGCTGCTGCCACAGGTAGAAGCCTGCCGCACCGCGCACGTAAGGGTCAACCCATTTCCAACCAGGGGACCAGGTGTTGGTAAGCTGTAAAACGTGGTGGACGAATGTGGCGCTAACAGTGGTTTCGAGCGTGTCGAACAGCATGGAGTCCGTAAAAACCGTCGGAGCCTGGGAGTAGTAGTAGCGTAGCCCGTAGTCGAAGCCTTTCCAGACCTCGATCTCCACGGTGCCTCCGGCGTTAAAGCCGATCTCCGATTCTTCAATCTCGGAACCCAATGCCCAGGTTACGCCTCCTGCAGGGGCGACCTTCAAGGATAGCGCGAATGTCGGCGTTGCAGTCAAACCCAGGATTAGAAACGCCAGGATTAGTCCTTTCTTCATATTATTTCCTCCACGGGTAAAACTAATACCCTGAACCCTTCCTCGCAGTGCTTTTCCGAAAGTTCTTCGAGCAAGGGTCTTAAATCGTCAAGTTGCGCTTTGCTGACCTGGACAAGGTAGCGCATGAAATGCCCGGGCCAGGTGTTATCGTCCAGCAACTGACAGGTTCGCATCTTGCCTACGAACCCGTTGTGTTTTACGTAGTTGTCGATGCCGGCATCATCCAGCACCTTGTGCAATTCTTCCTCGAGCGAAGCATCAAAAGTTATCGAAAGCAGTTTATAAACGCTCTTAGCGCTCATTTCAACTCTCCTTTTACACTACGAATTTTTGACATAAAGAACACAAGACACACAAAGATGAGAGTTAACTCCCTTCTCCCAATGGGAGAAGGGGTGGGGATGAGGGGGAGTTCTAATTCCCTCACCTCTATCTCCTCTCCCAGAGGGAGAGGAGAACCAATATTCTCTCCGTGCGCACTGTGTTTAAGATCACCTTTCATTTCAGCAGACTTGTGTTGTTTGTGATTCACAAATCGCCCTCAAGCACTTTCCCCTGTTTCTTCAGCCTTCGGCGTTCAGCTGCACGTTCGAATCCTGAGTAAATAACAGGGACCAGAATCAAGGTCACCACGGTGGAGAACAGAAGTCCACCGATGACGGCCACACCGAGCGGCGCCCACATCTCAGAGCCCTTGGTGGGTATGAATGCCAGCGGTGCCAGCCCAAAAACCGTGGTCAACGTGGTCATGAGAACCGGCCTCAGGCGGCGTTCACCGCCGTCCAGGATAGCTTCACGGACAGATAAGCCTCGCCGCCTCAAAAGATTGATGTAGTCAATCAACACGATGGCGTTATTGACCACAACACCCACAAGCAACACCATACCCACGAAGGCCATGATATCAAGACTCGACCCGCCGATGGCAAGGGCTATTGCGACACCTGTCATGGCAAAGGGTATTGCAAACAGAACAATGAAAGGTTCGCGGAAATTCTCGAACTGCGCGGCCATCACGAGGAATACGAGCACTATACCTACAATGAGAGCAAAGAACAGGGATTGGAAAGACTCCCTCTGATCCTCTGCCTGACCTGATATCTCTGCGCGCGTTCCGAATGGGAAGTCGATTCCGTCGATTATCTTCTGGATCTCCTTGATTGCAGATCCTAAGGGAAGCTCGTAGAGGTCGGTTTCGACCTTTACGAGTCGTTCGCCTTCCTTGCGTTCTATCGATGCAGGACCCTCGTGGGGAACGAATCTGGCCAGGTTAGACAAGGGTACGACACCACCCATCGGCGTGGGTATGGTCATAGACTCGAAGTCCAGCTGGGTCCAGTCCTCGGCGCCCTGGAAGCGAAGAACGACCTCAAGCTTATCCCCCTCGAAGGCTACCTCTGTCGCGACCTTTCCAAGGGTAGCATTTCGAAGATGCAAACCCACCTGTGCCGGGGTCAGGCCATATGTATAAGCTCGTTCCTTGTCTATTTCTAGCCACAGTTCAGGATTCGTCGATTCACGGCTAATTACGATCCCGACGAAACCTGGGATTTCTCCGAGTGAGTCGGCGAAGAATTTAGCAAGGCTGTCGGTGGTCGGGATGTCGTAGCCGAATATCTCAAGTGAGATAGCCTTCTGTCCGCCGGTAGGCCCGCCGTGCATGGGGGTAAAGTACAGGCGTTTGAGTCCGGCCAGGTTCGAGAACCTCTGGTTGATGTCCTGGGCGATGTCGTCCTCGGAGCGCCTGAGTTTATCGGCTAGTGTCAGAAATATCTCGGCCTTTGCCTCAGAGCCTGTTTCGTCACCCATCTGGCCGGAGTAGTCGCCGCCCATCACGAGTACATCCTCGACTTCTTCGTCATAGTTGGCGCGAATCTCGGTTTCAATATACGTGATAATGGAATCGGTAACCTCGAAACGAGTTCCGCCAGGCAACTCCAGCTGACCTCGAATGAACGGCGATGCCCCCCCGGACATGAAAGAGGTCGGGATTACCGCAAAAAGACCCATTCCCCCGACAAAGAGGCCGATAGCCGTAACGATAATCACCCAGCGGTGGGAAAGCGACCAGTCAAGGATTCCCCTGTACCATCTTGCAAGTTTGTCTAACCCTTTTGGAATCCACTGCAGGATCGGGGTCTTGCCCTTCCTGGTTTTCTTCCTGGACATGCGGAGGAATCGGGAAGCCAGCATCGGCGTCAATGTAACGGCGGTGGCAAGGGATGCGAAAAGGATTATGGGAACCGAGAATGCAAGTTCCTTGAAGTAGATGCCGATGAATCCTTTTACCAGGAGGAAGGGTATGAATATGGCCACCGTAGTCAGCGTGGAAGCCATTACGGCCTGGACCACTTCCTTAACCCCCCATTCCGCGGCCGATTTGGCCTCTCTGCCTTTCTCCCGTTGTCGGAAGATATTCTCAAGTACCACAATTCCGTTGTCCACCACCATTCCGATCGTTATTGCAAGTGATGACAGTGAGATAATGTTTATCGAACCGCCGGAAAGGTAAAGGTAGATGAACGCGGCTATCAATGATACGGGAATAGTAATCGAGGTTATCCAGCCTGCGGAGGAATTGCCCAAAAGCAGGAAAGAAACCAACACGACCAGGACGAAGGCTATGAGAAGGGTTCGTAGCAGGTTGTTGATTGCCGTGGTGATGATGTCTGCGGAGTTGAACACTGTTGTGAAGGACAAATCAGGATAGGCCTCTTCAATTTGTTCGACGATCTTTTCGATGTTCCTGGCGGTCTGTACGGTGTTCGCCCCGGAGCGTTTCTGTAATATCAGGAACGACCCCTCGGTTCCGTTGGCGCGAAGCGCTATGGATTGTTCGTATAGATTCTCCTTTACTTCTGCGATGTCACCCAGACGAACCACCTGGGTGCCTGCAAACCCCACCGGTACCTGGCGAATTTCTTCAACCGTGTTGAACTCGGCCGGGACACGAAGAGTATAGCTCATCCGTCCCTGCTTGACGTCGCCTACAGGGAAGTTGACGTTGGAGGCCGCAAGCGAGGTGGCGATTCCGTCAAGGCTGAGAGCGGAGCGTTCGAAGCGGACCTGGTCGATGGTAACCGTTATCTCCCTCTTTGCCGAACCGTGCACGGCGGTAACGTCACCAACGCCTGAGGCACGCTTCAGTTCGTTAATCAGCTTGTTATCCAGAAGCTGACCCAGATCGATGCGTGGATCGGATGATATGACCGCGTATTCAACAATCGGTATCTGGGAGGTGTTGAACTTGAACAGGACGGGATCCTCGGCTCCTTCAGGAAAGCTGTTTTTGATGATGTCTATCCTGTCTCGCATCTCGTTTGCCGCTTCATCCAGGCTCTTCCCGAATTCGAACTTAACGTAGAGTATCGAAACCCCTTCCTGTGACTGGGAGCGTATCTCCTTGATGTCAGGTACGTTGGCGAAAGCCTCCTCAAGAGGCTCTGACAGGTTCTTTTCGACGTCTTCTGCCGCAGCGCCTATGTAAGGTGTAATTACGGTAATCTGGGGCCAGGTTGCGTCCGGAAGGAAGTCTACAGGTAAACGTGAAAGCGAAATCCCGCCGAATATGACGATGACCGTGAATATAACTGCGGTAAGGACCGGTCGCTTTATTGCGATTTTAGTCATCTGCTAATCTCCCGAAAAATCGTATGTTCCGGTTATCCGCACCTTGCCTTGCTCTTCAACAATCCTCTGCCCAACGTAGAGAACGTCATCCTCCGGTTCGAGTCCTGAGACGATCTCGATAAAAGAACTGTTATCCAGTCCGACCTCAACGTTGCGCTTAACGGCGATTCCCACGTCTATCATCTTGATAGTGGTGTCGACTAACGGCTTCCCGCGCTCTGTCTGGCGGGTAACGAAGGAAGTATCGGGTACGGTTCTTATGTCTTCGACCACGTACACGAACCTGCCGTCGAGGCCCAGCACGCAGTCGATGGGTAGGGCAAGGTTCGCCTGGCGTGAGGCAACCTCGACTTCTACCTCGGCGTGCATGCCCGGTGCAAGGGTTCCTGAGGGATTGGAAACCGTTGCCTCTGCCTGTGCACCGCCTGACCGGGCGTCAATGAACCTGGAAACCCTTGTCAGCGTTCCGGTTACAGAGTAGTCCAGCGAGGGGACCGCAACCTCGGCTCTCGATCCCTGTTTTACGCTGTTGATGTACTTTTCAGGGATGGTGAAGTCGAGCTTCAGATTACCTGTCTCCGAGACCCTGCCTATGGGCATCTGGGGGGCTACCATCTCTCCAGGGGACAGACCCATGGAGAAGAACCTGCCCGAGATAGGCGCTTCGACAGGAACCGGTTCGTACTCCACGCCCGGGACGTCACGGTCGATTGTCGCCACGGTGCCGCCCTTTGATACGTAGTCGCCGTCTGAACGAGCATAACCTATAATCTTGCCGGGAAGCGTTGGGTAAACCATGACCTCCCTCGAACCCTTGAGTGTTCCTGCAAACCTTATCGTCCGTACTATCCTGTAAGGGGCAGGATTCGTGATTACAACCGAGGTAGCGGGCTTTTTCTCAGGCGCTTTACCGCCCGGGCCCGAGCACCCGGTTACCGAAAGCGTAACTCCTAAAAGGATTACTGCAAAAACTCTAATCCGTTTCATTGCTCTTCCTCCTTGGTATAGGTTGAGCTTGATTCGTTGAACTTCTCCAAGGTCCCTTCGTCCCACAACCAGGCTGAGGCTCGAAGTTCCTGTCTTGCCAGTATCAACTTGTACAGCGAGGAAAGGTAAGCCAGTTCTACCTGTGTATTGTTTAAGAGGATAGTCTGATAATCCAGGGCGCTTATGACGCCTGTCTGGTACTGCTCGTAGGCCATCTGTACGAGTTCGGTCATCTGGGCCTGCATGGTTTGCCCGACTAATATCTGCTCGAAGGCCTCGGCGTACGATGCGTATGCCTGGCGGACTTCAAGCTCGATGCCGTCGGAAGCTTGCTGGCGTGCAAAAGCCAGTTTCTTCTCCGAGATTCGAGCCAGCCTTACATCCGAGAGTCCCTTACCCCCGTCGTATAAAGGCCACTCAAGCGCCACGGTCGCTGCCATCGTGGAACCCCATCCCTCTTGCTGCTGGTAAGGATTTGACCACGAAGGTGAACCTACGAAGACAAGCGAAGGCGAATAGGACGACTGCGCCAGGGATACGGATAGTTCGGTCATCCGCTCTGCCCTTTCAAGGGCCGCAATCTCGGGTCTTTTCTCGAGCGCTCTTCGAACAAGACTATCCACACCTAACTCATCGTAGGCCATTGTAAAGTTCCCTTCGGCCTTTACTGGGGTTGAGACCGGTCTGCCGAGAACCATGTTAAGGAACTGACCTGCCTTGAGGGTTGAGTTTTTTGCCTGGAGCAGGGCGGCGCGAGCCTGGGACACCGCCACCTCGTCGGCCTTGAGATCCAAGGGAGAGGCATAGCCGACCTTCCATCGTGCCTGGGTTTCGGAAAGCTGATCCTCAGCACGAGCAAGGTCGCTTTTTGTTATCTCTTCGGCTCTCTCGGTCAGAAGCAGACCGTAGAAGGCTGCCGTGACCTGTGAATGCAGCTCGGCCCTGGACATCATGGCTTCTTCCCGGGTGGCGTCTATGCCCAACTCAGCCATCTCCAGACCCCAGGTACGTTTCCCGCCCAGGAAGATGGGTACGGTCACGGAAAAACCGGCCGAGTAGTTGTCCGCGGCGCCCATCTGTACCTCAAACTCGATTCCCGGTTGAATCTCGATATTCATCATGGGTACCGTACTCAACCGGGTATATGAACCCGAGAAGGAGACCGAGGGACGGAAGCCGGCCCTGGTCTGGGCAAGCTGCTCACGGGCCTCGTCTATACCCAGATCGGAAACCGAAAGGTTGGGGTTTTCACGGTACGCCATATCAAGCGCCTGATCGTAGGTAATGGCCTGCGCACTTAAAGGTAAGAGGATCAGCAATGCTGCGGCAAGCCACGTTTTAAGTATCATCTCGCTTCCTCCTTGGAGTAATTCTCGCTTCTTTTGAATTGATTTCTTCTGGTTCCCGAAAGGAATACTTCCTTTGCTATATTGAAATAATCTAACCCGGACACCTCCTCAGATGAATCCTGCAGATATCTGGGGGTGTTGAATCGCCTTCCATGCAAACCTCCTAAACTACTTACACCCGAATAAGGTAAGTTCTTCATTGTCAGGCACCGAGGGGGGCTGATTCTCACCTCTTCGTTTTCTTTTATCTTCTCTATCATCGGCGTAAAGCGTTCGACATGTTTTCGACTCAAGCCCTTCATAAACATCCTGCTTTCTTTGTGATCTACGGTCGATAATCCAGAGTGTATCATTTCTTCTCCCCTGAAGAAAGTATTCCGTGGAACAGTATCTCCTTTGCAGTTTCGTACGGAACCTCGGAACGGGTCATCAGCATTCCGTAGACCCCGAATACCGTTGCCAACTCCCTGGGGGCAAGATCGACTCTTACCTCTTTTCGTTCCTGAGCCTTCGTGAAAAGATCAATGAACATCTGCATCAAGTGTTGCCTTCGACCATGCATCTTCTTCATGAATTGAGCCACCATCTCGGGAGGGAAGTCTGAATCCGGCATTCCTGTGGCCATAAGCTGCTGGGTTGCGCTGAATATCGGAGCGTACCCCTGAAGCGTTCTTTGGGCGGCGTCAAGCTTGTCTTCCAGGCTCACATTCGAAGGATCATTGAACACATCCTCGAGGCCTGAATGCAGCCTGTCAACGGCCTGGTCGATAACACCGAAGAAGAGTTCCAGCTTCGACGAGAAGTAGAGGTACACCGTGGCCTTTGATACCCCTACCTTAGCGGCAACATCTTCCATGCTCACGAGATGATAATCGTTTTCGCAGAAGAGCTTGGTAGCTGCGAAAAGGATCTCGAATTTTCTTACCTCGGCAGGTTTCCTGTCCTGACTTTTTTCCATCAATCCTCTCTGTAATATTAGCCTAATCTAAACTAACTGACCAGTCAGTTATAATTAGACGTAATTATAGAAAAAAAGTTGCGTTTGTCAAGGTGTTAATGGGACTTAATTAAACAACTTACTGACTAGTCAGTAAGTTGTTATTTTGAGAAACCTTAGACAACGTCTCTGCCTTTTATACCGTTTCAGTTATTACTGTCCGTGTCAAATTAATTATTTACGTAGGCCTAATATATTTATATTCAACTAAAGATATTAGCTTAGACTAAGTATACTTGACAGCCGCTTGTTGTCAAGTTCCCTGTATTAACTGGTCGGTGATACTCAGCGTTCTCAATCCAGATAAGTCTATTATCGTACCAGACGCATTTAGCATCCAAAGGTTTCATCTTTGCTCGAGATTGTCCCGACCTTTCTAGATCTCAATTCAGGTTATCGAGCTTAAGGCATGCATCTCGAAATCTGGCGTAAATCCATCCCGGCTGCGTGAGAGGTCATTCAATCTCAGGCACGCCCCTTGAAACCTTAATCCCCCTTACTCTTATCCAGGGAGCGCCGTGGGTCATCTGGGCGGTCTGCTCAGGGGCCCCCTTCCCGCAGTCGAGTACACCGATAGGCCTCCACCAGCGTTTTCCCGACAGGCCGTCTACAGCATTCCAGAAACGTGGCGTTATCGATTGGTAGGTGACGTCGCGCAGCATCTTTCCCTTTTTCCCGTTGCGAATCTCAAAGAACAGGTCCCCGCCGAACTGGAAGCCCATGCGCCGCTGGTCAATCGAAAACAGACCGTACCCTTCAATCCATACGCCGCGTTTGATGTCCGAGGCAAGTTCTTCAGGTGATACATCGTGTGTCCCAGGCTCCAGACAGAGATTCGGGATGCGGTTTATGGGCATGAATGAGTAGCCCTGTGCCCGACCGGAACCGAAGGAGCGCGCGTATCCTGCGAGTAAAGCCACCTCACGTGAGGTCGAGTAGTTGGTGAACATCCCGTTGCGAACCACGTCCCAGCGCTGACAAGCCACCCCTTCGTCGTCGTATCCGGTAGTTGCCAGACCTCCTGGTAGGGTGTTGTCGGCGACGAAGTTTACAATATCCGAGCCGTAGCGAAACCCGTGCGTACGTTTCTTCAAGGTCATGAAGCTCGTGCCCGCAAAATTCGCCTCGTATCCGAGTACCCGGTCGAGCTCTGTTGCGTGCCCTACCGATTCGTGGATAACGAGGGAAAGGTGCTTGGGGTCGAGCAGGAGGTCCATCCTACCATCCTCGGGATAATCTGCATAAAGCTTTGCAACGGCCTCTTCCGCGAAACGTTCGGCATTACCATCAAGATCGAGGCTTTCGATATATTCCCAGCCGGCATTTCGCGAGTTCTCATGGGTCGAGCGTGTCTTGCTGTCATCGTTACCCACCGCTGTGGCCGCAAGCTCGGCGTTAACCCTGGTTATGACAATCTCGATATCCGAGCCTTCGGTCGATGAGAAGAACTGGTGCAGGCGGTGAACGTGGCAAAAGGCTGCGGTTTTCGCGATCCCTTTTACGCTCTGCATCTTCCTGCTTGCGCGATAAAGTAGGTCTTGCTTGGCTTCGATCGGCACCTTGAAGGGATCTTTGTCGACCGGGGCTTCGAACCGGTCAACGTTCACGGGTTCCAGGGTTAAAATCACCCCCTTCTTGCCCTTCGCTAGACTCGAGGCTTCGGCTACAGCCACCGCTTCATGAGTAACCTTGAGTGCGGTTCGCCTGTCCAGCCTGGATGTGGATGAGAAGCCCCAGGCTCCGTTTTTCAGTACCCTGACACCTATGCCTTCATCGGTAATATCGTTTATCGACTTGGGGGATAAATCCTGGAGCTTCACGTGCTGGTCCCGTGTAAGGACAACCCTGGCGTCGGCGTAATCGGCACCTCTGGATCGGGCTGCCTCCACCGCATATTGAGCAAGAGCCTTCATTATCCGAATCCTGTGAGTGGGCGAAGTGTATTCATTCCAGGTTAACTGTCAACTCAGATACCTTCAATCATGTTTGAGTTCTTTTTCTCAGGACTTGATCATCACCAGGAGCGTCTTGTTCCGCCTCACCGCTCTCAGGGCATGCGGTTCGTTCGCAGGCATCACAATCATCTCGCCCGGAGACAACTCATAAACCTTCTCGGATATCTTAATCTCAGCCCTACCTTCCAGTATCTGCACCATTGCGTCGAAGGGTGCTGAGTGCTCAGACAGGCCCTGATCCTTATCGAACGCGAACAGGGTTACCGTTCCCTGTGGCTTATCGATTAATAACCGGCTCACCACGGCTCCATCCTGGTAATCTAGCATCCTTGAAAGGTTGAAGATCTGAGAAGTCAACCGTTCATTCTCCATAATCCCTCCGATTAATCTTAGCACTCACCGGGTCTTCGCTTGTGTAGGTATCTGTGGTTCGTGCTCCTTGACGGTTCATGCCTGTGGTATCCCCAGCCGCGCATGTCCCGGGTATAACTGCTGTCGGTGAATCGGGTAACGACTATCAGCAATGCGAACAAAACCACTAAAACAACCGCAGCAATAAGTATCATGGGCAAAAGTGGCCATCCGCTCTCCGCTAACATGATATCATCTCCTTTCGTGAAATTTCCTGACAGGCTTGATTATCGAAGGCAGCGTGAAGATATCGATGATGCCCCAACGTTCCTTGGTCCCGGGCGCCACCCAGAGTTTACCGGGTGTATTCTCAGGATGATAGGCCACCACGTAGTAGGTTCCTGTTTCAGGAAGCGTTAACCACTCCTCGACGTATATCCAGGAGTCGGTGCCTGTAAAGGGTTCGTGAAAGAACCGTGGTTCGTCAATATCGTCCGTTGTGAAAACCACCGCACCCATGTCGTGAGGTATCTGGAAATCGAATTCCTTATCAGGCAATCCCGGACCGATAACGGCCACAGCCGGATGATAATCTGTCAGACGGTCGATAACCGGTACTCCAAGACTCACATATAGATTATAACCTGCCTCGGCCTCGAGTCTCAGCCATACCCTTGGTCTCTCCTCTGTAACCTCGTGGTATACCACGTACGAAACGTCGGGTTCCTCTATTTCTATCGCACCGCTGAAATCGCTCGTACCCGGAGGGTTACTCAGGGGTTTATGCGCTACGGCTAAACTCGACATTATTAATAGTGCAGTCAAAACTCTTACGGTTATTTTCAATTCAACCTCCTTGGCAAGTATACTATAGTATAAAAACCCTACTCGTCAAGTAGGAATCACACCACGGTCTCACTTCGTGATCCCGATGGGACCCCGATAATACACTTCTAGCCGTTTCAGGGAAACGCCGTGGGGGTCCCGAAAGAAATGCTCCTTTTTTACTCAGAGCGAACGCTAGCGGTCAAAAGATCGCTGGCGAAGAGAAGCGGAGGCCTTCAGGCACACCATCGATCCGGAGATCGTTTGCTTGGCAAGGGCAATCTTGTCAGTATAAGATCTTTTCTGTCAAGCAAATTATCGGTTTCAGATAGAGTTGTATCACGGTGACGTCAATCCTCGAGATACGATAACAGGTCGTATCCTGACGGTGACTACCCGGATCCGCTCAGGTGTAAAGGCCTTCCACGCTCAGGTAGCGCTCCCCGGTATCTGCGAATACTGCAACTATTAGCTTGCCTTTATTCTCTGTCCGTCCGGCCTGCTTGCGGGCCGCCCACGCCGTCATCCCGGATGTTATTCCTGCCAATATGCCTTCCTTACGGGCAAGCTCGCGACAGGTTGTAAATGAGTCCTCTTCGGATACGGTGATAATCTCGTCGAGTAAGTCTCTATCCAGAATCTCAGGCACGAATCCCGGACTTGTGCCCATCTGCAGGTGTGGTTTGAATATTCCTTTAGAGACCATCGGCGCTATCTCCGGTTCCACACCCACGACCTTGAATGATGGTTTCTTCGGTTTAATCGCTCGGGCCGTACCCATCAGTGTGCCTGAAGTGCCGAGACCTGCAACCAGGATGTCTATCTTGCCGTCGGTATCTTGCCATAGCTCATGGGCCGTAGTCTTCTGGTGCGCCAGGGGATTTGCAGGATTGGAGTGTTGTTCGATGTAGTAGGAGTTAGGAATTTCTGCAAGGAGATCTAATGCCCGCTCCTTTGATCCCTTAGTGCCCTTTTCGGCAGGTGTGAGTTCGAGTTTTGCACCCAGTGTCCTTAACAGGTGCTTGCGTTCCTCAGACTGTATCTCGGACATGCAGATGATCAGCCTGTAGCCTTTGACCGCACATATCAGGGCAAGTGCAAGGCCGGTGTTGCCCGAGGTAGCCTCTATGATAGTCGTATCCTTGTTAATCTTTCCGTCGCGTTCACCTGCGGCAATCATGTAAGATACAGGCCTGTCCTTCACTGAAAAGGGGTTGAACATCTCGAGCTTCGCTGCGAGAACGGCATCCAGCCCCTTACCGAATCGTTTCAGATACACCAAAGGCGTATTGCCGATCGTGTCCAGTATGCTATCTTTGATATTCAAGTGCTTTTTCCAACCTTGATAAAATATACCGCAGAATCATACTATGTCAACTATTAGAGGTCCAATCAATCTTACCATACCAGGTGGTCGGTACAATACTTCCTTTCTGTCCGCTGGACACCCTTTAAAGGTGGGAAAGGTGGGGGATTCTCCTTAACTCAGAGAAGAGGCATTATTCGCAGTATGCAGATTCGGTGCTGAGATTAAGGTAGCTCGTGTAAGATCAGAAACTACTTGACTTCCAGGGGCACGATTGTTCCTTTTGTATTCATTTATTCTCCAGCATCTCCAATGCCTCTTTGGCGGCTCGGCGGACATCTTCATTTTCATCATTCAGCAGTTTTTTTAAGGGCTCAACTGCCCTTGCATCTCCAATCTCACCGAGCGCATCTGCCGCTCCCATGAGCACATACTCATTCTTATCCTTGAGTGCCATGATCAAAGACTCTACCGCAGGAGTACCTATCTTACAGAGTGCATTCCTTGCATCCAACCACATAATTATGTCTTCATTCCTCAATACCTCTATCAAAGACTCCACCGCTCTTGCATCGCCTATCTCACCTAAAGCTTCAACTGCACTCTCTCGCACGTCATCATCTCTATCCTTCAATGCCTCAATCAAAGGTTCTACTGCCCTCATATCGCCTATCTCACCGAGGGCATCTGCCGCTCCCTCACGCACATACTCATTCTTATCCTTGAGTACCAAAATTAGGGGCTCAACCGCAGGTTCTCCGATACAACCCAGAGCCTCAATCGCACGCCATCGCACTTTCCAATCTTTATCCTTCAATGCCTCGATTAAAGGTCCTACCGCCCTCCCGTCGCCTATCTCACCGAGCGCCCAAACCGCTCCCTCACGCACATACTCGTTCTGATCCTTGAGTGCCAAAATTAGGGGCTCAACCGCAGACTCTCCGATACAACCCAGAGCCTCAATCGCACGCCATCGCACGTTCCAATCTTGATCCTTCTTCAAAACCTCGATTAAAGGTTCCACCGCCCTCCCGTCGCCTATCTTCCCGAGCGCGGAAGCAGCAAGGTATCTCACAAATATTTGTTTATCCTTAAGAGTCTCGATTAAAGACTCGACTGCCCTGCCATCCCCTATCTCTCCGAGTGCCCAAACCGCTTCCTGACGCACGAACTCATCTTCATCCTTCAGTACCTTGATTAAAGACTCCACCGCAGGGTCGCCTATATTAACGAGCGCCACAGCCGCATAATTTCCTACAAATATATGTTTATCCTTAAGAGCCTCGATTAAAGGTGCTACCGCCCTCCCGTCGCCTATCTTACCGAGTGCCTGGACCGTAACTTGTTGCACCAACTCATCTTCATCCTTCAGAGCCTGGATCAAAGGGTCTACCGCCCTCCTATCGCCTACCTTACCGAGCGCCACAGCCGCACTTCCTCTTACGAAAGGATATTTATCCTCAAGTGCCTCGATTAACGGCTCTACTGCGCGCACATCTCCCATCTCACCAAGTACCTCTGCAGCAAGCTTCCGCACGTACTCGTAATCATCCTTCAAAGCCTGGATCAAAGGCCCTGCCGCCCTCCCATCCCCTATCTTACCGAGCGCCTCAGCAACACACCACCGCACGACCCGGTCTTCATCCTTCAATGCCTCAATCAAAGGCTCTACCGTCCTCTCGTCGCCTATCTCACCGAGAGCCTGAGCTGCATCGACGCGTGTATTGGGATCCTTATCGTGGAGCTGGCGGATGTATGTATCCACTATATCATCCTGGGAATAGCCGGGCGAAGCCAGACCAAGGCATAAAAGCGATACAATCCTGATCATGCCTTTCATCATCATCCCTCCTTTGCGGGTTTCAGATTCACTTTTACACGACTTCATCAGATTGATTGCCGATCGCACAAGTATACATGGGTAGTCTTGTGTGTCAAGGTCTATGCTCTCTCTTTCACCGTAGGCGAAAGGGTCGGAAGTAAAGAACGGGATCGGCAAAAAGTTGCTTTGCAACTTTTTTCAGGTGTTATCAGTACATGCGTACGACGTTGCAGCCGGGAAGAGCCTTCCTGAGCGAGGCAACACCCTCATCGGTAACGATAGTACCTGACAAGTCGAGAAAGCGCAGATTCTTGAGACTCTCAAGCTGCTTGAGTCCCTTGTCGGTAACCTCGGTCGAGACCAGATTTAGACTTTTAAGGCTATTAAGTGCGGTTACGTACTTGAGCCCTTCGTCTGTAAGAGGAGTCGAGGAGATGTCCAGGTACTCAAGTTTGTCAAGACCTCTAAGATGCGCCAGGCCTTCTGCAGTAATGTAGCCTGCGCCGCCTCCGCCGATTGCGAGCGACCTTAGACCCTTAATGTTTGCCAGGAGCTTCACGTCGTCGTCGGATATCTCCGTACCTGTCAAGTCGAGCGCTTTAAGGTTAGTCATCCGGCTGATTGTGCCGAAGTCGTCGCCGTACACCCCGGCGTAGGGAAGGGACAGCGCTTCGAGTCTGTTGGAGGAAGCCAGGTACTCGTAGACCTCGGGCGCTATCTCGGCCTGGATTATCGCAAGCTCGGAAATGTTCGGCAGACTTTCCAGGAACTCCACCCATCCGGTGTCGACAACTAACCAGTACCTGGTTATCGAGCGAAGCTTCTCGTGACCTTTCAGGACGAACATCTCCTCATCCGGGACCGCACCTACCGTAAGCTCGCGCAGTTCAGGAAGCCCGGCTATATCCTCCATTGCCCCCTCGGGGAGGATGGATACGCTCAAATCGAGAACCACGAGTCCCTTGCATTTGCACAATTCGGTCATCTGGTCCTCGAACAGTCCGCCTGCCGAGAAGAAGAACCCTCGGAAATTCTTCATCTCAGGGAAGCACTTGAAGTCCTCTTCCGGGTCCTCGATGTGGCCGATGAAAGACACCGCACCGAGGTTTGGATAGGCGCAAACCCTTGCTATGTCGTACCCGGGCAGAAGGGCGGTAACTATCAACTCGGGATCCTCGACCTCGAGCGGATCAGGAAGACTCAAGTCCACACCGACCTCGATGCCGTTAACCCAAAGTGTTCTCTCGTCGGTTCTGTAGTCGAGGCTGCCCTCTCCCTGCCAGGGGTATCTGTAACCCATCCCTGATTCACTGCCAAGGTATACGTAGTATTCGCCCGGCTTCCAGCCCGATACGTCGAGCTCGTTCTGGAACTTACCGTCACGGCTTACAACGAGGGTTTCCGCGTAACACGCCGCGGCCATCGTGAGCGCCAGGCTCAATACTAGCAACTTATCTAACGGTTTCATTAGCGGCCTCCTTTGACACAGTATCCTAACTATAGTCGAAAGATTGTCAACTAGTCTACGATTACAACCTTACGAATCGCGTTGAATCCTGGTACCTTTAGCTTTACGAAATACACACCCGGTGCTGAACCTCTAGCCCAGGTTATAGAATGGGAACCGGCACTGTAAGCGCCTTCAGCAAGTGTGGTTACCAGATTACCAGCCGCATCGTAAACGCTTATGTTGACGTAAGACCGACAAGGAATACTGAAATAAATTTCGGCGGAGTTGTTGATTAATCCTGGTTGCCTTAAATAAAGCTGGTCTTGGAACACGTTCTCTTCAGCATTGTATCCGGCGTAGATTTTGAGGGTATCCTTACTGATGAAGTTGCCTGAGTAATCTTCTGCCCAGAAAAGGAAGCGATGTCCATATTGTAATTCTAAAACACCGGGCCGGACCTCAGTAAAAACAACTTGGCAGGTTTCCTCAGGGGCGAAGTCGCGCATCAAGGAATCACAATAAACCATAATCGGCTCCTCGGCTATTTGAACAATTACACAGAAAAGAAATGCCTGTGTTTCGAGCCCGGCCAGTTCCGCGTACTCTGCGGATGGGCAGAAGGGTGGGTACTTTAAAGTATCAGGGCCAATAAACCTAATCGGTGTTACATTGTAATGAGTGGTTACAGTAAAGTTTTTTTCTTTAGTATCACCTGAGTAAGCCGACTCCACCTTGAAAAAGGCGTTGTATTCCTTACCACCTTCAGGTACGAATTCGGCAAACTTGGCGGTTGTGTTTCCCGGCTTGCAGGGAAACGACGAAAGCGCGTCCTCGTATACGACATCGTAGGTGTCAAGGTCCTTTATCTTGCAAGAGACCTTGGCCGTTTCGGTATATGTTGAGTTGTTGTTAACGACACAGGTCGGCAGGAATCCTACGCCTGGCTCCTCTTCGTCAGAGGGACGCTTTATCTCGACTATCTTTAGCTCGGCGTACTGGGCAGTAATAACGCTTGCCGTCACCGCAAGCAGTAGCGCCGATACAATCACTTTGCTTTTCATTATCTCCTCCTTTTGGGATACTTATATAAATTACTCTAGAGGATTATTCTTCGATGTCAACCTGCAACTAACCGACGTTCCTGTCGTCTAAGTTTTAAACGGAGGATCAGTGAAACGACCGGTAACACCCGTAACACACGCAACACCTTTTGTGATGGCACTAATGCTTTCCGTCGTTATTGCTTTTGCCGGGCAGGCAGAGGACGTTATTGCCAAATTCCGCACATCCTGGGAAGGGAACTCGAGCTACCAGGTGCTCATGGCCTACCATCAGGTAAAAGGTGCCAAAACCGAGGACAGAATCGTTCGCTTCAGTTACAAGAGTCCGGGCTGGGTTCGCACCGACGTTCTCGAGGGCAAGGAGGAGGGTGGCGTAGCGGTATACGATCCTTTGGAAGACAAGGTGTACGCCAGACATCCCTGGATGCCTGTTCCGCTAACCTTTTCACCCGACGCATCAAGGGTTCGTTCATTGAGGGGAGAACGTATATACGACGCCAGCTTCCCGCGGTTAATAGCCTCTATCTATAAACAGCTTGACCTGGGTGGTGTTTACTGGATCGGCGAAGAATCGGTTGACGGTTCGACATGTACAGTAATTGAGTTCAAAAACACCACTCCTGAGGAGAACCGCGGTATTGCACGCGAGCGCTGGTGGTTCGATACTGATACCGGTTTCCCGCGCAAGATCACAAGTTACGATAAGGAAGACGTGCTTGTCCAGCAGGTTATTTTCAAGGCGCTGAGGCTCAATCCCGGCTTCTCATCCGACCATTTTAACATATAGCAAAAAACCCAAAGGCATTTCCGGACGGGTCGGGGAACATGTCGGCCAAAATTCCATAATCTTCGGGGTCCCCATGAAATCGCGCAGCGATTTCATGGGTCTGTCTCTTGACGTCTTATAAATCAGGACTATTATATTGTCGGAATACACCAAACAAGGACAAGGAGGTTTCGTGAAAAAGTTGGCGACAAAACTCGTAATAGCCGCCGTAATACTTGGCGTGACCACAATCCGGGGCGGCGAGGCAGAGGAGGCCTTGAACAAGATGCGAACGGCGTGGGGTTCAGTCAGTACTTATACCGTAATGTTGACCTCCTACCAGGAAAAAGGAGATAAGAGCCTGCAGTCGACAATCGAACTGGGATACAAGAACCCGGGTTGGATGAAGGTAAAAGTAGTTGATGGACACGAGAAAGGCTCACGAGCAGTTTACGATCCGGTCAAGGACCGCATGCAGGCAACATTTGCAGGAGTAGCCTTACCGGTATTCTTTTCACCGGACGCCAGGATGGCTCAGAGTGTACGCGGAGAAAAGATTTACGTTGCGACTTTCAAACATCTGCTCAAGAAGGCAGACTGGTATCTAGCCAATGGAAGCCTTTCCTGGGTCGGTACCGATACATACGATGGTGCAGAATGCAGTGTTATCGAGTTTAAAACCTCTTCACCGGAGGCCAACCTTGGAATTGCTCGCGAAAGATGGTGGCTGGATAAGGAAACAGGATTCCCGAGGAAGATATACGAGTATGATTCCGAAGGGAAAAGGGTCAAGTGGAACGTCTATAAGAATCTGGTATTAAACCCCTCCCTTCCCGACGATTATTTTAAATTCTAAGGAGTTACATGAAAAAGGTCTTTTTTCTTTCAACAGTTTTTGCACTACTCGTTTTGCCCCTGGGATGCAATAGGGAAAAGAGGAAATTCAACGAGGCTCAAAAGGTCGTCGAGGCTTACTTCGAGGCCTACGAAGCAAGGAACGCCGATTCGACTTACTCCTATCTATGCGATAAACCCTATGTACTTCAGTCACCTGACGGCAGCGTGGCTCAGTTTGCCGCAAGGCCTGATCTCGAGACTTACAAGAATTTCTTTTCGCAGGTTCCGGAGGTATCAATCCTGACCGTAACCGCACGACCGGACCTCTCGAATCTCAATGTCAACATCCTTGTCTTCGAGATTACCGGCCGTTCTACCCTGGAAGGTATGAAGATAATAAGTTTCCTTGCCTTTGCAGGGCGCAACAGCGCAGGCGACTGGACGGTGTTGTTACCTGCAACGAGTGTTTCTCAGCAGTCGGTAACATCAATCCAGTCGGCAACATCAATCCATCCGGCAACATCAATCCCGGATTCGCAAGAGTAGATAAGCTGAGATAATTTTGATTATTTCTAGAAAAAGATGTGGGTTAGAAAGATGAGGCTGTTACTGTAAGTTTAGCTAAAAGGAGGGCTTGATAACGGCCTCCGGGTTGACAATTACATGAAGGCGCGTATCCTTACCGTTGATTTTCATCATTAACGAAAACCTTCAATCTGCTCATTTGGAGGCAATTAAATGAAGGCACTAAAACTGAAGCGAGAGGACCTTTACACTTATCTTGAGTCGTTGAAGAGTTACGGAGAACTCTGGGGGCCGGTACCTAAGGGTGATAAGTACGTATACGCCAGGTTAACTAACGTTCGTGACGTTGCCCTGGAAGCACTGCGTACCATCATCCCGCCCAAGAAGTTCTTCGTTCCTCCCCGCTTCAATATGTTCCGTTACTTCGATGATCACTACGAGGAGGCCTTCGATGATGTCAAACGCAGGGTTCTTTTCGGACTTCACCCGTGCGACATCCACGGAATCCTGATCCTCGACGAGTTATTCCTTGAACGTTTCCCGGACCCTTACTATAAGCGTCGGAGAGAGGCTACGGCACTATTGGGCCTGTCGTGTGTTCCCGACGATAAGTGCATGGCCAGGTCGACAAACACCCACGCGGTCGAGGGGGGATTCGATCTGGCGTTCAACGAACTGGGGGATAACTACCTTGTCTGGGTCGGTTCATCACTCGGAGACGACCTAGTTCGTCTTAACATTGACCTTTTTTCAGAAGAGATCGAACCCAGCGACCTCAAGACCTATCTTGCGTGGCGTCGCAAGCGTGATTCCCGTTATAAACTCACCTTCGATCTGACCGGAATGCCCGACATAATGGAGTTGTCCTGGGACGCCCCGCTATGGCAGGAGTTGGCTGAGAAGTGTCTGGCCTGCGGTTCGTGCTCGATGGTTTGCCCCACCTGTAACTGTTTCAACGTACGTGACCTCTCCGATCTTACCCTCTCCTCAGGCGTCCGCCAGCGGCACTGGGACAGCTGTATGAACAAGGAGTATGCGCTCGTAGCAGGCGGGCACAACTTCCGGGAAGCCCGTGCAGAGCGGCTCAAGCTCTGGTATACACACAAGCTCAAGGCGTTCATCACCGAGTACGGGAAGCCTTCCTGCGTGGGCTGCGGCCGATGCATAGATACCTGTCCGGTTGATATAAACGTAGCCGAGGTTATCCGAGGTCTTACAGGACAGAAGGTGACATTATGATTCAGTTACCTGAAGCAAAACCTCAAGACGCGTCGCTTAATCCCTTCCTTCCCGAGGAGATGAGGCTGGTTCGTCGCTATGACCTGACCCCTGACGTTCGATTCTTCCAGGTTAGACCGCTGGATATGGAACGAGCCCTGACACTCGATTATAAACCCGGGCAATTCATGATGATTTCCCTGGCCGGGGTCGGTGAAGCCCCGTTTTCCATCTCATCCACCCCTTCCCGGCCCGGGATGCTTGAGTTCTGCATCCGTAAGGTGGGCAAGGTAACGACCAACCTTTTCCAGCGCAAGGAAAACTCCATAATCGGTGTTCGCGGACCCTACGGAAACGGCTTTCCGTTTGAGAAGATGATAGGCAATGACATCCTCATAGTGGTCGGCGGGCTTGGGGCGGCACCGCTACGCTCCCTGCTTTTATACATTCTTGATAACCGGGATAAGTTCGGCAAGTTCTATTTCCTGCACGGCGCAAAGACCCCGAACGAAATGCTCTTCAGAAAAGAGTTCTTCGAGATAAAGGAACGGACCGACCTGAATTGTTTTCTGACGGTTGACGAGGATAAGGAAGACAATTGGCCTTTCCACGTCGGATTGGTTACCGACCTCTTTACCAAGATTGAAGGGATAGATGCAGAAAACACTTACGCCACTGTCTGTGGCCCGCCTGCGATGTATAAGTTCGTTATAGCCGAATTTCTCAAACTCGGCATCCCCAAACATCAGGTTTTGATGACCCTCGAGCGCCGGATGCACTGTGGGATCGGTAAATGCGGACACTGCGCCATCGGTCCTATCTATACATGTCTGGACGGTCCTGTATTCAGCTACTGGGACGTGCTTCACATGAAAGATCTTATCTAGGAGCAGATGATGGTAAAAAAACCAAAAGTAGGATTTTATAGCTTCTCTGGGTGTGAAGGCGACCTTCTGACTATAATCCACTGCGAGGACGAGCTTCTTGATATATTCGGCGCGGTTGACGTGAGAAGCTTCCGTATGGCATCGAGCGAGCGCCACGACGACGAATCCCTTGACGTTGCATTCGTGGAAGGGTCTATTACTACGAAACAGCAGTCCGAGAAGATAAAGAAGATAAGAGAGAGGTCGTCAGTAATCGTTGCCATTGGATCCTGTGCGTGCTACGGAGGACCCCAATCGGCACGTTTAGGGTACGACGACTGGGAAGAACGCTTCAAGAAGGTTTACGCAGGAGCAAGACTCACCATAGTAAAACCTCAGGAGTCTCAGCCCTTGGACGAATACATCAAGGTCGATTATTATATACCCGGTTGCCCCATGGATAAGCATCAGTTCTTCTATGCCCTTACCAGGCTGGCCAAGGGGATGCCGGTTGAACTTTCCCGATTCCCGGTCTGTGCCGAGTGCAAATGGAACGAAAACGAATGCCTGTTACTAAAGGGTCAACTCTGCCTAGGTCCTGTGACAGCTGGAGGTTGCAACTCCCGCTGTCCCAATTACGGGCTACCTTGTATCGGATGCTGGGGACCTACTGACGAAGCCAATGTGGCTTCTGAGATTAACCTTTTGAAGGAACGGAACTTCCGTGAACAGGAAATAGTGAACAAGCTGCGTTTATTTGGAGGTTCTTCGATGGTAAAGCGATTCGGTGAGCTGTTGGGTATCAAAAAAACCTCACATGCATCTTCCGTCAAAACAATCTCTCGCTCAGGCAAAAAACCCGCTGCTAGTAAATCCAGCACCACAGGGAATAAGTAGGAGCCGATGATGAGTCTGGAACGGATAAAGATAGAATCGCTTGCCCGGGTGGAAGGACACGGTGGGATCACAGTACACTTCAAGGAAGGCAAACTTTCCAAGGTTACGGTTGACATCCACGAGGGGCCGAGGCTTATGGAAAGCATAGCCATCGGGCGTACACCTTCGCAGGTAGTGAGTCTTAACTGCCGCATCTGCGCAATATGTACTCTATCACACCGATATGCCGCCCTGCGAGCTATGGAGAAAGCGCTTGAGATAACCGTATCGCCCAAGGTGCAATTGATGCGTGACCTCATGCACTGCGGTGAGATGATAGAATCGAATGCCCTTCACGTATTTCTACTTGCACTGCCCGATTACTTCGGTTTTCCGTCTGCTGTCCATATGGTTCCAGATTACGCTGAGGACATCCAGGCCGGTCTGCGAGTCAAGAAATTCGGCGTAAGGCTCATGGAGCTTACCTCTGCCCGACCCATACACGGAGAAAACCCGATTATCGGTGGTTTCGGTCGTTATCCTTCCAAGAGTGAGTTCCTGAAGTTCAAGTACGAGGCTGAATCCTTGATCCCGGATGCAGAACGCGGAATTGAGATTCTTCGCAATCTTCGTCAGCCTACCTACATGGAAGAGGGGATGACCTTTATGTGCACGAAGCCTGAACACGATCGATACGGCTGGGTCGGCGACCGGATATTGACATCAACCGGAGAGGAGTTCAATGTCTGGGATTACCGCAAATTAACCAACGAACGTGTAGTCTCCCACTCGATGGCTAAGCGATCTAGTTTCAAAAACAAGCCATACATGGTTTCAGCACTTGCACGTTTCAACCTTTTGGGCGAGCGTCTGGACGGCGAAGCAGGCGAGCACTTCCGCCGCTGTTACAACCTCTCCTGGATTCGTAATCCCATGTATAATAACGTTGCACAGGCGATCGAAACTGTATGGGCACTCGAGGAGGTGCCCCGGCTTATCGATAGGATAATAGCCTTAGATGAGGATCCCGAAATAGTCCCTCCTTCCCGTGACAAGGGGGCAGGGTCTGCAGCCGTAGAGGCACCTCGCGGGACACTTTACCACCACTACGAGATTGCTGAAGGGAAGGTTGTCGCTGCCGACGTTATTACACCTACGGCTCAATTCCTGGATATGCTAGAAACCCACATAGGGGTTGCCGCTGAAACCCTTGTAAAAGAGGGCGAAACGGATGATATAGAGCTTAAGCTTGAGATGGTTGCGCGGGCATACGATCCTTGTATCTCTTGTTCTACCCATCTTGTACGTGTAAAAGGCTTGTAGTGACCTTACTGAATCCCATTATGTAAGGCAGGTTATGCCCCAGGAGATGTTGGTATCTTCATTATCGTCGAGGACGAGTAAGCTACTTATCAAAATAGACTAGAGTCCGCTTTGCATCAGACCGACCCGAATTATTAACCGGCCTACATCCTCACAATCTTCATACTGAAATGAAGCGACCGCATGGAGTTTCAATCTGTGCAATCTGCATCATCTCGTGAATGAAAAATTCACGGCGACGCAGGCGTCGCCCTTACAATCTTTAGATTGTTTCCCGTCCACTGACTTGCAGTCAGGCGTACGCCTATGGGATTATTTCGGCGATTACTTCTCCGGCGGGAACGGAGCCCGGGCAATCTTCAGCCTGAGCTGACACCTAAGGCACCGCTCGCCTTCGGCGACCGCGGCCTCCTCGCTTAAGACGCACTCCACCTCGCGGAAGTTATCCACTCGATCCTCGACCGGCAGGCTGTCGGCAACCGCCCGTTCGCGGTAGGCAAAGCGTTCCTCGCGTCCCAGGCAAGCCTTGTACGGTTCGTCTTCTACGAGCTTCTGGCCTATCTTGCCTTCGCCGCCCAGAAAGGAGTCGATGGAAGACGCCGCGGTCCTGCCGTGAGCGATGGCCTCGATGACCGACGAAGGACCTTTGACCACGTCTCCGCCGGCGAATATGCCTTTCTTTCCGGTAGCCAGTGTCTCGGGATCGGCCGCGATGTTGCCCCACTTGTCTGTCTCAAGCCCGAAGGATTCAGGTACCTTGGAGCGCTGACCGATGGCCATGATGAGCTTGTCCACCTCGAGGACGTACTCGCTGCCCTCCACCGGAACAGGACGGCGCCGGCCCGATGCGTCAGGCTCACCCAGCTCCATCTTGATGCACTCCACGTTGAGCCTATCCCCGGCATCTTCAGCCTTGGTCGGTGCGGTGAGGTAGGATGCCTCCACGCCCTCGTGGAGGGTCTCTTCTATCTCCTCGTCGGTTGCAGGCATCTCCTTGCGGGTTCGGCGGTAGAGGATGGTGACTTTCTCGACACCCACGCGCAGCGCGCAACGCGCCACGTCCATGGCCACGTTGCCGCCGCCGACAACGGCAATCGTATCACCCAGCTCGATCTCACGTCCCAGGTTGATGGCGTGCAGAACCTCGATCCCGTCGAGGACCTTGGGGTTGTCCTCGCCCGGGATGCGCATACTGGTGGTATCTGAGGTTCCGATGGCAAGGAACACCGCGTCGAAATCCTTAAGCAACTCGTCCGGTGAGTCTATCCTGCTTTCAAGCTTGATCTCGACCCCGATGTCTTCGATGTCAGCAATCTCTTTATCAAGCACCTGGCGGGGCAGGCGGTAGGAGGGGATACAGGTTCGCATCATTCCGCCTGGTTCTTCCTCCGCCTCGAATACGGTAACCGAGTGGCCCAGTAGCCTTAGGAACCAGGCCGCGGTAAGACCTGCAGGACCCGAACCGACTATGGCCACTTTCTTGCCGGTGTCCGGTGCGACCTTGATCTTTTCGCGCCAGCGGCCGGTATCGCGCTCGGCCACGAACCTCTTCAGCGCCTTGATGCTTATCGGTTCGTTGACCTGACCGCGCCGGCACGCCTCCTCGCAGGGGTGAAAGCACACCCTTCCCAGAACGTCCGGGAACGGAACCGTTTCCCGCACTATCTCAAGAGCGTCCTGGTACCGGCCCTCGCCGACCAGCTGCACGTACAAAGCCGCGTCTATCCCTGCAGGACAGGCGGCGTTGCAGGGCAGGAGCACCTTCTCGCGCTCCTCAGGGGTGAAGGAGACCTTGTCCGCGAGTGACCTTGAGGGGCAGACTTCCACGCACGCAAGGCAGAACTTGCAGCCCGCGTCGGCGAGTGCGACCACGCTGCTCGTGCCCACGTAGGTCTGGATGCCCCGGTTCACGAGGCCGATGACCCCGGTCTTGCGAATGTCCTGGCACATCCTCACGCAGCGTTCGCACAGGATGCACAAGTTCGGGTCGCGGTTGAACAGGGGATCATCCCCCGAGCGCTCGAACCCCCGGTCGTGGGGCTTGAAATCGGGAAGGAGTTCGGGCACGCCTA
The DNA here is from genome assembly GCA_016934635.1 of Caldifarciminota bacterium. Classification (GTDB taxonomy): domain Bacteria; phylum Hydrothermota; class Tepidihabitantia; order B3-TA06; family B3-TA06; genus WJJO01. Next base: position 38,143 of record JAFGSK010000060.1, read on the forward strand.
TGTACTCGGCCACCCTTGCAAGCTGTGAGCGCTCCGCGGGTTCTGCCGGGTACTCGCTCATGATCAGCCACATGTTGTACTTGCGAAGCTCCTGCACACGAGCGGTGTCGGTATGAACCACCATACCTTCCTGGGCTTCGGTGACGCAAGCCGCGGGAAAACCTCTCCTGCCTTCAATCTCTACAACGCACAGTCGGCAAGCGCCCATGGGCGGGATGTCCGGGTGATAGCATAGGTTGGGTATGTATATGCCCGCCTCTAGAGCCGCATCAAGAACCGACTGGCCTTCGTGCGCCTTTAATTTCTTTCCGTCTACAGTCAAAGTAATCATTGCAACACCTTCATATTTGCCTCAATGTATGGCATCGAAGTTGCACGCGGCAATGCATGCCTTGCACTTTATGCACTTTTCCATCTCGATTCTGGCGAACTCCTTGGGCTTCCATTGAACCGCTCCGGTGGGGCACGCCTTGAAGCAAAGCCCGCACTTGGTGCACTTTTCCTCATCGACCTCGAAGTCTACCAGGTCCACGCACACGTGGGCCGGACAGCGTTTTTCCTCGATGTGGGCCTTGTACTCGTCCGCAAAGTACTTCATAGTGGTGATAGCCGGGTTGGGCCCGGTGTTTCCCAGACCGCACAGGGCGGTGTCCTTTACCGATTCGCCCATCTTGGCAAGGAATTCAAGGTCCTCAGCGGTCCCCTTGCCCGCGGTTATCTTTTCAAGAACCTCGAGCATCCTTTGAAGACCCACCCGGCACGGTACGCACTTGCCGCACGACTCAGCCACGGTAAAGGAAAGGAAGAACCGGGCGATGTCCACCATGCAGGTGCTAGTGTCCATGACCACGAACCCGCCCGAGCCCATTATGGCCCCTGTTTTGGTTATGGACTCGTAGTCGATGGGCGTGTCCAACAGGCTCTCGGGCAGGCATCCGCCAGATGGGCCGCCTATCTGAATGCCCTTGATCTTCCTGCGGCGGTTGACCATCCCCCCACCCGGGCCGAAGATGAGATCGCGGATGGTTGTCCCCATGGGTATTTCTACGAGACCCGTGTTCTTGACCTTTCCTGCCAGGGCGAACACCTTGGTGCCCTTGCTCTTCTCGGTGCCTATGGACGCGTACCACTGTGCCCCGCGCAGGATGATGTGCCTGACGTTGGCCAGGGTCTCCACGTTGTTAATGGTGGTGGGCTTGCCCCACAGACCGCTCTGCGAGGGGTAGGGCGGGCGGGGCTTGGGCATCCCCCTCGCACCCTCGATGGACGCCATCAATGCGGTTTCCTCGCCGCACACGAACGCCCCGGCCCCCTCCTTTACTTGGATATCGAGAGAGAACCCGGAACCCAGTATGTTCTCGCCCAGGTAGCCCTTCTGGGTGGCCTGGGTAATGGCCTTGCGAAGCCTCTTGACCGCCAGGGGGTACTCGGCGCGGCAGTAAACGTAGCCGTGGTTTGCTCCGGTAGCGTAGGCCGCTATGGCCATGCCCTCAAGAACCGAGTGGGGATCGCCTTCCAGGATGCTTCGGTCCATGAACGCACCCGGGTCGCCCTCGTCGGCGTTGCACACCATGTACTTTTCGTCGGATTTCTCCTTCCAGGTCAGCTCCCACTTCAGCCCGGTAGGAAACCCGGCACCGCCCCTGCCCCGCAAGCCGGAGCGCTTGACCTCATCAATCACCTGCTCCTGGGTCATCCCCAATGCTTTCTTCAACGCGGCGTAGCCGTCAAGGGCGATATAGGCTTCGATATCCTCGGGGTCTATCTCGCCGCAGTTGGAAAGCGCTATCCTGGTCTGGCCGGCGAAAAACTTCTCGTAATCTGAGCCCGCCTTGAGCCTTTCCACCGCCTCTCCTCGAGCTATGTGTTTTTCGCAAAGCTCGGCAACGTCCTCGGGCTTGACGAACTCGTAGGTTACCCTGCCCAGTTCGGGCGTGATGATGTCCACCAGAACGTCGCGAAACAGGCCCCGGTCGCCGGTGCGAACCAGTTCCCAGGAATCTCCCAGGCCGCGCTGCTCCAACTCCGAACGGAAGTTAGCCGCTACTTTTTCTGCGCCTGCCGAGACACCGCTGGTTCCCACGCATACCAGTATCCTGTTATTCATTACTCCCCCCGGATGAGTACTTGGCTAGAAAACTTCTCTTGCATGTTACACCTTAGTCAAAAAACCAAACCTTTCACGGTTGTCTTTTATCCTGTACGATCCTGTTTTAGTCCTATATCGGTCTTTTACCCGACCTTTTTTTATTTACACTCCTGCTGCTGTTTGCACCACTCCATGGCCTTTGCCTCAGCTTCCTTGAACATACCCAATCTGCTTATTATGTCCTCGAAATCCAGCTTCGTGGCATCGAACATCGGTCCGTCTATACAACTCAGCTTCATCTCGCCGCTGACGAATACGCGGCACGAACCGCACATCCCGGTGGCATCGACCATTATCTGCCTTACGGTGACTATGGTGGGAACCTCGTAAGGCCTGGTAAGCTTGGCCAGTTCATGCAGGGAGGGAATGTCCCCGCCGCCGAAAATGATATCGCAGCGTCCTTCATCAAGAAGCTCTTTCAGCTTCTCAAGATAGTGACCTTTTAATCCGACCGAACCGTCCTTGGTTGTAAGGTAATACTCGTCGCACAGGCCTTTGGCGAGATACTCCTCAGGATAAATCTCGTCCTTGGTCGGGAAGGTTTGCATAGAGATCATGTGGTTTCCTTCGATCTTGCTGAACACCTGAGAGAAAAGGTAGTTCTCGGCATGACCGCATACCAGATCCGATACGAACACCACGTTGCCGAACTTTTTAAGCTCCACCGGTTTTCCCATCGGTCCGACCACTGCCTCGAGGGTAGTACACTCGCCGCATGCATCGAGAGCCCTGGAGGTCTTGCCCAACTTCTTGACAAACATCGCTATCTTGCCGTCTTCAGCTTTCTGTACCGACATCGGTATCCTTTCGCCATTGGGAACGGTAATCAGGACCACGAAATTACCCGGCCTTATCCTTTCAGCTACCTGGGGTGCTTCAACCTCCAGAAGATAATCCGTGCCGCCGATATCCTTCTTTTGCGTAATATTATACTTCATGGCATTCTCCTTTCACCGGTTTAATGCTTTCCATTCTGAAGGTAGGCATGGATCGATCGAGCGGCAGTTCTTCCGTCGCCGAGAGCAAGTATGACGGTTGCGTTACCCCTTACCGCGTCGCCGCCTGCGTATACGCCCTCCATATTTGTCTTGAGTCGCTCGTCCACCTGAATAGTACCCCAAGGGGTAGTTTCCAACTCAGGGACCTTGTTCAAGAAGAGTCTGTTAGGTTTGGTCCCCAAGGCGACCACGACCGTATCAAGCTCCATCTCGAACTCGCTATTCTCGATTGGTATTGGCCTTGCACGACCGCTGGAATCCGGTTCGCCTAGTTCCATCATTATCAGTTCGATAGCTCGTACCCATCCGTCATCTGTACCAAGGACCCTTACTGGATTTACCAGTTCCTTCAAGATTACCCCTTCTTCAAGGGCATTCTCCAGTTCCTCAAGCCTTGCAGGGGCCTGTTTTTTTGTCCTTCGGTAAAGGATATATACCTCATCTGCACCCAGACGGACAGCGCATCTGGCGGCATCCATGGCAACATTCCCGGCACCGATGACCCCGACTTTGTTACCGCAGATAATCGGCGTATCGTATTCCGGGAATTTATAGGCCTTCATCAGATTGGTTCTGATAAGGAACTCGTTTGCCGAGTAAAGCCCCTTCAGCTTTTCGCCTTCGATATTCAAAAACAGGGGAGCTCCTGCACCTGTTCCCAGGAAAACCGCGTCGAAAAAGCCGCGCAACTCGTCGAATTCAACGTGCTGGCCTATTACCGTATTTATCTTGACGTCCACACCGAGTTCATCGAGATTATTAATCTCGAAATCCACAATTTTCTTGGGTAGCCTGAATTCGGGAATACCGTACTGGAGAACACCTCCGGCCTTGTGAAGCGCCTCAAACAACGTTACCTGATAACCGAATCTTCTCAAGTCGATCGCACAGCTGATGCTTGCCGGTCCTGAGCCGACGACCGCTACACTTTTTTTCTTCTCTTCTATATGGAATTCGTCATCGAATCCTGTTTGCTTGCCCCAATCCGCAACGAATCGCTCGAGCCGACCGATGGCAACCGGTTCCTGCTTCTTGCCCAGTACGCACTGTATCTCGCACTGCTGTTCCTGTGGACATACCCGTCCGCATATCCCTGGAAGAAGATTCTCCTCGCGGACCTTTTTAAGCGCCCCTTCAAAGTCACCTTCGGAGATGAACTTGATAAAGGCCGGTATGTCTATCTCCACCGGACAGCCGTCGATACAGAAAGGCTTCTTGCACTGAATGCAGCGCTGAGCCTCTTTTTGAGCAAGTTCCGCGGTGAAACCAAGCGCAACCTCGTTGAAATTATCTCTGCGGTCCTCAGGGGCTTGCTTGGGCATCTCCTGACGTGGAATGTGTATATTAGGCATTTCTTCTCCTAATTAGACTTTGGTTTGTTTCTTTTCTTGTGTAGATTATGCACATTCCCGTTCAACGATCCTGAACTATCATCTTCGGTGTATTTATCCAGAAGGGCATCCAGATCCTTGATAGTGCATCTCCCGTAGAAATCCTCATCGACCATTATGACCGGCGCTATGCCGCAGCATCCCAGGCACGCCACCCGTTCCAGGGAAAAGTTGCGGTCTTCGGTAGTCTCGCCCACCTCGACGCCAAGCTTGTCCGCAAGGTAGTCCAGAAGCTCCTTGCCGCCCATCACGTGGCAGGCCGTGCCCTGGCAGACCTTGATGGTGTGCTTGCCTCGAGGAGTCAGATAAAACTGGGTGTAGAACGTAAGTACCCCGTAGATATGCACCGGGTAGATGTTCAGCTCATGAGCGATCATTCCTATGGCTTGGCTGGAAACGTACCCGTAGATATCCTGTATCTCCTGCAACAGAGGTATCAATGCGCCCTTTTTGTCCCGGTATTTATCGATGGCCTTGGCCGCTTCAGAAAGGTCAATGTTCATTTGATGACCGTCCTCTCTTGATGCTTCGTTTATCGAAAGCGCGTGCCGTTGATTAACAAGGCACGAACCGCCTGTTATCGGCAACTATACGAATTATGAGGCCTGTGTCAACATTTCGGGGTACAATTCCCCGGATTAAGGGGGAAAACTCTCCCGCCCACCGGATTCAAACCATAGATGATTATCCGCGACCTGAGATCACGCTAATTACAGGCCTTGGAACCCGTTCACGGATCAGTTTGGAGTACAATAACTCAATCCTTTTCTGGAGGATAGTCGCCCGTCCTCGTATATGACACCAGATCTCTATTAATATCTGAACAGTCAATTTTATATTGCGTTCGTCAGGAAGAGGGTCATAATCGAGTATAAACCGCCTAACACACACCAGGGAGGTGCCTATGTCGAACGGAAACGAGTGGATATTCTCGGGTAAGGCGAACAAAGCTGCTGATCAGCTTCTGACCTTTCAGCTGGCTATCACGTATCCTGCCGGGTCCTTGAAGGATCGCACCGAAGAGCTTACTGTTTATTCCGAAGCCAATTTGACCTACAGTATAGCGACGAAGGTATTGGAGAAGTACGGAAAATCAGGTGAGAGGTTAAGAATAGAGGACCAAGACTCACCAAACACGCGACTTGAAAAGTTCAAGGATTGCTTTGCCAAGACCTTACGGGTCATATGCACGGAGGTCTTCTGCTACTCGGATAACTTCCATACGCTTGATAAAGATTGTCCTTTAGTGGATTCCTTGGTCGGCAGGACGGTTAATACCGCCTTTGCAGGGATAGCAGCGAGCCGGTTTGAAGACAATGCCTACATTTCCCTTAAAGTAAAGAAAGGCGAAACCGGATATGAAAAGTACATAATCGAATTGATAGAAAAAGCCAAGAACCTCTGGACAACAAAACTCACCTTCAGGTATCAGGGGAACTGTGCATCGTTAAAAGGGCTCATTGACCAAACAGGGCTCATCGCGAAGTTTAAGGGTGAAGGCGGCACCTACGAAACCTATGAGATGAAACTCGCGGAATGCGACCTGTTCCTTGGGGGGTTAGCGCAGCTGTTTGCGATAGGACAATACCAAAACCCAGCCGGGTTGCCTATGGCTGCGGCCGAAGGCCAGGTTTCCTTCGTCTCGGAAAACGCGACGCTCAAGGCAACGTTATAGGATACGATGTAAATGAAGAAGCGGTTTCTTTAGCCGAGGTACTTATCGCCGTAGCCGAGAACAGTTCAAGCATCCTTGTCGGGAAACACTCACGTATGACCAATGCCCAGGGTGGATCGACAGGCGCGGGTTTCCTCTACAACTTTTATAATGAAGGCATCACCCTGATAACAGTACTGCAAGAGATGTTGAATAATCCGGGGACCGATATGGATAAAATAAAGGCCGGCAACCAAAATCTGTGGTGGTGTTTCGTTCACGAACTTCTTCACATATATCCTGTTTACGAAAATGAATATCCCCCGGGAAGTGTACATGAACCGAGATACAAGGAATGGTCTTTCACACACGGTCAGGAGGAAGGGGCTGTAGCGTCATTCCTCTACAACAATCCTCCTCAGAATCTCGCAGGCACCACACCCGATGAATCCAACGTGGCTTTTAACGAAATAGACCTTACCAACGATGATGAGTTCCAGTGGGTACTGACCTGGTGGCGAGGCATACTGGATGCTACAATGGATATTTCCCAGTACGGTTTTGGCTTTGATAAACAACCTTTAGCTAGCAGGTTCCTGTTCTTGAAGGATTACGCACAGAACTTTGACGCTGCCAGACAGGCCGCTAATAAACCGCCGGCAGGTGTCGTGAACGAGTACAACAGCAGGGTCAACTCCTTCATTGCACTCCGTCTTGCCGACTTGTTTCAGAAAATCCTGACGGGTGAGGAGGCACAGGAGTATAGCTATCCACATGTACTTGCCACCTCAAAACCAGGGGATGAATCGGATTTTAACGGCGTCGTCAAGATGTGCATAAGTGAGTTGGCGTTTCGAAGTGACTTCGTCTCAGACTTGCAGGAGGCCCAGTTCACGAGTGCATTCGAGGCCCAGTTGGGCAAGCAGATTGAGTCATTTCTTACTGCGACAAACCGCGAGCCCTATGCTCTGGGGTTGTGCTGGGGGATTACAAAAGGGAATTCTGAGGTTTCCTGGCCTACCTTGTGCGCCCCTTTAAAGGCGGAGATTAATGACCGCATGCAGGATTTGCCTCGCCCGAGCCGCCGCAATCCCGATTGGCTGCCATATCTCGTTATGAAAGCTTACAAGAAAACATACAACCTAGGTCCAAACGATTTTTGGAATAGCCTCAGAGAAGCTGCAAGAGATCTTAGGAAGGATCGGCACTTGTAAGTCTTCTCTACTTGTGAATTACGTTGGTCAAACCCGCTATGAAGTAGCCGCCGTCCGGGGCTTGCTGCAGGGATACCCCTCTTACGTTCTCGTAGTACTGCCGCCAAAGGGTATCTCCAACAGCGTTCGTTCTGGTCAAGAATATCATATCACCACCGCTGTAAAGCGCCCATTTCATGATTGAATAGCCGCCGTCAGCGGTAGGGATGAGACCGCCCCATGCAGAGTAAGAATAGGGTCGCTTCCAGATAGTATTGCCTGAGGAGTCTATTTTTATCAATGCATCCGGATAACCCCACCTGGAACCAATGAATGATCCGCCGTCACTCGTTTGGTGAAGGTAGTTTGGTTGAAAGCCTGGAAGGGTCCGAGTCCACAAGGTGTCACCGTCCGGGTCCGTCTTCAAGAGCCAGGTATAATCAGACCCAAAGAAAAGGTCTAAAGTATCCGCGTTGCATGCAATGATAAAACCGCCGTCCATGGACTTTACCGCTTTGCTCCATAGAATAAGAAACCTCTCCTTCCCATAGAATTTATTCCAGATACACTCCCCGCATCCGGTTCTTTTCGTAATCCAGCATTTATAATCGCAGTCGCCGATGAGCACGTAGGAATCATCATCTACCTCTATAACGTTGCGGAGTTCTGCACCAAAATCCCGGGGGTGTTCAATCCAGCCGTGAAGCAGGCGGCCTTCTTCGTCAGTCTTTGTGAACCATACGTAATTTTTGTCCAATATATCCCACCGCGAGAGTTTAGAAGCGCGCCCCACGACGGCGTACCCGCCGTCAGAGGTCTCCTGGAAATCCAATGGGTTAATATAATCCGCCCTGCGCCTGGAGATAGAATGTCGTGAACTGCACTGACAAGCCTTGATTTCATTGAAACCAAAACGCCTGCACCATAAGATGTTCCCGTTATCATCGGCTTTAAGAAGAAAAATGCTATCGTGCCCTTCTCCGCCCCACGTTTCACCTAGGACGGCGTATCCGCCGTCCCTTGTCACCACGCTTTTAGTCACCTCACCCGTGCTGTCCACATCCCAGGTCTTGCGCCACACGAGATTCCCCAAGGAGTCCACTTTCATAAGCAGGATGTCGCTCGTGAAGTTTTCTCCGAATGCACAGCCTGCCAGGCCAATCCACAAGATTATTACGGCAATTCTTTTCATCCGACTCTTCATACGTTTACTTTAATGATTTTTTGGAGCTTGTCAAGCCAGCCGTCTTCCAGTCCCTTGCCAGGATGGAGCCCTGGACAAAGGGTGTTCAATCTGAACAGTCAATTTTATATTGCGTCCTTCACGAATGGCGCTAGAATAAACACGTGAGGATTCCTGACCGAAAGGAGGTCGTGAAATGAGTAAAAGAGATGAGATTATCGGCAGTATCCCTGCGAACTTCAAAAGCGAAGAGCTCCTGTTCAATCTCAAGCTTATCTATGCCAAGCTCATGGTCGGTGGTGTACCAAGGGAAAATTACATCACTTACTCCCAGTTGAAGCTTACGTTCGACAGGGCGCGCCAGATAGCCGAAGACCCCAAGTGGGGCATACCCGAGGAGGTTAAGAAGATAGATGAGGAGATAGGCAATCTGGAAGACAACGCCGAGTCGCGCTACAAGGTGTTTATGGGCTACATGCGTGCGGCCCTTACGGCGGTCGCTTACAACGTACAGCTTGCTACGAAAGACCCATGGAATGACAGCGAGATTGCCGAAGCCCTTACCAACAGAACCGCAGGCATACTGCCCAGCCGCTTTAAGGACTTAGAACCGGGTGAAACCCGTTCGTTGAAACCAAAGGTCTCCGACACAGATTATACCAAAGAGTTGCTTCTGGAAGCCGAAAGGCTTTGGATGGAAAGGGTGTGCTTCGATTTCGGCGCCGGAGACATGCAGAAGAAACTCGACAACGCCGCTAGATACCAGACCCAGGATGACTTCTATAAAGCCAAGGATTCCAATAGTTGGGACGACCAGAACATTAAGGATAATTTTCTGGTCCTCAACGGTCTGTTGATTTACGAACTGTCAGGACCCCAGAAGGAAAACTTCTACAGGTACCTTCGGGCGATCTTTCAAGGGACAAGTGCAGGTTCGCTCAGGGAGTCCAAAGTTGACGTTTCAACCGGAGAGATTACGCAATCGACTTCGCAGTTAACGGCAGCCCAGGAAACCATAACCTTTGCAGAACTCATGATCGCCATCGCTTTGGAGCGGCCTAACATAATAATCTTGAAGTTTAAAGATGTACCCACACCTGGGAAGAGGGTTAAAGGTGGTATGCATGCGACCATAGGGAACTATACTTTTATTATCTTCAATGAGGTTATCTTGAATAACCCGCAAGGAATTGACCTTGCCCCAGGATCAAGAGTCCCCCACAGGATGTCATTTAGGGACACTTTGATTCACGAGTGCGTGCACGTCTACCCGATCTATGAAAATGAATACAGAGGTAGGGAAAACATCCCAGGCTTAGATATTAACCTTAGCCCGGAAGATGTTGTCAAATCTCTCCGCACCTCTGGATCTAGAAGTACAACTCTCGGTTCCACCGAGTTCCCGACCGGGAAGACGACGGATGAACAAAGGCAATGGATGCAGGACGCTTTCAAGGCCCGAATAGATGCGCTTCTCGAGAACCCAGGCTCGAATCTGGAAAACATCTGGGGCATGCGAGACTTGGCGGCGTTCGACGCCGAGGGCGTCTTCAGCGGAGCCGTGCAGACCGCTTTTGCGGCGCGGCTAGCGGCGGAACTTACACTTGAATTTTATGGGGACAGACCCGATGTGAACCCAATCGAACAATACGACCCTGATGTAAAAACCTTTCTTTTCCTCCAAACCCTTGCCACACCGGAATACGATCCCCAGGGCGACTTTGAAAAAGGTGTCAAAAGCCTGATTGAGACGGAA
>JAFGSK010000061.1 GCA_016934635.1 Caldifarciminota bacterium
GTCGATCGGCTCTACGATAGGTCCTGCCGAGGAACCTGCGTCTATTCATCTTAGTTTATCCAAAGATACACTCGCATTGGCTGAACCGGCTTTGCTGACAATTGAGGTAATGAATAATTCAGAAAATAACCTCCTGCTGCATCTTTATAGATTTGATATCTCTAGATCCCTCCAGCTCTACTTGGTTACGCCAGAAGGTGAAGAGTCTCGTTATAAGATGGATATTGGAGTTACATTTAAACCTGAAAATCTGAGATACTTCTTACTTCCTCCTAATGAATGCGCGAGTGAACAGATAATCCTCGGATGGAGATACATTGTACCTAACCGCTACAAGGCAAATCTTCAAGCCCTCCCTTCAGGAATCTATAAGCTATATGCAGCATATCCTCTACTTGACGAAAATGTAGTTATCTACTCGGATACTATAGAATTGGTATTCAACTCTCTTGAGAAAAAGCACCTCCCGGTGATAAAAACAATGAATCAATTATCAAAGGTTCCTTACGGTTCCACTGCAAATTCCTTATGGAAAGTAATCAGAGACTCAAACACTCCCTACAGTGAAGGTGCTTGGATAGAAGCTATTGCAGTTACCTATAATTACGATTCCTTAAAGGTTGAAAAATCACGTTTTGATGAAATCTACCCAAATTCACACTTCGCCAATTTCTTACTTCAAGTACAGTGTGCAAACTATCTCAGAGCTGGTAATATTACATTAAACACACCGAGTATAAACTTAGGTACACCCGAATATGATTCACTACTGACCCTTTTAAGAACAATTACTCCGAATGAAGTAACCGTTATGAAATGGGACGAGAAGGTTAAAACGCTCTCAGAGATCGACAGGCAGGAGTTGAACAAGTAAAGACTTGGTTTCCAGGCAGGCTGGAGAGAGGTGTCCTTCGCACCTTTGCGTTACGTTGACTTCCCGTAATTAAGGCATAGTCTTAGAATTCTCATCACCTTGGAGGATAGATGCACAAGATAGACATGCGCGACGAAGAAAGCCTCCTCGCTCACAACCGGGAGCTTGCAGAGGAGATTAACAAGAAACTTAAGGAGCGCGGGATACGCTCCATCGACGTGATGGGGGCTATAGGCTCAGGCAAGACAACCATCCTCGAGAAGCTTTCGGAACGCTTGAAGGGTAGCTACCGAATAGGCGCTCTTGCAGGCGACCTGACCACCACCATAGACGCAGATCGGATTGCACGACACGGAGCCAAGACCTTTCAGATAAGCACGGGCAAGGAATGCCATCTTGACGCTCATTTCATCTCCCACGCGGTGGATGAGGTCGCAGACGAGATCGACCTTCTCTTCATCGAGAACGTGGGCAACCTCATCTGCCCTGCCGATTTCCCATTGGGAGCTGACCAGAGGATGGTGGTAATCTCGGTTACCGAAGGCCCGTACATGGTCAAGAAACACCCCTACATTTTCGCTGAGGCCGACGTTGCGGTCATAAACAAGCGGGATTTAGCCGAGGCGATGGAGGTCTCGGTCGAGGATCTCGAGGCCGACATCAAGGAAATAAGCCCTGATACGAGGGTTGTCCGGATGTGCGCCCGTGCAGGCGAAGGGATAGACGAACTCATCAAGGCCCTGGGACTATAGTACATGCACGAGATGTCGGTGGCCCAGGGGATAGCCCAGGCCGTCATAAAAACCGCCGAAAGGGAAAAGGCGGTCAAGGTCGCGAAGATCAACCTCGAGATAGGTGAGCTGACCTTCCTGAATCCGGAGCAGGTTATCTTCTGGCTGGCCGAGTTGCTCAAGGACTCGGTTGCGGAGGAGGCAGAGATCGAACATATGGAGGTCAGGGCAAAGGTTCGCTGTGAGAAGTGCTCGTACGAGGGACCTCTGGATGTCCACGAGGACCCTTTATTTCACCGCAGCCTGCCGGTGTTTACGTGTCCCTGGTGCAAGAAGGGGTCGTTGACGATACTCGAGGGCAGGGATTGCATCGTATCCTCGATTGAGATCCTGACGGAATCGGATATCCCCTCTCGGAAATAATACAGACAGGAAGCCGACGTTTTTCACTGCGATCATTTTACAATTCTCTAAATACCCCTGTCTAAACTAGATTCGTTTTTTCGGGGTTCCCAAGAACATACTCCCAGGTTTTCGGTGTTATCTTGTCGTATTCTATCGACACATCTAACTGGTATTAAAGGTACCATAATTTTAGCAGACATGCGGTAATGCTGTTGTTTTTGAAGAAAGCAACCGTAAAACCGCCTGCGACCTTTTTTCGCACAGCGAAAAAAGGAGCATATTTTTTTGTTGCGAGCGGGGTTCAAGCCCCGCTCGCGGGAGGGGTTGATGGTCAGGGGGAGGGGATTTCTCCCGCTCCCGTTGCATTATTATAGGATGTGCATCGGTTGCGTCAAGGTCGGGTAGACGGGTTTTTTGATATAGGGGAAGAAACGTATAGGTATTGACAAGACGGGGATTTATCGTATTATAGACCAGGATGGATAACAAACTTGGAGTGCGCGAGTTTCAACAGCTGATTAAGGAAGAATTCTTCCACAAGGATTCTCCCCGCGGTCTTGCCAAGACTTATATTTGGTTTACGGAAGAGGTTGGAGAACTTGCACGGTCAATCAGGCGTGCGGATCGCGAGCATATGAAAGAGGAGTTCGCAGACGTTCTGGCCTGGCTGTGTACACTAGCCAACCTTGCGGGAATCGACCTTGAGGAAGCAGCATTAACTAAATATGGAAAGGGCTGTCCGCGATGCGGCGCGAAGCCCTGTACCTGTAAAGAAGCCTTCAACTAGGAGGAGTCTTTGAAGTTCATTATTTTACTGCCGCTTCTCCTTGCTCAGATGGAACCCCCTTCTGATACACTAGCCCCTGACAGTCTAGTGATGCCCATGATTAGACCTGCAACTAATGTAGTCGTATCCGACGTTGCTAACGACGAGGGTAATCAACTGGAAATCACCTGGGCCCTATCCCCTGACGACGAACTGATCGACGCCTATCTGCTTCTGCGTATGGGCGAGAAGGATACAGTCTACCAGGATATCGATTTCTTAGCCCCGGGGATCACTAGTTATACAGATAACAACAACTCGATAGATCCTTACATAGGGCATCTTGAAACGCAAATAAAGGATCTTGGCCGTCAACTACGTAGAGCGGAGAAAAGAGCCGAACAAACCATTGCAGATTCCCTGCGCGGCGAAATCGCAGCCACGGATTCAGAGTTGGCTGAGATAAGGAATATGAGACTGGAAAACAGAGTAGCGTACAAGTACAAGGTTGCAGCGATACTCGGGGAACAACGAGTCGAATCGGAAGAGTCGAATTTCGCCAAGGCGTCTGGACAATGGTTCGATATTACAGCGATTAACGTACTTGTGGCAATGGTGACGTTCTTCTCCCTGATTTTAATATTTATCTATCGGGCAAGACAAGGAAAGCAGCTATTTTTGCGCAAGATAGCCGGACTGGAGGAAATCGATAATGCGGTCGGTCGTGCAACCGAGATGGGACGACCTATACTTTATGTTCCTGGAACGTCGAGTATATCTGATATTGCAACAATTGCCTCGCTGACAATACTACAAGGGGTTGCAAAGAAAGCGGCCCAATACGATACTCCGATCATCGTTCCTAACATGGATCCTATAGTTTACTCTGTAACCCGGGAGATAGTGAAGGAGGCCTTTTCGGATGTGGGTCGACCCGACGCCTTCAATCCTGACAGCGTTTTCTTCATTACTCAAAACCAGTTCGCTTTCGTATCTGCTGTTAACGGTATTATGCTCCGTGAAAAACCGGCCACCAATTTCTTCCTTGGCATGTTCTACGCCGAGTCATTGCTATTAGCCGAGACAGGTAACATTGCAGGTTCCATCCAGATTGCAGGAACCGATGCATCGGCCCAGTTGCCCTTCTTCATTACAGCCTGCGACCACACCATTATCGGCGAGGAGCTCTATGCAGCATCGGCTTATATCTCAAGGGAACCTGATCTAATCGGACCTATCAAGGCTCAGGACTGGGGTAAGGCCATTATCGCATTCTTACTCGTTGTGCTTGCCGTACTTGCCGGATTAGGAATTGCATTCGTTGACAAAATCCTTATCACCTGAGGAGGAATGATGCTGAAACGTAGAATACCTCTCATGCTTACATTAGTGTTGGGTATAGCAATGATGATCCAGTTTTTTATCCCCCATCGTTATTCTCAAGTAATCTATGACACCTCGATAGAGTGGTACAGAATTGCCTACAGCTTTGCCTTCATCCTTGGATTGAGTAGTTTTATTACACATCACTGGCGGAAGATCCGGCATAAAAAAGAAGGATGGCATTACAGTCCGGTTGCCCTTGGAGCCATGATCGTAATGACAGTGGTCGGATTGATCGGTCTTACTCCAGGCATGAATTGGCTACCGGTTAACTGGCAGGGTCAGCAGGTCTCCGTATTCACATACCTCTTCAGGAACTTCTACAACAACATGATGGTTCCATTGGGAGCCACCATGTTCTCTGTGTTGGCGTTCTACATCGCGTCTGCCGCCTACCGTTCCTTCAGGGCCAAGAGCCTGATCTCCATACTTTTGCTATCCGCCGCTTTTGTAGTTATGCTTTCCATCATCTTCTACAACGTGCTTCCCCTTGGTGATATAGGAGAGTGGGTGCTTTCGGTACCCAATATGGCTGCCAAGCGAGGTATCTTCCTTGGCGCCAGTCTTGCAGGAATCGCAACCTCCTTAAAAATCATCCTTGGAATTGAACGCGGTTACCTCGGAGGTACGAAATGAAGTTTTGGGAACGGCTAGGTAGTATCGACCGCCGTATCATCTATCTGGTGCTGGCAGTACTCGTGATCGTCCCTCTTATCGCTACGGTCAAACTGCCCTCCAAGGTCAGGGCCATGCCCCGGACAAAGGACATCTTCGACCACGTTGAAGCCATAGACCCAAACGGGCAACGAAAGGCTATGATCCTTTCGGTCGACTTTGACCCTCAGGTTGAGCCTGAACTAAAACCTCAAATGGAAGCGATGGTTCGTCATGCGTTTGCCCGTGACATCCCCCTAATTGTTCTGGCCATGGCAAGCATTCAAGGCACAGATATCGGTAACGAGATCGTATTGAGATTGGCCAGGGAACACAACAAGGTTTACGGCAAGGATTACGTCCTCCTGGGTTGGAAACCCGGTCTTGTTGCCGTGGTTCTTGGATTGGGCAATTTCATTGAACAGGTCTTTCCTACCGACTACTTCGGCAATCGGCTATCTGAACTCCCCATGATGCAGGATATTACAAACTACAACGATGTAGGACTGGTAGGCAATTTTACAGGTTCAAGTTCTTACGGTTATTGGGTTATCTACGGTTACAATGAGTTCGGCGTTCCGGTTGCAGCCGGAGTAACATCGGTCTCTGTGGCTGATCTTTATCCCTACCTCGGTTCCAAACAACTCATAGGTATGCTTGCCGGGATGAAGGGCGCTGCAGAGTACGAGCGCCTGGTCAAGGACCGCTACTATCCGAATATCGATATCGAACTCCTTGGACCGAACGCGTTTAAGGTTACGGTGGATGAACAGACCTACGACGCGGACGACGATGATGTGACCAATCTTGCCCATAGATTCAAACTGAACGAGGCTAATCTAAGGCAGATTCTGGAAAAAGAAAACAGATTCGAGAAAGCGCTTCCCCTGCTTGAGTTCCTCGACGCAACCCCTTACACGCGGCAGCTTATCGTGGAAGATATCGGCAAGAGGTTCCTCGAGGTGAAGATCGAGAAACAGGAATTGCCGGTTGACAGAGCCGAGATGTTGATGCTTGCCGATTTCTATTCGGTGTCCGCCTCTATCATTGATACCATTCTCAGGGTAGAGGTTCAAGGACTCCTTAAAGAGGTCCTTGGTGCGAAACTCCAGATTCAAACAGCTGATGTCACTGATCTAGTGATCGAGGAAAAGGTAAGTGAAATCATGGATAAAGAATTCAGCATAATCTTCCACCAGACACCACTCCTTGATACTATCGCCGATACATTAATTCTCGAACCCTCGTCCGAGGAGAAGGCAAGACAAAACCTGGAACAGGCCTTAAAGGAAGTAATTCGTGTTTCCTATCCTGAAGCGGAAATATCGGATTCGCTTGCGCGTGAAGTTCTCAGTACCGAGTTGAACGATATCCTTAAGGTGAAATCGAAAGGCAGGAAACGAGAAACCGAAGTTTCGGTTGAACGCGACATCTTCCTGCGAGGTACTCAGGCATTGCCTGCACTATCGGCGGCACTGATCGTGATCATCGTATTCGTAATAATCGGCAACGTAAGCTTCTTCGTGACCAGAAGGAGGAAGAAATGAACCTTCCATTTTCTACAGATTGGTGGGTTTGGATTGCTGCAATCTGTACCCTTGCCATGTTCAGTATCCTGTACCGCGATAATCCTATCTACCGTGTTGCCGAGCACATCTTCGTGGGGCTTGCGCTTGGATACGGACTTTCCATTACCTGGCACCAGGCTTTGTGGCCGATTGCTCTCAGACCTCTTTTCGTGGAAGGTCAGTTGATACTTATCATACCTTTCTGTATTGGACTGCTCTTCTTCACCCGGATTATCCCCAAGCTCTCCTGGCTTGTTCGTATACCCATTGCCCTTGCCCTTGGCTGGGGTTCAGGTGTGTCCATTCCACGAGTTTTCAGAGCAAGTATCTTTCACCAGATGAAGGCAAGTCTTGTCAGGCCTGAGATGTTTGAGGGCAGCGTATGGCCCGGTATCTGGGCCATAATACTGCTTCTGGGAATCCTTGCCACACTATCCTACTTCTTCTTCTCACGGAAGGAGAAAGGACCTCTGACCCCGGTATCAAAGGTCGGCATCGTATTCATAATGATCGGTTTCGGAGCCACGTTCGGACTTACTGTGATGTCACGTATCTCGCTTTTGATCGGTCGAGTGCAGTTCCTGCTTCGCGACTGGCTCTACATCATTCCCAAGTAGGAGACGCCTGGTTTAAGGTTGACCGGACCAGCTAACCGCAAGGCAGCCAGGGAAGTACTGACACATAGAGGGTTTCCATGAACGAGATGAATTCTGCTATCTTCAGGGCATACGACATCCGGGGTAAGGCGGACCCAGATTTAACCCCTGAAGTAGTCACGGCAATCGGTAAAGCTTTAGCCTCGCGTGCAAAGGAACGTGGTGTGACGAGTATAGCGGTTGGCCGCGACATCCGCCTGAGTTCACCCCGTCTGTTCGAGAATCTAACCCGAGGTATCATCGAATCAGGGATAGACGTGAAGGACCTTGGGGTCATCCCGACCCCGGTGCTTTATTTTGCCCTATATCATTTTGACATGGATACAGGAGTCATGATAACCGGCAGTCACAACCCACGGGATCAAAACGGGTTCAAGCTCTGCGAGGATAAACAAAGCTTATACGGCGAAGCAATCCTGGACTTAAAAAGACGCATACAAGAGAGAAAATTCACGGAGGGCAGAGGCAGGATCGAGGCTCTCGATCCCGTCCCTAGTTACCTGGAATACATGCACAAGTGTTTCAAGTTCACCAGGCTTTTCAAGATTGTTATAGATCCTGGGAACGGCGCCACCGGCGTTCTTCTTGAGCGTTTATTTTCCGGATTCAGTGCGCTTGATGTTTCCTACATCAATCTCGAACCTGACGGTAATTTCCCTGTGCATCTGGCCGACCCTACCGTACCTGAGTACATGGAGGAGTTGGGCGGTCTGGTCCAAAGCAGCGGAGCGGATCTCGGGTTGGGATTCGACGGAGACGGGGACAGGGTAGGCGCAATGGACGAGACGGGCACACTTCTATTCGGGGATAAACTTCTGGCAATTCTGGCCTCTGAAGTAATCGAGGATCGACCCGGTGCAAAGATAATCTTCGACGTCAAGTGCTCGCAAGGGATAGTAGACTACATCAAGGAACTCGGGGGTAGACCTGTAATGTACAAGACCGGTCACTCTCTTCTCAAGGCAAAGCTGCGTGAGGAGAAGGCCCCTCTGGCCGGGGAGATGTCCGGGCACGTCTTCTATGCCGACGAGTTCTTCGGTTACGACGATGCCATGTACGTTGCCCTCAGGTTGTTGCGGCTGCTGGAAAGGCGTTCCAGACCGCTATCCGAGCTTGCCGATCAGATCCCATCATACATCAATACCCCGGAGATCCACGTTCCATGCCCGGATGAGAAAAAATTCGAGGTCGTAAGACAGCTGCAGGCGGAGTTTTCAAGAGAATACGAGACTATAACCATCGACGGTGCAAGGGTTTCCTTCCCTGACGGCTGGGGACTCGTTCGCGCTTCCAATACCCAGCCTGTGCTTGTCCTGCGCTTCGAGGCAAAAACCGTCGAAGCGCTTGAACGAATTCGAGAACTCTTCTTTGAGAAGTTAAGAAAACACAACATTGAACCTAAGGAGGTTCTTTGATCCCTGCCACTCAGATCAAGACCGGCAACTGCGTTGTCCTGGACGGCGAACCACATGTGGTCATTGAGCGCCGGCACGTTACCCAGGGTCGTAAGCCGGGCAAGATTCAACTAAAACTGCGGAATGTCATAACCGGGCTTTCGACCGAGAAAAGGTTTGCGTCCAGCGACAAAGTAGAGGTCGCCGCACTTGAAGAAACCGAGATGCAGTATCTTTACGCAGACGATAACCTTTACCACTTCATGGATACCGAAACCTACGAACAGGTTGTCGTAACTGCGGACCTTATCGGTGACAATCGTTACTACCTTACCGACGGTTCGTTGGTAACGGTTATGTTCTTTGAGGGTAAACCGGTAGGTGTGAATCCTCCATCTACAGTAATCTTGGAGATAACCCAAACAGACCCTGGGCTCAAGCACGCCACAGCCCAGGCCCAGCTCAAGCCTGCCGAGACAAATACCGGTTTGCGTGTCAATGTTCCGGGGTTTGTGGAGGTTGGTGATAAGATAAGGATAAAGACAGAGACCGGCGAGTATCTGGAACGGGTCACCTAGGAAATAGTCACAAAGCACACGAGCGACGGGCGAAGGTCGGAGCGAGTGAAGGCGACGCAGTTGCCTCCAAACGAGCGACGGGCGAAAGTCGGAGCGAGTGAAGGCGACCCAGTTGCCTCCAAACGAGCGACGGGCGAAGGTCGGAGCGAGTGAAGGCGACCCAGTTGCCTCCAAAGAGCGACGGGCGAAGGTCGGAGCGAGTGAAGGCGACCCAGTTGCCTCCAAAGGAGCGACGGGCGAAGGTCGCTTGGCGATCGAATCTCCGCCTTCGGCGGATGTTTTTTTTAATCTCGCAAATTGCGAGTTTTAAGTTCGCTTTACGAACTTTACGGGTTGTGTGCTTTTTAGAGTATTAAGACGGAGTTGTCTACTAAGGCGCGGCTGCTCCGCGCAACGAAGGGAAAGTTTCAATCTTACAATCTTTGACCGAAGGAGAACGACAGCAGGGAGATCTACCGGAGTGTAACGACCAGAGGGAGTTACAATCTTCTAATCATAAATTGTTTTTCATCTATCTTGAGGTTCTCGTTAACTGCAAGGTGCCAGGTTGAGCACGCGGATGGAGCCGTCCGCTTTCACGGTGTACTCCATGTCGAATCGGCCGTTTGATTGGGTTAACGGTTTTAAAGAAAGCGGAATAAATACAGGTATACCTTCTATCTCGAAGCCTGTTTGAGATTCTTTTATTTTTATGTCATGGGCAAGTAGACGTGGAGACGGATTACCTTCACCGAAGGGAGCAAGTAATGCCCAATCCTTCAGGTCTTTTGATAGCGAAAGTCCAAATACTGGTTCGTCCTCTACCATTTCAGCTGATGAGGACTCTATAGGACGAGTCTTAAGGGCTGAAAGAAAGTCGTCCAATGCATCTGGGTTCAAGGTGAACCCGCACGCCTTTCGGTGACCACCAAACGTCAAAAACATCGAAGAGAATTGGGCCAGGTAGTGTAGGAGATCGGCCTGTTCTAACCCCCTGCACTCTGCCCTCCACGTTTCGCCCTTCGGAGCGAGTACGATGGCATGCTTGGCGTGCTGCTCACGCAATGCATGTGCAGCAGTTCCCAGGTATGTCGGATCAATCCTCTCAGGAACCGAAACTACGATTCCACCGATGTATTGGGCTGTCCGTTCCGCCTCGGCAATCATCTGCTGTTTACCCCGCTGCCAGATTGCTGCACGGTCCTTCAACACCTCGTACTGGCTTCTCATCCATTCATTATCACGGGAAAGCAGTAACTGGACGACCTCTTCCGGATCGGTGGAGTAGAAAGGTGAAATACCTCGACTGTAAATGTCGAAAACGGTGAGGTTTGCGGCATCCAGACCCATCTCTTCCAGCCAGATTTCAAGTGAAGGCCAGCCTCCTTCTTCGAAACGCGCCAGCCCCTCCCGGACTATCAACCGATTTTCATCCAGAAGAGGGCAGCGATCTGAAACGGTGCCCAAAGCGGCAAACATCCAGTAGTGAGGTCGCAATCCCGCAAGCTCCTCAACCGACAAACCTACCATGCTCCTATAAAGTGCAGAAACAAGTTTGAACACAACACCAGCCCCTGCAAGTTCCCTGAAGGGATAGGTGCAGTCCGGTTGTTTAGGATCGATAAGTATTGCAGGGGGTAATTCACCCAGCAATTCGTGATGATCGGTAATAATCAGACCCAGCCCCAGTCGGCGAGCAAGTTCTGCTTCTTCAACGTTAGTCACCCCCACGTCGACGGTAATAATCAGATCTCCGCCCGATTCCTTAAACCGGCTGACTTCTTCTGCAACCATACCGAAACCTATGTTGTCACGAGTCGGGATTCGTACTTCCACGGTTTTCGCCCCAAGATCGTTAAGGGCTGATTTGAGAAGTACCGAAGATGCTATCCCATCCAGGTCAGCATCTCCCCAGACAAGCATCTTTTTCTGATGTTTCACTGCAGTCTTCAACTCATCAACCGCCTCTCTCATCCCCTTTAAGAGGAACGGATCGTAGTGGTCTGAAAGCCTGGGAAAGAGAAATTTCCGTTGAGCCTCCATATTCTCTATACCCTTCAGTTTCAGATAACGCAGGACTTCCCCGGAAACCTTCATGCCGTCCTTTCCCCCAGCCGGGCACGGTCAAAAGCAGGCACATCCATCGATGAAGCACCTAACCTCGAGTACCGTGCAGCCCCTGCAGCTGCTATCATGGCTGCATTGTCGGTACATAACTCGTCTTTTGGAAAAAGGACACTGAAACCGAAATTCTTTCCGGCTTCCTCAAGTTTAGCCCTAAGTCTTTTATTGATTGCTACCCCGCCTGCCAGACCGACTTTTTCTACGTCATACCCTCGAACCGCCCGGGTTACACGATCGGTTAGGTGGTCAAAGGCTGCCTCTTGGAGTCCGGCTGCAACGTCTTGACGCTTGGTTTCCGGATGAGAAGCAAGGTAGTTTCTTACCGCGGTTTTCAGCCCGGAGTAGCTGAAATCCATATCCTTGGGATGAGGTCGGGGAAGTCGAATCGGCTCGTCGGCTTCGCGTGCAAGTTTCTCCATTAAAGGTCCTGCCGGGTAACTCAAGCCCATTAACTTACCTACCTTATCTATCGCCTCCCCGCAGGCATCGTCAAGCGTGGCGCCCAGTTCAATGTACGAAAACTCGGCCGTAACAAGTATGAGTTCTGTATGCCCGCCTGAAACCAGAAGCGCCAGGAAGGGTTCAGATAATCCCGGATGCGAAAGATAAAGGCTGTAAATGTGACCTTCCATATGATTGACCGCCAGAAACGGTATGCCTGAGGCTTGCGCCAGCCCCTTGGCAAACGAAAGCCCGCATAACAGTGCACCCAGAAGACCAGGTCCTGAGGTGGCGGCTATCAAATCAACTTCTTCGAGCGTGATTACGGCTGTCCTCAAGGCTCCCTCTAGCATGGGATAAAGAAGGCTCGTGTGAGTACGGGAGGCAAATTCAGGCACCACACCTCCATACTCGGAGTGCACCAAATGTGAAGAAACAAGATTGCCAAGGATTTCCGTATCCTTGACCAGAGCAACGCTGGTATCATCGCAGCTAGTATCAATACCCAGGGTAATCATCGAACCCGTATATTGAAGGATTCTGGTTCTGCGTTCTTGAGTTGGATTGCAGGCGGTAGAGAAAAAACACCGGGCACCTTGTGACGTCCGGTATCGAGAGCTGATACCGAAACCGTTACCTGAACCTCGTCTTTGGATAGACCTTCTATTAAACTGCGGGGACCTTCCAAGGTAAGTTTGACTTTTTCGTCCGAGAGGTATACCTGACCTCGAGGCGGCGTTCCTTTGAGTCTGACCGGTATATCGTCGAGAACCTTCTCAGCCTTGGGTTCTACGGTGAATCTTACCAATAATGAGGATGGTTCTACAAACAGGTTCACATCCTCCGGGATCTCAACGGCTAGGTATCGTTCCAGTATTACAGAGGTGTCTTTAATACCCGCAACACCCTCAATGTTCAATGGTTCTGCAAACAACTGGGTTATCGAATGTACGTCTTCCTGGGAGCCGTAAATAAGAACATCACGTTCATGCGTGAAATCATAGGCTGCAAATCCTTTTGCAGGAAGACCTTCCGGTTTCACGATAACGGGTACCCTGCGATCTGCCCGACGCTCTATTCTAAGATCAACCTGATACGGATTGAGGGCCAGTACTCGTATTTCCTCAGGAAGTTCTACGTTCTCCGGTCCTATCCTGATTCTTTCTTCTCCTTCTTTTGCCTTACCAAGAGGCACAATAATTCTGGGGTCAGTATCCTTCCGCTTGAACCGCCACATGTTGAGAAGGTGCCTGCCTTTTGCTTTTACCTCCACAACTATTGAATCGACTTCGCTTTCTACTACCACGTACTCCCGCGGAAGCAGGGAAAAGTCGAGGGCAATCTTAACCTGACGGGTGTATTCAAGTTCGAGTTTGGCAAAAACCCAAATAAATACGCCTGCAAACAAAGCAATCAGCTTAAGCCACCAGTCCTCAATCAACCATCGTAAAAACCTTGGAACTGCCATGTGAGATTATAGGAGCCTTGTCTTATAAGTCAAGAAACCGGTCTTTTAAAACTTAAGGGGTTGACCTCAGTGTAAAATCGATGATAATTAGGTTAAGGCTTAAATGAATTAATACCCTAAGGTCAAGGGTTAATCGTGGTAATTGGATGTAAGGAATAAAAAATTAAGGAGAGATAGTGCTTGAAAAGAGTGATCCACGCCGAACCATCCGGGTTGCCGTTTTCTACGACGGTGGATATCTTAACGAGGTTAGTAATTATTATAAATTCTATCATGAGAGAAGCTCCCGGGTTTCTATTTACGGAATCCATCGATTCATACGCAGGAAGGTTTCCGAGCATGAAGGTGTAGAAGATCGTCGGGTCCAGATCGTGGAAGCCCATTACTTCAGGGGCCGTTTCAGTGCCGAGGCCGCAGAGCAGGCCGGTAAGCTCAAGGCTGAGCGGATGTTTGACGACGTACTCATCCGGGCAGGAGTTGTACAGCACTACCTTCCGGTGGACGAGCGCTCCTACCGCCCCCAGGAAAAGGGTATCGACGTCTGGCTGTCCCTGGAGGCCTTCGACCTGGCTGTTCACAAACAGCTGGATGTGGTCGCGCTTCTGGGCTGTGACGGCGACTACGTGCCCCTGGTCCGCAAGCTGAACGGCATCGGCACAAGGGTCATGTTACTGGCGTGGGACTTCCAGTACACCATGCCTGACGGAACACAGCGCGAGACCCGCACCTCACGCGCCCTTATAAACGAAGTAACGTATCCTCTAATGATGCACGAACTGGTCAATGAGTTGGCAGACAACGGTGAAGAGGAAGTAGACGAACTGTTTATAGATTAGCACACCTTGTGCCCGGAAACGCGCATCAAGATCGGTACATTACTCCTTATAATTTCATTGTGATCTCAGGGTTTGGCGTGAATTAATCCTATCTGGATCTGACCTGTTCCTGAATAAGGGACCTTCAGTGAAACCTAACAGTCAGGAACAAACCTCTTGAAATTAATCAGTATCAAAGTTGTGGAACAGAGTCACGCACCCGCTCCCTAGTTGACATGAAAAGGAATAATCTTTATGTATCTTCAACAAGCAAGATCGAAGTAGTTATCTTTCGCAACTCCGACCCAATCGCTTTACGCTGTAAGTTCGATTAAACCTGACATTTTTCTATGTGGTTACATGTTTCTTACCTGAACCTGAAAAAAAGGTTACTTCGCGAGTAAGAAAAAGAGAACGCCTAAAACCCCGAGAAGGACTAAACCCACCGAAACAGCCACGAGTCCTACCCGGCTGGATTGAGCAGGTCTGACCCCGGGAAAGGTTTCCTTGCCCTGGGGGTAGGAATCTGAGCGGGATTGTCTGTGCCGGGATTCGTATCGTCTCTCAGCATACCTACCCTCGGCATTTCCTTCATAGGGGAACTCTTCCCTCCTGCGTTTGGCCCTTACACCGGCAAAGATGGCAATCAACGCCGCAGTAACAGAAGTTACGATCGCAATGATTATCGTGAAATACTTGGGTTCCATTATACTCCTTTCGTGTAATATACATCGTCGGACAAGCTGATATTCACAAAGATTAGACGAATAGACACCTGTAATCGTTCGCTGAGATACGGCTTGGAATACGGCTTTTGATGCTTTTTCCTTAACTTTTATGTCCTGCAACCACATCCGCCGTAGCGAAGCTACACACCTGAATAGTCAAGATAATCCTAATAAGAAATAATAAAGAGAACGTATACAAGGAGATAGAACAAACCGGTGGCACTCATAACAACAATTATAGCAATCTTCCAGGCTTTCGCTGATTGCTCCAATTTTTTTGTGCGTCGAGTCCCTTTAGTAGGGCCTTTTGCCTGGACCTATATCTCAGTAAGAAGTAGAAACCCCAGATAACCGCCCAGGCAAGAAAAAAGTAAAGAAACCCTGTTACTGCGATGTTAATTTTATCAGGCATTGTTCGTTGTGTATATTAAGCTTGATTGAATGTTCAGCGAAAAAACTACAACCACAGGAACCGCCATACCGCGTACACGAGCGAAGCAAGGAACCCCAGTATCGAGATAACCGAGAAGAAGATTCCCACACCGCCGATTTGTTGTTTACCACTGGGTACCGCGTGCCCTTGCTTGAAGTAGGACTGTGCCCAGGGCGATGTCCGGGTGGCGCAATCGTAATATTCACGCCCTGTTACAACCTTTCTGCCCGAGAAGACGATCAGGTTCAAGGCTACTGCTGCGGCTCCGATCGTAATGGGCAAGACGAGAAGCGCATATTTATTCAAACCAGACCTCCTTTACGTATAGTATGAATTACTATGGAACAATCAAGTTTGACAGGACACGATCTGCAAATTTGGAAAACTGCTTAATTTCGCAACCTAATCCTTCAATACTGCGTCTGATATTGTAACATCATATAAACCAAGGAGGTTCAGATGAAAAACCTTGTGGTCTTCAAGGTCGCGGCACTGGTACTTTTTGCCGCCTTACCTCTTTCTGCGGCAAAAACCGAAGAGACCTCGAACCAGAGCTTTGACGCCGCCTACCAAAGGATCGAAGTAGACAACATCAACGGCTGGATTAAAACCTCGGTTTCGGAAAGCAACGAAATCTCCGTCACCTTCAACAAGTGGGCGCAGCACCCTTCAGGAAAGAAAGTGGATCTGGATGAAATCGAGATAAAGGTTGAGGAAAACGCATCGGACAGGACGCTTGACATCACGATAAAGCTACCGAAGGAGCACCGGGAAAGCATCTGCTACGGCTGCGACATTGAAATCACCATGCCCAAGAATCTTTATGCGGATCTGAATACAGTGAACGGGGCGATATCGGCAAAAGGACACCAGGCAGGTCTGAACCTCGAAACCTTAAACGGTGGAATAGAGATTGAAGAAACATCGGGCGAGGTAGAATTTACGACAATCAACGGCGCCGTTAAAATAACCGACCATTCAGGCAACATCATGGGCGCAACCACCAACGGAGTCATTACTGCCAGTCTCCAGACGCCTGAAAAGGCCGGTGTATGCAAACTTGAAACCGTCAACGGCATGCTCAGGGTTTCCGTACCCGAAACCGTTGACGCGAAACTAACGGTGTCTACCGTACACGGCGCAATCATTCTTGATGGTAAAAAGGTAAAAGCAAACGTACTCGGTAAGCACGAAGTAAGTGAAACCTTAGGCGACGGTTCGGGAACAATAGAACTTTCCGCGGTAAACGGATCTATTACCCTGGATAGATTGTAACTCGAACTATGTATATAAGGGTCGGGGAAACCCGGCCCTTATTAATTTCAGAGATATAAGGTCAGTTTTCGGTCCATCTTCGCGAAGTCATTCAGTCGCTGGTGGGAGTTATTACCGTTTCCGCATAAGCTCTAACCTGTCAGGCAAATCCAAAAAATGTTCCGCCCGAAAAAGCCCTCAGTAATTAACGGAATCGAGATACAGGCTTGTATTCCCTATTCAACCCTACTGTGGAGCCGGCCTACTCTGGAGCCGGAAGTATGGGCAGGGTCTGTTCACCGCCGGTTGCCTTGCGAACCTCGAGCTCGGACACAAGGATGCTCGGCGCGACTATTGAGCCTTTTGGACTGGAAATGTTCCAGACCTCGTGATCTGCGCCGACCGCAATTATCTTGGCAAGGGTAGCCAGGGGTGAGCTTGAAAGAACCTCGACACCTCTCAAAAGCTCCTGTCTGCCGTCGGCATAAACCTTGTAAACCGATACCGGTTCCAACAGGTTCTCCGAAGCCCCCATGGTAATAATCGTCAAGCCGCCCAGAGAATATACCTTTCTTGAGCTTTTCTTATCCCCGGGAACGGCAGATGTGATCAGCAGGCCGTAGGATTTCGCTTGTTTACGGCACTCCGAGACTAAACGACTCTTAAGCTGGGCAAAGGATAGGGGGGCGGAGCTTTCCATTATTAGGTTGCCTATCCCGACACTCGATCGTCCGTGTCCGTTGGATTGTGAAAATCCCTTCACCGGTGAGCGTGACGTCAGGAATCCGCGGAGAACGCCGTTTGTAATCAAGCTGACTTTCTGTGCCGGGACACCTTCCGCATCAAACCGGTAAAACCCGGCGAGTGGTAGTCTTTTGTAGGACGAAATCGTAGGATCGTCGTAGACAGAGATATTCGAGGGAAGGATGCGTTCGCCGACCTTGTTCTTTAATGCCCCGTCGTTTTCCCACGATTGCTTGCTTGCCGAAATCAACGGCGCAAGGGTCTTTTCAATGAAAGTGCCGGAGACAGGAGCGGCTATGAGTACTGGTCCGACGTAGGACTCGCTCTCATCGGCCCGGCTGATTGCGACAAGACCCTCAGCCATCTCGGTGATAGCATTTTTGACAATACCCTCATCGAAAATTCCGTCACGGCTCGTAAAGCTCTTGTAATCGATAAGAGGCATGCCGTCCTTGCTGCGTGCGTGAGCTTCTAGCTCTATCGAGTAAGATATTTCTCCGTCCTGTATCCTTGTGCCTTCGCTGTTCACATAGTAGATATTACTTGCCTTGGCCTCGTAGCGTACGCTCGAGATGGTTATATCCGGGTAGTCGACAAACATGGCCGAGTAGCGTTTGATCCGGTCTTGCCAGGCCTCCTCGTCAACCGATATGGAAACCTCCTCACCTGTGTAGACCTCAGGGTCTTCACTGCTGAAGTCCGCGACCTTCGCTTCATCGTCTTCGGGCTTCAAGGCAAGTTCCTTTTTCTTTTGGGCCATATCATCGACGGCCTTCTTGTATTCGTAATCCGTGGCAAGC
Organism: Caldifarciminota bacterium; assembly: GCA_016934635.1. Lineage (GTDB taxonomy): Bacteria > Hydrothermota > Tepidihabitantia > B3-TA06 > B3-TA06 > WJJO01. Next base: position 17,796 of record JAFGSK010000061.1, read on the forward strand.
CATAGCTTGTGTTTGAGCGCTGCCGTATCATCATCCACAGGAACCATCTGAATCGATGAACGAAGCCTGTAATCGTCAGAACCGAAGCTGAGGGTTTCGGATAAACCGGTATTGTCGAGATCATAACTTCCTATACGGACGTCCACCGCCAGTCTTCGGGATCTCGAGATATCCGCTTCGGTTAATGTACCCATGCTGGCCTGGATTGGCAGCGTCGTCTGATCGGTAATCCTGTAGCTTATGAAGTAGGGTTTCTCGTGGCCTTCCATAACGAGGTCTTTCATCGAGCGGTCGAGTTCCGATTTCATTGCGCTCAGTATAATGCTTTCTTCCGCTGCTTGAGATATGCTTGCGGCCGCAAGGGCGAGAATACATGCTTTAAGGTATTTCATTTCCGCCTCCTTACATCTCCGGGGATCCGGGTTCGTCTTCGCCCTGGTATGGCGGGGGAAGAATCGGCGGTTTCAGGTTTCCTGCAGGCTGCTTGGCGACCTCTATCTCGCTTAATAAGAGGCTGGGGGATACGAGACCGACTGGAACCGAACCCGATTCTGCACCGCAGTGACCGTTGAATACTGCCGGATCATCTCCTGTGGCAACTATTTTATCCAGGGCCACGAGCGGTGTACCGCCGAACTTGACACCGCGGACCAGTTCCTCTTCGCCTGTATTTGCATCGACCCTGTAAACCAAGAGGGGAAAGGACTGAAAAGACTCCATGTCATACCTGTCTATTCCTGTTGATCCGCCTTCAGACCTTATGAAGATCAACCCGTAGGGTCTTTTCTGCTTCTTGCACAGCGAAAGGAGTTGTTTCTTGAGCTTGGATATGGGAACGGGCTTTGTGGTTTCCAGTATCAGGTTTCCCTGTCTTGTAACAGATATGTCTCCGTAGCCTGGGTATTCCATCTGTGCGCGTCCGTGTCCGTTCGAGGCAGGAAATCCCTTTACAGGCCGTCTAGAACACAGGAAGTTGACAAGTACTCCGTTTCTTATAAGTTCGGTGCGCTGCGCAGGAACGCCCTCATCGTCGAAAAGATAGCGCCCATTAACCGGCATTCCCTCGTATTCTTTGATTGTCGGATCGTCGCAAAGGGAAACGAAGGCGGGCATAATTCGTTTGCCGACCTTGTCTTTAAACGTCTCACCGTACACCTTGGATTCGATCCGCTGCGACTCGAGGCGATGCCCGTAGGTCTCGTGGATGAATACTCCTGCCGCTTGCGCCTCTATCAAGGCGGGACCCACGTAGGCCTCCATCACCGGGGCGTCACGCAGGGCCAGGACTTCGTCTACGAGCGCTTCTATCTCAATCCTGACCGCCTCGTCTGAAGGCATGTCGCTCTCGTTCCAGCCGAAGAAGGTTCGGTAGCTTTCTACCCACATCCCGTCCGGGGCCTGTGTAGATGCCGATACCCTGAGCCAGTAATAGACCTTGCCGTGCTGGAGCCGCGTGCCCTCAGATGAGGCGAAGTAATCGTTGCGGGCCTCGGCAGAGAAGGACACCCTGGATTCAAGGATCTCGGGGTAGCGGGCGAACGTCCGCGAGTAGCCTTTAACCTTCTCGTCCCATGCCTGTTGGTCTACCACGTAGGTTGCCTCGTCTTCGGTGTAGGTAACCGGTTCCACCTTGCTGAAGTCCGCAGACCGGTCTTCTTCGACTTCTCGCGCCCTTTCGCCTTCCTTCTTTGCATACTGCTTTAGCGCCCACTTGTATCGCAGGTCAGTCAACAACCATAAGGCGTGGCGCAGCGCAGCGGGGTCGTCTGTCAAAGGTACCGGAACTTTTCTGTACTGCTCGTTGTGATCGTTTTCATCCTGATCCCAACCCCCGAGGTCTTCGGGTAGCGGCATGTTGTCGAAGGAATAATCGCCGACTCGTACCTTGACGTCAAGAAACCGGTTGTGAGTACTGTCAGAGCCCATGAGCGCCCCCTGGCTCGCCCATGTATAGAACTCCTTTCTATCGACCAGCTGGTAGCTTATGAAGTATGGAGCCATCTCGCCTTCGAGTTCGAGTTCCGACATCGAGCGGTCGAGTTCCGCTTCCATTGCGTCGAGTATAGGTGAAGGTGATGCCCGGAGATTGAGAAACGCTAAGAGACCTGCTAGTAACAGTATCTTCGCTCTCATCTTGCCTCCTTTTTTGGTTTTGAGTTGTTTCAAGGATCCATCCTACGTTCGAGGGACTTAATCCTTAACTGAGAATATCCACCTGATACACTTTGTCAAGTCTTACCGGTACTTTTGACGATTATCTTACCAGATTCTTCCAGACGGTGAAGTAGTATAGCAGGGTTACCGCCCCTGCGACAGCGGCTGCCATCCCGGCAAGAGCCAGCCAGTATAAAAACCCCGAGCGGGGCTTCGGGATTTCCACGCCCTGCTCGATCTCGATGTTTCTGACCCGTGCGTTCCACACCCTGCCCGTCAGAGCCAGGATGATAAACAGAACCACAAAACCGATACCGAATACAATGAGGGGATGCATTTATCAGTGGTCGTTTTCGATATGTCTTTTATAAATTTCCTCGAGCTTCTCGACGTTGGCTCGTGTTATCTCCACGTTCTTCTCAACCGCGGTGATCCTTTCTTCGATAGGTTCGGTTGGAATATCGCCCGGCTCCTTCAATTCAATATCGAGCTCGACCCCGGGATGAAAGTACTCCAGGTGAGAAAGGAACTGATTCCGGAACTCCTCGCAGCATTCCGAAAGCCCCCCGCACCACATATCGATGTAGTCGATCCGTTCGGAAGCCGGAAGATCGTCTGAAGGAAAGATTTCAAACTCGTCTTCCATGCAAAAACCATGAAGAACTCCTTCTCGGTTTCCTCGGGATGGATCTCGTAATCGACAAGGTGGTAGTCATAGTCGTTCATGAGTGTATCGAACCTTGCGTAGATGTTCCAAAACTCAGCTTCCAGTCGGGATGTTTCTGTTTCCAGGCCAGTCTCAAAACTATCTACGGCAGCATCCAATGCGATGGCGAGCTCATCAATTGCCCGACTCATGCGGCGTTCCTGGCGGCTCACGCACCCCAAGGCTGCAAGAACCATAAAGACAGAGATGATTGATTTAAGCTTCATAAAAACTCCTACCCAAGTCTAAAGGCTGGTGTTGATTTGTCAAGATCGATGTGAATTGTCCAGGAGGTGTGTTACTGGTCTGTCCGGAAATTCGTACTCAATAAGAGGGTATTATTTCTTTGTGTGCTCCGTGGCCTCTGTGGATCAATCTGCCCTGAGGATACAGCTAAACTCAATGTTTCCAATGGAATTCTTCCGCGTGGTCGTCGAAATCGAGCCTTAAGGAGCCGATGAATCCTGCCACGCCTTCGAGGTTCTCCTCGACGCAGCGTACGTAGGTTGCAGGAGCGAGGCTATCCGGGACCGGCGAGTAGAACTTGGCCCATTCGCAGTTCCATACCCCGTGGAACCGATTGTAGTGGGCGGTGAAGCTGCGCTCTAGCATCCATGCGCAGTCCACCAGGTCGTCAATCTTTGCATCGAGGATGTCGAGGCGTTCTATCGGAGACAGGGTGGTATCGATCCAGCTGCTCTCGAGTGATTCCCGGCCGCAGAAGGCCTCGTAGCCTTCCACCCCTTCGAGTGTATCGTGATCGGTTTCCGTTAAGTGGTGATTGTACTCGTCGCGCAGCCGGACATAGTCCTCGTAGACCTCCGCAAACCTTGCGACGACGGCCTCGACGTGGAGGTCGAAATCAGGATCGATCGGTAATAGATCTAAGCGACTCGTTCCGCCCTTGCAGCCTAAGACCGCGATTAAAGATATAGCAGTTATTGACAGTACTTTTCTCACTTCTACTCCTCGTGATAGATGTTATGAATCTCGTATGCTTTATTGAGACGCACAATATGGTCTTCGATAAGATCCAACATCGCCTCCACGTAGTCAATCCCCGAAGGCGGGTCAAGCGCCGGATAGCGAAGTTCTGCTACGGCGTCCCCGGAATGCAGGTCTTGCGCGTGTTCGTTGAATCTGTCCTTGAAATCTTCGAGGCAGGTGTAAAATATTACAAGCCTGCTTTTGAGACTCTCGTAGCGTTCATTATCTGATAGAGTGTCCTTCTCGTCCGACTGCGGAAGCATGTCAACCTCGCAGAACGCCCTGTAGGTCTCGGCTTCTTCGAATTCAAGTAGGTGTTCATCCGCAAGATGCAGGTTGTATTCTTCCCTGCAAGTCAGGATACTGTTCCAGAGTGATTCCGCTCTCGTCTCCCAATCATCAATTATCTCCGTGGCAATGAATTCGTCTTCTTGCTGAGTTACGCATGGTTCATGCGCTACCATGAAGTCATAATGTCTGTCAAAGATTTTTTTCAATGAGTTAGTCCACAAGCAGAGTACATCTATCCAGCTTCCGACTATGACGAACATATCAGGAGTTCTGAAATCCGGAAAATCGTCGGGATCAGGCACTACATTTACTTCTTCTCCTTGCCCACATATCGAGAGGTGTTCGTTGTAAACCTTCTGGAAATCGAGCAGGCAATCCCATAGTGCGTCCTTTTTCTCGAGTAATGCCTCGAGTCGTTTCTCGGCAGACCGCTGTGCAGGCGGCCAGTCGGGCTTCAGCGACTTGCGGCTGCATGAGGCAAGGTAAGGTACGACCGAAGACGCGGCGCCCAGGTGGTCGTTGTAGCGAGCCTTGAGTTTCAAGAAGGCATTATAAACCTCAGCGAACTGCCCCATCAATGCCTCGACCTTTGCAGAATCGGCGGCAGGTGATTCTGAAGCCTCCGCAGCGTCGAGGTCTGGGGTGGAAATATCCTCAGGCTGGGTTTCAGGCGGTGGGAAGACCTCCGGTTCATCCCGTGGTTCGGGTTGGACCGGCTCCACAGGCTCACGGTCGAGGATTGTCGGGTCGCTATGATACTCGATATGGGCATCGATTGCTTGTTTGAGTTTGGCTATCATCACATCGAGCTGATAGATCTTTCGTGATATGTACTCGCGCCGGCTCATCTCAACATCGGGAAAACCGAGATCGTAGACCAGGTCGCGTGCAGTATCCACGCCCGGGTGATACTCACCCAGATGTCGGTTGTAGTGCGCCTGAAGGCTGAACATGTTGGTATGCAGCCCGTCAAGCTCCCGGTCGAGTACTGTCCAGTGGGATTCATCGGGTTTACCTTCGTAAAAGTCTTCTGATACATCCGGGTGTATCGGCTGAACAAGCTCAAGGGTCTCGGCGTCCGGGTGGTATATCGAGAGATGATCGTTGTAGGCATCACACACCGGGTAGAATGCCTCGAAGGCATCGCTCTTTTCCTTGAGGGTCACCTCGTATTCATTTACCGGGTCTACGGTCGGGTCGAGTGATTTGGCGAAGAGAGTGCCCGATACGACAAGTAAAAGGAGCACCCCTTTCGGGTTCCCGGCAGCATGTCGTGCCAACATGGAGAGGTTTGTTTTCATTCAACTCCTCATTACCGATAAAAGTCCAGGAACGGCAAAAAACTCCGCAGGTGGTGCGACGGTGTCAAAGTGAATTGAAATCAAGTGGTCGTCGAGTTCCCGGCCAAGGTAGGCGATCATCACGGCGTACTCGCTTATCCTGTACTCTGCAAGTTCCTCCTCGGTCATGTTCCACGATGCAGTGGGCAGTTCGCAAACCCACTCTGAAGTGTCGGCTTCAAAGTGGAATTCTCCGAGATGCAGGTTGAAGTCGGCCTGCAAGACCTCTAACAGTGCGTAGAGACTGTCCAGGTCCCAGCCCAGCCTTATCCAATGGATATCGTTCCGCTCATAGAACCCGGCAGGCATCTCTGGATAGTCGGGATCCGCAAGCATCAGCGCCTTCACAGTGTCGTGATATTTGAACAGGTGGTAGTGGAACACGTTCCATACCCGGTAGAATTCATTTATTACCGAATCGGCTCTGGCTTTGGTCCGGTAGAAACCGATCAATGGCTTTTCCCTGACCACCCTCGCGCCTGCCCCGGATGCAGCAATAAGGATAACGACTGCCAGCAGCCTCGAGACAATATCTTTCACTTAGCCTCCATGCTGATTATATGTAAGGTGATACCCGATTGTCAACCGATTATTCCGGACAGTCAGCCGTTCGCGATACGTATCCGGAGATGTTGACAACACATTTATTGAAAGTAAACTGTTGTAATATGAGATGGCATTGGCTTCCCGGTGAAAGAGACCGTTCACGCAGATACTGGTTCAGACGAAGGTTCTTCCCGAAGCCACGTTACACGAACCTGGGATGGTTATTGCTTTTATACGCCGCAGGTGCAGGGCTTGTATTCAGAATCGTATCTCTTGAGTTAGCCTCTCTTTACCCGGAAATGTGGCGTTTGCAGTGGAATCTTGATTTTTCGGAGTGTGCTTATGACAGGAAGCTGTTCTCTTTAGAAGACGACAGGATTGTCGGTTCTGAAATACCTGAACGCTGGACTGCGGTTTTCCTGCACAATCACTACTGTTACCACTCTCCGAATCGTTTCTGGTTCAGCGGTTTCCCTGGGGCTGATATTATCAAATCAATGGAGCTTGAGATTCCCGAATACCTCGACTTAAAATGGGATAAAGAGATGAGTTTACAACCTCCCCTCATGCACGTTACGCCTGATGGCAGAAAGGTATACTCGCTCGACGAAAATTTCAACCCCGAGTTTACACTGACAGTAGGCGACACTACGAAAGCCCCGGTTTACAGAATAAGAGATTTGACCGTTAAGGTTTGGGAGATGAGAATCAGACTTTCTTTTCTCGATGAGGACGATGTTCTACGGGATAATGAAATAGCGTTATTTATCTACTTTCAAAAAGCCTTCAGGAGATCTAATACTCGCCTGTGGACTAAAGTTCATCTCGCGCCGTGGACTGATTCTGACTCAATACCTCCACCGATACGCTATCTGATGGAGGGTGCGTACACAGATGACGAAGTATGGTATGCACTGCATGGTTATCCTCCCCAAATGTAGACCGTATCTAGGTTTACTTACAGTCTGAGAAGAAATCACCCACCAATCTCTCTATAAAGACAGAGGGATTCAGCGGTATCGTCAGCTAGATCCGGGCAAGAGGGAACCGGTCTGTGCGAACCCTAAGGTAATACGCCATTGAAAGCGAAAGGAACGCCAGCCCGATCATCATTATGTGATGCCAGAAGTTGAACATTATCATATAATAATCAGGAACGGTCGGTTTGCAACGGACTATCGCCAATATCCCGGCTACTTGACTATATGGGCTATTTCTCAAAAATAAAACTTATTCTGCAGCTGTGATACTGGTGTTCGTTGCTGCTTCGATCGTCTGGTTGACAGATTGATGTCCTTCAGTAGCATACGTATTCTTATGGACATAATGACAATATATACGGTCAAAGGGAAATTCAGGGCAGGGCGGTTCTGACGAAAGGCATCTCCACCAATCCCAGGGTGCTCTTATGCACTACCTACCGGCGTTTCCCCGGGGATTACACAACGATAGTAAATGCCCCGCGCAGGGTTTGCCCGGGCCTGCGGTTTATCAAGCAGAACGTACCCGAAGTAGAGATACTCGAATACCCGATGTGGCGGCAGTACGTCAAGAGACTTAAGCAGGGCTGGGACGTTGTCGGGTTCAGCTTCTACCAGAACGAACTTACAGAGATTCACAAGATGATAGCCGAGGCGCGAAGGCAGGGCATCAAGGAAATATGGGCAGGCAACTACGGCGCGCTGGACTACTCGATTCCCCCGGTAGTGGACAGGGTATTCACCGGACCTGCGGAGGACGACGTAGCGCGTGTCTTCGGACGTCGGGTACGAAATGAAGACATCCAGCATCCGGCAATGATGGTTCACTTTTCCATCGTACCCGGACTGCGTGCCCAGACGTTCGGACTTTTGTACACGGCGCACGGATGTCCATACAAGTGCTCGTTCTGCCAAACCCCTGTCTTCGAGCGCGAGCGGTTCACGATTAATCTGGAGAGTATAGAGCGGGTTTTACGGTATTATAAGAAGCTGGGGATTACCTACCTTTTCCCGATGGACGAACTCTTCGGCATCTTCCCGAAGTTTACAGATGAACTGACACGTATGTTCGCCCGTTACAGGTTCCACTGGTGGGCCCAGTCGCGGGCGTCGATTTTTACCCGCAATCTCGACGACTGGTACGAACGCGGACTGCGCATCACGGCTGTCGGGGTGGAGTCGATGTTCCAGAGCTCTCTGGACGGGATGAATAAAAGTCAAAACATCGAGGAGATATATGAGTTCATCCGCCGGTCCGAAGAAAAACGCGCCCTGTTCCGCATAGGCTACTTTATGACCGGACACGAGGGCATGACCGCCGAGGAGACCCTGGAAGACGCCCTTTGCATGAGACGTGCGGGATTCGACACCCACACCGTATCGGTCATGACGCCTTTCCCACGGACGGATTTATGGGAAAGGATTGCCGCCACCCGGGGCATAATCGACTACGAGCCCAGGCACTACAGCCTTCAGCATCTTGTGTGGAACCATCCCTACATTACTCCGGGACAGATGAGGTATTTGCAGAACTACATAATCAAGATTCTGGTCAAGTACTCAGATTTCATCAGTAATGGTATTTCCAGACTCATCTGGGGAGGGCTGCGAAAGGAAGGTTTCGAAATGCTTTGGCGCCACGTACTCAAAGGCCCGGTGGTCGCCAACGTGCTCAAAGATAAAAAATTGTATTTCTTTAACGATTGTGAAAGTAAGTCTTAATTGAGTTATACAACTCCTCAACTTTCACTTGAACCTTCTGCTTGACAATTCATTCGAGATGAACATAATCCGGAAATATTCTAACAACTCAAACCAATGGAGGAGTCGTGAAACCAAACAAAGTCCTTATTATCACAGCGCTGATTCTGCTGCCTTTCATTGCATTCGCTGAATCAACAGACATGGATTTCGACGCGTCCGACTTCGACCGGGTCGAGGTAGAAACCCTGCACGGCGATATATCTGCAACCGCAGTCTCCGGAGATGAGATAAGTATGTCCTTCGAGCATTCGCTGGGTGCCGGCGTGGATAACGAAATCACCGAAGCCCTGTCCGGACTATTGGAAATAGCCAAAACCTACGAAGGAAGCGAAGATGTGGATATCAACATCACCGAAGACGAGGTAAACCGGGTGCTTAAGGTTAGTGTAGAGATGATTGAGGAGGACAACGCCGAGATTGAAGACATAGATATCAGTATCTCGCTCCCCTCCTCCATCTTCGTGAAGCTGACCTCGACGAACGGCAACCTGGAGGTTGACGGCAACCGGGCGGGCTTTGATCTTTCGACCACCAACGGCAACGTCACGATTGAAAACACCGCAGGCACGGGTACATTCGATGCCACTAACGGAAACGTAACCATCGACGGTCATACCGGAGGAATCAAGGGTATTGCAAATAACGGTAAGATTTCAGGTGTGATTCAAATGCCTGACCACGACGGACAGTGTTCCCTCGAAACGATAAACAACGACATCGAGGTTTCGGTTCCCTCGACCGTTGGCGCAAAGGTTACGCTCTCGACCACACACGGCACGTCCTCGATCTCCGGATTCGACGTTTCGACGAAGAAGGTGGACGATGACATTGTGAAGACAATAGGCGACGGCTCAGGGACCATCCGTCTCGTAACCACCAACGGCGACGTGATGTTAAAGGAAATGTAGGGGAAAAACACACTGCTCGTGCCACACCGCTCAGGGTGAAGTCCTAGCTGCTAAATCGACCGCGGATCGGTAGTGCGCGAATTCCCCGTGGACCGCGTACACTCCCACAGCAAGTAGAAAAAATTGTCTGCAGCGCTGGTGGTCGTGCTCCTGGTGGTTGAATACAACACCGCGTTCCTCGACTCACCGCTGCTTTAGTGTTACGGTCCGCCTTGACAGGGGTACTCAGATGAGTGAGGCTTGTGGAACCCCAAAGGGCGGCGGCTATGGAGTATATCTGAGATTTGAAATGGCAACTCCCCTCCCCCTTGCAATTTGAGATTCGATAATGCAATTTTTCCCCCAGAACGGACACTTCGCACTTTGATATTGCGACGCAGTTGCTCGACCACTAATTGTCGTTGCGAGTTTCCACGAGGAAACGAAGCTCCGCAGGGCGAACGAAGGGAGCTATCTCATAACAAAGGCTGAGAGGAGCTTGACAAGTAAATATGGTCGATTAAAATGTTATGTTATGGAGAAGCTAAATAAGACTTGACATGAAACTCCTTTGGAATTTTCTCAAACAACTAGTGAAACAATGGA
>JAFGSK010000062.1 GCA_016934635.1 Caldifarciminota bacterium
CAAAGGTCGAGTTCCTGCTTTACAACGTAAACGGACAGTTAATTCGCCGTATGCCTGGTAATGAGGTTGAGGTCGGCGAACATACCGTAACCTGGGATTTGAAAGACGATAAGGGCCTTACGGTATCACCAGGAGTATACTTCCTCGAATTGCGGGCTACTGAAGGAGGAGTAAAGACAAAGATCGTAGTAACTCGTTAATTGTAGTTACAACATTAAGGATTCAGTGTTTCCCCGTGCATTTCACCTGTACGGGTAATCGTATTTTGACAATATATTGACTTATCCAGCTCCAGGCATAAACTGGGCAGATGGGTGATAAACCTCTAAGATTACTTGCATACCGTCCCCTCAGTTATTCAGGATTTATGCGAAATCTACTCCGAGATTTAGAGATCACTGAGCGGTTCAGATGTGAAGAAATCCTTTACCTGACTCCAAACAAACGGCGGGCAAGGGCGGCTGAATTCGATATCCTTTCCTTGTATAAAGAAGATGTTAACATGACGCCTATCGCTTTGGATTTGCAAACTTTAGCCCAGAACCTCGTCCTTGCACGGTGCAGGAAAGGCATCGTAGATGAACGAGACCGGCGCTTTTTATTGCTTAAGCTCATAGGTCAAACGGCAGGATTATCATTCCGCGAGGAACATTTGGGACTCCTTTCCAATTTATATGCAGAACTTAAACGTCACTGGCCTACGGACTGGCATCAGATCCCTGAGCAGGCCAAAAAGACGATATTCGACCTGGATACAGCCCTGCGACTGAAACAATCAATCGAGCTTCTCGAAAGTTACGATCACTATTTAAATACTCAAGGACTTCTTGACCACGAAGATTTACTTCACCAAGCCATCGGGGAAGTTCCTATCCTTGCGTTTAAATTTCTGATCCTTGAGGGATACTTTGAACCATGGACCTCTGAACAGCAGTTGTTTAAGGAACTGGTAAATCACATTCCTGAGATTCTCGTTATTATACCCGAAGATCCTGTGGCGCAAAAAGGAGAGAGGTTTTTCCAGGACTTCGGCTTCGTTCAATACCAAAGCGAACAACCACACCGGCTTCCTGTTTCATTCTGGCATCGTTACCCCTCGCGTGAAGACGAGGTTATTGCCATTGCCCGTAAGATATGTTCTTTGATTGAAGAAGGTATCTATCCTGACGAGATCATAGTAGTTTTTCCTGCGCTAGGCACATATCGACCTATTGTAGAGCGGGTGTTTTCACGTTATAGAATCAAGGTTCAGATATCACTCAGACCAAGGCTGGCAAGCCTTCCTGCGATCCGTGAGGTGTTAAACCTTTTAAATACTGCCGAAGGAGGCTTCCGTCGTCGTGACGTTGTAGGTTTGCTCCTGTCACGTTGTTTTCAAGATGTTCCGGACTCGGTAAGACATTGGCTGGATGTTCTTTCCCGTGACGCAGGGATAATTTCAGGTGCAAAGGTTTGGGCCGATTGGTTTGGCGCAAATCTGCCCCATAGATTGCGGGAACATCCTGAAGCCGTCAGGTTAAATACCGAAATAAGAGATTTCATAGCGGAATTCATCTTAAGGCTTAAGGAATTTGTTCAGCCTCATGCCGCTAAAGCTTTCGTTGAGAAATTAAACGATGTATTGGATTGGTTAGGGTGGGAGCCTGGGGTAGAAGCCAGGCAAGGGTTCAAGGACATTGCCGAGAAACTCATCCGCATGGCGGAGCTTGCAGATTCAACCACGATGAGTCTGCGATTCTATCTCGATGTTCTAGAGATACTCTTTAAAAAAGAAGCGCCACATGAAGGTGAGGACAAGGAAGGCGTGATTCGGGTTATGCCTCTGGTTGAAAGCCGCTGGCTGGAAACCAAATACCTGTTCGTGGGAGGATTGGTAGACGGTGAGTTTCCGCGCAGACCTTATCGGGATCTTTTACTTCCCGATCGTCTGCGGGCAGCCCTGAATCTTCCTACAGTGGAGGATTCGTATCTAGATGCAGCCTTTGAGTTTCGCAGACTCAGTTCCATGGCTTCTAAAGCCTGTTACTTATCCGCTCCTTCGATGGAAGCGGACAGGCCTTTGCTTGCTTCGATCTTTCTACTCGAACGGGAAGAAAACGAAGAGGTAACTGATCCTGCGATTTATTGTACCGAGGAAGACCAGCTTCTTGAGAGATCCGAGGGCAACCAGATGAAGGAAGGGGTGAAGTTCGAGACATCTTCGGCTTTAGGGCTGTTAGGCGATCGCTTCGGGGAACACCACCCTTTTCGCGTGACTTTACTCGAGATATATCGCAACTGTCCTTTCCGGTACTACCTAAGTAAGGTTCTGGGACTTGAGGTTTCTGAGGAACCTACCCTCGAACCGGAGGGAAGGCTTTTGGGAACCATAATGCACGACATGCTGGAGGATCTATTTAAGAAAGGAGTCGATTTAAATCGGTTAGAAGAGCAATTTTGGGATTCGCTTCTCCACGAACTCGACCGCAGAAGACTAAACCCCTTTGTGCGATTGTGGATAGAGGATTGGGCAGGCGCACGAATGGACTGGTTTGCGGATACGGAAAGGGCACGTGCCGAGGCGGGTTGGATGTGCGATCCAGAGTGGTTGGAAAGACCGCTTGAGCTTAGGTTCAATGAGGAAGGATTCTTCTTAAAAGGACGTGTCGACAGGGTCGACTGGAAGGAAAACAGAGCAAAGGTACTCGATTACAAAACCGGAAAAGAGCGCTACTTCAAACTCAAGGTAAAAAAAGGAGAATCGATCCAGCTTCCGCTTTACGCGGAAATGATAAAAAGGCTGTACAACATCGAGGTTGAATCGATAGGTATCTACGGGTTTGCGGATTCGAAAATAGACGAGATTGCTCTACCGGATCAAGCGATGCAGGACGCTGTGGGATTTGCCTGGCAGGCTATTGAAGGTATCCGGAACGGACATTTTCCTTCAATGAAATCTTCAATGTGCAGATACTGTGAATACTATGAATTCTGCTGAGAACACCTGGGAGGAGAAATAGCGCATGAAATCTCACAAAGGTATTCCCAAAAAGACTCATCTGGACGTTACAAAGAGCCTTATTTTTTCCTCTCCTGCAGGTTCAGGCAAGACTCAGAAGCTTGCCGAACGTTACGTGGCACTCCTTGAAGCAGGGGTTTTACCTCAGCGTATCCTGGCCATTACATTCACCGAAAAAGCCGCTGCCGAGATGAAGGAACGTGTACTTAAGCTGCTTCGTGAACATTCACCCGAGTTGCACGACCAGATTCAATCGAATCTCTCAAGGTTCAGGATTTCTACTGTACACGCCTTTGCAATGTCCGTACTTGAGCGCTTCGCCTTTGATCTCGATCTTGCGCCTGATCTCGATATACTGGACGCTATCGAAGCCGACCTTTTACGTGAAGAGGTGATTCGTGACGGCCTGGTCGAACTCGGGATGCTGGATAACGAAGTATCACTATGGGTTCGTCATCTTACCCTGACCGAAGGTTGGACCAGCCTTCAAATCAAGATACGATCATTGTTCAAGCATATCCCTCAAAGTTACATGGCCTTGAATGCCGCGCCGCAGGAATTGACACAAGTCTATTTTAAATCATTCAGGACGCTTAAGGATTCATGGGGCATGGAGTTCTGGGAGGCGTCGGGTTTTGCAGGGCTTCCTGAATCCGACAACCGACGCAGACACTTGCGAGCGGTAAGGGCACTTTTAGATAAGGTTGCTCCAAGATTTATCACCCAGGCTGGAACCCTTCGCAAACGTTTGCCTAAAGCTGAACTCGAACGTGAAGGGTTTAGGAAGAGAGCTGAGGTATTTCAAAGATACCACGAGGTCTTCTGGCAATGGCATGCAGCAGTGCAGACCGAAGGTTTTCTGTCCGTATTTCGCCATCTGGCGGAACGTTACGAGGAACGCAAACATGCCGATCGAAAGCTGGACTTTGCCGATCTCGAGTACAAGCTCTATGAGGTGCTTTACCATTCCGATAACTGGTCGAACGTTCTTCAAAGTTTTGACGAGCAGACCGACCACATATTGGTCGATGAATTCCAGGATACCAACGGTCTGCAATGGGCGATCGTGAGTAAACTGGCGGAGGAATGGCGTGCAGGCATGGGTGCAAAGCGGGAGTCGGGCAAGGTACCGACTTTATTCCTGGTCGGTGACGAAAAGCAATCGATTTATCTTTTCAGGGGCGCTAATGTCGAAGTATTCAGGCGAGCCAAGCGAGAGATGAAGGAATGGATGGGCCAAGCGTTCGAGGAGGTTACTTTGAGGGAGAATTACCGGAGCTTGCCCAGGATCGTCGATTTCGTGAACCGGCTCTTCTCCAAATTGATGAGCGGGGGAACCGAAGACTGGCAAACCTCATACGATAAATTCCGGCATATGCGGGAACCTGAAGAAACCGCAGGACACGTGGAGGTTTTGCTTACTCGAACCCAGGATAAGTTAAGTATGGAGGAGATGAAGGCTTTTGAGGCTCAAACTGTAGCCCAAAGGATCACCGAGATTGTCGGAAACCTTCCGGTTTTCGATAAGATTAACGGGAAGGAGCATCAGAGAACATGTGAGTTCGCAGATATTACCCTGCTTCTGCGCCGTCGTACTCATCTTGATAAATACGAGGAGGCATTGCGTCGTCAAAACATTCCGTTTGTTGTAGTGCAGGGAACTGGGTTTCATTCCTCGCCCGAGGTGGTGCTTTTGAGGCAGTTGGTTCGGGTTCTGCCAAATCCCAGGGAAACAACGGCACTTTACTGGATACTGCGTTCGCCTTTATGCGGTTTGTCCGAAGAACAGATCTTGCGCATAGCATGTTCCGAGGAAGGTACGGATTTTTGGGAACGTTTCAGGAAATACTCGGCTTCGGGTGCAGATCCCGGAACATCCTGGTTAGAGGATGTTTTTAAGGAAGTAGACCGGATTCCATCCGCAATTCTCTTTGAAAAGATCCTGAGGGAAAGGCGTCTGTGGTCGTACTATTCCACTAGGCAGGAGGCGGAGAACATAAGAAAGTTCCTGCGGATCATTGAGGATTTCGACCGGGAAGGCCTTTCCTGCTATGAGATCGCCGAACGACTCGAGCGTATGAGCACGAGGGAAGAGGAACCTAAGGCAAATGTCAATACCGAAGGGATGAATGCGGTTCGACTCATGACTATCCATGCCGCAAAAGGTCTTGATTCAAACGTTGTGTTCCTGGTTGGAATGGATGATGTTTCAGGCCGTCGACCCGAGTCTTTGGCCTTAAGGGAGGAGGCGCAGCAGGTGCTTTTGACCTTTACTGATTCGCAGGATCATCCGGAACGGATTTTATGGAAGGCCAAGCTGGCGGAAGAGGAAAAGAGGCTTTTCTACGTAGCATGTACACGGGCGCGAGACGCTCTTTTCCTTTCAGGGGTTTGGGGTCCCTCGGTTGGCGGTTGGCTGACCTATCTGGTAGAAGGATTCGAGTTGAGTGAGGTGATGGATAAAATCCAGATGCCTGTGGCGCCTGAAGGGGTGGCGTTAGAGGTACGTACACATCGAGAAGCCCTGGAACAAGTGGTAGTTGCGGAGCTTGTTCGAGAAGACCTTGATGTCCCGAAGACCCTTGAGCGTAACTGGTCTCAACGCAAGGGTAGTCTGGTAACGGTCAGCGACGAATTGGAGGCATCCTTCAATCAAACGCAGGGATTACGGTATTTCGGCGAGATTATTCACGCAGTTCTTGAGCGAATTTCAAAAGGCAGCTTGTCCGATGACCGGGAAGCGATAAAACAGGCGGTGCGCGTCCAGGTCTTTTCTTTCGATCTTGCCCCCTCAAGGGTACCTGCCTATCAGGAAAAGATTATTCATCATATCGATAACCTGCGAACCTCAGGATTACTGGAACAGGTTATTCTGCCCCAAAAGAATGCCCATACCGAGGTTGGCTTCAGGCTCAGGCAGGGTTCAAAGACCATCACTGGCCGCATCGACCGTGTCCTGGTTATACCCGAAGGCTTACACGTAATCGACTACAAGTCGTTTCCTTCCGAGGCCAAAACACCCCGAACACTCAAGGCGACCTATGCGCCGCAGCTTGCTGTTTACGGCAAGGCAGCTGCAGGGCTTTTCTCGAAGCCGGTACTCAAGAGGAGCCTCTTGTTCACTGCCGATGCAAAGATGATGGAGTTTTGATGCCTAAGAGCGCTTTCGTTGCAATTGTAGGACCGCCGAATGTGGGCAAGTCCACGCTTCTCAACAGTTATCTGGGCATGAAGCTTTCCGCGGTATCCCGCCGTGCCCAGACCACCTCGCAGAACATACTCGGTATACTGACAACAAAGGAAGGCCAGCTCGTGTTCCTGGATACACCGGGATTAGTCGAACGCAAGGGCGCTGTGTACGAGTTCATGCGTACCGAGATAACGACCGCACTCGAGGACGCCGATCTGGTTCTTCTCATGGTAGAGCCTGGATACGAACCTGGTGAGAACCTTGCTCTGTTCATTCGTTCGGTGAAGAAATCCCTCATCCTAGCCATAAACAAGGTCGACAACGTAGGGGATAAGAACCTCTTGCTTCCACTTATCGAGCGCTACAAAGACCTAGGGCTTTCCGACATCCATCTCATTTCCGCACTAACGGGCGACGGCCTTGCCGCGTTGCTTGCGAACCTTTTCGAGCTTGCCCCTGAAGGCGAGGCTTACTATCCCGAGGACCAGCCCACGACCTTTCCCATGCGCTTCTTTGCAGCAGAGGCGATAAGGGAGGCTGTGTTCGAGCTATATGGTGAGGAGATTCCACATTCGGTTTTCGTGGAGATAGAAGAATACAGGGAGCAGAATCGGAAAAAGGACCTCGTGAGAGCGGTGCTATACGTAGAACGTGAATCCCAGAAGCCTATTGTGCTTGGACGTGGGGGAGAGGCAATAAAAAGGCTGGGAACCAGGGCCAGGAAGAAGATTGAGCTACTTTCGGGCCGACCAATTTTTCTCCAGTTGCACGTTAAGGTTGCCAAGAACTGGCGCAAGGACGAGGCGTTTGTGCGCCGGGCAATGAGGCCGCCTGAGAAGTATCTGTCTGAAGACTAAATAATCTGTAATCTTGATTATACCAGATCGTAAGTGCACGGCATGCCGCGCCTTTATTTTCTTCCGAAGGGAGGCTGTCGATCAAGTTTGAATTACCTCAGATTATCCAAATCAACGTAGACTTCCGACTCGCCTGCTCGGTTAATTCTCTTATAAACGCAGTTCAATTAAAACTATCGATTTCTGCTTTGTGTGCTTTGTGGTGTTGTAAGCTCCTTTTGGTCCCTACCTCGCGTCCGACAATCCCAAGGGAGAGAGGGGATATTGACTAAATCCGGCGAACGGATATACTTCCAGCATTCCTATAGGTCAAAATGGCGGGGAGGGTAGCATTCTCCTTCGCCCAAAACGCCGCACATCGGCATACGTGAGAGGAGACGTAATGAAAAAAGCCTTCGTATTACTGCTCGTGTTCGCAGCAGTACTCCTAGCTCAGGAATGGAGCGTAGAGCTTCTTCCCCCTCCACCCGAACAGTTCTTCATGGAGCAGATGTGGAATTGCATCGTCTTTAATCCCGAAGTCGAACCGGTCGAGGTGACGCTATACGGATGGGTAACCCACGAGGGCGCCGAGATTGTACACGCCCGCAGCAACGTGATACTCATCCCGCCCGGACCCAGGCCGATCACCTTTGCGGATATCACCACGGTCCAGGACGAGTGGTACGACCCGACATATGAGAAGGTAATAGAGAGCCAGGGCGCGCTCCCCGCAGGTGTGTACACCTACTGCCTCGAGGTCGAGAGCGCAGTCACGGGCGAGGTGCTCGCAGAGGACTGCGGCGAGCGTCGGGGTGTCAGCCCGTCACCGCCCAAGCTTCTTGCCCCGCCTGACGGTTCTGAAGTTCCGGATCCATTTCCCACGTTCATCTGGGCACCGCCAATTCCACCCCAGGACGTAACCTACCGGCTGTGCATCGTTGAAGTACCTGAAGAGCTTACACCGGAGGAGGCCATAGATGCGGCAGAGCCATGGTTCGAAGAGAGCGAGATTCCCGTAACATCGTTTCAGTATCCTGTCGATGCCCGTTCGCTCGAAGAGAGCATGGAATACGCCTGGCAGGTCAACGCTTTCAGTGGGCCTATCCTCGTAGGGACCTCCGATACCTGGGCTTTCATCGTAATGACCGCTGTTCCTGTTTCCAGACTCGACTCGTGCCAGTGTTATTATGATGAGGAAACGGGTATCATGTGGCACGGCATAGGTCGCGGAGGAACCCAGGGTGTACCTAAGGATTCCTGCACCTACGTAGTTACAGTTGACGGCAAGCTGTACCATGCCGATGGCAGGATATGGACTCCTCAAGGAGGAATGACTGCAAACGACAGGTGCAAGCTTTTCCTTGCTAAAAACGGCATGTTTCACTTCGACGGTACAAAGTGGGTGCCTGCCGGTGACTTTTACGAATGCAACCATGTTTTGGCCGAGAACGGTATGTTTCACTTTAACGGAAAGACCTGGGTGAAGATTTCGGACGATTCCTGCACCTACGTTTACACCGTGGCATCCTCGGGTCAGGGCAATAACCGTATCATGTACCACTACAACGGAACGACCTGGGAGAAGGTGGCAGCCAGGAAATGCCAGCTCTACGTGGCCATAAACGGTCTCTATCACTTCGACGGCATCAAATGGATTGAGACAAGGTTAAAGAAGTGCAATGCGGTAAAGGCCGAGAACGGCATGTTCCACTTCAATGGTTCGACCTGGGTGAGGATACCTGACGACTCCTGCACATACGTTCATACCGTTGCTACCTCGGGCCAGGGTGATACGCCTGTAATGTACCATTACGACGGTATAAAATGGAACAGGGTTCAAGAGACCGAGTGCGAAATCTATCGAGCCTACAACGGGATGTTCCACTACGACGGAAGAAAATGGCATGAAATCAAGCCTGAGAAATGCAAAGGAGTATTGGCGGAGAACGGGATGTATCACTTCAACGGCACCGAATGGGTAAGGGTCCGAGAAGACTCCTGCACCTATATCTTTACCTCCAATTCCTCAGGTAACGGAGAAACTCCTATAATGTACCACTTCGACGGTTCCTTCTGGAGAACGGTACGATCCCAGAGATGCCAGCTCTATCGCGCTTACAACGGTATGTTCCATTTCGGTCGCAATGGATGGAAGAAGATAGAGAAGTTCAAGACATGCAACCATGTACTGGCCGAGAACGGCATGTATCATTTCAACGGCTCGGACTGGGACAGGATTCCGGACGTAACCTGCACCCACGTTTACACCGTTGCCTCCACCCGTGAAGGATATACACCCCATGTGTATCATTACAACGGTACACAGTGGGAAATGATTCGAGAGACTGCAGGCACTCGTATTGAGGCTATAAACGGAACCTACCGGTACGACGGTCGCCGATGGATAAGGGAGAGATAGGATTCCGTAGTCCTCAGATAACGGGTAATTAAGAGGTTTTGCCGAGGGTGGTGAGAACCGCCCTCAGCACCCCTTAGGAGGTTTTTTATGAAAAAGCTGTTAATCTTTCTTACAGGATTGAGCGTAATCACGAGTGTTGCCTCTCCAGTCGGTTTCTCGGGCTCGGTTTCGGCAGACGCCTCCTACATCCTGCGTGAAGGCGCCGAACTTGACAGGCAACCCTTTACATGGACGGTGCTCCTGGTACCGACATTCACCTTCTGGGAGGTTCCGCTTTCGTTCAGATTCATGCTATCCTCCTATGACGTCGCCACTCGCCAGCCTTTTAACAGGATAGGATTTTCTGCGGCTTCACTAGGGTTCCAGGTACTCGGGTTCAGCGCCCCCAGGCTAGGTGTCCAGATTCTGGACTGTCGACCTTTCTATAGCTCATATTCGCTTCACGGTATAAACGTTCGGGGCGGGGCCGTAGATCTCAAACCGGGGTTGTTCCGCTTGTCAGTGACCGCTGGACAGACCCAGCGCGGAGTCACAGGTTCGGACTCCTCCGACGTAGCTTATCGTAGATGGTTGTACGCAGGGCGAATCGGGATAGGTAAGGATGCCGAAAGCCACCTGCACTTTCATCTTCTTAAGGCCTGGGACGATTCGACCTCCATACCCCCTTATCTGGGAGCGGTTACAGACGGCTCGACGACCGATACCGTGGAACTCAGCTCACCGGTAGAGAACTCGGTCGCCTCTCTCGAAGGAAGGCTCAATCTTCTGCATGACAAGCTCACGTTCGAGGGCGAACTAGCGGGCTCCGCATACAACCGTGACCTTCGAGCCGCATCCCTGGAGATTGAGCAGTTGAGCTGGCTTCCTACTTTCATGTTCCAGCCCAGGATGACCACTCAGGCCGGCTGGGCTGCAAAGATCGGGTCGGAACTGACCCTTGGTCAGACAGCGATCAGCGTAGGATTCGAGCAGATAGGCTGGGGATTCAAATCCCTGGGCGTATCCTTCCTCGACTCGGACATAAGAACCTGGAACGCCGCATTAACTCAAACTTTCACTAAACCTTTCTCAATGAGTTTCTACGCATCCGCGGAACTCGGCCGCGACAACCTGGCCGACATGAAATCGGTCGTAACCCGGACGCAGTCCGCAGCGCTCAATTTCGGTTTCTACCCGCGAACCGTACCCTCCCTGACCCTGGGGTACGTTCCCTTCCGCCGGACAGCGCCCGCCTCAGCCGACGGCCTGACCGATGAGGTCTCAGATATAACCCACACCTTCTGGGCATCCTCTGCATACCGCTTCAAAATCGGCGAACGCTGGCAGACCGCCAGTCTCAGTTTCGCAGGTTCGGTGCTCGACGATAAGATCGATACCCTTCGGGATTTCAACAGCATGAGCGTCAACCTCAGGGCCAGCCACGCCGTCGCCTCCACCCTTACGCTGCGCTGGAATGCAGGTACCGGCAGGAACCTGACTGGGCAAAGGTCGAAGACCCGGTACAGCGCCGGTCTGGGCACGACCCTGTCGCTGATTGCCAAACGCTGGCGCACTTCTCTTGACGGCTTTTTTGACCGCATAGCCAAGACACCTGAGGTGAAGGGTACACTCCGATTAACAAGTGAGTTTGATTTCTTTCGCAACTTTACCGTAAAACTTGTTGGTCGATTTGCAGGCTACAGCGGATATACACCGGCTGAAGACTATACAGAGGTTGAAACAGGATTGGGCTTGAGTTACAGGTGGTAGAACAAAAAGCGAACATTAGGTTATGCTTCGTATTTCCTTAATTATAATTATCTTTCTTAGGAAGCGGCTTATTGCGGCAACGACACGGTTGATTCGCCTCAAATCAGGCATTAGCGAATGATAAATCCCATCCGTAGCAATCATTTATATCTTCTTTTCCCAGAGTTCTCTTTTTAACTCCATCAGCAGACCGCCCCCTTCGGTTTCGCCGATGGTTCGAAAACAGCACTTCTCGTTTATCCTGATGACAGGGTGGTTCGTTTTGGCAGGATTGACATATACTCGATCTACTTTCAACACTTCAAACGCATAGTGGATCATCATCTGTAAGGCCTCGGTGCCCAGTCCCTGATTCCACAACTCGGGCAGGCATATTTTGAGTCCTATCTGGACGCTACTTTCTTCTATATAATAATTATGGAAATTCGCCTCACCTATCGGTGTTCCATCGTTAAGACAGATGATTCTCTGGAAGCCCTCGGGGTCATCGCGCCACTGCGGCCAGTACTTTGTTTCCATATCCTTCATACTTAAACTCAGACCATCGGGAAATCCCACCGATGCCATAACCTGACTATCGTTCCACCATTTCAAAAGGTAGTCGAGGTCATGTTCTTGAACACGCCGTATTAACAGCCGTTTTCCTTGAATAATATCGCGCATTGTATCAACTTCAAATAGTATTCTATCAGGGGTTAAAGTCAAATTTCTATCGTAGCACCTATTAGAGAAACATGTTACCAGTTTAGTTAGGCCTAAAAAACTTGACACGCATTGATTTCTGGTTATATTTCGCGCAATGAGGTCTTTCTCTTTTCCCCATGCAGCATTGGCAACCTTCTATAAGAATTTATCTGAATTTGGAGTAACCTACTATCCACGACTTTCAGGTCAGCAGACATCTTATGAGCTTTGGCAGGATGAAGAACTGGACAATGATGATCTTCTCAAGGCCTTGAAAATGGTCAGACCGGTGGAACCTTTAAAGGAGTTCTTCCTAACTTCTCGTGAACAAGTAGCAAGTTTCCCCCAACTTTTTACAAAAGACATTAAACCTAGAGTTATCGTGGGTGCCAAAGGGTGTGATATACATACACTCATAGATGTTCAAGACAATATCTATCTTAAAGGTGATAACGAAGATCCATTCTACAAGGAACGCCGCGAGAAGTATTACATAATTACAGTAGATTGTCCTGAACCGGTTGATACTTGTTTTTGCAATATACTTGACGGAACTCCTTATACCGCCTGGGGCGGTGATCTTAACATATCGTTCGGGGAGAAGTCTTTGATAATAGACATTCTCTCTGAGAAGGGTGAAAAGCTTAGCTCCAAGCTAAGCGATATAGGGATAATTAAAGAAGTGACTGATGATGAATTGAAATATAGGGATAAGATTCGCGCAAACGCTGAACGAAAGCTCGCGAAGATAAACCGAGACATGTTACCGACCGATCTACCGGAGCGTATCGAGTCAAAAGTCGATCCCGATTTCTGGAGGAAGGCATTGGCTAACTGTGTAGACTGTCAGGCATGCGAACGGATCTGTCCTACATGCTATTGCTTCTTGCTTTACGATATTCCGGCAGGAAAGGGATTTGAGCGAACAAAGGTTCTGGATTTTTGCTATCACGCAGCCTACGGTCGAGTCGGTGGCGGAGCAAACCCTCTTGCCAATTTTCCCCATAGGTTACGCAATCGTTTTGAGTGCAAGTTCATGGCTTTTCCTCGTAACTTTAAGGTAATTGCGTGCACCGGATGTGGACGCTGCATCTCCGCCTGCAGCGGGAAGATTGATATTCGTGAAGTGTTGAGGGCATTGTGAATCCGTACGAACCACGACCTGCTTCTGTTAAAGAAGTGATAGTTGAGACACCGACCATCAGGACATTCGTACTCGAACCGAAGCCACCGCTTTCCTTTAGGGCAGGTCAGTTCGTGGAGTTAAGCGTTCCAGGTGTAGGCGAAGCACCGTTCACACCCTCCTCTTCACCATATGAACAAAAAACTATTGAATTTACAATAATGAAGGTCGGTAGGGTTACCTCAAAGCTGTTTGCAGTACGTCCTGGGGATACACTGGCAGTAAGAGGACCATACGGTGTTCCTTATGCTTTAGGTTCATATGAGGATCGGCATATATTAATATTAGGGGGCGGCGTTGGTTTAGCACCGCTGCGATCATTATTCCTGGCTCTCCTGCATAATGTTAATGCTTACAAACATATTCATCTTTATTATGGCGCCCGGATGCCGAAAGAAATTGTCTACGATCGTCTCTTCAAACAATGGCGTACTCTGAAAAACGTCGAGATACGCCGTAGTGTGGATGTGGGGGATAAGACCTGGAAAGAACAGGTTGGTGTAGTTACCGTGCTGTTAGATAAGCTCCCCTTTAAACCCAAGGAAGGCCTGGCTGTGGTTTGCGGTCCTCCTCTAATGATGAAGTTTTCCACACAGAGACTTCTGGAACTAGGGTTTGCCGACGAAGACATATACCTCTCTATGGAAAAGAACATGTCCTGTGGATTTGGTAAATGCGGCCACTGTCGTCTCGGGGAGCTTTTCTGCTGCAAGGACGGCCCAGTGATTACTTGGGATAAGATTAAGCATCTGGAGGATCCTTTCGTATGAGTAAGATTCCCTGCACTTTATGTCCTTTCTGTAATCTGGGTTGCGAATTGGGGTTCGAGGTTAAACGAGGTGATGTAAAACGCGTTGAGTATATTCCGAACTCTCGTAATGAAGGTAGGCTTTGTCCTAAGGGTAATATGTCTGCAGCCCTGGTCAATCATCGGAAAAGACTTTACCATGCACTTTATAACAATCAATCGGCATCTTTGGTCGAGGGTATCCAGCATCTTAAAAACAGGCTTTCAGATTTTAAACCGGATGAGGTTCTGGTTATTTATGATTCAACCTTAACGACAGAAGAGTTAGAGACTCTTGACGGCTGGTCGGCGGCGAAAGAATACACCAACCTAGCTTATGTTGCAGAAGGAATTGCAGCTGCAGCCCTTTACGGAAGAAGAAAACCCCTAATAACGGAACAAATTACATCAGGCGAGTATGCGTTCATAGTTGGTGATGCCTTTACTCAGGATTCGGTAATATCCGGTTATATCGGTAAAGCAAAGGCGGATAATCGCAAGTTTTCCTACATCGTGGTTGATGCTTTTGAAACCAACACTTCACGCTTTGCTCATAAGTTTGTAAAAGTAAGGGCCGGTTATGAAAGCCTTTTGCTTTATGGTCTGTACAAACATATTGCCGCCAAGAAGATTAATCTGTCAGAATTGGCTGAAGTTATTGGGATTGAGGAATCAACATTTGAGCAAGTGGCATCCATGATCCGTAACCGCAGCGGAATATTAGTATACGCACCGGTTTCAGGGCGCAGCTTCGATCCAATACTAGGTCACTCATCGGCACTTAAACTTTCAGAACTGAATGAAGAGATGGTATACCTACCCCTGGGTGAGCGTGGTCCGGACAGGGTTGGCAAACCGTTCTTTTCATATCTTAATTTAATAAAGGACAAGAAGATTAAGGCAGTCGTTAGCTTTGGTGCCAGTTTCCCTTGGTTCTATCCTCAGCTGAGGTCTTTACTTCGGAAGATTGACTTCGTTGCTGCAGGTAGTATGTTTTTCCCTGATGATCGGTTTGAGCTTGAGTTGGTTTTACCCCTGGTCTCTGCCGTAGAAAAAGAGGGTACGATTTCTACGCTTTTCGGAAAGGAGAAACTTGAGGCTTCGATTCCCCGGATATCTGGAACGCTTACTTCGGGTGAATACTTATCCAGGCTGGATGCAAAAGCTGTATCTAAAGGGAACCTGCGTGAAGTTTACGATTTACAAGGTGAAGAAGCGTTGGATGAACGGTCTCAGGCACTTATGTCTCTTAAGTTAAACCGTTCTAAAGGTGAGTCACATCTTCTGGTAGGTAGTAAACCAGGTATAGGATTCCTTTCTATTTTTGAAACAGAGGACTGGTTAGTGCTTAATCCACAAGATGCAGCCGAACTTGGAGTAAAAGCGAACGATGACATAGGTGTTGAAACTATTAATGCAGATACGGTGTTGAAGGTAAAGATTTCACCTGATATACCTTCCGAGGTCGCCGTAGTAAGCGTAAATCACATTCCCTCGTTGGCCCTTCTGGAGTTGGAAACCGATTCAATGCTTGGAGAAGGAATCATTAAGCCAACCTGGAGCAAAGTATGGAAAAAGTAATTGTACTTGATTTAGATTTATGTTGCGGATGTGAAAGCTGCAGAATAGCTTGTATGCAATCCCACCACGGCGAGTCTCGAATTCGGCACGGAAGTATCCAAGGTCAGGCGAATCTTCCATCTGCATGCCGCCATTGTGAGGAACCTTTATGCGTGGCAGCGTGTCCCTCAGAAGCGTTGATTAAAGATGACAAAACAGGTCGGGTAATACAACGACCTATGCTATGTGTAGGATGTCAAAGCTGCAGCTTCGCATGTCCTTTTGGGGTTATTCAGAAAGGTCTTATCAGACACGTTGCTGCAAAGTGCGATTACTGTAAGGAACGTGAGGAAGGTCCACGTTGTGTAGCCAGTTGTTCATCTTTCGCCCTGAAGTATATCAGTATAGACGAGTTACCCAAGACTCCGGTCAACGATCGTTTCATTGCCCGTTCAGCTTCCTGGAGGCGTCAATGAATCTCAGTGCTGGTTGGATAATTTTCTATCTTTTGGTTTTTCCGGGATTTCTGTTCACTACAGTTGTTGGACTGGTTTACGTCTGGGTGGATAGAAAGGTAACCGCTCGGGTCCAGTTCCGAGTTGGTCCTCCTTTTCTGCAGCCCTTTTTCGATTTCTTCAAGCTCTTGGGTAAGGATACCTTCGTACCTGAGGGTGCACCTCGTTCTATTTTCTTCGGGGCACCCATACTAGGATTGGCTTCGGTAAGTATCCTTTCAACCGTATTGCTAGTATCCAACTTCTTTCCCTCACAGGCGTTCGGCGGGGATTTAATCGTTGTCTTATATCTTTTTGCATTTATTCCAATTATTCTGATAATGGGCGCCTCGGCTTCATCGAACCCGATCTCTGCGCTTGGGGGTTCCAGGGAGATGACCCTTTATCTTGCATATGAACTCCCGCTCTTGTTCGCCCTGGCTACCATTATCGTCAAATCAGGCGGTCAACTCAAGATCGGGGATTTATTAAACTGGCAGTGGGCCAATCGCCCGTTCTTGTATTCAGTATCCGGCGCATTTGCTTTTGTCTCTGCATTCTTATGTATACAAGCCAAGATGGGGTTCGTACCGTTCGATATAGCTGAAGCGGAAACAGAGATTATGGGTGGGATCGTAATCGAACACTCAGGACCGGTTCTTGGGGTACTCAAGCTCACCAAGGCAATGCTCTACTTCGTGGTAAGCATCTTTCTTACAATATTCTTCTGGGGTGGTTTCCGAATGCCTGTTAAAGGGGAGTGGTGGCATATATTCGGCTGGCTCAAGCCGATTGCGATTCTGGTATTGATGGTTCTTATAAAGAACACCAATCCACGACTTCGTGTAGATCAGGCACTGCGTTTCTTCTGGTCAATCGTTCTGGCGCTTTCGGTTATTGGATTCATTCTCGCCGCTGTTGCGCGAAGTGCACAAACCCCAATCCTGTGGTTGTGAGGCCAAGATGCTGAAAGGAATAAAGAAAGGTGCGCTTACAAGATCCCTTTGGGTTTATCACGTTGCGGCAAGTCCTTGTAATAACTGTGATATTGAGATACTCGACCTTCTAACTCCACGTTTCGACGTTGAACGCTTTGGAATACTTCTCACTGGATCACCTCGACACGCCGACTTGCTTTTGGTAACCGGGATGGTAAATAAAAAGGTGCTTGACCGAGTGCTTCGGGTTTATGCAGAAACACCTAAGCCCTGTGTTGTTGCCGCTTTTGGGTCTTGCGCCATATCGGGTGATCTGTTTGTTGATTCTTATAATTTTGCCGGACCTTTGGACAAGCATATCCCGGTAGATGTTTATATAGGTGGATGTCCACCTAAACCAGAGGCAATGATTCTGGGTGTGGTCCGTGCTATTGAGAAAGTCAAGAAACTTAAGGATCTGTGATGACCGATATTCCACAAAACCTTGAAAAAGACGGTGCCTATACCGGGGATACAGGATTTTCCCCTAAAAGAGACAGTGATGTCGAATTTAAAAAAGTGGAAAAGCAATGTCTTGAGTTTTACCCAAAAGGAGAACTCACGAAACTCCGTAAGCGTCGTTGGTACTGGGAAATAGAAACCAAGGACATCATCAATGTAGCTGATTTTTGCTTCAACAAACTTGGTTGTCGTTTCTCTATCGCCTCAGGGACCGATACACCCAGGGGCTTTACTATTCTTTACCATTTCTCCCTTGATCGCATAGGTTTGATAATAAACATCAGGGTTACCTTACCTCACGATAATCCTGAGGTTGACTCATTAACCTCTCTTGGGCGTGGTTTTGAGTGGATTGAGCGAGAAATGCTTGAATTGCTTGGTATTAAATTCAAGGGGCTTGACGATACCCGTCATCTGTTACTCCCGGAAGATTCTCCGCCGGACTATCATCCGTTAAGGAGGCCTCATGGCTGAGCTCGAACCCAGGGTTATTCCAATCGGACCGTTTCATCCGTTGCAAGAGGAAGCTGAGTACTTTAAATTGACCGTGGAAGGTGAGAAGGTTATCCATCTCGATATTCAACTTGGTTACATGCACCGGGGGCACGGAAAGATTTGTGAAGGAAAAACATATGATCAGATTCCTTTTGTGGTCGAGCGTATCTGTGGGATTTGTTCTACTTCACATCCATTTGCCTGTGTTCAAGCAATAGAAGATGCGGCGAATATTGAAATACCACCCCGTGCAGCCTACATTCGTTCAATCGTAGGTGAACTTGAACGTATCCACTCTCATCTGTTGTGGTTAGGTCTGGCCGGGCACTTCCTAGGTTATAACACGGTGTGGATGTGGGCATGGAAGTATCGGGAACCAGTGCTCGAGATGTGTGAGGTTATAACCGGTAATCGTAACCACTACGCCATGTTCAAGCCTGGCGGTGTACGTCGGGACATAGAAGAAGGCATGATTCCTCCTCTTCTCCAAGTGTTGGATAAGCTGGACAAAAAGCTCTGGATGTTAACTAAGGCTGTGCTTGACGATCCTGTGCTTCACGCGCGCCTTGAAGGCGTTGGAATCCTTACCAAGGAAAAGGCTATAGAGTATAGCACCGAGGGACCGACCGGTCGAGCATCGGGCGTAGCCATTGACGTTCGCAAAGACGATCCCCATGCAGCCTACGATTGGATTGAATGGGAGGAGATAGTGCTTACAGAAGGAGACGTGTTTGCAAAAGCCAAGGTTCGGTTACTTGAATGTTTGGAGTCGACCAAGATAATTCGTCAATGTCTTGAGAAACTCAAAGGTCTTCCTGAAGGGGATATCGACGCAAAGATGACCGATCCGCCTGACGACGAAGGTGTAGGACGTTATGAGGCGCCTCGTGGAGAGGTATTTCACTACGTAAAAGGAAACGGTTCAATGTACCCGGAGCGCTACAAGATCCGTGCCCCGAGTTACATGAACATCAAATCGAACGAAGTCGCCGTTCTCGGAGGTTCGGTAGCAGATGCGGCCATTACCCTTGCAGCTGTCGATCCATGTTATTGCTGCACGGAACGGATTGCAGCCTTTGATACCAAGGGCAAACTCCTTCATACGTGGGACGACCTGGTGAGGCTATCAAGAGAGAAAACGGCCAAGATGGGAGGGGGTTCATGAACATACCTCTGATACTCCTCATAGCACTTCCCTTTATTGGCGGACTTTTGGTTATCTTCCCGGGTCGGTTCTTAAGGGTCCTGCGTTGGATCTTTGGACTTTTAACTGCAGCTGGTTCTGGAGTACTCCTGGTTTATATATTTCGTGAATATCAGCCCAAGATTGAATCCGGTTTTAATATATGGACAACGGCGAATGCAGTTGGGGGTTTTCAGTTCTCAATCTCTACCGTAAGCCTGGTTATTGCTGCTGCATTTACTCTCCTTTATCTTTTTGTTCTCCTCTATGCTATAGGATATTATCGGAAGAATGAAGATGCAGATACCGAGTTCCATACCTTGAGTCTTTTTATGCTTGGTTCATCATTGGGTTTGTTGTTTACCAGCGATATTATATTCATCTTCTTGTTCTGGGAGATTGCCGCAGTTGCCGCTTGGCGTCTCATCGGCTTCGAGCGAACATCGACCAAGATTGCTGTTGCAGGTCGAACTATCCTTATCAATTTCTTCGGTTCTGCCCTAATGCTCGTCGGTTTCATGCTTCTGGTCATCAACTCAGGCACCCTCGATGGTACGTTCGATGTATCCAGTATTACCTTTAATCTAAGTGGGATGGGAGGGAATATGCCTGTACTGGCAGGTGTGCTTATCCTTGCAGGTGTATTTGCCAAATCAGCGGTGATCCCACTTTATATCTGGGTTCCACAAGCTTATGCAGCCTCTCCAATTCCTGCAGTGGCGTTGCTGGCCGGGATGATTGAAAACCTGGGTTTAATCGTATTCATGAAAGTGTTCGGAGGGACATTTACTCTCAGCGGGGCTTGGCAGCCAACATTGTTGTGGATTGCACTGGCATCGAGTATCGTTGCGGGTGGGGCCGCGCTTGTGGTTAAGGATTTCAGGAAGATACTCGGATACTCAACGGTAAGTCAGTTAGCGTTTATTCTAGCCGGATTCGCTTTGATTTCCCAGTCTGGTCATGTAGCAAAAGGAGCGGTGGTCTTTATTATAGCTCACGGTTTAGCAAAGGCGTCCCTTTTGATGGGATACGGAGCTGTGGAACAAAAGATGGAAACCAGAGATATTATGAGTCAAGGTCGTTTACTGACGCGCTTCCCTGTGCTTTTCGTTGGAATAATTATAGCAACCCTTTCGATTATCGGATTGCCGCCTTTACTAGGATTCTTTCCAAAAGTGGATATTATCTTCGGAATATTAAACTTCAAGCCGGGCGGCATCCTCATCGGTGTAGGATTCATTCTGGCTTCGGTATTTACGCTACTTTACATGCTCCGGCTCATTTCTTCCGTTTTTCTCAAGGGTCCTCCGCCTTCCGGTGAATCCAGGATTCGTCAACCGGTTTTCCTTTCAGTGATCGTACTTGTTCTTTCCCTCACGCTTTTAGCTGCCAGTCTTGGAATGAAATCTCTTTTGAATTATCTGGGGCAAGGAGGATAAGATGAATTGGATACTTCAATCTCAGGGATTTCCGATTCTAGTCATTCTAATTCCAATAGTCGGTGCCCTGTTGGCCTTTGCTATCCGACCTATTCGACGCTATGTTGCTATTCTATCCGCTTTGGCTACGGGTTATTTTGCACTTCGTTTGTTCCTGGGTGGTCCTGGTTGGATTCAGCCTATTCCTTTACCCGAGATAAAAGCCTTCGGCATAACGGTCGCAAATTCCTTACAGGCTGACGGCCTTTCGAACCTGATACTCCTTTTGATATCCGGTTTCGCGGTTTTCATCTTTATCTATAGTTTTTATTATAAAGGTGGGCCTCGCGATGATTGGAAATTCTTTACTTTTGCTTTATTGACCTACGGAGCTGCAAATGGAGTCGCCCTTGCCGGATCGGTCTATGTACTTTACTTCTTCTGGGGGGTATTGCTCGTAACAGTTTACGGTCTTCTGTTTTACGGTAGGGGAGACGTAGAAGGATCTGCACGTAAGATGTTCCTTTTAAACGGAGTGGCGGATTTTATTTTGCTACTGGGTTTACTCCTCTTGGTTATTTACACCAAGGATCAGGGTGCTGCCGGACAACTTTCCTATGGTCACGCAGGGATGGGTGGTTTCAAGCTGGATTCCGCCTTACCCATCCTTTCGTTTGTTTGCATCGGTATAGGTGCCCTGACTAAGGCCGGCTCTTTTCCCATGCATACCTGGATACCCAAAGCGGCAGAAACCGCGCCGGCCCAAACCATGGCTTACATACCTGCCAGTTTGGATAAACTCCTGGGTATTTACCTGTTCGTACGTCTGTGCTATTCGCTGTTTGACATCTCTTCAAATACTGCTGTACAGGTAATCTTTCTTACTATAGGAGCCGTTACCGTACTTGCCGCAGTATTTATGGCTTTGATTCAGAAGGATGCAATTCGTTTGCTTTCATATCACGCAGTCAGCCAGGTCGGTTATATGATCCTGGGGATAGCCTCTGGAACCCTCATAGGTATTGCAGGTGGTCTGTTTCACATGATGAATCATGCTATATACAAGAGCACATTATTTCTCGCTGGAGGAGCCGTTGCCCACCGCTCGGGTGAAACCGATCTGAACAAACTGGGTGGACTGGCAAGGACGATGCCTTTAACATTCTTTTCCTTCCTTGTCGCCGCGCTTGCCATCTCAGGAATCCCTCCGTTAAACGGTTTCTTCTCCAAATGGCTTGTATACCAATCGTTCGTCGAGATGGCAAAGACCCAGCCTGTATTCATTTTATTCATGATAGCAGGGATGTTCGGCAGTGTACTTACCCTTGCTTCGTTCCTTAAGTTAACTCACGGAATCTTTCTGGGTAGGCGGCCAGAATCCTTATCCAAGGTCAAGGAAGTCGGCTTTACCAAATGGTTCCCGCCGCTTGTCCTCGCCCTTGTTTGTATTGCCTTCGGTGTCTTTGCGTACCGCTTGCCGATAAGGTACCTTATCTCTCCTGCATTGCCTGCCTGGAACGGACTTGTCGTTGGTTGGTTCCAGCCGCTTCAGTTCGTCGGTTTCATAATCCTGCTTGTTTCAGTCGGATTCCTTATCTATCTCGCTGGTAGAGCCTACGCACCTCGGACTCGCAAGGTGTTCATCGGAGCTGAGGAATTGACAGAAACGGAAATGCATTACTCTGGGCCTCACTTCTACTCCTCCTTGAAAGACATCAAGTTGTTTAACGAGTTCTACCGCTTTGCTTCCGGTGGATCTTTCGATATATTCCATTATATTCAGGGAATAGGCAAAGCCGCAGGTAAAACGCTTAAGCAATTGATAGATGAAACCCTCAACGAAGTTGTCAAGTTTGTCAGATACATCTTTATGCAGGCAGGAGGAGGTCTGAGTCGCTTGCAGACCGGAGGTCTGCAGCTCTACCTGGGTTGGGTATTCCTGGGAATATTGATTTTAATCATCCTCTTGCTTGGAGGAGGTGGAAATGCCTGAACTGATTATTCTTCTTTTATTTATGGTAGCCGCCGGTATTGTGGCGGTTGAGATTAAGGATCTTTTGGCTTCTGTAATAGCCCTTGGTGCAGTCGGGTTTACGGTTGCTATCGGTTTTATCGTACTTCAGGCCCCTGATCTGGCCATTGTCCAGATCGTAATCGAGATACTTGCGGTTGTGTTCTTTGTCGCGGTTATTCTAAAGACCACCCATGTGGATTCAACAATAGGTAGACCTTACAAGGGTGCAGATATCTTCACCTTTATTATATTCGGTGTATTTGCATTGGCTTTCCTGTATGTCGGGGTCAGGTTCCTTTTGATCAATTCATCTGCCGGATTTGAGATCGCCCAACACTATATTAAGCACGGCCTTACCGAAACAGGAGCTGTAAACAGGGTTGCAGCGGTAATCCTTGATTACCGTGCCCTTGATACTCTGGGAGAAGCTACAGTGCTCTTTACCGCTGTAATAGGCGTACTTGCAGTTCTCCGCCTAGAAGGGAGAAAGAAATGAGTGGAATGACCCCGATAGTAAAGGTTATTGCCCGTACCGTGGCGGGGTTCATATTCGTTTACGGGTGCTACATCATCCTTTACGGACATCTTTCACCAGGAGGAGGATTTGCAGGAGGAGCAATTGTAGCGGCAGGTCTAATACTTTCCCGCCTTGCCTTTGGTACGTCTGCCGCACAGGAACGCAGTACCTCTATTTCTTCTTCCATCTTTGAAAGTTCTGGAGGTATCCTGTTTCTTCTGGTTGCAGTGCTCGGACTAGTGATCTTTGCTCAGGGCGCAGGATTCTTCTTTAAAAATCTCTTTCCTGAATTCGGAAAGGGCGGTACGCTGGTTTCTGCAGGTTCAATCCCACTTTCAAATATCGCAATAGGTATAAAGGTAGGCGCGGCAATGCTTTCTATTTTCGTCGTGCTCGCATCGACCAAGTACATATTCAAGGAGTAAGGTAATGCTGATTCTAGGTATCTCGCTGGTTCTAATCCTGATCGGGTTGTACGCAATCATAACCAAGCGCAATATGATTAAAGTTGCAGTTGGATTTGCACTCATGGAATACGCGGTGAACTTCCTGTTTGCCATCATTGGATTCCATAAGGTTCCAGGGATGAAAATCATACCACCTATACTTATGGAGGTGAAAACTACCGCCAACGTACTCAGTTCGTATTCTGACCCCGTGCCACAGGCTTTAGTGCTTACGTCGATCGTTATCGGCTTAGGCGTAACCGCATTCATGCTTTCGCTGGCGTTACGTATCTATAACAGGATCGGAAGCTTTGATCTCGACGAGATAAAAAGGTTGAAAGGGTAGCAAGATGGAGATATTGAATGCGCTAATAAACATCACGGACAAAGGGGCAGGCTTTCTGCATTCGATTCCTGCGTTACTGATCGCCATACCTCTGGGTGCGGCGTTCTTGGCTCCGATTCTATTCAAACTCTGGAAACGCCTTGCGGAGATAATTACGGGTCTTGCCGTTACCGCTTGCCTGGTTTTGGCGATTTATCTCGTTCTTTTCCTCGGGAATACTCCGATCGTTTACACATTCAGTGGTGGTAATTGGGAGTTTATTCAGAATCTTCTGCCGTTAGGGATAGTCTTCGTTGTAGACAAACTGGCCGCGTTCATGCTTCTGGTTGTTTCAATACTTGTGTTCTTCGCCTACCTTTTCGGTTTGAAGTATCTCGAACGCTTTACCGGACTCGGAAAGTACTACACCCTCTACCTTTTGATGTTTACAGGAATGATAGGTCTTGTTATGACCGGGGATCTATTTAACATGTTTGTATTCATGGAGATCGCGGCAATCTCGTCCTATGCATTGGTGGCCTTCGGAACCGAACCTGAAGAGTTGGAAGCAGGCTTCAAGTATATGGTAATGGGTGAGATTGCCAGTATTATGATTCTTCTTTCCATCGCATTTATTTATTCTTCTACTTCCACCTTGAATCTTGCACATCTTTCATATGCCTTTACCCAGATGCAGACCCAGATGGCTTCTACACCTGGTTTCAGGGCCGGATTCTACTTCGTGTTGATTTTATTGATGTTCAGCTTCTCTCTTAAGGCGGCACTTGTCCCGTTCCATTCCTGGTTGCCTGATGCCCACCCTTCGGCTCCTGCTCCGATATCTGCATTACTTTCCGGTGTCTTTATCAAGGTGCTTGGGGTCTATGCCATGGTCAGGATCCTTTATAACGTCTACGGCTTCTCATGGGAATCCTCACCCGAGGTATTTACCGCCTTGATAGTTCTCGGGCTTGCTTCAATTATTGCAGGCAGTCTACTCGCGCTTAACCAGAAGGATTATAAGCGCCTGCTTGCCTATTCTAGCATCAGTCAAGTAGGCTACATAATCCTTGGATTTGGAATAGGTAACCTTTTCGCTCTTATCGGAGCGCTTGCCCATATCCTTGCTCATGCATTGGGCAAGGGACTTCTGTTTTTAACATCAGGTTCTGTTGTTTACAGAACCGGTGAACGTGATTTAGGCAAGCTGGGTGGCGGACTCGGCAAGTATATGCCCTGGACATCCCTTACCTATAATCTGGGTGCCCTTTCGGTGGCCGGAATTCCACCATTCCTTGGTTTCTTCTCCAAGATGTTCATTATCCTCGGAGCGATTGATTTGGCTCGTGTATGGGATTCTGATCCGAGTAAGCCCGGGTGGACGATGATTGCGGTCGCCATTATTGCCGGTCTTTTTGCTGTGGTTACGCTGGGTTACCTTTTGAAGATTACTAACCAGGTTTTCTGGGGTAAGAGTGAGGAGAAAAGGACACTCAAGGAATCACCGTTTATTATGGTTTTTGCGATGGTCTCGTTGGTTGTATTACTGTTGGCTGGAGGGGTTGCTTTCTTCTTCTGGCTGAAACCGGAATTGCTGGGTCCTGCTGCCGATGTCCTGCTTAAAGGGACCAAGTACGGCGAACTCGTTTTACCCGGGTTATTCGGAGCAGGAGGTTAGTATGCGTAGGATTATCCTTTGTGTCTTGACCTATGGATTCTGGCTGATTTTAACCTTGCCAGGGGGTGACCGGCTCGTTTGGATTCGACACGTCACCGATTGGCCTATCTATATTGTCGGTGCAGTGGTAGCTATTTTAGCTGCCGTCTTTTTCGGGGGGGAGTTTACGCATCAGCCGCTTTCATTCCTTAATCCTCGCCGGTGGCTCTGGGCAATCGTCTATATTCCTGTATTCATGTGGCACATGCTCGTGGCCAACCTGGATGTCGCCTTCCGCGTACTTCATCCACGTTGTCCGGTTAACCCCGGGATCGTAAAAATCCACACAGATCTCAAAACCGATGTGGCTAAAGCGTTTCTTGCCAACTCCATAACCCTTACCCCTGGAACCATGACCGTGGATGTGGATGGGGATACTCTCTACATTCACTGGATAGACGTTGTCAAAGACGGCACAGACATAGAGGCTAACACAAAAGCCATTGCGGCGAAGTTTGAGAAGTATTTAAGGAGGATCTTCGAATGAGTGGGTTTGCTGTTTATACCATAGGAATCGTGGTTGTACTTGTCCTGGCCGCTGTCCTTTGCCTTTTTCGGATTTTCAGGGGTCCGACCATCGCAGACCGTATGGTAGGAGTCGATATTATGGGGATCCTCTTCGTCGGCATCACCGCATTAACCGGAATTATCTACAAACTCGACTTCCTCTTAGACGTGGCAATTGTACTTGCTCTGATTAGTTTCGTAGCTACGATTGCCCTGGCAAAGTATCTGGAACGGAGGACCCTCGATGATTGATTCAACGTCCTTGACAGCGATAGCCGATACCGCGACACAGGTAGCTGCAATAGCGGGGATGAATTTATCGACCTTGGACATTATCGGATATATCGTAATCGCGGTGGGTGTTTTGTTCGATCTCCTAGGAGCCATAGGACTGGTGCGTCTTCCTGACGTTTACAACCGTTTGCAGTCTGCAACCAAGAGCGTAACCCTTGGAACCTTAGGGATCATGATTGGTATTCTAATTGTGGAAGGATTTACATCAATCGGGATCAAGGCTATAATTTGCGGGGTCTTTCTGTTATTAACCGCTCCGGTATCCGCCCACGCCCTTTCACGCGGATCACTTCGTTTCGGGGCAAAGATGTGGAAAGGTACGGTCATAGATTCTTACGGCAAGGATAAACTGGGGGGACCGCAGATAGAAACCAAGGAGAAGAAAGATGAAGTGGCCTAAGATTCGCGAACTTGGCGAAGCCCTACGCTCACTTTTTTCAGCGCCTTATACCAGCAAGTTTCCAAAGAAAGCGAGTCTTCCGCCTCCACGCTTCCGAGGAACTATTGTTTTTAACGAAGAGAAATGTATTGGATGCGGTGCATGTGTTGAGGTCTGTCCGGCAAAAGCTCGCACACTTGAAGACGATTTGGAGAAAGGCGTTCGCCACGTGGTGTACCTTAAGGACA
Organism: Caldifarciminota bacterium; assembly: GCA_016934635.1. Lineage (GTDB taxonomy): Bacteria > Hydrothermota > Tepidihabitantia > B3-TA06 > B3-TA06 > WJJO01. Next base: position 26,886 of record JAFGSK010000062.1, read on the forward strand.
TGTGCATCTACTGCGGCCAATGTGTAACATACTGTACTACCAAGGAGGGAATCAGGCATACTATCGATTATGATTTGAGTTATGTTGACAAGGAACCTTTCCGGGATGAGATCGAAAAGGAACTGGTCTTCTGCGAACGCTGCGGCGAAGTAATTACCACACGTGAACATCTAACCTGGATAGCCCGTAGGACAGGAGAGTTAGCATACGCAAATCCTACATTGATACTTGCCCGTCAGCAAGAACTGTCTACTATCGAGATGGGATCGGATAAGGGAGATGCAGAACCATACAGAAGCGATCACCAAAGACTACTCTGTCCGAATTGCCGCAGACTGGTCGTTCTTAACGAAATCTGGGGATACTAAGCAAAAAAGAAGTTAAATCAAATGTAGGCCAACCTCGGGTTGGCTTTTTCCATTCGGTATTTTCAGATTAATTATTCCATTGAAACAAAATGAGCGACTTCCCATATACCTATTTTTTTCGATTGCTCGATCTACTTCAATTGAGCAAGCTTTTCCCTGGCTCGTTCGATGTTTCGAGAAACATTAGGATAAGACGAATCAATCTTGAGTACCTGCTGCCAGTAGTTGATTGCTTGCTGGTATTGATGGTTGGTGTATGCCTGCACGCCCTGAAGGTAGAGTTCGTCGGTATCCTTTTTCTGAAGATTGGCTTGGATTCGTTCGATGTAGTCCTTGGCCGTGGAATTTGAAGGTTCGAGAGCTAACGCTGCATAGAAGGATTTCTGAGCATTAACATAGTAACGACGGTTGTAGTAGTCGATACCTTCGTTAACGTACTGGCTAGTAAGAGTTTTAATCTTGGACTGATAAAGACTAACCTTGGTCTGCAATGTTTGATTGGCAGGCGCCATCTTCTGAAGAGACAGGGCAAGGTTAAGTGCCTGACGCCATTCGGATTTCTTCTCTAGCCCTTCGAGTTCCCGTAGACCTTCCGCAAGGCTTTCAGTAATCTTCTGGGAAGTCTTTTCCTTGTATACCTTGACTGTCTGGGCGTTTGGCTCAAGTTTTTCTATCTTCGCCCAGGTTTCGGCAGCGCCTTTGTAGTCTCCTGCCGCATATTGTTCGAGGCCTTTCTGGTACAATGCGTTTATCTCACCTGAGTTGCGAAGGGAAGCGGTTTTGGAAAATATGCTTTCGGAGAATTTGCGTTGCGCTTCCTCGGAATGCGCTTTTGCATCTTTATTTGTCGAATCAATGGCCAGGGCGGCTTCCGCTTTATTCATTGCCTCAAGGTAATCACCGGTTTTGATGGCTGCTTCGGCTCCTGCAAGAAGGGCGTTAAGTTTAGAGTCGCGTTGTTCCCCTTTGACTCTCTGCAGCCAATCTAAAGCCTCATCGTTAGCGGGATTCCAGATAAGAGAAACGTCGAATGCATTTATCGCTTCGCTGTAATTCTTCTGATTATAGTAATCAATACCTTGAGTTTTGTAGGTGTTACTGGTTACCTCGTTTTTCTTCTGCTTTTCAGCGTCTATGGCTGCCAGTCTTTCCTCAACTTCTTCGGTAGAGGCAATACTGAAGAGAAGCGAGAATCCCAGAATGTCATTTCTGATATTGGGATTAAGTAGATTTGGATGGGACGAAAAACTAAGATTGATTTTACAGAGGTTGAGATCAGCTGCAGCAAGAACACCGAATCTGTTATCACTGCCCCATCCGCCGCCAATTTCTAAAGGAAAGTGTATAATATCTTCAAGATTTATCAGCGCTGCCAGATGAGCTGTTCCGTCAAGGCCTGCCCGCTCTTCCAAAAGATCCCGAACGTGAAAATTTACAAGAAATCTTAAGAAAGCGATACTGTAATCGATGCCACCCTGTATATTAAAAAGCTCCACCCATCGGGCTGCAGCGGCAATTGTAATATCACCTGGGACGTCGGCAAATTTTATGTCCGGGAAAGCGATACCTACTGCAAACGCTGGATGTACGTGTGGAGTTGTTTCGGTATAACGCATACCAAGACTTGCTCCAGTATGTAGAAAGCCGAACTTGTAAGCTCCGCCTACCAGAACTCCTCTAGCATCACTTTCGTCGCGGAATCCAGCAAGTCCAGCTCCAAATTTACCTATAGGCTGGTTATATCCAATGAAACCAATCTGGGTATAGGAATCAAGAATTCGAGATACAACATTTGTTCCCGTACCGTTAAACTCGAATCCAATCGGACTATAAAGAAGTTTCCTGTTTACTGTACGGGTAAGAAGAGCCGGATTCACGTAAAGGGCTAAAGGTTGATCTGCTACCGTGACCGCAGCATCTGCCAACCCGTTTTCTCTTGCTTCACCTAAAGGTAAGGTTATTAAAGACAGAAACATCAATATTTGCATAATTAGCATTATATGGCTTGCTCGCAATCTGTCAATAGGGTACTTACCCTAGGTATGGTTGATCTTTCCTATAATAATCAGTTAGGTTGACAGATATTTTGAGTTAATTAATCTTAGAGATTATGAAACTTAAGGTCAACAACCGTAGATAATGATCGACTTCACAATTCGTGCCAAAGATAAAGATTCCAAGGCTCGTCAGGGAGACCTCAAGCTTGTCCATGGTATAGTGGAAACACCTGCGTTTATGGCTGTGGCTACCCAAGCCACGGTTAAGACCTTTAGCGCTGACGAGATTGCCGACATGGGCGGTCAGATACTGGTTTCAAACGCCTACCATCTTTATCTGCGTCCGGGAACAGAGGTAATTCGTAGGGCAGGCGGACTTGCCTCGTTTATGGGTTGGAACCGCCCTATCCTGACCGATTCCGGAGGATTTCAGGTATATTCATTGACCGGCTTAGGTAAGGTAACTGACGAAGGCGTTGAGTTTCAGTCCCACATCGACGGCTCCCGCCACTGTTTTACACCTGAAAAGGTGGTAAGTATTCAAAACGACCTCGATACCGACATCTGGATGGTCCTGGATCAACCGATCGGTTATCCTGCCGAACATCCGGCTGCGGTTCGCTCCATGGAACGCACCACAATCTGGGCTCAAAAATCACTAGAAGCCGCTCCCCGAAACCACCGACTTTTCGGCATCATACAAGGTGCAACCTATCAAGATTTGCGCGAGCGCTCCGCTCGTGAGATTACTGCTTTCCCTTTCAAAGGGTTTGCACTGGGCGGACTCTGTCTAGGTGAACCACCTGAACTAACATTTAGAATAATCGATCAGATTGAGCCATTGCTGCCTGAGGTCAAGATTCGTTATGTAATGGGAGCAGGCTATCCTGAGGATATACTGGAGATGGTTTCCCGGGGAATTGATCTTTTTGACTGCGTTCTGCCGACACGCAACGGCAGGACAGGGGCAGCGTTCATACGTACCGGACGAATAAATATACGCAACGCTCAATATTCAGATGATCTGGTACCACTCGATGAGACATGCAACTGCCCTGTTTGCCGGAAATACTCAAGGGCTTTCCTTCGTCATCTTTTTATCTCAGGCGAGGTGTTGGGACCACGGCTTTTATCCATCCACAACCTTCATTTCTACTATACCTTGATGCGCGAGATACGCCAGTCAATCAAGGAAGGAACCTTCAGCAGATATAGAGAAAAGAGGCTTAAGGAACTGGAAAGGAATTGATTTCAGCTAACGTATTTCATAATCGGATAGGGGAGAGGTTGCGATGAACCTTGAAATCTCCATGCTTGTTGTCGCCGGGTTATCGTTGAAGGATTTGGTTTAAGGATTTGCTGGTAGTGGCTGAAGAACGTTGATTGTTTTCGAAGGGAGTTACTTTCTCAATGCCCCGGTGAGCTTTCCTCAACATCTACACAACTGATTGATCTGCCTGATTTGTTACTTTAAGGAATACGGCACCCAGGAACAGCACCAGCCCTAAACTGGAAAGGCCGCCGGTTATTAGCCTTAAGAGGTGAGTACTTTCCCACGATGTCAGAAGCTGGAATAAGCCATCTACGATCATCGGCAGGTTAAACAAGAATGATACAGGAACTATGAATTTTACGAAGGAACGCCTCAGAATCCATATTCTGATCTGCGTGATGAATACTAATAAACCGGCAGGGACAAAGAAAAGATAAGTAGCAAAACAACGTACGCAGACCCCTAGTTTCTCTCCGCATATAAACCAGGATCGGGAAGGCAGCTGATGACAGGTAAGATGATAAAACCCGTAAAGAAGGCGCGATAGCGCTTCAATACCCCATATTTTTAACAACGGGGCTAGGACGGTGCCGACAAGATTCAGGAATATGATTCCTAGAAATACACCCCATCCGATGAAAGCAATCCGGTCCTCTAAAAAGTCCTTTCCCATTATCCTGCATTATGAAAGGGAATTCCTGTTTGTCAAGCAGTGGTGATGAGAAATAAAAAAAAATTAGATTACGTTACTACGACTAAATCAAAACGGCAAATTAAACCTACTCATTTTACGGTTTGTCCTCTTAGCCTTAATCTTAATCCATCAATTAAATGCACTTACAGTATAAAGGATGTTTGATGCTCCGATTCAGTCGAACTATTGACAAGTTTGGTTCTTTGGTTAAAATAGCGTCATAGGTTAAACTCAAAACCAATAGGAGGAATAGCGATGGCTGAATATCCTAGTGCAACCGAAGAGCAAATTAAAGAAGGAAAAGGCATAGCTTGGCTTTCATACTGGGGTATCTTTTTCCTGATTCCCCTTCTGGCCCATAAGGATAACCCGTACTCGAGGTGGCATGCAGTTCAAGGTCTCACCCTTTGTATCGCCGAGGTTATCTGGGTTATTCTCTGGATCATCCTCGGTGCAATTATCGGTGCAATTGGTGGTCCCTTTACGGTAGGTGGAAGAATTTGTGGGACTATCTGGACAATAATAGGCATAGTAGGCGTATGGATACTTCTTCTGATAGCCATTATCATTGGTATCATCAAAGCTGCAACTGGGAAATTCTGGAAAATCTGGGTCATAGGCGATTGGGGTGCGAGTATCTTCAAGGGCTTGATTCCCGGTGGTCAGTAGACCAAATAAGTCACATAGAAAAAGTAAGCCCTGGCTCAGGCCGGGGCTTTTTTATCAGGATAGGGGAGAGGCAACTATCCATTCTCAGATTGACATTACAAAAAAACTCCGTATCATTCGCTAAGGAGGTACAATGATCCAGGTCAAAACCGTCGAAGAGTTCCAGAAGGAGGTTATTGAGGTACAAGTCCTGGTAATCGTGGACTTTTGGGCTAACTGGTGTCCTCCATGCAAGATGTTGGCACCGGTATTAGAAGAACTTGCCAATGAATATGAGAATCGAGTTAGGATTGTAAAAGTGGATGTCGATGAAGCGCGTGACTTGGCCAGACACTACGACGTAATGAGCATACCCACGGTTTTATTCTTTAAAGAAGGCAAAATTGTCGATACAAGTATTGGAGCTGTTCCTAAAGCAGTACTCGTTGAAAAACTTAAACCGTACCTTGAGTCCTGAGGATCAGAATGGCAAGTACTCATACATCTGAGATTCGTTTTAAGGAGGGCTTGACATTCGATGACATTCTCTTGCAGCCCCGCCATTCACAGGTCCTGCCCCGTAACGTAGATATTTCCACACGTTTCTCAAAGAAGATTTCACTTAAACTTCCGCTTGTAAGTGCAGCAATGGATACCGTTACAGAATCCGCGATGGCTATAGCCTTGGCTCAGCAAGGCGGCATAGGGGTCATTCACAAGAATATGAGTATCGATCGCCAGGCAAGGGAAGTAAGGCAGGTCAAACGCGCGGAAAGCTGGATGATTGAGGACCCTTTTACCGTAACAGCTGATATGTCGTTAAGACAAGTGATTAATTTGATGAATCACCACAACTGCGGAGGGTTTCCGGTGATCGATAACGAGCGCAGGGTTCAAGGTATCATAACAACCAGGGATACGATGTTCCAGGACGACCATGAGATCACCGTCAAGGACGTTATGACTAAAGACAATCTGGTTACTGCCCGAATAGGAACCAGCATAACCAAAGCCCAGGAGATATTGAAAAAGAATAAGATTGAAAAACTTCTAATTATTAACGATAAAGAACAACTGGCAGGTCTGGTAACGGCAAAAGACATTCAAAAAAAACTTGAGCATCCTGATTCTACGGTGGACGATCGTGGAAGGTTACGCTGTGCAGCTGCAGTCGGGGTATCACGGGATACATTCGATAGGGTAGAGGCTCTGATAGAGGCAGGGGTTGATGCAATCGTAATAGATACTGCTCATGCACATTCTCAATTCGTGATTGACCTTGCCCGTAAGTTACGCAAAAAAACAAGTAATATCCAATTAATAATAGGAAATATCGGTACTCAGGAAGCTGCAGAAGAGCTTCTCAAGCTCGAACCTGATGCAATAAAGGTAGGAATCGGCCCTGGTTCCATTTGCACTACCCGTGTGGTTGCCGGAATTGGTGTGCCCCAGGTCACAGCCATTATGGAATGCTTTTCAGTAACAAAGAAAACAAAAGTTCCCTTGATTGCTGACGGGGGAATCCGTTACTCAGGCGACTTGGTAAAAGCACTTGCCTTGGGCGCAGATACAGTAATGCTCGGTAACCTTCTGGCCGGTACAGATGAAAGCCCTGGCGAGGCGATTTTACTCGAAGGTCGCCGTTACAAGATATATCGTGCGATGGGTTCGATAGATGCAATGAAGCAGGGATCAGCAGACCGGTATTTCCAAGAAGAGGCAAAAAAATTCGTTCCTGAGGGAATAGAAGGCATTGTGCCTTACCGCGGCAGCGTGGGCGAACAGATATACCAGTTGGCAGGCGGAACCAAATCAGGGCTAGGATATGTGGGAGCCAAGAACATAAAACAGCTCAGAACGCGCGCCAGGTTCGTGAAGGTTTCCCCGGCAGGGCTTCAGGAAAGCCACCCGCACGACATCCGTATCACCAAGGAAGCCCCGAACTACGAACTTCACCGGCCTAACCGCTAGCCTACCCGTAACACACCTCCTGACGGGCTTTCCGTTACCCTTAACAATTCAAGAGACGTGCGAATTCAGGGGAGGGCAGGATTTGGGGGCTGGCGGGTACATATTTAGGGACTTGGCCTTAGTTTACATAATCTCTATTATCGGCAAAGCCGATATTCCTACGGCAAGGCTCTGCTACTCTTGACAGTCTAAACCAGATTGTCCAAAGAGCCGACGGAAAGTCGCAGTTACCGGCGACCGCCGGGAAGGCTAGTTTTGAGGCCCGCAGTGAAGTAAGGGGCCACCGACGGCGCGCACCTTTTTACATACCGCACAGCCAAGTAATCAATATTACTATTACTGCCCTATAGGATTCAAGTATGACAAATTTGTCAAATTTGACAAACTACCAAGTTGTTGAACACCTAGCATAATACAACATTTTCCAGTTGAACCATCTGCTAAAGGTCTTGGGAATTGATACCACCAAGCACATTCATCTCCTATACACTTGGCCCTCCCTTGATTTTCTGAATTCATCCACTTGAGCGGGCATACTTTATTTTGTTCTGCCATTACTCCTCCTTTGTGTTTTGATTCTTCAATCAGCCCTGGTTTCCTTCGGTTTCTTTTTTGTCATCCTCTTTGTTTTTGCCTTCTCGAAGCTTCATTAATCTCATCTTCACCCACTCGCCAACTTGAGGCCCTTTAAGAAGTTTCCAGATCAACTGAACTGAAAGAACTAAGGACGTGCCACCTGCTGAAATTACAGCCACCATTGACAATATGGCGAGCCAAGCAACTTCAAGGTCCAAAAACCACTTTCCAAAGGGCAGAGCAAACAAAGCAAAAGCAATTACAGATGAATTTACCAGCAGTGTGATTAAAATCTTGCGTCTATAGCCTCGTGCGTGTACAAGGTAACAGACAACCTCAAGGGCTGAATCAATAGCAGCATCTGCGCATTGCTTATATTCATGATTCTCTTCCTCTAACTTGTATATATCCATAATGTAGAATGCTAAAACTTCGTCTTGTGTGTGCTTCAAGGAGTTCAGTACCCTTTGTTCTCGTAGATTCGGAATTTCAACTTTAGGTATAAAGGCAGAAAACAAACCCTCGCTTTCCTGCTCTCTTTCTCTGGCTGCCTGCGCAGTTGCGCAGCTATGCCGCATTCTTTCACCTGCCGATCTCTGAGAACGATCAAAGGAATTTAACCTATAAACGTAAAACATAGCGGATAAGGCAACCAAAGCGGCAAACGTCTGCGCGACAGCCGCCATAAGAAAGTTGTAAGTTGACAATAGCTCTGCATCCACGCATAACAATACAAAAGTCGAGAGTTTTGTCAAGGGCTTATCCCCTGCACCTCCGTTCCTCAAGTAATACTACAGGCTAATCTGCAACCTCTTTAATTTCAAGCACTTACGCGCCAGATCAATGTACAGCCAGCAAAGAATCGGCGCGACTATTAAAACCTTCCAGTTGAAACGAACCGCCTGGGCCGCGTCTCCGTGCAAAAGACTCCAGATAGCCCTGGTAATCCCACACCCAGGGCATTTCTTGAATCCAAGGGCGCAGAATACGCACAATGAAGGAGTTTTGCTGGGTAAATCTCGAGGCAGGAGAGGCGCGGCGATAAGACCCAGGGTTATGAGTACGAGAAGGATTATTTCGCCGGGGTTAGTCCTTCCTGAGAGGCCTGCCCTGGTCATCCTTGAATTCCCCGGTCGCAATCATTATGAGGTCGATCAGCCACCAGATACCGCATCCACCTGCGGTAAAAAGCATGAGAATCCCGGTTCCAACCTTTCCGGTATAAAATCGATGAACCCCGAGCCCACCTACGAAAATACATAATAAAAGTGTCGTAAGCCACTCTTTATTGCTTGAATAGGGCGTCGGTGTAGTCTTGCCTGTGAGGCTTACCCCGCATTTCAAGCATACGTCTTGTTCGGGTTTAGTCTGCGCGCCGCAGTTATAACAGTATTGATTTCCTCCAGGGACTTTAACACCGCAGTGTACACAATAGGCAGCATTGGACTCCAGTTTCTTTCCACATTGTCTACAGTACATACTTCCTCCTTAAGTTTTCATTCTATTTATGGTTAAGACGTTGTCAAGGGATTAAAGTTGCGTTCTCAAGTGTCGCCTTTGTTGAAGTTAATTTGACTGAATTCAGATATTACTTTAAGGATATTTGTATGGCTTGAAAAAAGTTCTGAGGAGGTACTGAGGAAGGCTCTAAAAGATGAGCATGGCGTCGCCGTAAGACAAAAATCTGTAATTACGTTCTAGGGCCTGGGTGTAGGCCTTGAATACGAGTTCCTTGCCACCAAAGGCTGTAGTTAAAAGAAGTGGTGTTGAGGCCGGTTGATGAAAGTTGGTTAGCAGTGCATGGATTCTCTTAAACTTATGGCCAGGGTATATAAAGAGATCGGTTGAGGCAGACCCGGCAGGTATAAGGCCTGGTTCCGAGAAAGATTCCAATGTGCGGGTAACGGTCGTGCCGACCGCGATGACCCTTTGAGCGTTGTTGATTTTATCTGCGGCATCGAGAGTTATGGTGTAATTCTCCTCTGCCATATCGTGGTCTTCAACATCGTCGGTCTTGATAGGTCGAAAAGTTCCTTCACCCACATCCAGTTGAATACAGGCAACTTCCACGCCTTTATTTTGAAGTCGGTCTAGCAATCCTTTCGTAAAATGAAGCCCTGCCGTTGGTGCGGCAATCGAAAAACCCTCCCGAGCAAAGACTGTTTGGTAAGTTTCAAGGTCTTTATTTTCAGGTACTCGATGAATATAAGCCGGAAGCGGGGCTAGACCCAATCTGGCAAAAAGCATCTTCTCATCTTCCAATAATATTAACTCGATCCTTCCCTTATTTTTAGCCTTTATTTCCACAACCGCCTCCTCCCTTTCGTCGAATAGCCTCTCCCCTATTCGGATTCTTTTTGCCGGTCTGGCTAGGGCGACCCAGGTTCGATCAGAGACTTTTCCAGTAAATAACAACTCGATTACTCCGCTCGAAGCCCGTCTTAGGCGAAACCTTACCGGCTGAACCCTGCTTTCGTTCAATACCAGACAATCTCCCGGGATCAGGTAATCAACAATATCGCTGAATTTACGATGCTCTATCTTGCCTGTATCCCGATGCAGAACGATCAAGAGACACCCATCACGCGGCTCTTTGGGATAAAGCGCTATCCTTTCAGGAGGCAGCTCATAGACGAACTCATCTTTACGCATTTGGGGATATTAAACGAGCGAGGTCTCAAGTCAAGACCTGTCTTCCTATTATTTCGGTATGCCTTTACAATGACTTCCGTTTCCGCGGTGATCAGCGAGCGATCAGCGGATAGCGTTTCGTCTTGGCGCATCTGTTTACCGAACTATAATAATTAAGGAGTATGATATGAAATGTCTTTTGTTTATCATCCTGGGGATACTTAATGTGGGATGTGTCCGAACCGTCAAACCGTTGCCTGAATCCGAGATTGATACTCTCATATATCCTATTCGTATCGGAGATGACGATGACATCATAAGGATTTATGTTTGGCCGGATTCCATTGAGGAGCGAAGAGAAAAAGAGCTCGATTCCATAATCCAATATCACAACGAGCAAAAAAGGCTACTCGAAAGACAACTTGATTCCATTTATGAGTACCGTAAATGGAATCCCGACAATATACCTCTTGAAAAAATCCTTAAACAATTGGCATGGCGTAAGTTAGCTTAATTAATCTATAATTTCAAGCGTTCTCAAAAACGCAGTCTATGGGGATGAGTATTCTTGTAGAGACGTTTTTCCCCTCGTCACACACATATTCTCTCTAATATAATCATGCAGGAGGATATAATGGATATTTTCAAGGAAGTTATTAGGTTTGTTCTCGCCGGAACGCTCATTGGTGTAGTAACGATAGGCTTTATTGCTTTGTCCGCATTTTTGGGAACATGGCTTTTCAAGAGGGGCAAAGAGCACAAAATCCCTGCGTGGAGTAAGCTTCTTAAGATAAAAGCTTGGTTTATTTCCATCTTCGGCTTAGTTTGGGCAGTATTGATGATGTCCTTTTCTATCGGTATCTGGATTTCAAACGCCGGAATTACATACTCATATACAGCGAAGGTCGGTGTCGTTCAACCGGTTGTCCCGACACAGGAGGAAGAAATGTTCAGAGGAATTCCTGTCTCAGTATTGAGGAACCCGGTGTCGATGTACCAGTCCTTTCAGAGATTGAAACAGGCGGCGGCAACCGGCGGGGAACAGGAGGCGCAGTGGTTAAGGAACTTCGAGAAAACGAAAGTCCTCTTTATGGAAAAAAACATGAGCGTCAAGGAATGCAGGGCGTTCATGGATGTATGGAATTACCTGGAAACACAGGCAGAAACAGCGCTTGTAAAGTAGTAACGTTATAGGGAAGTACCTAACGGGTAATCGCAAAAGCCTTTGACTCCGTATACACAGATTGCACGAAGTTAAGCCTCGGCGTTAATCTCCCAATCTTTGAATCTTCAATCTTAGAATCCCTCGCCTTGACACGTCTGTTTACCGTACTATAATAATACAGATGAGAAGGTAAGGCTCAGGCGTCTTTAACATTGGTAGTGATTCCCATAAAACTCAAGGAGGCGATTATGAAACGCCTTATTCTAACAATGTGTACACTGGTTTTTCTGGGATGTTCTTACTCCTTCAAACGGACCTCTGAAGAAGTATGTACTAAATCCGGATTCGATCCCAACGAAGAAGTCGTCGTTAAAACCCCATTGGTTGTGATTCGAGATATATGGCTTGCGCCGGAATACGGCGCCACTAATTACTTGACTATAGGAATCCATTATACGGGTAATGGACGTATTATTCTTTATTGTGAACGAGAGGATAGTGACGGACAACTTAGAGGCTGGACTCATAAATACGATGTGAATGGAGAGGGTTTTTACTACACGGTTCTTCAAGGCCCTGCAGACAGTTTGAAGGGACGGTTCAACGTAACTGTATACGATGCTGATGCCTCGGATCTAAAGGTTCTTGGTCGTTCCTGTTCAATCGATCTTGGAGATACCGTATACAGTCGCATTTTAGCCGAAATAAGAGATGATCCCGAGTTTGACCTTGACTATAAGTTTGATCTTAGTTCTAATATTAGAACTTCGACTATAGACTTTACTCGTTATAATCGATGTAACTTCATTCCATATAACTCTGTGTATGATACAACATCAGCTGACGTTCTTCTCTTCCCTGATACCCTACTCAACTTTCAATGGGACACCACGCTTTTCAAGGAAGATACTAATTCTACATCCTTGAGACGAAAAAAACCTTCTGGTTGGCCCCTGCCGTTCTGTTATCTCTGTTTTCAAAACCAGGAGAGAAACACTGAATGAATTTTTTCCTCTTGACAATTGCTACTTGTGTGGTAAGCTTGTTAAAATGAATACGGAGCCGTGATATGATTGCTGTTGTCGAAGCCCTCAACTATAGATGTTTGCGTTATGTTCCTCAAGAGCTGGAACCGTTCCAGATACTTGTAGGTCCAAATGCAAGCGGAAAGTCAACTTTTCTGGATGTTATAGGACTTATGGGAGATTTTTTGCGTGAGGGTGTCGTTGATGCAGTCCGCAAGCGTTCAAGGGATTTCAAACCTTTGGTATGGATGCAGCAAGGAAATTCCTTCGAGCTTGCTGTAGAATTTAAGATTCCAGAAAAATTGCCTCGTCGTTCAGACTCTTATCAAGCAGTCCGTTACGAATTAAAACTGGGATTGAATGGTAAAAAAGAACTTGCAATCCTAGGGGAAAATTTATGGCTTGGCCCCAAGAAATTTCCCTCAAAATCGCCTAAGAAACAAAAAAATCTATTCCCATTACCACCGGAACCTAAACTAGAAATTGTAGTTCCTGAAGGTAAACATACTTCCCAAGACTGGAGAAAAATAGTTAGCAAGAATCCCAGCTCAGGTAATGACTATTTTAAATCGGAGACGACTGGTTGGAATAATCTCTTTCGTCTCGGTCCCGGAAAATCCGCTCTTGCTAATCTACCTGAGGATGAAGAGCGTTTCCCCGTAGCAACTTGGTTAAAACGATCTCTGATGGAAGGCGTGCAAATATTAGTTTTGAATAGTGAAGCGATGCGGAAACCTTCTCCACCCGGTACGCCTAAAGAATTCCAACCTGACGGTTCTAGTCTGCCATGGGTTATACAAGAATTAGAACGAAGGAATTTCGAAAGATGGTTGGAACATATCCGCATAGCTATTCCTGATCTTGATACAATAGAAACCTTTGAACGACCCGAGGATAGACATCTGTATCTAATTCTCGTCTATAAATCAGGGTTAAAAGTCCCTTCATGGCTCGTTTCTGACGGTACATTGCGTATGCTTGCTCTAACTCTACTCCCCTATCTGGATCAGGAAGGTCGAATTTATCTCATTGAAGAACCTGAGAACGGAATCCACCCTACGGCAGTAGAGCTTGTATTTCAGTCTCTTTCTTCGGTATACAAATCTCAAGTTCTTTGTGCCAGCCACTCACCTGTTTTTCTGAGCCTTGCGGAACCAAAGCAGCTTCTTTGTTTTGCACAGGACGAAAAAGGAGCCACCGCAATCGTCAGCGGCTCACAGCATCCCCGACTTAAACAGTGGCGAAAAGGAACAGATTTAGGGAAACTTCTCGCCTCAGGGGTTTTAAGCACTTGAGTTCCACATTATATGAATTCGATCTCGTCTTCCTTGCCGCGGATAGAAACCAGCAAGCAGGAATTGATACTCTTCTGCAACATCGGTTCCGGAACTTAGGCATTCGAAAGTTAAATTACAAACCCCTACTGAATCCATATCACGATTGTGCTACAAATCAACAAATTGTTGAAATCATGCGTCCGTTCATCTCTGATGCTCAATATGCCCTTGTAGTAATGGATCACGAAGGTTCAGGCCGCGAAGATAAAAGCTCCAGTGATATTGAAAAGGATATTAAGGGGGCACTTGAGAAAAATGGTTGGACGAAACGAGCAGAAGTTATTGTAGTAGAACCGGAACTTGAAATTTGGGTATGGGGTGATACAACTCGCGTTGATGAAGTCTTGGACTGGAAAGGACGTACACCGCGCCTTCGCGATTGGCTCCAAAATGAAAAATTATGGGGTAATTCTGAGCTTAAACCATCCCGACCAAAGGAAGCATTAGAAAAAGCCTTAAAAGAGGTTCGATTACCACGATCCTCTGCTATTTACAAAAATCTTGCAGAAAAAGTTGGATTTGAGAGGTGTACTGATTCATCATTCACAAGATTAAAAACCATATTGAAAAACTGGTTTTCTTAATCTTCCTCCACTAATCCTCTCATGGGCACGAAGAAACAGCCGCCCTCGTAGCGGGTAACGAGTCCAGTATCGGTTTTAGTGTATATGGTCAAGGTCTGAGCGTATCCTTGTGAGCCTACCGGAACAACCAGCCTACCCCCTACTTTGAGCTGCTCTATCAGGGGTTGAGGCAGCTTTTCAGGAGCGCAGGTGATGATTATTCCGTCGAAAGGGGCATTCTCAGGCCAGCCCAGGTAGCCGTCACCTGATTTAACGTGGATATTCTCGTAACCCATCGAGTCAAGACGCTCCTCGGCGCTTTTAGCAAGGCTGGGGATGTATTCTATCGTATAGATTTCAGCAGCCAACTCGGCAAGGATTGCGGCCTGGTAGCCTGAGCCTGTACCTACCTCGAGAACCTTCTCGTTTCCTTTCAGCTCGAGAAATTGGGTCATCAGGGCAACCATGTAGGGTTGGGATATGGTTTGACAGTCGCCAATGGAAAGCGGAAAGTCTCCATAAGCGCTTGCCTTGCTGGAATCAGGCACAAAGGCATGACGCGGAACCTTGCCGAACGCATCGAGAACCCTTTTGTCGGTAATATCCCTTGACGCAAGCTGCAGGGAAACCATCCGCTTGCGTTCTGCCTCGTAAGGGTCTTTCACGCACCCCCCCATGACCCATAATGCGGTAAATAACACCGCAAAGCGAATAAAACTTTTAGGGAATAACATTCTAACCTCTTAATATTTAGCAACTTATCCCTCATTTGTCTGGTTTACCTTGAAGGAGTTCTAAGAATTCATCTTCAGTAATAATCTTTACCCCTAATTCTCGAGCCTTCGCTAGCTTTGATCCTGGACTTTCTCCTGCCACTACGTAATCGGTTTTCTTGCTGACAGACGATGAAACCCTTCCTCCTCTTTTTACGACCTCTTGAGCGGCCTGTTCCCTGCTCATACCCTCCAGGCTTCCGGTAAACACCAACGAAAACCCGGAAAGGGTTTGCTCGATATCTTCGTCTTTATCTTGCGAAAGGTTTACACCTGCCTTACGTAACTGCTTGATAAGGTTAAGGTTGCGTGAATTCGTAAGGAAATCTCTCACGCTTTGGGCCGTAACCGGGCCTATTCCGTCAATCTCATTAAGTTCCTGAAGGCTTGCCTCAATCAACTCGTCGATACTCGGAAACTTCTGTACAAGGAGTCGGGCTGCGGTCGAACCCACTAAACGGATACCCAGACCAAAAAGGATTCTCTCAAACGAACGGGTCTTGCTATCTTCAATTCCTCTTAAGAGTTTGACCGCCGATTTTTCGCCCATCCGGTCCAATGCAACGAGTTGGTTCCTTGTCAGATTGTAAATATCGGCAATGCTCTTCACCAAACCCTTATCAACAAGCTGTACGATGAGCATGTATCCCATTCCTTCAATATCCGTAGCTCCACGTGAGGCATAAAGCGCTAGTGCGGCCTTAAGTATTGCTGGGCAGTCCCGGTTTATGCACCGGTAGGCAACGTCATCCGGGTACTTTTCAAGCTTTGAACCACACACAGGACAGCGCTCAGGCATCTTGAACTCGTGTTCGGAACCGTCTCGGCGCTCAGGAATCGACTTTATGACATGCGGGATGATTTCCCCGCCTTTTTCTACTAATACCCAATCACCTATTTTAAGATCCTTGCGTCGGATTTCGCCTTCGTTAAAAAGCCCGGCTCTTGATACGGTTGTCCCTGAGATGTGTACCGGTTCAAGTATAGCCACTGGATTAACAGCGCCTGTGCGACTTACGTTAAGTCCGATATTCAAAAGCCTGGTTGTTGCCTGTTCGGCAGGATACTTGTATGCTACCGACCATCGAGGGGCCTTGGACGTTCTTCCCATCTCCTGCTGAGCGGCAAAGGAGTCTACCTTGATCACTACACCATCCACCGCATATCCTTCATCGTGACGTTTATCCTCCCAATCCTGGATATAGTCGATAACCCTATCAAGGTCCTCGCACTTGCACATACCCGGGATAATAGGGATGCCCGCATCCTTGAGTGCGATCATAAGCTCGTACACCGAATCTTTTTTCCAGATCTCGGGACACAGTGGGGAGTGAGCCATGAACGCAAGATCGCGTTTGGCAACCTCTCGTGAATCGAGCAGTTTCAGGCTGCCTGCAGTCGAGTTGCGAGGGTTGGCGAACGGTTCCAGCCCCTGTTTCTCTCTCGCGCTATTCAGTCTTTGAAACGACTCCTTGGGCATGTAAGCCTCTCCCCTCACGATGAGTAATCCTTGGGACAATGGACCTTCCAGAAGCTTCAGGGGTATAGATTTAATCGTTCGCAGATTCTGAGTGATATCGTCTCCGGTGATACCATCCCCACGGGTTACCCCACGTATGAAAACGTCATCTTCATATCTAAGACTTACAGCCACACCGTCTATCTTTTGTTGAACAATGTAGATTTGTTTTCCAACCATCTCCCGCACCCTTCGGTCGAATTCCTTGAGGTCGTCTCTGGAGTAGGTATTATCCAGACTCATCATCGGTTCCTCGTGGCGTACCTGATGAAAGTCTTCAAGAGGTGTTCCTCCCACCCTCTGGGTCGGCGAGTCCTGGGTAACGAGATCAGGAAATAGCTCTTCGAGTTCTACTAGCTCTCGCAACAGAGTATCGTATTCTGAGTCGGATACAACAGGATCAGCCAATACGTAGTAACGGTGGTTGTGATAGTTGATCTCGACCCGAAGCTTTTGTGCTCTTTTACGCGCTTCCTCTTTGTTCACGAGATAGGATAAAATCTAAACGAACATTGTCAAGTCTTCAACTGTCAATCAACGACCGACCCAACAGATCGGTTCAATTACCTGAAGCTTTTGGTTCGAGGCTAGCGCCTAGCGGACCTTTTTTAATTTCTTGAATAGGGCTGTACCCAACTCCTCGTCACTCATTTCTCCGCTCATACTCTTAATTGTAATTTCGGTACAATGCTCCACAGGTATTGACCAAATTTCATCTTCATAGGCAAGAAGAAGATCATCCAGTTCCATGGAGATGTCGTGTGCTGAACCGCCAACCATGGCAGAAGTATAACCTGCAAAGTAACCGAATTTCTCTTCGTCATCAAAGGAATTCCAGGTAGCATCGGTTCGAGAAGCCTTTACTAATTTCACCATGACGTCATAGGCCGTACCTGCAGGATGTAAGGTAACCTGAACATCCTGAAATGGACTATCGTAGGTAATCATCTCTTCTAATCCCAATTGAGTATTGAAAACCTCAAGAATAATAGCACCCAGTTCTTCCTCGTCCTGAGTTTCCTGCATAACAGCTTCGGCTAGGTCTGTACAGAGTTCAAGGGAAAAAGCTAACACGTCGTTTTCAACTTCGATCTCCAGATTACTGAATTGTTTGGCGACATCCTTTGCCAAAGCTCCAACGGCACCAATACATACATTCATGAAGTAGAAATAGGCCTCTTCTTCAGAATCCCATTCATCTATGTCTTTGGTGAATTTGTTTAATGAAACCCTGACATTATTGTCCTCATCGATCGAGGCATCTACATCGTAAGGCCCGGCTTTTTCGATTGCCGCCTCAACCACTTCCTCCGTAAATCCCGTTTTACCGCATCCAATGAAGAAAAACACTAAAAGCAGAACAAAGGCAGTTATTGTTTTTTTCACCTTTAACCTCCGAGGTTGGGATGTTGATAGATAGACAAGCTTAATCGGAAAATGAGGGAAGTCAAGAGCTTGACACTAACCCGCTCAGGATTAGAATACCAATTGACGATGGTGGGTGTAGCTCAATTGGCAGAGCACTTGACTGTGGCTCAAGATGTTGGGGGTTCAAGTCCCCTCACCCACCCCTTATTAATGCTCCTTTCAGCCTAACGACGAAAAGTAAGCAGAGATTTCACGCTATCTTCAGCAACCATAATGAAAGTGCCATGATAACCATACCTATGATTACCCCTATTATGGCAAGGTGATCGTATCCGTACGCTTTTGCGGCAGGCACCAATTCATCGATCGAGATAAAGACCATTATCCCACCTACGGCCGCTAGTACGGTTCCGATGAGCACGGACGAAAGGAAAGGCATTAGGAAAAGAGCCGCGATTCCTGCACCTACGGGTTCAGCAACCCCTGAAAGGAACGAAAACCAGAAGGCCTTTTTGCGTGAACCGGTGGCTGCATAGATAGGCGCTGATACGGCCAGGCCTTCGGGAATGTTGTGGATGGCTATGGCTACTGCAATGGCTATGCCTAAATTGATGTTTTCTAATGCGCCGGCGAATGCGGCAAGCCCTTCGGGCAGGTTGTGTATTCCAATGCCTAAAGCAACCAGGAGTCCGGCTCTCTGAAGCTTGCTCTTATCTTGTTTACTACTGCCAGGCTGATGTTGTTCTGCCTTGTAGGAGTGAGGTATCAATACGTCTATCAGGAACATTAACCCCATTCCGCCGAAGAAGGCTGCAAGCCCCCAAAAGAAACCTATCTCCTCTATCCCTGTAGCCAGAAGCTCCACGAACGAAACCAGTATCATCACGCCTGCGGAGAAACCGAGTGTAAATGTCAGGAACCTTGGTCCGGGTTTGCGAACAAATATTCCAATCACACTCCCGATGGTAGTGGAAAGACCGGCTATCGCCGAAAGCGACAGCGCTACCAGAAGATTCTTATCCATGAGTCTTGTGAATTATAATAATACCCTCTAAGTTGTCAAGCGAAAAGGACTTCCGGATTGAATCCCCCCTTTTTATTGAGTAGACGGTTCCTTTAAACGGTGATCTGAGGAGGTTACACTTTCTTCCTTCCCCCGACGCTTCGGGTCGACACCTTTTGCCAGGGAAGGAGAGTATTTCTGTTACTGATTTTAATAACTTTATTTGCCGATTGTTTGCTTAAATCTTTGAAGAGCTTATTATATTCTTCGTACTCTTTGTGGTTTAAGTAAATTCCCCTCAAATTTCGATTTCGATTCCTACAGGGCAGTGGTCGGAACCCATAACATCGGACAGAATGAAAGCGGATTTTAGCCCTGGCAGTAAATCAGGTGTAGTAAAGAAGTAGTCGATGCGCCAGCCTACGTTGCGTTCCCGCGCTTGAAAACGCTGATTCCACCACGAATATGCCTCCCGCTTATCAGGATAGAAGTGACGGAAGGTATCCACGTATCCATACCCAACAAACTTGTCCAGCCAGGCGCATTCCTCAGGAAGGAAGCCGGTACTCTTTCTATTTTCCCTGGGGCGAGCAAGGTCGATTTCCTTGTGGGCTGTATTGAGGTCTCCGCAAATGATAATCGCTTTACCCTCCTTTCTGAAACCCTCTGCTTTCTCGAGCATTTTGTCCGAATACTCGAGCTTGTACGGCACTCGGTAGTTATCCTTGCTGCCATTAGGGATATATACGCTGAATATTATGAATTCAGGATAATGAAGAATAATTAATCGACCTTCCTTGTCGAACTTCTCCTGACCCAATCCGTATTCGATCTTCAAAGGCTTTCGTTTAGAGAATACCCCGGTACCTGCATAGCCTTTCTTTTCAGCCGAAGAGTAGTAAACCTCGTAGTCTTTGATCTCGGCTAAATCCTTCGGAACCTGGGCTAAATCGGCTTTTATCTCCTGGACCCCGAGGAAATCCGGCTTCATTTGAGAAAACCAGTTCAGGAAGCCTTTCTTGTATATTGCCCTTATCCCGTTCACATTCCAGGAAAGAAGAGTAAGCTTAGGCATGATTTATAATACCCCAGTATTCCATGATTTCAAGTCCTTCCAGTACAACACGGCACAGGTTAGAGAACCTGTACCGCATACGTGTGTAACATTGGCTAGGTAATCTCCTCTATTGCACCTATATCCTTTTTTGTGATTGCTTCGGCTTCCAGAGGAAGCCTCGCAATGACAGGTGTGTTACGGGGTGTTACTGGATGTTACGGGTCAGAACTTGTATCCTAACTTCCGCAGGAATCCCTTGCGTTTTGTCTTATCATCCTCACCCTCCACGCCTGCAGGGCTGTATCCGTCAATGACCCCGATGATGCCTCTCCCCAGTTCGGTTTCCGCAACGATGACCTCAACTGGGTTGGCCGTCGCGCAGAAGAAGCTGACTATCTCCGGAACCATCCGGAGAATCCTCAAGACGTTTACCGGATACGCGTTTCTCAGGAGTAGTACGAAGCTGTGGCCTGCACCGATGGCTTCCGCGTTTTTGATTGCCAGGTTCGTCAACTCGTCATCGGTTCCCTCGAAACGCACCAATCTGTCTGCGGACGCCTCCGAGAAAGCAAACCCGTACTTTATCCCTGGTACGGTGTTGACCAAGGCTTCGTGTACGTCCTCGCAGGTTTTAATGAAATGAGTCATCCCGATGATTACGTTGACCTCTTCCGGCTTTTCGAGGTCTATAATTTTAATCTCCATTTTTCCTCCGTTTCGGCTTAGAATATCCGCGAAAGGACCGATGTCAAATAGATGTTGATTGAGTTACAGATGATTCATCTCAAGGGTATTGCATGTATGATTAACCAAAGGTATAATCATTAGTGGAAAGAACATGGGATGTCGTAGTCGTCGGCGGCGGTCCTGCAGGTTCACGTGCCGCCGAGGTCATCGCACGTGAGGGTTTTTCTGTCATCGTACTTGACAAGAAGAAAGTTATCGGTGAACCAAATCACTGCGGCGAAGGGATATCAGCACACTGCCTTAACGAAATCGGCGTGGAAACTGCACAACCTTGGATCGTTAGGCAAGTTAAAGGAGCAAGGCTCATCTTTCCGAACCGGACTACTATATACTTTACTCAGAAAGGGTACTGCATCGACAGACCGTGCTTTGACCGATTCTTATCTGCGCGGGCTCGAGCGAATGGTGCTGTAATAAAAACGTCCGCACAGGTCAAAAGGATTATCCCTGAACGTTCACGCTGGATCATCAAGGCTCAAACCCCTGAGGGTCCCCGTGATTTTTCCTCACGATACCTCATCGGCGCCGGAGGCGCATTGTGCCCTGTTGCCGGATACCTGGGAGAGCGTCCAATGATACTTCCCTCATTTCAGTATAAGTTCGCCGCCAAGGGAACTCCTCAGGAACTCGATGATTCTTATCTTCAATTCCATCACCACGAGGATTTCCGAGGCGGCTACGCTTGGGTGTTTCACCGTGGCAAGGAAATCTCGGTAGGTGCAGGAACTACTACGGATCTCAGGATTCGACTCGAGCGTTTTTGCATCAGACTCGGTCTTGATCCTGGGAAGCGAATAAAGGTTGAAGGAGGTCCTATTGCCTTCCTTTCACGTCCTTTACGAATTACTTTTCCTAAGGTATTACTGTGCGGAGATGCTGGAGGATTTATCTATCCCCTTACCAAGGGAGGCGTGCACGGTGCAGTATGGAGCGGCCGCATTGCAGGTGAGGTTATCGTAAAAGCTCTGAAAACAAGCGATCCTTACGCCCTATCCGACTACACGGACCGGGTTTCAACCTACCCTTGCCAAGATCGACTCCATCTTTTGATCCCTCAGGCATTTTTCAAATTCGATAATTCGATCATTAACACCATAGGAAACATAATGGATAAGAAGGAATACAGCGAGGTTCCGATAGCCGGGTTCCTACGTTACTTTCTTGCCCGGCCTTTGCCAAGGATTCTTTGGGGAATCGCTGTCGGCTTTACGGTACAGCGTTTCTATCATCGAAGTGCACGATTCGCCTGGTGAGGAAAGTAATCTTCTCATCCGATCTTCATGCACGACCGGATGAGCCCGAAAGAATCGAATGCTTCAGACAGTTCATCAATAAAATTGCAGTAAGTTCCGACAGATTGTATATCTTAGGGGATCTGTTCGAGTTCGGTTTCGTGTTTCAGGATCGAATCCTACCCTCCTATGAACCCTTGGTCGAAGAAATTACCGGTTTAATCAGGAAAGGTCTCGTAGTTTACTTCCTTGCCGGTAATCATGACTTGTGGATGAGCCAGTACTTACGAAAAAGGGGATTGCGTATAGTCCTTGAAGGAGAGATTCACGAACTTTTTGGCACTAAGGTTCAGTTCTTTCACGGGATTCTAAGAGAAGAAGACGTCTTATCCCGATTCGCCTGGCAGGTAATGAATAACCCTACCGCAGTATGGATTTATTCGCTTCTCCCCTATCGAATGGGATTCAACCTGGCCTTAAAGATAGCTCAGCTGAGCCGTAAGCGAAATCTGGATTTCAGGGCAAAGTTTAGTGTTCAACGCCTCAAAACAACCGATTCGGAGGCTGAGGTGATTATCTCAGGTCACCATCATCATCCATGTAAATTCTCATACGATGCCAAGGATTTCTACATTATAGGCGACTGGATTTCCCACTTTACGTATCTGGAGATGACTTCACAGGGATTGAGGCTTAAAACGTTTCGGAGGTGATAGCGACTTTTCTAATCTAACTGGAGGGGTTTTATCGATATGTTACGAGTATTTGAGAAGGGAATGGGAAATTGGTGTGTTACGGGTATGGTGTGTTACGGGTCAAAACCCTTGCCATGGATGCGTTCTTCGACGAACATGGCAAAGCCGACAAACGGGTAGCCTGAAATTTCAATACGTTCCTTGCACGCGGCAAACTCTCCCCAGCCTCGGAAATCAACCTCCACCGAGATGGTTTCTTCACTTTCGCCAGGCCAACTCAGGGTGTTCCAGACAAGCCCTTTGAGTAATTCCCCTAATACGCCCTTGGCTTTTACAGGCAGCAGGATATGAGCGTGCAGGAAGTTATCTATTCTATACCAGTGGATAGTTGCCCGCAGCACAACTACGCCTTGGGGATTATCGGAGTGAATTACCAGACGCTGTAGTTTTGCCTCGACCCATTCGGGTTCCCTATACACATGTTTGCTGAGTATCGTGGGTACAACCTCACCTATCTCGTTAATGGTCCTTAGCAAGGAGTGTTCCTCATCACTTAAGCTTGCGGGAAACGGAAAATTGTATGACCGGATAAGCATTGGTTTAGTTTCGACGCCTGCTTCACGAAGCAAAAGGTCTATCTCTTCCTGGGTTCTGGAAAAGGTAAACAATGTCGTGCGTGGAAACTTGCGTGTAAAGAATACTGCGTTGTGCAGGGATTCTTCCAGCCCGGAAAGGTTCCTGGCGACTTTATTAAGGGTATCTGTATTTGATTCGTGCAACCTTATAGCGTAACGTCCCCATTGGCCGCCGGTTAACGCGGGCAGGAACGGAACTGCGTGGAATGAACCGATTACTCCGGTTTCAAGAAGGCCGTGCAACCGGGCTTCAACTTCTTCGATGGATCTGTCAGCAAGAAGATCCGCGGGGGTCGTCCAACCCCCGCGGCTAATGTTTCTGAGTATAGTTATCGATTGTTTATCTAACGAACAGCCCACCTATTTCTTCCTGGGAGATCGTCTGGGTTTAACTTCACCAGCTGTCTGCTTCTGCATCCAGGCTTTGAGGAGATCTATAGGGACCGGGAATATGATCGTCGAGTTCTTCTCGGTCGCTATCTCGGTAAGGGTCCCGAGGAATCGAAGCTGAATGGCCGACGGTGTTCTGTCGAGTACCGCAGCGGCCTCGGAGAGCTTCTTCGACGCCTCGAACTCACCGGCGGCATGGATGACTTTGGCGCGGCGTTCGCGTTCCGCCTCAGCTTGTCGCGCGATAGCCCTGCGCATCTCCTCCGGAAGGTTAACGTCCTTGATCTCTACCATCGAAACCTTGACACCCCATGGATCGGTTTGCTTGTCTATTATCTTTTGAAGCCTTTCGTTGATCGCTTCGCGGTCGGCTAAAAGATCATCAAGTTCGTACTCGCCGAGTACGGATCGCAGCGTAGTTTGTGCAATCTGAGAGGTAGCGAACATGAAATCCTGCACTTCTACTACGGCTTTGGAAGCGTCCATCACCCTGAAGTACGCTACCGCGTTTACCTCCACCGTGATGTTATCTTTCGTTATTACGTCCTGAGGCGGTATGTCCATGGTTACTACACGCAGGCTTACCCGAACCATCTTGTCTATTCCTAATGGTATAAGTATGATAATACCCGGTCCCTTTGTGCCTACCAGTCGTCCCAGGCGAAAGATTACACCCCGTTCGTACTCCTTGAGAATTCGTATGGCAGAAAGAATGATGATTAAAAGCAGTATACCCAGCGCTATGTACAGGTAATTAATAGCCGGCATTTTTTCCTCCTTTGGTTTTGGTTAATTATAGGCCTAACCTGAGAGGTGTCAATTTAATTTGCTCAAAACACCTTGACTATATATAAAACAAACCTATAATAAAGTTACTATTTAATGGTATCTTGAACCATAACAAAGGGCGTATTTCATAAAAAGCGGATGAGGTTTTAAGAGGGCGCGTCCTTGCGAGGGCTTATAAAACCTATAAAGTAACAAGGAGGATCTCTATGAAAAAAACCGTCGTTATCGCACTAGTCGTAGCGATGACAGCTACGACAGGGTTTGCTCGACCCACGGTGACTGCCGGCAACGGGCTTTTCCGCGTTCAAAACGCCGAGAACATGGGTAAAGGTGCGCTTGGCTTCAACCTTCACTGGGCAGGTCCCACGGTTGGCGGCTATCACCTCAACGATGCCCAGTTTTCGACATGGGATGCGGTTATAAGGCTGGGAGCCAGCTACGCCCCGATGGACTACCTCGAGATAGGCCTGGTTCCGGCCCTCGGGTATTACAAACCTCACGTCGATTCAGCAACCGACATCGGATTATGGGACATCGAGGCTAACCTTAAAGGTTCTTATCCCGATCTCAAGGTTCTGAAGCTGGGCGCTCAGGCAAGGCTTCTTGCGCCGCTGGCCCAAGAGCCTTTCATTCCTGCCGATTACACGAACGGTCTGGATATCGGATTGCGCGCTCTATTAACAACTGATTTCAGGGATATTGGCAAGATCCCGGCGCTCGTACACGTGAACGGCGGATATCTCATTAAATCGGACGAGATTGCGGGCGCTCGAGTAAGTGATTGCATCTGTGTCGGCGCAGGTCTTGAGATACCGATTCCCTTCGTCACGTTCATTGCAGAGTTCTACACGGAGCAGCCAACCGACGGCGGCAATGGCGACATGTGGCTTTCTCCTACCGTAAGACTTACTCTTCCTTACGGATTCAACCTTGATTATGCGATGGATTTTCTCATTTTCAAAACCGATGACGATCCGCGTGAGGATTTCTATCGCACTGTAACCATGGGTATATCGTGGTCCACCCCTGAAAAGAAGCATGTGCCTATGGGAGCGATTGCCGGTTCCATAAAAGACGAAGGCAGCGGGCTTGGCATCGTCGGCAAGGTCAGCTACTCGGGTCCTGCAACAGGCGTCATCGATGCAGGCTCGATGGGCTTCAAGTTTGATTCGCTCGCTCCCGGTACATATACCTTCGAGGCCTCAGCTGAAGGCTATACCGGCGTAAAGAAGACAGTCGTAGTCATGGACGGGGAAGTCGCACAGGTTGATTTTCTTCTAAAAGCTGCGAAGGTAACCTTCTCAGGAACCATTTCCGACAGAGAAAAGGACACCCCTCTCTCCGCAACGGTGAAGTTTACCGAAGCCTCGATACCCGAAATACGCACCGATCCTGCCACCGGCATTTATACAACCGAGCTTGAGCCAGGCGCTTACGGTATTGAGGTGTCCTGCGAGGGATACCTTCCTCAAATTGCGTCGGTAATAGTGGGAAAAACCGGAACAGTCAAGGATTTTAAACTCGTAAAGGTAGGAATGAAGATTGCCTTCCGGGGAATAAACTTTAAAACCGCCGAATCGGTCATCCTCTCGGAATCCTACCCTATCCTCGATGAGGCCGCCCAGATACTGAAAGACAATCCTGACATACGCGTGGAAATAGGCGGACATACCGATTCACGCGGCTCGGATTCCTACAACCTCCAGCTCTCTCAGGACCGCGCCGCCGCAGTCAGGCTGTATCTAATCGAAAATCACGGAATCGAATCGAATCGCATGCTGGCAAAGGGTTACGGCGAAACCCAGCCGGTTGCACCCAACGACACCGAAGATAATATGTTTTTGAACAGACGGGTGGAGTTTACCATCCTGAGCAAATAAGAGTTACTTGAGAGGGAAGCATACGCTTCCCTCTTTTTTTCAGATTTTTAAACCTTAACCTCGAAGGAGCTTCTGCATGTTCAAAGAGTTCAAGAAGTTCGTGATGCGCGGTAACGTAATCGACATGGCAGTAGGCATAGTAATCGGAGCGGCGTTCGGAGCCATTGTAAAATCTCTGGTGGACAACATCATCATGCCGCCTTTCGGTTTACTCTTAAGTAAAGTTGACTTCTCCAACCTATTCGCGGTTCTCAAATACGGCAATCCTGGAGGTCCTTACGCCTCACTGGCCGAGGCGCAGGCTGCGGGAGCCATCTCCATCAACTACGGAGTATTCATCATGTCAATCGTTTCCTTCTTGATTATTGCGTTGGCTATCTTTCTGGTTGTAAAGGGCGTCAACAAGCTGAAGAAGCCGGAACCTGTCGAAATCTCGACCAAGGAGTGCCCCTACTGCTTCTCAACGATTCCGGTTAAGGCGACCCGCTGTCCCCACTGCACCTCGAAGCTGGATTAATTCAAGAGCGCCTTTTCCGAGCCGAAACCTCGAGCCGCAAAACGCAAGGCCAGCATTAGAAAAACGAACATCGATGCGAGCGTATAGAGAATCGCAGATGCCGGCAGGGTATTCATTAACAGGCCTCTCAGTACGAGCATTACGTTCAGGAAAGGAACGAAGAACATCCACGCAGGCGGTACTGCAGGTATTATCTGCATGAACATAATAGGAATCACCATGATTATGTTCAAAGGCGCCATATATGCCCCTGCCTGTTTGGTGGAACGTGTTCTGACCGCAATGGCCATGAGAAGCGCTACGATGAACGCGGCCAAGAGAAGTATGATGAGAAGCATGGCTAATATCTTTCCTGCAGAAAGCATCCCTGCAAGATTGAACCCACTCGCTTCCGCCGAGATCAAGGGTATCACGAAGGATGCAGCGAGCGACATTCCGAGTGCGGTAAGGATAGGCGAGATAAAGGCAAACGTCACTCCGGCAAGGTACTTTCCGAACATTATCGAACCCCGTGGTATGGGCGCGGTCAATAGAAGCTCAAGTGTTTTTCGTTCCTTCTCCCCTGCGGTGGAATCTATGACTATCGAGGAAGCGCCCATCAATGCCCCCATGACGATGAACATACCGATAATGAATCCTGTGTAGAAACCGAACATCTGCTGGGGATTTACGGCATTCTCTCGAATAACCGAAACGGCATTCAATAATCGTTCATCGATTCCCTGGCTGGAAAGACGTTTCTTAACAACTTCCTGTTCGTATGTAGATAAAAGGAGTTCGACCTTATCGGCGGCAACCTTGGATTCGGTCTGGGTGGCATCGAAAAATATGCGCGTATAGAGATTCATCGAATCCTGTGAGAAGCTGTCCACGTAAACCACGCAAGAAGCCTTCTTGTCCGAGACGGCTGTAGCGGGGTCATCAACGTTTACTAACCTGACTCTTTCAGTTGCCTTAAACATCTCCTCGAGTTCAGGAACTTCAAAAGGTGCAACCAGTGCGACGGCTGAAGGCTTTTCCTGGGCTTTTCTTTCCTTACCTCCGACGAACAGCATAGGCAGTACGGTAAATAAAGGCCAGACAAGAAGCGGAAACAGGATAAGGAAAAAGAACGTACGCCGCTCACGGAACGCCGTCCACATCTCCTTGCGATAGATCAGGCCTACACCTTTAAACATCTCTGCCTACCAGTTTTAGAAACGCTTGTTCCAGATCCTTTGCTCCCGCTTTTCTGCAAATCTCATTAACCGTACCCTGGGCAACTATCCTGCCGTGATCGATTATAGCCAGCCGGTCACAAAGCTCCTCTGCGTAAGCCATTATATGAGTGGAATAAAGGATGGTCCTATCCCTTTTGATTTTTTTAAGCAAATCCCTGATGACCTTTTGCGCAGGAACATCCAGGCCTGCAGTAGGCTCATCCAGTATGAGTAACTGCGGGTCAATGACCAAGGCCTGTCCTATCAAGACCTTCTGTTTGTTTCCTTTCGAGAGGTCTTTAAACTTTCGTTTGCGATACTCCTCAAATTCAAGCACTTTGCATATCTCGGCAATGCGTCCCTCGACGTTATCGATACCGTGAAGCTGGGCAAAGAGTTTGATGTTTTCCTCCCCTGAAAGCCGGTCGTATAGCTTACCGTCTTCCAGAACGACACCTATTCGCTTGAGTGTTTCCAAAGGTTTTTTTCTGACACTTATTCCCTCTACCTCGACGGTTCCTGAATCCGGCTTGATTATCGAGCAGATACAGCGTACCGTAGTAGTTTTTCCTGCGCCGTTCGGTCCTAAAAGCCCGAAGAGTTCTCCCCTCCTGGCTTCAAAACTTATCCCGGCAAGGGCCTGCACCTGACCAAACCTTTTTTCTAATCCCTCAACCTTCAATACTTCTTTTTGACTCACGAATCCTCTTTCTTGGTTTTGCCGCTTCTTTCTCAACCATCTCGTCCTACATTTACGAAGATAAACTGGGATTATACTGATTTCACCTATTTACTTCGTAGCGATTGGCTGAAGTTACTCATTCCACCATATTTGTCAACCTGTTCGATTCGGTGTAACATACTTAACTTCAGGTTAACCTTTATCCACTCTACACTGGAAATTTTTAATTTATTCAATGTTGTGTCGGGGGGATGTCCCATAGCCTGTTGAAAATAGGATAGCGGATCCAAAACCTGATAAGTATAATCAGGAAAAAAACTACAAAGGAGGATCC
>JAFGSK010000063.1 GCA_016934635.1 Caldifarciminota bacterium
GCATCAATACGTAGCTAACAGCCAGGTTGAGACAAGGGGTTTAAACCCCTTGTCTGGTTTTCTTGACTTTTGGCACAGCCCCTAAAGATCGGCCCCTACTTTACTAGCAGACAGGAGTGTCTGCTCCACATTGTTAGAAGTCATGAGCCAGAGTGTATGGGACAGACACTCTTGTTTGTCAGTATATTGAAAATCCTTGACATCTTTTCATCTTCCAATACCCAAATAGAAAACTAAGGAGTTTTTAGCAACCAACATCCCATACCGTTCATCCCGGAGGGAGTGGAGCTAACCGAGAAGGTGTTAACAGAGCAGGAGGCAAAGTTCATGGAGGTGCTTACTCTTGTATTACTTGACATTTTCGCATGTACGACTATAATCAAGTAACGTAAAACTGCAATTTAGGAATCCGTGGTAAATGCAGCCGTGGGAAAAATCATCAGCAATCTAAACTAAAGAGGTGTATGCAAGAAAAATACATAACCGTTCATACAAAGTTTGAGTTAGAAAAGAAATATTCCAAATCCCAGATAGTCGAATTTCTCCATCTGAACCTTGAGCGGTTCCGCGATCCGCCGGATCAGATAGCCGCTGCTATCGATTATGCCTTCTCGAAAGCCGAAGGCAAGGGCGGTTTCGTCCTTCTTCAGGAGATCGGAGGCAAGCTCACAGGAGTAGTCGTCTTGAACAAGACCGGGATGTCAGGCTACATACCCGATAACATCCTCGTATATATAGCCACCGATTCGGCCAACGCCCCTCTGGGAGCAGGAGCCGAGCTCCTGAAAAGGGCTATGGACGAAGCTGAAGGCGATATAGCGCTCCACGTTGAGTACAACAACTCTGCAAAAAAGATGTACGAAAAGCTTGGGTTTACCACCAAGTACGCCGAGATGCGGTACGTAAAGAACACGTATAACGTAAAGAACACGTATAACAAGAACGAGAAATGAGCCGGGTGGTAATCGATCCCGGGGTTATCAGGCATAACTTCAGGGCGCTGGATAACATGTTTACGAGAAGAGGAATCCATTGGACCGCGGTGACTAAGGTGGTGTGCGGGCATAAACCGACCCTAAAGCTTCTTATAGAACTTGGACTGCGATCCTTTGCCGACTCCAGGCTGGAAAATCTGAAAACCATTCGTAATCTATATCCAGAGGCCGAAACCATGTACATCAGACCCTCGAGTCCAAAGTTTGCCCCAAGCATCGTCAAGTGGGCCGACATCAGCATGAATACCGAGCTCAAGACAATCAAGGCTTTATCCGATGCGGCGCAAGAGCAGGACAAAAAACACGGCGTAATCATCATGATAGAGCTGGGTGAGCTGCGCGAAGGCATTATGCCTGAACGGTTAATCGATTTTTACCGTCAGGTGTTTGAGTTGGAGGGGATCGAGGTGGTTGGTATAGGCACCAACCTTGCGTGCATGTACGGCGTGCTTCCAACCTATGACAAGCTTATGCAGCTTGCCCTTTACAAAAGACTCGTTGAATTGACCTTTAATACCAAGCTGCGCTGGTGTTCGGGCGGATCTTCAGTTACCATCCCTAACATACTTACAAAACAACTTCCCCGGGAGATAAACCATTTCCGGGTAGGCGAAGCATTGTTCCTTGGCTCTGACCTTGTTAACGGAGGATACCTTAAGGGTCTCAAACCCGATGCTTTCAAGCTAGCAGCCAGCATCGTGGAACTCAAGGAAAAGCCTACAGGTCCGGTGGGCAAGAGGGGCGAGAACGCCTTTGGCGAGGATGAGGAGGTCCCTGCGTCAGGAGAATGGGGACACGGAGGGGAAAGAAAGATGAGGGCGGTTTTGAATATCGGCAGGCTGGACGTGCCGTTTGAACATCTGATTCCGTTCGATGAAGACGTTGAACTGGTGGGTGGAGCTTCTGATCTCGTTGTAGCCGACATCTCGGAGAGCGGTGAAAAGTACAAGCTGGGCGACGAGGTTTGCTTCAGGTTGGATTACGCAGCTCTGCTTGCCTTAATGCACTCCCGGTACATAGATAAGGAAATTTCACACCGGTAAACCGCCCGTTGATTTTTCTTAACATTGCGATTTCACTTATTACTGGGACTTAGATTGACAATTCCTATTATTTTACTATAATTACCGTAAATATGGCTAAAAACATTCCTTCCCGAAAGGAGGAGTAATGATACCGAGGAAAATAACCGAAGGCATCCAGTGGATAGGCGCCGTTGACTGGGATCGAAGGCTTTTCGATTCCCTTATCCCCCTGCCTGACGGAACAAGCTACAACGCCTACCTTATCCAAGGTAACGACAAGACAGTTCTAGTGGATTCAGTTGATCCATCCATGACGCACATCCTTATGTCTCAACTGGAAAAAGTCCCCAGGATAGACTACGTTATTTCCCACCACGCGGAGCAGGATCACTCAGGGGCAATCGGCAAGGTGGTCGAGAAGTATCCCGAAGCCAAGGTGGTCTGCACGAAAAAAGCCAAGGTGATGCTAATAGATCTGTTACTGTTACCTGAGGATCGGTTCAAGACGGTTGAAGACTCTGAAACCGTCGACATCGGCGGCAGAATCTTGAAGTTCATACACACCCCCTGGGTGCACTGGCCAGAGACCATGGTAACTTGGCTGGAAGAAGATAAGATTCTTTTTTCCTGCGACTTCTTCGGCTCCCATATCGCCACCACCGACCTTTACGTTACAGACGAAGGAAGAGTGTACGAAGCGGCCAAGCGTTACTTCTCCGAAATAATGATGCCATTCCGTACTATTATCGCCGATAACCTGAAAAAACTTGAACCCTACGATATTAAGATGATCGCACCTTCACACGGTCCCATCTACGACAAACCCTCGTTCATCATCGACGCCTACAAAGACTGGGTCCTATCCGAACCCAGGAATCTGGTGGTGATTCCCTACGTATCCATGCACTCGAGCACCAGGAAGATGATCGATTACCTGGTTCCCGCTTTAGCTGAACGCGGAATCGAGGTTCAGCAGTTCGATCTGGCGGTTTCCGATATAGGCAAGCTGGCTATGTCTCTTGTCGACGCGGCAACCATCATCGTGGGAACCCCGACCGTTATCGGCGGCCCTCATCCTCTGGCAGTATACGGAACCTATCTGGCAAATCTTCTGCGACCCAAGGTCAAGTTCCTGTCGGTGATCGGCTCTTACGGATGGGGAACCAAGGCAGTGGAAACCCTTGCCGGGATGATCGGCAACCTGAAGGTCGACGTCATCAATCCAGTGATCATCAAGGGTGTTCCCAAGGAAGAAGATTTCAAATCCCTCGATAAACTGGCCGACGCTGTCGCGGCAAAGCACAGGGAAGCGGGTATTTTGCCTTAATGCACTCCCGGTACGCGGATAAGGAGATCATGCCTTGAATCACGGTTCGTCATCGTGAGGGTCTCACGACGCTGTGTTCAGATACGTTTCCGTGAGATATTACTAGCAAGCGTCGTTCTCATTCTTAGGGAAGATGGAGGAGAGGGGCTGCTATTTTCGGCTTCCTCTGAAGTAACCTCTGTCTCACAACCGGTTTCAGGAACACGCACGCGGATGGAGTAGTAAAGAACCTAGTTCGCAGTGTCGGCAGGCGGATGAACCTTGAAGGAGTTGAAGAACGTCTCGACGTCTTCTTCAAGTAGGTATCTGTTCTTGTACCTCACGCTTAATATGTAAAAGCGGTTTCCGACCGCGTAGTACCTGGATACGGTCGTGCGCCTCGGTCTTGACGAGATGATTTCCTTGCCTGGAAAGCCGTTGTATAGAATGTCTCGTTCGTCAACCGACCATTTACCGAGCCTGACCTCGAACCCGATTTTCAACAATTCTTCAATATCCGACTCATCGAGGATGTTGCCGGTCATTACCCTGTAGGTGTGGCCGCGGTATTTTGCCTTGTAGAGATGGAGTTGAACCTCCTCGTCTTCGTCCGAGAACTTGAATCCGACCTCCCTGGGTTCTGCGGGCATCATTACTGAAAAATCTTCTCGAGGAGAGAACTCGCGCCATTCGGGCCGTCTCTCTCTGCAGCCCGTCAATATCACGCCTGCTGCGATGACCAACGTCGTAATCCACACTAATCGTTTCAACGCATCCTCCTTGGTTTTCAGGAATACGATATTGAATTGATTGGCTTTGTCAATGCTTCTTGCCTTCGGAAGGAGCGTGTAGAACCGGCAGGATGCCGGTTCGGACAAACAAGAGTGTTTGTCCTACATCCTCCGTCCAATAAGTGTAGGACCGGCACTCTTGCCGGTTCAGATAAATAAAAGTGTTTGTCCTACACCCTCTGTACAAACAAGCCTGGATCTTCGATTCGCAAATGTTTGACCTGCATCCTTGAATCGGATTAATCTCTGAATATTATACTGGATATATGGAAAGACCGTTGGCCAAGCCTGCGAAGAATGCCTACAGGCGTAAACTTCCTCATCTTCAAATCGAGGGAAAAACCTTCTTCGTAACCTTCATAACCTATAACAGATGGATATTGCCTGAATCCGTTCGTGAGTTAGTTATCAAGCATTGCCTTCACGACCATGAGATTAAGATATTCCTGCACGGCATAGTGGTTATGCCTGATCACGTTCACATGATTTTTACACCCTTGAAAGACGATCAGGGCGGGACTTATGGGTTATCTGAGATCATGAGATCGATAAAAGGTGTGTCGGCCAGGAATATCAATAAAGCCCTGGGACGAACAGGTTGCGTTTGGCAACACGAGTCTTTTGATCGTATACTCCGCTCTTACGAAAGCGCCATGGCCAAGGTTGACTATATCTGTCAAAATCCAGTTCGCAAGGGGTTGGTCGAAAAGGCTGATGATTACCAGTGGTTATGGCGGGAATGGGTTTAGGGATGTAAGTAGAACCGGCAGGATGCCGGTTCTGACAAACAAGAGCGTTTGTCCTACACATCACCTGACCTCGATGTCGGTTTAGTTCAGCAGGGGTTTGAATCAGGAAGTCTTGGCGATTTCTTTATCCCGAAACATGCATGCAAGCTTTCCGGATTCTTCAGGCTTCAGAGGCCAACGCTTACCGCACAAGTGCGGTGCCAGATCCCTGGACCAGCAGCTGCGCTTTGGAATACCCACCGCATCGTTCATTCTGCGCCAGATAGTCCTCATATTATCCTCCAGCACGTTGCCGAAAGACATCGGTATAAAGTCGCACGGGGTCCAGTCGCCTTGGGCGGTTATGTATGAGTGGCGGACGCCCGCGTTGCAGTGAAACTTTCCGATCTCAGAAAACGGAAAGACCGTTACCTTGGGCATGTCCCAGCGGCGGTTTGCCTGATACTGCAGCTTGCGTACGAACTCGTCGTCTGCCTCATCGTAGAAGACGCCTTCTTCCTCGCAGTTGATAAGCGTCCCCGCCCGCGCAGGCTTCATAATCCGGAACTCGTGCGCGCCCTGGCTCCTGGCCAGCTTGGCGAGCTTGAACAGCTTTCTGCGATCGAGTTGATTCTTATAGACGACTGCCTGGGCCAGGGTATAAAGACCGGAGGCACGGGTGTTGGAAATTGCCGCAAGCGCGTGGTCGAATGCTTTCTCGTCACCGCGCATCTTGTTATGGATTTCAGGATTCACCGAGTCGAGGCTCACGCAGAGACCGAAGAGCCCGGAGCTTTTCAGAGACCGCGCACGGCTACGGGTCAGGGTCTTGCCGTTGGAAAAAAGAAAGGTCGTAGCTCGATCGTCAAACCCGTCGGAAATGATTCGCTCCAGGTCGTCCCTCAATAATGGTTCTCCGCCGGTCAGGGCGAAGTACGCAGATCCCATATCCAGAAGTGTCCTTGTGGTTTTAATCCACTCCTGCGCGGTGAGTTCCCTTGCTGTGATAACCAGGTGTACTCCGCAGTGCATGCAGTCGTAGTTGCATCGGTTGGTCATGGCAAGGGAGAGTGAGATTGGTGCGGCCATCCTCACAGGCTTGCCGTCAGCAAAGATGTTCTGACCCTGTGTGCGCACGAACTGCAGGAAGGACTCAGACCCTAAAGGCGGCAGAAGCGAGACTGCCACGTAACTTCCCTCGAAGGGAAGCAGGCGCTCGCCGGCGAGGAAGAGGTTGACCAGTTTCAGGGTTTTGCCCTTGGAACCGTTCTTGGACCGGGGCATGCCGTCTCGGAGTTTCCTGAGGAAACGAGAGAAGTTCGAGTCTCGCAGCATCTTAAAATAGGTAGGTATGTTGGTCAACATCAACATTACAGACGCAGGATACAGGGGAGATGTTGCGTCCTGATCCGGGATTGGAATTGACAGTTTTCGATCTCCTAGTATACTGAGTCGAGTTAAAAAAGGAGTAGAACATGAAAAAGACACTTTCACTCGCAATTGCGGCGCTGGTCGTCCTCGGACTGTCATGCGAAAAAGAAGAAGCCGAAGAGACGAGGGACTATAACGCCGCAGACTATCACAAGGTTACCATCAGTACAGAAAACGGCGATGTGACCGCAGACGTCGAGGCGGGCCAGGATATTACCGTTACCTTTACCAAGACCGGCGAGGACCTTCGTGAGATAGACATTACCGAGGATGTAGACGGCGTCAACCTGACCATAACCGTCGAGATGCCCGAGACAACCATAGGTTACTCGTGCGACGTCGACATCACCCTTCCTGAAGACATCGAGATCGATCTGAAAACGTTCAACGGCGGCGTCACCGTAGTAGGCCACCAGGAGGGAATAAGACTTTTCTCTTCAAACGGTAACATTAATGCAACGAACACCGGCGGCGACGCGAATCTCTACACTCTCAACGGCGACATCAACATCGAAGATCACGTAGGCGATATCGACGCAACTACGAACAACGGAACGATCGATATGAAGAATACACAGGGTTCTGCAGAGATCGAAACCACGTCAGGCGACTTGTTGGTTTCCAACCATGCCGGGGATATAACGGGCAGCGCCAATAACGGATCGGTCGATGCGGACGTTGACATGCCCAAGAACAACGGGGAATGCGTGTTCGAAAACACCAGCGGCACGGTAAAGGTGGCAGTTGAGACCGACGTCAATGCAGATGTCTATCTTCAAACCAATGCAGGAGACCTGAGCGTCGACGCGGCCTTCGGGATGACGGACGAAAACCCTTCAGCCAACACCTTCGAGGGAACCATGGGCGACGGTTCGGGTAACATCAGCCTGACCTCCTCGTCGGGTGACGTGAGCCTGGACGCAAGATAGTATCAACCCTCCGGAGGCCTGAGGAAAGACCTTGTCGGATCGATATTCGAGGGGCGTGTCTTAAGTCAGGATAAAGCGATCGGTAATGCTTTATTGGTTCTTTACTTGCGCATAACAGGTTGACACCCGGCTTCTTGTTTCTATACTTGCTTCAATTTGTGAAAACCTTGTTGGATGCATTCCGTAAACGGAGGAATTTATGGAACTAAAGGACATCGAGATTTCTCGCGCGATCATCGAACGCTACACCGACAAGTTACTTGAAAACCTTGAAGCCGACGTTGCGGTCGTGGGGGCAGGGCCTTCAGGCCTGACAGCGGCGTATACCCTTGCGGAGAAGGGCTTAAAGACCGTTATCTTTGAACGGGCGTTGAAGCCGGGCGGAGGTATGCCCGGCGGCGGGATGATGTTTTCAGAAATCGTTGTCCAGGACACTGCTAGATGCATACTTGAAGACCTGGGGGTGGGTTTGTACGAGCAGCGCCCGGGTTACTTCACGGCCGATGCCATCGAGGTCCTTGGAGCGCAGCTGGTCAGGGTGGCCCGTGCAGGGGTAAAACTGTTTAACCTCATCTCGGTCGAAGACGTGCTCCTTTACCAGGATCGTGTCTCAGGCCTCGTATTGAACTGGACCGCTGTCCAGATGCAAGGTTTGCACGTTGATCCCTTGACCATGAAGGCTCGATCAGTCATCGACGCCACCGGGCACGCTGCCGAGGTCGTTAACGGACTCCTGCGCAAGGCCAAGGTCAAGATAAATACGCCTTCGGGTAAGTTCGAGGGGGAGAGACCCATGTGGGCAGACAGGGCGGAGGCCGAGACCCTAAAGAACACATGTGAAATATACCCAGGGCTGTGGATTACCGGTATGGCTGCCAATGCCTGCTTCGGTGGGCCGCGTATGGGGCCGATCTTCGGAGGCATGTTCCTTTCAGGCAAGAAGGTGGCTGAGGAGATAGCGAAGGACTTGAAAAAAAGCTAGCTGAAAGGTAACATCGATCCGGGTGAGGAATTTCAAGGCAATGTGCGGTTTCGAAGGTGTTTTCCCCGGATCATTTAGATGCACACAGACGAATAAAAACAACCAGTAGCACGAATTTGACACAGTTGACACGCCTCCTTATACTTGAGAAGTAAAAATCGAAAAAGCTATGGAGGCTTCAAGTGGATCAAAAGAATCATTATCGAGCGGAGATTGAAGAAATGATTGCAGCCGATGATTTAAAAGGACTCCTTGCGAAAGCTGGAGAGCTTCACGGTCACTTCTGCAACTACCTGGCCTACGGGGTGGTAGCAGGTCTTTACGGCATCAAAAAACTTGGGGTGGCCAATACCGGTATGGAAGAGGTTGTGGCCATAATCGAAACCAACAACTGCTTTTCGGACGGGGTGCAGATGGTAACCGGGTGCTCTTTCGGGAACAACGCCCTGGTATATCGTGATTACGGAAAAACTGCGGTCACCTTAAGCAAACGTGACGGCAAGGCGGTAAGGCTCGCGCTTGACCCTGACTTCGACGATTCGAGGGCAATGGAGTATCCCGAAGCCTACGAACTGTTCGACAGATACGTGATCCGGAGAGAGCAAGGTTCGCCTGAGGTTTTTTCCCGGATGATGGGGTTGTTCCATCGGATGAGCGTCAATGACCTTTCCGTACCTGCCGAGCGGATGTTTCGCATAACCGAATTCAACCTCGACCTGCCCGAGTACGCGCCGATTTTCGACTCGGTGCGCTGTGAAAAATGCGGGGAGAACGTAATCGGGTCCCGGATAGTGGAACGAGACGGCAAGAGTTACTGCATCCCGTGCGCCCAAGGCTCTTTTGCGGAACTGAACGGGACAGGTATAATAAAGGCTTAAGCTTAAATCACCTTCATCTTTTATGGACAAGCAATTATCAAACGAGGAAGCGCTCTTCTTCCTCAAACGCTTCCACGGGCATATAGGTCCTTACGTAGTTCTCGGTTACCGCGCCGGACTTATCGCGAATCGCGAACTCGGCTCCGATCCGTTTTCCAAACGTGCAGTGACATTCACAGGCTTCAAAACACCGATCTCGTGCTTTACCGACGGGGTTCAGCTCGGCTCGTGCTGCACCCTGGGCAAGGGCAACATTACTGTCGAGGACAAAGGCGAGGCCAGGGTGATTTTTACCGCGAAAGACGACTCCAGAGCGGTCGAGATCAAGCTGTCAGATGAGACCGTCTCGCGCATAGCCCGGGCAGATACCTGGGAACTTAGCGACCGGCTGGGCCGTGAGATGCTTGCAGAACCTGAGGAAGGACTTTTCATAATCAAGATCGATGACAGGGTTCAAAGCGCGAGAGTTTAAGGCCTTAGCTCGTAGGGGCTGACCTTAAGGGATTGGGTCAAAACCCTCGTTGAGCCGCTTTTAGTCCGACAATACAGAGCGTATTTGGTTAGTAAGTCAACTCAATACGTAGCTAACAGCCAGGTAAGACAAGGGATTTAAACCCCTTGTCTGGTTTGGTAGGGTTGACCTTAAGGACTGTGCCGAAAGCATCGATTTCCTGTTTTTCAGTATGTATCGGGTATGCCTTATTGATATTTTTGACTTCTACCTGCATCTCTACGAAAATCACAATAACAATGATATATCTGAATCTGCGTAACCAAAGGAGAGTGACCGCATGGAATTCTCATCTGTGAAATCTGCGGATTAAAATTACTCGAAAGAAAAAAAGGCCGACCTTGCGGTCGGCCCGTGATGTATGGATTATTACCTCAGGAACTTGGACACGAACGGCGAGGTTTCCCCCCTGCGCATGAAGTGCCCTGACGGACCTTCGCCCAGGAACTCGGAGAACCAGGATTCGTGCTCTATCTCCTCGTGGAGTATGGAAAGCGACAGATCGTAGGTTCGGTGGTCCTTGCCTGCGGTCATGTTGCATATCTCGGTGTAGCCTCGAACCGCACAGCGTTCGGCATTTGCAAGGGCCTTGAGTATGCCTTTAACGTCGTGCGGGTCCTTGGGCAGATGAGCAGCTCCGCATGCAGATATGTCGTGAAATTCCTTCATATCCTGGGGAAGCTTGCCGCCCAACTCGTATATACGGGGAACAAGGGCCTCGAAGTGGTTGCGGTCCTCTATTCGTGCAACCTCGGCTATCTCCTTGACCCCTTCGCCTTCCAGCCCGATAAGGTTGGCGCGAAGGATAGTATAATAGTAATAGGTGGTCAATTCGGCTGCGGCGTTCTTTACAAGCAGATCCAAGAGCTTGTCGACGTCCACGCCTGCTTTTTCCACCATCTCTCTGGCAACTTTTGCCATACTGAGTCCTCCTTTAATGATATAATTTAGAGGTTTTCAGGAATCTAGCGCTAAATCCGTACCATTATTGTAGTATTTATTTAGAACGTGTCAAGGTAAGCTTAAGGCATTGACGCTATTGGCTTTCAAAACGCAAAGGGCCGCTAATCGCGGCCCTTGTTGGTTTTCGTGAGTACTATTAACTCAAATCCACCTTTTTGCTCGATTCCCACAGGCCATGGATGTTGCAGTAGGACAGGGCGTTAATGGTGCCCGGCTTGGTGGTCTTGAAGGAGAAGGATGCCTCGTGATGCGTGTAGACCGGGCCCTTATTAGGCCCTTCGGTGGACTCGCCGTGTGCATTGAACTCGAAGGTTCCAAGGTCGTAGGCGAACTTGGCGCCGTCAGGCACAAAGAACGCCTTGATCCAGCGGATGTGATGCTCGGTGGTGTTGGGATGG
Source organism: Caldifarciminota bacterium (assembly GCA_016934635.1). Lineage (GTDB taxonomy): Bacteria > Hydrothermota > Tepidihabitantia > B3-TA06 > B3-TA06 > WJJO01. The sequence continues at coordinate 10,938 of JAFGSK010000063.1, forward strand.
GCGATCTCTTTTCCCAGGGTAACGATGACCTTAACCCATTCATCGGGTTTGACTTTATTCGGGCAGTCGATAACCGGCACGTGCTTTTCGGTCTTCCAGTCCGCCGACTGAATGTTATCGGCAATGTGTTCTGCCATTATATCTCCTTAGCTTCAAGATAACTCCTTACCCGCCCTTCTTCATGAGTTCCATATCCTCGAGGATCGCTTCGAGGTCGTCCTCGTGTTCCACCTCGTCGGCCATTATCTCGAGTGTAATGTTATACGTTATCGGGTCCTTATCCTTGACCATTGTGGAGAGCTTCTGGTAGACCTCTATCGCGCAGCGTTCTCCGGCGATGTTCTGCTCGACTATCTTTCGAACATAAGGATCGGCCGGTGCGTCGTAGCCGCAGTTCGAAACCTTGTACCATTCCTCCGGGGTAAGCACCGGTGTGCCGCCTAACTGTACGATGCGATCCGCCAACATGCCTGCGTGCCTGAGTTCGTCTGCCGCATGTTCGATGAGTTCGGCGGTCACAGCTTCCCGCATCTGGCCTTTCACAACCTTGGCTCCGAGCCAGTACTGGTAATAGGCTAACCACTCGTCTGCCAACGCCTTGTTAAGCTCCTTAACGAGCTTTGAGACGTCCATCCCGATTATTTCAGTTCCTTTGGTTCCCATCTTAACTCCTTTCAGTGTTTTTTGGATTTCACGCAACCTATCTTAAGACAATATACATATTACCCGTTTGTTTGTCAAGCGTTATTGCTGAGTTAAGGTTCGTTGATCGTTATCTCGTGAAGAAAGCATGAGCAGAGCCGTTACTCTGTGCTTTATCGAGATCGTGACTTTATCGAGATCGTGACGAACTACATATACATCTTATAAAACAAACTCTCGATATCCGCCAGGAGGTCAGGTTCGTTTTTAGCAAGGAAGGCGATGAGCTTCGAACCGCCCTCATAAAAGACTATCCGATCGTAGGGCTTGTCAGTACCGTAATGGTTTTCCTGGAGCCCCATTCTTGCAAGTATCTTATTTTCGATGAGTCGGGCAAAACCCTCTTTCCACTCCTGCCAGACCATGTACTCGTAATCTTTTTTTCCTAACATCTGTTTCAGCCCGGTTCGACATTCGTGCACGGAAGCAGAATCACCCTCATCCAAAGCTTTCAGAAAAGCCGAGTACATTACCGTAAATGCCATGTCCTGGTAAGGGAAAGGATGATCGAGCTCCCAGGAGTAGTTCTGCTCGGCCATCGCTTCGTTGTAAATATCCAGCTTTTCCTTGAGCTTGAGTTCACAGGTCTGCCATTGAGTGCAATGCATGAACTCGTGGTAAATCGTTGCATAGCCTGAAAGGGAGGAGAAAACCTCGTATGATACTATGCATGATGTTCTTCCGTCGTAACAAGCAAGCGGGAAGCTTGCGCGAATACTTGTACTCATGGGAAACGGGGTCGGTTCTCGTTTTATAAAAACGTAACGCTGCTTGAGGGTATCGATGTCATAGATTTCGAGGCTGTCGCCAACCACGAGGGCGATAGGGAAGAGGTTAGCAAGGAAAGGATGGATGTCTGCGATTTGGGTCTGAACCTCAAAAACCTTCGCTTGCCAACTTATACTCTGCTTTACTGATCCTTCGATTTGATAAGGCAGGAGTAAAAGGCCTAAGACAGCTAATACATTCATTGTTTTTTCCTCCGGTTTACCTGGTTTGACGAGTTCCGGGGGGCTGAGGTTGGTCAAGTCTGTGTATTATTAAACAGGGGCGGGCCGACCTAAAGGGGCTGTGCCAAAAGTCAAGAAAACCAGACAAGGGGTTTAAACTCCTTGTCTCAACCTGGCTGTTAGCTACGTATTGATGCGACTTACTAACCAAATTTGCTCTGCGTTGTCGGACTAAAAGCGGCTCAATAGGGGTTTTGACCCAGTCCCTAAAGGTCGGCCCCTACGGACTTAATTGACTGAGCTTAGCAGGATGCTGTCTTTATTCCTGGAGCGAATCCTGGGCTGAAGGCGTTTCAGTTTGTTCTCCTGCCGGTTTCAAATCAACGTCCAGGATAGTGCGCATCTTCCTGACCACTGACACTGTTGTGTCGAAATCCTCGTAGTTGTAATGGCGCAGCTTGATTCTATGTCTTCCTTCTTCCACGTTCAAGACACAGTTGGTTCGTACTGACTGCTTTTCCCCATCCAGAAAAACGGCTGCTTGTCCAGGGTTGGTTACCACTGCAAGTTCGCCCTTTGGGACCTTGCATCCCGGGAATACCGCAAGACTCGCCAAAAGGATCAAAAGAAACTTCCTGCAGGCTTTCATCGGTCCTCCTTCTTGCTTGTCATGCATATTACTTCTTTCAAAAAAGGCTCCTCAGTCTATTTATCTTTTGTTTACATCCTATTAAACTCAAGAAACGGGGATTGTCAAGCACATACGCAGAATCCATCACTGAGAAAGGTATGCGAATCCCGTCACCTGAGAATTCAAATCTCAACCTTCGTTCCGTCGGACGCCGCAATCACCTCAACTCCGGTTTCCTTGCTCAGCTCCTCGGCAAGCTCCCAGGGCCTGGCGCGCAGCATCGTCATCCCGAAATGGGTCATGATGAGCTTGCGGGGTTTAAGTAAGGGTATAAGCTTGCCCAGGTCTTCAAGGGAAAGGTGGCGTTCGCTTGCACCTGATTTGAACTTGCGCAGAACCGTGTTGACGACAAGTACGTCCGAGTCCGCATAACTCTGTTTTAACCCCTCGAAAAAACCGGTGTCCACGAGAAACGAGAGCTTCTTACCCTCGATCGTAAAGATAAACCCGTAGGTCTCTGCAGGGTGTCTGTGACGGATGGAGGTGTAGAATTTAAGGTCTCCGATTTGATAGCTCGACTCTTCCTCGAGGGTAACAATCTCCTCAGGGAAGCCGCGAAGGTAGTTGAAGATCACCGCGTCAGGACCTTCCAGGCATTCGCGAGGCGCAAAGAGCTTGCCGAGTCTTCGCTCGCCCCCTTCGGTCATCGCGTCGACAAGAACGTTCGCGTCGGACACGTGGTCGATGTGCGAGTGGGTGAGCATGATTGCATTCAGTTTACCTACATCCAAAGCAGGCTTAGATTTTGTCATTCTGACTAATGTCCCAGGACCGGGATCGATGATAATGTTTTCCCCGTACGCGTGAAGGAAGACGCCGGCCGAATACCTGAGCTGCTTGGCGACAACGTATCGCGCGCCGCCCGTTCCGAGGAACTTGATGTAAGCGCCTTCAGTCATCAAGCCTGATTATGGTGACAAGGCACTACGTGTCAAGATCTTGGTGTTGATTCCACTCTCTCTATGGGGCGTGTTCCCGAAGGGTAGAGGGGTGTGTCATCGCGAGGGATAATGCCGTAGGCATTAATATCGAAGCGATCTCTAGGTAAGGCTAAACCGCGATCTGAGATTATTGGCCCGAGCGCAAAACCCTAGGTCGGTTTCTTAAGGAAGTTGTCGTCCGGTGTATCTACATCTTTTTCAGGAACAGGCATTTCCTTGTAAGCGGCGGTCATCCGGATGCATCTCGAGCACATTATCTCGCAGTTATCTATCGAGTCTGGACCGCCTGATGCCTCAGGTACGCTGTGGTAAGCGTCCCAGCTTCCAGGCTGGGTATAGTTGCCCTTTGCTTCCCATACGAGTATGTTAGGGCACCGACCCGCGTGACCGTGCGTTCCTCTAGTACACTCGCACTTGCCGCCGGACCGCTTCCATGCTTCTTTTATGACTGCATCACTGAAAGGCATATTGCCCACCCATCCATAGTAAATTATTGTAGCTCAAATTGACGACAATGTCAAGGTTACGCTGGCTTCACACTTGACCGTCTAGTCTTTATTCAGGTTTGTGAGACAGGCACTCCTGTCTGTCCATTGATGAGCAGGCAAGAGAGGATCTTCGATTCGCAAGCGTCTGCACCACATTGACTCGATCCCATCGTCCTTCGCATGACGCTTCCAGCACCTTACATCTGTGTTAATCTATGTACGCTTGCGATGAAGTTGCCTCCCACAGAGCTGCGACCTACGCCCGCAGCTCGCGCGCTTTGTGTTTCATTCCAGCAGCTTGAACGAACGAAAGAACCTTCGCACCTCGCTCCTGTCCTTTCTGTCCGCTGTGTAACTTGCACTCAGGATGAAGTATCTTCCGTCGGCGAAATACAACCGCTGCTTTACAATGATGTCCGGCAAACCTTCACCGTAAGACACTGAAATTACAAGCTCGACACCTGGGTTTCCTCCCAGCTTAATGCGGCGGTGCTTTCTTACCTCAGCCCACGTTCCGTACAAAGCAACCATCTCTTCGATGAAGCCGTTAGTCATCTCCTCCAGACCGGTATCCGGTATGGGGTTGGGCATGCACGATAACGTGTAGGAAAAGTCTCCGTCAATACAGGAATATGCCTGTACCGGGTAAGGAGATTGTTCATCTTCGCTCAGATCATAGGCTGCGGGGAACTCCACCCTGAACCCCTGTTCTTTCGAGGTCACGGTTACCCAGTCGTCCGCTGCCGGTGCGCTTGCTGACGGCAAGACCGGAAGCAATACAAGTATCAAGAGAACGATTGTCGAAAAGGACATTTATTCGCCATTCCCTATTTTCAAAGAATTCAGGTATTCCTCGATTATCGAGGTATCCTTGTTCGACATGACGCCTAACTCAACCAGGTCGTCTCCGATGAGCAAAAACCTGTGGTAGACCCTTGTCGAATCCGGGATCCCGTAGACGAGGTCCCTGCGCGGATACCCGTCAGGGGTTATCGACCTCTCGTCTGAATACAACTCCGCCTTGGAAGGTTCGAGCGTCTTCATTAGATTGCGGATCACGAAATCCAGAACGCTGTCCGGATAATCCCCGATCCCGGGGAAAGCGGAATAACTCGCGAAATATATCAAATCACCGTCGACCGACGTGTATTCATGCATGTCAGCCTGACCTTGCGGGAATTCGAGATACTGCATCGAGTAGTGAGGCTTGGAAGGCATCTTGACCTGATAGCGCGAACCATTCAGTCTGACATCGATCCAGTCATCGAACCTTTTTTCCTCAGGTTTCTTTTTTCCGCAACCTTCTGTCATCCCGACAATTACCACGGTCACTATAAGCATCTTAACGAAGCGCATCATCACAAACCTCCTTGACATTTGGCACAAGAGAACCTGTCCTCCGTATCCTGCCTCTGTGTTCTCTGAGTGCTCTGTTTTTCATTCAAGCAACCGGAACGAGCGGAAGAACTTCCTTATCGCTCGTCGGTTCATATCGTCCGTCATCCGGACTGCACCCAGGGTGTATATGTGACCGTTTGCAATCCAGGTACGCGCGATCACCTGCAGGTCCTGGTCGGGGGGGTTGCCCTCAAGCATCTCTATCTCTACCCCGGTACATTCCCCAAGCTCTATCTCCGTGAAGCTTACCGAGGTGCCTTCTTCTGCAGCATACATCTTTACGAACTCGGCGGTCTGATCTGCAAGCGCCCTGTCGGAATCGGCGTGGGGAAACGGGTCGTCCCCGCATGAAACCAAGTAGGTGACGCCGTCCGCATACGCGCCGATATTACAAGTCGCAAAAGGATAACTGGAATCAGACTCTACCTCGTACACCTCAGGCACCTTTACCGAGAACCCGTAAGTATCCGACGTAAACGTAACCCAATCGACATGTTCCTGGGGATCCATCTCGATGACAGGCGTCATGAAGAACAGGACCGTGAAGATTTTTATGAAGTAGTCAACGATAGGCAAATAAACCATATCCAAGTAAACGGATCAGAAGCGACTTGTCAAGTAGCCGCCAGGGACGGTAGCGTCCAGGGGACGCATGCGCGGAACCAAGGCTTCCGCGAGCGGGGGTCGCGTACCGATCTCTACCCTGGGGCGACGTTGTTCGACGGCTGAGACGAGTCGCATGCGCCGAACTCCTGCCGGTCCGGATATACAAGAGTGGATCTTCGATTCGCAAGCGTTTGTCCTACACAAGATCGCTTACCGCTGACCGCGAACCGCCTGCCGCTATCCGTAAACCGCTCACCGCCAACCGCTTAGTGCCTGCGGCTGACAGCTGACGGCATGGAGGACAGGCTCTCCAGCCTGTCTGGACATCCTGAAAGGATGTCCTCCGTTATCTCCCCGCCTACCGCTGACGGCTAAAGGCATTAATCTTCTAATCTTAAAATCTTCTACCGAAGGAGATCGAACCTAGTGAGTCTACCGAAGGAGAACGACTGCAAGGAGTTCTAATCGTCATCCTTGTATTAATCCCGTCAGGAAACAGGCTATAATAACGTATGACCTATTTTTCAGCTAACGAATACCTTGCCCTTACCGCTGCTCAGAGGCGGGTTCTCGATTGCTTCACGTACGCTACCGAGCCTTTGACCGCGGCAGATATCTACAAAAAGGTAAAGAAGAAGATATCGTTAAAGACCATCCAGCGCGCCCTGGCGAAGCTCTGCAAGAGGGGTGTGCTGGAGCGCCTGGCGCCCGGGATGAAGGGAAGAGGGTACTCTAATATGTATACCGCGGCTGAGGAAAAGCACGAGGAAGAAGCCGGTGAGGAAGCGGTAAGTGAAGAAGTAAAGGAAGAGGCAGGGGAGGAGGCTGAGGAGGGCGCCATTGCCGAAATTAATGCCCTGATTACTAAATGCAGGAAAGCGCTGGGGGATTTCCAATAGGAGGGGTGTAGACGGGTTGGGGGGTGTTAAGGGTTGAGGCTCTATGGAACGATATGACTATTGATATTATTTATCTTCAACGTATCTTTCATCCATAAGTATATCAAGCATCTTATCTATATCGTTACAGATTACTTCTATATTTAGCATCTCTTTGATGATATTTTTTACTCTTTCGAAATCAGAATCGAAAGTAGCAATATAAGAACAACCAAGATGATGAGCTGCAAGTATGTGTATTATGTCTGCTAAACCAACTTGAAGATATGCATACTCAAAAGCTTCTCGCCAAGCTTTATGTAAGGTAATATCAAAATTAATTAAATCAACTTGTACTAATCCGTGTAAACCATGAGCAAGTGCAAACGATGAGTTGAGCCATGTTTCACGTATTATTTGTTCGGCTCCACTAATGTCATCGTGTGTTCTTTTCCTAATGTACATTCCTTTCCATTTTTTCATGTCTTGGAAATATTGTTCCATTATAATTTTAAGCCAATCACCGATATTTTTTTCATTTTGGCTTAGTATAAATTTTTGATCAACTACCTCTTTCGCCAATTCACGAAACATTGTTGCTGCGTACCATTTGTTTAATTCGAAGATTACAAGTGGACTAATTACTGGAAGCACTTTCACTTTTCCGTATGCAAGTTGCTTTCTTAGTTCTTCAACTTTTTTTATTCTTTTCTCCGTTTTAAAAACTGTTTTCAACACGCTTATATAAGGTTGTTCATGTTTTTTTAAGAACCTTTCATCATCTTCGTCAACATGACATTCAACATATTCCACCATCCAGTAATAGATAGCGACTGATGAATCAAAATACATCGCAGGTTGATTATCCTTGCGTAATCTTCCTTCTTTTGTCAAAAAGGCTATATTTCCTCCTCGTAAATTTCTTCATTTCGGTCAATGATAGTCTATTATATGTATCTGTCAAGTCTTTAAGTGCTAGCTCGTCACCTTTACATCCAACCCCTCAAATCCGTCTTATAGACAAAGCAATTACCCTCCGCCCGCGCTACACCTCACTTTAGTAAGGGAGGCAAACTTAACCCCTTGTCGAGATTAACGGTCTCATTACTAAATGCAGGAAAGCGCTGGGGGATTTCCAATAGGAGGGGGGCTGTAGACGGATTGGAAGGGGGGCCTTACAAACAGGAGTGTTTGTCCGATTATCATTCAATCAACTTGAAAGAATCCAGGAACCTGAACACGTGATCCTGATACCTGTTTCCGTGGGTATTTCTTGCCTGGGTAATCCTTGCCACAAGTGCATAGACTCTTCCTTTGACCTGGAAAATCCTTGCAGTGTATCCGCCCCTGATATCTTTGTATTCAAACTCCTTTCCCGAATATCCACCGATAGATACGTTCCTTCCCTCCGAAATCTCCCCGTATATTCCTTGTTGAATATTACAGGAGGCAACATTCCAGAACCACTGAATAAAAGTACTGTCGTCTTCGGGCTTCATATCGACGTACATTACACTACAAGACTGTGATCTGTAGCGAAGGCTCTCTCTTGCCCCGAAAAAATGCACCTCGTAGATTTTGCCCCCGCTTCTCTCGATTGATAATTTCATTGTCTCTACGCGGCCGGGTACCATTATTGAAAACCGACCCTCCTCTGAAACATACTCGCGCCACTGCGGCTCTTTTGCGCAGCTCGTCACGAGAGCTGCAAGGATAACCGGTAAAAGCGGTAGCTTTGCCTTCATCATCTCCTCCTAATGCCATTTGTTTCCATTAGTTTACCCGTAAGGAATCCCTTGTCAAGAAGACACGCTGGACTGTCTGTCCAAAGACGTTTTAGAACCAACCCGTTATATCAAAAACTTCATTCACGTCGTCCGGATCAATCTGCAATCTTCTACCGAAGGAGATCGAACGAAGTGAGTCTACCGAAGGAGATCGAACGAAGTGAGTCTACCGAAGGAGATCGAACGAAGTGAGATCTAATCTTTAAATCTTCAATCTTTCAATCTGCAATTGCGCACGACGATGCGAACTTGTCCCGCTTTTTCCACCCTAAAAAAACGCTTCGCGATTTCTTGGGGACCCCGGGTCTGTCCGTCTTTTGGGTGGTTTTTGTCACAGTTCTGGGTGTCTTTTGTCATACTTCTGTCATACTTAAATTTGTCCTGCTTTTGGGGTGCTTTTGGGGGTCTTTTGTCCCGGTTTTGTCCTGCTTTTGGGGTACTTAATTTTCACCCGAAACGCTTGCTTCGCACTTCAGCAGGGACCCCGGTAAGGCTTGACGTTCAACTCGAAAAGCGTAACATTAGTGAAAAGAAAATGATACTGGAGGAATTCGTGGCTAAGTCTAAGTCTTTTAAATACAAGCCCTTACACGCTCCGACTGGCGCCAAACTTTCTTGCAAGGGCTGGCACCAGGAGGCTGCCCTGCGCATGCTTCACAACAATCTGGACCCTCGAGTCGCCGAAGACCCACGCAACTTAATCGTTTACGGAGGCACGGGCAAGGTGGCCCGCTCCTGGCCTGCGTTTGCCGCGATCGTCAAATCGTTGAAGCAGATGGATAACGATGAAACCCTACTGGTTCAGTCGGGAAAGCCGGTGGGTATATTTCAAACGCATCCCTATGCGCCACGGGTACTGATAGCGAACTCGAACCTGGTACCTAACTGGGCAAACTGGGATAACTTTCGTAGATTAGAGGCCTTAGGGCTTATTATGTACGGCCAGATGACCGCGGGTTCATGGATCTACATCGGCACACAGGGCATCATCCAGGGCACGTATGAAACCCTGGCAGAGCTTGCCAGACAACACTTTGCGGGCTCCCTGCGCGGCACACTCACGCTAACAGCGGGCATGGGCGGGATGTCCGGCGCACAGCCGCTTGCAGTAACGATGAACGACGGCGTATGTCTTGATGTCGAGGTCGATCCGGTGCGCATCAAACGTAGGATCAGCGAGGGTTTCTGCGACAAGATGACCGTAAAGCTAGACGAGGCTTTGCGCTGGTGCGACGAGGCAAAAAAGAAAAAAGAGCCTCTGTCTGTCGGACTTGTCGGTAATGCATCCGACGTGCATCCTGAACTTGTGAAGCGAGGCTATATCCCTGACGTGGTCACCGACCAAACCTCGGCTCACGACGAGTTGAACGGATACGTACCAGGCAAGATGAGTCTCAAGGACGCTTTGGCTTTGCGAAAGCGCGACCCGAAATCCTATATCAAGAAGAGCTTTGAGTCCATGGCCCGGCACATGGAGGCCATGCTAGCAATGCAAAAGGCAGGTTCAGTCGCATTCGACTACGGCAACAACATCCGGGGTCAGGCACAGAAGGCCGGCATCTCCAGGGCGTTTGATATCAAGGGCTTCGTGCCATTATATATAAGACCGCTTTTCTGCCGGGGCAAGGGTCCGTTCCGGTGGGCGGCGCTATCCGGCAGGAAACAAGACATTTACGCCACCGACGAGCGGGTTCTGAAGCTGTTCCCGGAAGATGAGATGCTACACCGCTGGATACGCAAGGCGCGCGAGAAGGTGCCGTTCCAGGGCCTGCCGTGCCGCATCTGTTGGCTGGGCTACGGCGAGCGTGACCGCTTCGGCCTCGAGATAAACAAGATGGTGAAGTCAGGCAAGGTTGCCGCCCCAATCGTGATGGGCCGGGACCATCTGGATGCAGGCTCAGTAGCCTCGCCCAACCGGGAGACCGAGGGGATGCGCGACGGCTCGGACGCCATTGCCGACTGGCCATTGCTCAACGCGATGCTTTCGACCGCGTCCGGCGCGTCATGGGTTTCTATCCATCACGGCGGCGGCGTTGGCATGGGGCTTTCCATCCACGCCGGACAGGTAACCGTTGCCGACGGAACAGCCGAAATGGCCCGCAGGATAGAAAGGGTTTTAACGAACGATCCCGGACTCGGCGTAGCGCGGCATGCGGATGCAGGGTACGATTTGGCTAAAAAAGTCGCAAAGAAAAACAAGATCAAGATACCGATGGGGTAGCAAGAATGGACTCAATGACAAGCAACTGATTACACCGTAAGGAACTGGTATTCGATGAGCAAATACGAAGGAATTCTGTCAGCTGTCAAACAAGGTATTCCATTCTTTCAAATGATCTCTTCTGGTATTAAGCCTGATGAAATTAAGACAGCAATAATTGAACTACTTGATAAGTACTTTGAAAACAAGGAAATACTTAAGAAGTATGCCGTTGAAAAATTAGTTCCTGAGAGTATCAATTTGATGAGACTTCAAGAAAACGAGCATACCTTATATTTATTCGAAAAATGCTTAGCAAGTTATCGATTAGCTAAACAGAAAAACCACAAAGCTTGCTTTGAATCATTTGCACTTTGGAACCCTCAGATACTTCAAAGTGTATCGACATTTTGGAGTATACTTCATCTCGAAGTTGATAAAAACCTGCTTGAGCTAGAGGAATTTGTTCAAGAGTGCTTCAGAAATATTGGAGGGGCAATCGAGGGTGTCATGAAACCTCGAATAAAACTTCATCTTCACCAAGTTCGAATAGCCGATGGAGAAGAACCTATTTTTGAAGAAATCAATTTACTCGACTTAGGAAAAGGGGGATGTCCCATAGCCTGTTGAAAATAGGATAGCGGATCCAAAACCTGATAAGTATAATCAGGAAAAAACTACAAAGGAGGATCC
>JAFGSK010000064.1 GCA_016934635.1 Caldifarciminota bacterium
CTCCTTTGTAGTTTTTTTCCTGATTATACTTATCAGGTTTTGGATCCGCTATCCTATTTTCAACAGGCTATGGGACATCCCCGTTCACCGCACCCTGAGAGGGTACGCTACATCACCGAAAGAAATTGACAATGATTCAAGTAGCTGTATATTTAACTATGGGTAAACACAATGACCCAAATATGAGGATAGCCAGACCTGCCCAGGATAACACCAGAAGAAACCTGCCTCATCTGCAGCGCGCAGGAAAGACTTATTTCGTAACCTTCTCATCCTATAAACGATGGATACTGCCTAAATCGATTCGTCATATCGTAATCGAGCACTGTCTACACGATCACGGTTTGAAGATATTCCTTCACGGTGTAGTAGTTATGCCTGACCATGTCCATATGGTAATTACTCCGTTGCCTGACGATCTAGGAGGCACTTACGGTCTTGCCGAGATACTGCAGGGGATAAAAGGGAGTTCAGCCCGAAGCATAAACAAGGCGCTAGGACGCGAGGGAAAAGTCTGGCAAAGGGAATCTTTTGACCACATGTTGCGTTCTTTCGAAAATGCCCAGAGCAAGGTTGAATACATCTGCCTGAACCCGGTAAGAAAAGGTCTGGTTGCGAACGAAGACGATTACCCCTGGTTGTGGCGCGAATGGGTGGATTCCGCACTAACATAGTGACCGCATCCTGAGAGGGTACAGGGTATCCAAAGGATGCCCTTAATTTATCCGCAGAGGATACGCTACACCTCTGCGACGGTTCACCGCACCCTGAAAGGGTACGCTACGAATTCCGCATCAATGTTCATCGCACCTACAAACGTAGGGATATGCTCTCAGCTTGTCCAGGGCATCACCTCTGCGGCGGAGTTCATCGCACCTGAGAGGGTACGCTACACCTCTGCGACGGTTCACCGCACCCTGAGAGGGTACGCTACAAACGTAGGGACATGCTCTCAGCTTGTCCAGGGCATCCCAAGGATATCCTTTGTTAGCCCTTTTCCACCTCACGACCCTTAGCGTCGAAGACAATTTGCTGCGCAAATCCGCGGGTGACCCCTAATCTCGACACCGTCGGGATTTTAGAAGTTCGCTTTGCGAACTTCACCAGATTGACCTACATACATCAGTACATTTCAACCTGTCCTCCATTTGTCTTATTTCTGTCCCATTTTTTGTTATACTTTTGCCCCCCTTGACAAGGGGTGGAATTCGGCTTATAATTCTCATAGAATGAACGTTCAATCAATAGAAGCGGACGACAAGCGCGCCGCCATATTCACGGCAACCGTTGAACTCATAGCCGAGAAAGGCTTCCACGGCGCCCCGATGTCGGAGATAGCCCAGAGGGCTAAGGTTAGTGTTGGCACCATCTACCACTACTTCAAGAGCAAGGACGATTTGATAATGAAGCTGCATGTCGATATCAAAACGCGATTCGCAGAGGCGCTCCTTGTGGGCGACGATGAGGGCATGGAACCCTACCAGAGGTTCTATAACCTGTGGCGCAACATGGTTAAGCATTTGGCATCCAACCCGGCGGAGCGCGCGTTCATCAGCCAGTTCGATAACTCGCCTTATGAGAAGACCTGCGGCACTGACCAGCACTTCGCCACGTTCGCACGCACCGTTGTGTTCATCCAGTACGGGATAGATAACGGCATGCTAAAGCCTCTGCCCGTGATCGTGATAATGGAGGCCACCCTTGCCCTGGCCAACGCTGTCACAAGGCTCGAATCAATAGGACTTACCATAGACGACGAGATGCTTAAAACTACATGCAGGATGGCCTGGGACGCCATTGCCAGTCACGAGTGAGGTAGAGGGTGCAGTTTTTTTATTTTAATTGAGTCTTGAATGAACGTTCAATCAATTTTTCAAACCGAGGAGAAAAATGAAAGCGCTAATACTGAACGGCGGGGAAGACAAATCTTTTCAAACAGTAGAAGCTGCGCTCTTGCGCGATTTAGAACAAAGAGGGCTCGCGGTTACCGCGCTCCAGATGCGGGAGATGGACATCGAAACCTGCGTCGGATGCTTCGGCTGCTGGATAAAGACCCCGGGTCAATGCACTATAAATGACGCAGGCAGGGACGTTGCACGACAGATGATCACCTCCGACGTGGTGGTCTACCTGACCCCGGTAACCTTTGGAGGGTACTCGTATCATCTCAAGAAGGTGGTCGACCGTTTCATCCCAAACATCCTGCCCTTTTTCCGGTTCTACAAGAAGGAGATACACCATCCCCAGCGGTATCCTAACAGGCCGATACTTATAGGCTTAGGTATTCTTGACAAGCCGGATCCCGAACAGGAGCGGATGTTTGCAGAACTCAACTTACGCAACGCTCTAAACATGGAGCCGCCCGGATTCGCAGCCGGGGTGGTGTACCGATCGGACAGCAAGGACGAAATCAGTAAGAAGGTCGTGAACATGCTCGATAAAGCGGAGGTTCAAAATGCCTAAGGCCATAGGATTGATAGGAAGCCCCAGGGGAGCGAAGTCCAACTCCAAGCCCATCGCCGACTATCTGTTAGGCAAATTTGAAGGACAAGGGTTTGAAACCGAGACGGTATTGATCTATCCCGAACATCGCAAGGACCCCGCGCTCAAGGGTGTAATTGAAAAGCTTGATGGAGTCGATCTCGTTGCACTTGTCTTCCCACTCTACATCGACAGCCTTCCTGCACGACTCATCAGGGCGTTCGAGTTAATCCACAAGCATCGCAAGGATCGCAAGTCATCGAAGGATCAGCGATTCATGGCTATATGCCAGTCCGGGTTTCCGGAATCGCATCAGAACCTTCTGGCGCTTGATATGTGCAAGTGTTTTGCCGAGTTATCAGGGTTCAGATGGATAGGTGGCTTGCCGATCGGTGCAGGCGCTATAGTCGGTGAACAGAACCTTGTTGATGCCGGTGGTCGAGTTTATTTTATCAGGAACGCATTGGATATGACGGCAGAGGCGATTGCCCGGAACGAGGAAATACCTGAGGAAGCGATAGTTGCCGCATCAAAGCTTCCCGTACCTGCGTGGCTTTACCGTTTGATCGGGAACTCAAGCTGGAAGCAAAGAGCCAAAAAGAACGATCTGCGCAAAAGGGCATTGTATGCCAAGCCGTATGCAAGACATTGAAAAGCAAGGTTCGTAAATGCAAATCATTAGCTTGAATAAACCCTCTGTTTCTCTATAATTCCTGTTAATTATGAAAACGACCATCTACTACTTCACAGGGACAGGTAACTCGCTGTGGGCTGCGCGCAGACTCGCAGAAAAATTACCTGATTCAGAGCTGGTTCCGATAGTAAAGGTCTGGAATGAGCAAAGCATTGTCCCTCAATCCGGGACAATAGGTCTGGTATTTCCGCTTTACTTCCAGGGAACACCCGATATCGTACTGAGATTCGTCGAGAAGCTGAGTCTGGATAATGCTGACTACATCTTTGCAATCTGTACGCGGGGTTTGACCGGCGGCATCGTTTTCAAACAATTGAACCGGATACTTGAAGGGAAGGGTAAGCATCTCGGATATTCTACATACCTTACCATGCACGACAACTATATCGTCAACTTCGACGCCCCGAGTCCGGATCGCTCACACAGGATTGGAAAGAAGGCTTTAGCACGAATAGCTAAGATTGCTGAACTTGTAAAGCAAAAGGTTGATGGAAATTCACGCGATCCGCTAATAGGCAATATCATGGGCAGCTTGATCCATCCTTCGTGGGTAAAGGACTTACATAAGAAAGACAGGAATTTCTGGTCTGATGATAAGTGCAATTCCTGCGGAACTTGCGTAAGGGTTTGTCCGGTGGACAACGTCGAGTTAATCGACGGCAAACCCTCGTGGCTTCATCATTGTCAGCAGTGCTATGCCTGCATCCACCTTTGCCCCGAGGATTCCATCCAGATAGGCAGGAAAACCTTCAAGCGCAAGCGCTACCGTCACCCTGAGATTAAAGTTAAGGATATTATCGACCAGAAGAGGTAAGTCTTGAAGGTAGCGCACTTAATCAGGCTCAGTATTTGAGGCGGGCTCTGAGACGGGCTCGGGCCAGTAACGCCCCACGTTCTCGCGGTATTCTTTGCCGGTAATGACCATCTCGGTCTCGATATCCAGGCCTGATAGCTCAGTAAGTATCGCTATCGCCGCTTCCGAGCTCTTATCCTCGGATTGCCGATATTCCTCAAGGAACTCGGGGATAAGCTCAGGATTACCCGACTTGTCCACAACCTTTGCCCAGAAGTATGGGGCAATTAAGTAACCAAATAAACCCACCGATTTTCCGCCTCCTGGATTGGTTAAGGTTGGACTCTTCCACTTCTTAAGATCGTAGGTTTTTTCCGGATCGTAACCGGGGAGCTTTTCATCGTGCAACTGCTTAAGCCCGCGTGCTCGCGGATAATATTTTTCTGAAACGGAAAAAGCGGCGTTGTTGGCCAGTCCATCGCCTATCCAGCGGGTATACGTAACTTCCTCGTCATCGTAGATATCGTACAGTCTGTCTAGGGACATTTCAACCCACTCGTGTATGAAGGTGTGGAATAAATCTGAACTGTCCGGTTCAGGTCCGACGCACCAGCCCCCGCCTGCTTGAAGCCTGGGAGTGTCATCTGCGTTCAGGATGACCTTGAAAGGAAAAAGCCTCATACCCACGACACTGTCAACTACCGCCTTGCCTTTAATCATTGCGTCAAGACATACTTGCGCCTGGGACGCGTATCCGGCAGGGTAAAGAATCCTGATGTTCGCTTCCTCAAACTCCTCGAATCCTTCACCTGTTACGATGGGCATCTTTCTTGCCTGGCGGAAAACCCTAAATAAAGTGAATATTCCAACGTGTTCTGATTCAGATTCACCGCTGAATGTCCAGGCAAAGACTTGCTCGAAGGACTGATGCCCGTATGCTCGAGCCTTTATCTTCTTACGGTCCTCGCGTGATACCCATAAGACAACCTCTCCATTTTCGTCTGAGACGTTTTCAAGGTGCGTTTTCTTTATATCTAATTCCAGCTTCACGCCTTGAACAGGTTCACCTGCAGAATCGTGGAACATTGCGAATATCGGCAGGCTGTCGCTATTATTGATCTTCGTTACAAACGCGAGTAATTCCCTTACCTTTTCTGTAAGATCGATTGTGTCGGTATAAGCCTCAGTTTCCTGGGCTGCAGCGCCGAAGGTCAACGCTAAAAATACGATGACCCCGAGAATAAGAAAGGGCTTTGGTCTTGAGTTCATGTTTCCTCCTTCGGTTTATAAAAAAGACGCAGATCCATGCAAATTGTTGCTTACGTCTCTAGCTAATACTCAATCAAAGCTGACTACGTACACCCCTTGCTTGTCCTCCTTTTGAGTCTTCAATGACGGATAGTTTGAGCCGTACTTTTCCTTCATGTATAAGTATGCTACAACCCGCACCCTGAGAGGGTACGCTACAACCCGCACCCTGAGAGGGTACGCTACCAATTCCGCACCCGATGTAGGGAAATACTCTCAGCTTGTCCAGGGTATCCAAAGGATACCCTTTATTTGCCGCACCCTGAGAGGGTACGCTACAACCCGCACCCTGAGAGGGTACGCTACAACCCGCACCCTGAGAGGGTACGCTACCGATTCCGCACCCGATGTCGGGACATGCTCTCAGCTTGTTCAGGGCATCCGAAGGATGCCCTTTATTCGTCGCACCCTGAGAGGGTACGCTACAACCCGCACCCTGAGGGGGTTACGATCCGCATTACGTCTCCACGGCGAAGACGCGCTCGCGAATCTTAAAATCTTCAAATCTGTAAATTTTGTCCCGCTTTTGACCCTCTTTTGTCCCTTTTTTGTCCTGCTTTTGTCATACTTTTGTCCCCTTTTTTGCCCCAAAAACCCTCAATCGAAGCTCACAACGTAGGCACCCTGCTTGTCTTCTTTCCGGGTTTTCAGGGACGGGTAGTCGGAGCCGTACTTATCCTTCATGTACGAATCGAGCTCCGCCATTACCTTTTTATTTGTCTCGGGGTCGCTGTCCCGCAGGTGGGGCAGGGCAAGGTTAGCAAGTATGCGGAGTATGGACCCCAGATCAGCGGAATGATTCGAGCATAGCCACTTCTCAGGTTCCGCAATTTCGCCCCCGCACGATTCGATATACGCGTGTAGCTCCTCATACCTTGGTCCAACCGTGGGCAGAACCTTTCTGCCGTACCTGGCAAGAATCTCCTCATACTTATCCCACACCTCGGTAATGTAGTCGGTTCCTTTTGATTTAGAGATTGTCTCGATAGAAAGGAGTTTGCCCCGAGGTCTCAACACCCTCCTTATCTCGGAGATGACCCGCTTGTAGTCCTTGATGTGATGGAAGACCGCCCTTGTTACCGCCAGGTCTATTGAGTTTTCGAGCAGAGGGATTGCCGTTGCGTTCATCACGAGAAAAGTAACGTTATTCAGACCTTCACGGTCTGCAGCCCGCTTGAACACCGAAAGCATCTCGGCTGACGCATCGCCCGCGATGTAAGGGATGCCCTTTTTTGCAAGGTGAAACCCTGTTATGCCTGTGCCTGCCCCAAGGTCCAGCACAACCTTATCGGAATCTACGTAGCGCTCATACATGAACTCCGCGGTCTCGACATGGATGGGATTGTTGGCACCCCTGGTCTGGTCGTAGTGGGGCGCGATATGAGAGTAGTCGGAGAACGACTTGCCCTTCTTGCCGTAATCAACTGCCAAAACAGGGATGTCGTTGATTCTTTTGACCTCGAAGCCGCAGTCGCACCTCGAGTCCTCGAGCCTCATCTCTCTCCTGCAGGAAGGGCAGAGGACTCTCAACCTACTTAGCCTTTCCGGAACCGAAGTAGCCCACGCAGAAAATAGTCAAGAGGAACAGTTGCATGACCCAGCTCATATACAAACTGCTTGCCGTTGCCGGTATCAATCCTGAAACAAAAGCGTAGATGTTAGCGGCGGCAATTCCCAGTATTACTACTATGGTAAAAAAAGCCACTCCACGGCGCTCGATCGGTTTCCGGTACGCCCAGATCAAAAGAAGAGTCCAGCCCAGCATCAGGGCGGCGCCCATTATCATGGCGAACTGATAAGAAAGATTTCCTGATGCATCAAAACCCCAGAATATTCGAGCCAGGGCTGGAATAAGCATCAACGGAATCATGGCCCCGTCGATTATGGCGCCTGTTAGAAATGCTATCTTCAACCACATTCTTGCCTGTTTTTGCTTCATTAATACTCCTAGCATGCTCTCTCTTTAGCGTTTTCAATCATCGCCCGCAGCGCTTGTATCCTGCCGATGTGCAGGGCCGTGTGACAGGTTGTTATAAAGAGCCAGTGGGCAATTGAGAGACCGTCGTCCGCACCGGGCGCTGGCTTGTGGAAGTCTCGAGGTTTCAAGGAATCGATGAAAGCATAAGTCTTCTCACGAACGTCCTTGACCCATGCAAAAACGTCCTCAATCGATTCGATCCACTTATGCAGGTGTTCTAAAGGGCGCCACTCGGTTCCGAACACCTCGTACCGCTCCGGAACTCGTAACACACCACCCCTTCCTCTCTCAAGAAAGTAAGAGATATGGGTACACTCCCTGTGTGCTATATGCCCCACCTGCCAGATTATGGGCAGGGAATTTTCATCGGGCACCCAGTAGAGTTGCTCTTCTGTAAGTCCCCGGATCTCTCGCAAAGCATCTGCGTACCAGAACCCTTTCCCGTAAAGGAAGTGGGCAAGTTCGTTCCATTCTGACATAAAACCCTTCTCTAATCCTTCAGACCTTTACGTAACGCGTCTTCTATAGCGGCCAGATACGCCTTGGAAGTAACGGTCGAACCTGTTATTACGTCTACTTCCAAAGACTGGTAGGCAACCACCGAGTCCAGTATTGCCTGTCCTTTTTGTGAGTACTCGTTTCCTGAAAAGGCCTCGACAATATCGATAGATGCAATCTTATGATCTGAAACAGTAACCTCAACGACGTATTTCATTGGCCCCACAGGGTGGGCGCCCTGGTAGGTTCCGTCTGCTATTTTTGTCAGATCGATGTCTG
Organism: Caldifarciminota bacterium; assembly: GCA_016934635.1. Taxonomy (GTDB): domain Bacteria; phylum Hydrothermota; class Tepidihabitantia; order B3-TA06; family B3-TA06; genus WJJO01. The sequence goes on from JAFGSK010000064.1 coordinate 8,032, forward strand.
TAATTTCCATGACGCGGGTTTCCTCGATTTTATTCATCATTTTGCCGCATCCCGTGAAAACCAGTATGAAGAATGCAACAACGATGAAAAAAACTCCAGCTTTCTTCACAACTATTCCTCCGTTAATTGAATTATTAAATCCTTCCGGTCAGGATACTTCTTTATCAACTCGTTACGATCCCCGGCTTCATACTCGAAGTAGTCGAATCCGGGGGCCATTGTGGCGCCGAGTAGCGCGAAGTGTCCGCCAGGTCTGAGGAGGGCTCCCTGCCACGTATCGCGGGGAACGACGACCTGAGGTCGCTCGCCTGCAGAAAGATCTGCTCCAAGAGTAATAACCTCTGATGAACCATCAGGATGAAGGTGTAGCTGGGTCACCGGATCGCCGAGGTAGAAGTGGAATATCTCGTCTGTAGGTAGTCGGTGCAATGCCGACCTTTGGTCAGGTGTCAGAAGATAGTATATAGCAGTACCCAGAACCTTCGGTATCTTGTATCTTTGAGGCAGCGCTTCAAGCGGGATAGTTTCATTCGACCTATAGGTCTGGCAGAAGTACCCGCCTTCCATTTCTAATGGTTCGAGTCTGAGAAGCCGGATTATCTCTTCGGGTGACAGGTCGGGCATCGAGTCTCTATATCTTCTCGAGTATTCGTTCGGCAAGGGTTCGCCGGCGGATGCCGTATTTGTCCCCAGACGCTTTTCTGCGCAGCGCTTTTTCGAGTACCGGCGCAGCGTACTTGACCTCGCCAAGCGCCAAAGGATGATCTACTTCGGATATGGCGAGGAGAGTATAGTAGAAAGGGAACCTTCGCCACTTCCCGTCGCCAAGACGTTGAGTCTTGAGGGTTTTCAATCCTTTTTCGAACAGCTCATCTCTGTTTCTCAGCTTACCGACAAGAGCGTGACGCCACAGAGAAGCTGTACAGATACCGCAGCAGTATGTTCCTGATTTGTAAGAGCTGACATCCAGTCTGGCCTGTATGCCGCAAGTAGCTTCGTCAAGGGCTTTCTGAACGTCTTTGTCTTGAACATTCAAAAGATTGAGCGCCCTCAAGCTTTCCTCTCCAAGGATATGAGATGTTCCAGCTCCTGAGGTGATAAGCTCCCCTGTGAAAACCTTGATACCTTCCTCGAAATCTGCATCTGTAGGAGCGAACATTCCTGCGTATGAACGGGGAAGTCCATGCCGTGAAACGATGAACCTTGCTACCTCGAGCTTCTCACCTTTCGTCAACCTCTCACTCGTGAAATACGCATCATTTACAGTGTCCAGCGTCTTTGCCAGACTGGTTGGATATACTAGCTTCATATTCACCTCCGTGATAATTAAGGACTTTATCTTACTTGAGAAATCCCCTTTGGCAACTGAATCGAGTTAGGTTTGTAACGGATGGGTTATTTGGATTTTGCTTTCTTTTCTTCAATCCATTCGATGATCTTCCGGGTTTGTATGTGCGGTTCTTTGCTTTCGATGTCAGATGCAGGAACAAGGCGTGGGGTGATTCTTATCCCTTCACCAATCAGTTCAACCAACTCTACCACCTTACCCCAGGCCAGGGAATCACTTGCAGCGATAAGCACTTCGTAGGGGCTGAACTTATCGGAACGCAAGATACGGATAGTTGATACAAGTTCCCCCTCGGATATGATTGGTTCGGAATTAAGGAAGACACAACCTTTGGCGTCAATCTTTAAGAAAGCTGCAACCTTAGGATAGCGCAAGTCGTAGAATGATACGATTCCTGAATCGGGTTTTGGTTTATCGTCCGTTTCATCTTCAACTATCATAACGTATTCTGACTTTTCCTCCTGCGATTTATAGGGGAAAAAAGAGTAGAAGTAATAGGAGATACGTTCAGCAATGAACTCGAAGAAAGCCCGGTTTACAGGTATGAAAACAAGAGCTTCGTCCTTAAGTGGACGTAAGTCAACTGTGGCGAACGGGAAGAAAGAACTGTCAATATGGAAAGTATCCTTGCTTCTTTCTTTTGTTTCGATTGAGAGATAGGTGTAGTAGCAATCGGCAAAGCTCCCTGATACGTTTACAAGGTAACTATCGTGCAGATTGCCGAGAAACGCAAAGACCTCGCCTGTTTGTATGTCGGGACTCGCAATAAGTTCAATATATTCCGGTATACCCGATTCGAATCGGTCGGAGGCGATTTCTCGCCTGAGTTGTTCCATGCTTTTCATAGATTTATTATCGAAACGTACTCGTCGATTTTTATCCATCTCTAATCTTCTGCAGTTAAATCCCAGATCATTCAGCAATTGTCCATATGCCTCTTTGTTAGCCGTGAGCTCAATAGGCGTTATAGTTCTTTCGGCTGAGAGAATATCCCATCGATACCTCTTGTAAATTCCAGCGAAAATAGCTATTTCATCCCAGTAGGTTAACCCCAACCTGCTCAATTCCTGATGAGCTTTATTGAAGCGTACAAACGGTATACCGTGCCTTGCGCATACCTTTCTTGCCGATTCAAGCAGACGAATGCGAAATCTCGCTTCGCTTCCGAGCCAGTTGAAAGCATATCCTACCTCAGCTAAATAAGCTTCACAGTCCTTGCCTACCTTAAGTGAAATTGAATTCGAAAATTCCACTTCTTGCCTGATTACGTAGTATTTATCTTGAGGGAGTGGTTCTACCCGGCAGCCAGTATTTATGACAACGAGTAATCCGTAAAACCATACGATGTTTCTCGGTTTCATATATATCGCTAATCCAAGATTCCCAAAGGGGCGATGATTATACTGTGTCTGCCGTAAGGCATGTAATCATAGTAATCCTCACGAGACGGATCGTAAACGGTCAGAACCGAAACGATATCCATGGCCTGGTTCCAGGAAACGCCTTCGTCGATTGCAACAAGCACAGTCCGCCACTCCGGGTTTTCGTATTCCCTTGAAAGTGAATCAAGCTCATCCAAGGAATCCACCGGCTTTGAATTGAAGTATATTTCATCAGGGCTTTTTATTTTCACAATGAACTTTATTCCTGGAAATTCTACGTCAGGCAGAGTGTCCTTTCTTACTTCTTCCTTGACGACCTTTGAGGTGGTATCTACGACATACTCCACTTCAACTAACTCATACTCTTCATCGTCTTTGCTTGATGCGTAAACCGGGAGTTCGATTACCCTGGGTTCACGGTAGTCGACCCTTGTTTTGAAATACTTCTCCCACGTATGATTTTTTAAGGCATCGCGAAGTTGCCGAGGGTTATCCCATGGCCAGACTCGTGCGAAGAAAAACCGTTCAAACTTGTATGAAAGGACATTTCTTATAATTGCAGGCATCTCGCTAAAAAAGCCAAACATATCACCGGCAGTAACCCCATCATCGGCATAGAAATGAAACGCTAATCCGTATTCATGGGTTTTGATTATCTCCTCGATTTCCAGATACATCTCTTCCGGTTCAAGCTTGTAGCCGTACATGTACACTGATCCGTCAGATTTGTATTCGACAAGCATGAAGGGGTCGCGGAAGCCATGGAATCCAAGGTCTATCAAAAGGTCGATCCATTCGTCATCCATAAATTCAATATCTGATAAGATGCTGTATATAAGTCGGTCACCATACCCCCTTTTCTTTATTGCCACATAGTAACTGAGTAGTTCTTTAGGATACGAAAGCCCTAGCCTGCCGTACCTCTTATGGGCACGGTTGAATTCCAGGAAACTTACATCGTAACCTCCGCAGATTTCTTTTACTCTTTTTAATTGGCGTTCACTTAAAAAGATGAAATCATAATCAATATCACTGTATGAGCCTATGGTTATTTCTCTCATGATGTTGTGGTACTTTTCACGGGTCATGGGTTTGCTGCATCCCAGTCCAAGCACCAACGGAAAAAGGCATATCACACTCAATCGTTTCATCTCCCCTTCCTAGCAGCTTCAATTGCGTCTAGACTTCCTGGACTTAGGATATCTGATCTATCAATTGACTTTCTCCTTTCCATCCTGAGAATCTCCAGAAATTCATTCCATTTTGCCTCTTCATTAATAACATAAAGAAATACTTTGTCAAAACCCTTAACCTTCGAAGATTTGATTTGTTCCCTCAGCTCTTGGGTTGACTCCACCCATACTCCATCAAGATTGATTTCACCATTTTCGCCAACGTATATTACGAAGTCAGCTTCATTGAACATCCAGGGTCCAAGTTCCCTGAAGTCAGAACTAACTACAAGTTTAAAACATTCAGTAAAGTTGTCTGATTGACTGAACGTAATCCGTTCTCTAATCCTGTAACAGGACCCTCGACCGGGTATGTAAAAACTGTCACTGCCAGATTGATCATTGTTGTAATCTGAGGCTGCGTAGAAGATATCGTCCATAAGATTGAATACGTGCCTTGCCTTTACCCCGGGGTCGGTCTTTAAGTGCCAAACGACAAGCTCTGGTTCCAATTGATGATATTGATTTAAGGTTTTGTGAAGTTCCTCACCTTCCAGAACCAGGCCGTTGACGCTAGTATTTCCTTGTTTGTCGATTTTTGCTACTGATTCATATTCCCAATCCAGATCGTGCTCGATATCTTCCAAGTATAGCGTGCGTCCGTTTTGATCCTGGTATTGCCAGTATTTGAATGAAAGATCTGGGCCAAAGAACTGTCCCCAGCGGCATTTCACAAAGGCCTTGAGTTCTTCGGTATATGAAAGGTTCAATACCCCCATATTTTCGTGAGCTTTGTCAAAAGCCTTGTAGGAAGTCCCGTGTTTGACGCATAATCGTTTTACTGGCTTTCTTAACCCCTTAACGTAAGGCCTTTTTGCTACACCAAGGCGGAGGTATTTGTCGATAAAACCAGTAATTTCTATGGCAGGTGAATAAGGGGAACGCACCGATTCCTGATTTGCCCTTATCTCCTGCATGACCTCGAAGTGCTGGCTCGCGGTGCACTCGGTTTCCATGCATCCGATAGAAACCAGCAAGAGCGCTGCGCACAGTAAGAAATCAACCAGCCTTTTCACCATATACTTTACCTCCTCGTGATTGTCTATATTCGCATTGTAAACATTTAGCGGGGGTTGTCAAGCAAATTAAATAAGGCAACAGGGGGACTTCGTTGATCAGAAAAAGCACCTTGAGATCAAGATGATCTGCATTCCTACAACAGGAAAACCCAGGGGCAGGTATGCAGCAACAAGGTTACGGCAGCGAATGATCGCAGGCGGAACCAAATCTCATATTTCATCTCCTTGCGTCTAAGAGAATCGTCACTTTCTCCATATTCCTTCAGGAGTTCGCGAAACGGCATTTTTTCATACGAATTAGACCCGTAACCAACATCATTGCCGAGTGTGAAATGAGGTGGAGGTGTCGGTGGTTCAGCTAATATCTTCTCAGTATCCCATTGTGGTTCGTGTCCCTTGATTACATCATAGGGGATAACGAAACGGTAATATGCCCCGTGTTTCCTAGCGAATCTGCAGACGAACGCGAGTTCCTTGAATGAAACCGAATCATCTGCCGTGATAATCGCATCATTATCGTTACTCCTTACTATAAGCGAATCCATCAAGACTCCGAGTTTAGCGGTGTCGGTAATCATTTCCGAGTTCAGAAGGATATTTCCTTCGTCGGTGAGGTGGAGAAAAACTTTGGTTTCAAACCGTTCTCCGCGTCGAAGGATATCTGGATCGTAATCTAATGTGTCTAGATCAAATAGGGGATAAATTCGGAGAAACATCCGTGTATCCATGAACGAGTCGGAAACAATTAATAGGTATAGTAAATCAAATGATTGGAAAATTCCTACAATTTCAAAAAGTTCAAACGATTTTGTCTCTGGATCGGGCTTAATTTGGAGAAGGTATAAATCTCCAGAGACCAGAGGATAGAGTTGACGATTTACTTTTTGAATTAATCCATCCAAAGATACTTCAAGACCGTCTATACTCGGTGTACCTTCTTCGTTTACATCTATTACTGTAAATCGTCTGTCGACTGGAAAACCAAGATCGTAAGCAAGAACCATGGATCTGTAGATGAGTGAGTCGTGCGGCTCAATGTTCTTTTTATATGCTGTATTGATGGCTCGAAGTAAATTAAGATACTCTTTCAGCTCTTCCTTGTAGCGTAAGTTCTCGCGTCCGAATCGCTTGTGAGCCTTGTCGAAAGAAGCAAAAGGAACTGATACGGTGCGGCAGATGCGTCTTGTTGCCTTAATTGGGTAAAACCTGAGTTTCAGCCATGGTCTGTAATGTTCCTTGTAGGAGAACGGATAACTCCTGATCTTGAAGTATTTATTAAGGGGTGCCAGTAAAGGATTCCTTTTACGAATTCCCTCGACGCTGTGATATAAGCCATACTCTTCAGGCAGTTCAACCCTTACCTGCCTGATTATTCCTACGTACTCTTCCCTGGTTATTTCCTGTTCGCTGCGGCAGCTTAGGAAAAGAATCGACAGCACTATACCCAGAGTTAAACGCCTCATATCAAGTAGTACCCGCACAATCTGGGTTTATTCCGTAAAAAAGACCCGCATGAGCGGGCCTTTCAGTTAATCACTTTCTCATTATCTACCGGTAACTCACACTCAAAGCACCATAGAGGCGTCGGGGTGCGGTGGGATAATCCAGGCTTGCATACGAACCGAAATGGGAGGGTGTCTGGTCTCCTAATACATTCTTGACGCCCAGTTCAACCGTAACCAGTTTCAAGAACTTCTGTGAAACCGATAAGTCCATCTTCATCGAAGGAGCTATTTCCTTTTCAAGCACACCGAACTTGGGATAGTTAGCCCAGTCGGTGTAGTAGTTGATGCGTTGGCCAGTCCACGCGATGTTGGCAGCAACCTTTCCGCCTGGCCAGGCTCGAACGGCCAAGTTTCCCTTTACCGTCAAGGGCGGGATGAACGCAGCCTGCCGCTCGATTGTCCGGTAGACATAGACGGCATTGAAGTCGGCATCGTATGTGACGGTATCCAGGATGTCTACCGTTTCATTCGCGTCGTTGTAGACGAGTCCGATTGAACCTGAGAGGAGACCTTCGGCTATCCGCCAGCCTGCCGAAAAGTCGCCACTGAGAATGTTAACCTTGTTCAAATTGGCAGGCTTCCATCTCAGACCTGACGGGTCTTCAGGGTCAGGAATCCACGATATCATATCCTTGATTTCTTTCCACGAACCTGAGACGGAGAAGGTCAGGAAATGCAACGCTCTGAGGTCAACGCTCAGGGCCGCGCTCTGACCCCTTTCGGGAACCAGGGTGGAATCGCCAATCCCGTACAAATCCTCCGGCCAGTAGAGATCGTTGAAGGTCGGTGCGTGGAATGCCTGCCCATAAGCCAGGGAGACCTTGAGAACATCAGGGATAGCAGAAACACTCACACCAGCCTCGGGTGACGCAAACATCCCGTACTGCTGCGAGTTATCAATACGTATTGCAATCATTGGCGTAAGAAATCCAAATGTCCCAATCGCTTCGAGCCATACACCGAGTTGATTATCGGCTGCATCCCATGTTTTATTGAGAACCACGGTGTCGGTAATACTGTCATTGGCTAACTTGGTCCCGTCGAGACTCTCAAATATCGTTGAGACTCCTCCAGTCAAAACAACCATATCACCGATCCCGGCGGTCAGCTGAAGGTCGCCTCCCAGCTTCGTATCCTTGTACGAATCATTCTCCTGAGTAGTATAGCTCGTCCAGTCCGGATAATATCCTTGATACTTCCAGTCGTAGGCAAACGTTTGATTTGCCGTATACAGATTGAGAGAGGTCGATATGTTGTCACCAATCAGGTAGTCTGCCTTGAGATTAGCAGTAAATAGATCATCTATCTCGTAGTCATAGGTCGAGGTAACGATTGAATCCCCGAAAGGCGGAGGAATAAACAGGCTGTCTGTAGTATCCGGAGCATCTCCGGGCATGCCCAGCTTGCGGTGAGTGTAACCGGCACTTAACTCCACAGACAGGTTACTGAGAGGAGACACCCGGATAGAACCTCTGCCGTTGTAGCGAACGACATTGTCGTTGTGCCTGAATCCGGGATTGGATATGTACCCTCCGGAAGCTGTAATCCCGAATACTCCGAAGTTGCGTGAAGCCCGAAGGCCTGTATTGATACCCGCCTGGTCAGTCATGGAGAGGATTGCCGTCAATATATCGTCCGAGGAACGTATTACGTTAACCACCCCTCCGATTGCCGATGAGCCGTAAAGTGCTGATAAGGGTCCCTTGACTATTTCCACCCGGTCGCACGCAGCCAAGGGTATGAGGGATAGATCGATAACCCCGTCCCGTCGGGTGTTAAGGGGAATCCCGTTATCCAGGATTAATACCCGCGCTGCGGCAATCCCGCCCAGGAAACCGTACGCAGGTTGTCCCTCGTATCCATACGAACGAACGTCTGCCGTGCTCTTATCCATCGTAGTGGCCAGATCACAGGCTTCGTCAACAGTCGCTTCGATTACCTCTATCGGCCACGCCGAAAGCTGTGAAGATTGCCACAGTCTGGTTGCCGTTATCACAACCGGCGGCAGAAGGTAGGGGTCCGAGGTAGTTCCCGTACCTTGTGCAAAAAGCAAGGTTGCAGCGATTAATGCTGTCACTTCGCCTCCAAGTTGTGGGCATTGCAATAATCCATACTTGCCCTGCCCCGGAGCAAGTAAGGTGAGGTTTAACGACGGATAGGTCTCCTGGCTTACGGATTTATCTTCGCTTCCAGCCTTCCCGTCCGCAGAGCTTTCGCTCAGTTTTCAAGACAGTGGCTACGACTTGTATGAAGTCGTCGAGGAAGCTCAGTCTCCGCTTACAGTGGCGGCACCGCGGCCGATTCGCACGGCCTTCCCTGACTTCCGCCGTCAGTAACTACTCCAAATTGTCAGCTAATAATATATGGGAGGAGGGCGTTGTCAAGTAAAGTGACTACAATTTCTGTAGAGCTAGGATAGTTTTATCTAAGCTGGGTGAGTTTTTTCTTGCCCTTTCCGGATCCCATTGCTCCATGACAAAACGTGATAACTGACCGTTATAGTCCGGTCCTCTTTTTGCAGTATCACCCAAGGGTGGTATGGATTTCCTGATGATTTTCTTTCGGGATTTACGGGCGATTTTCATGATATGCTCCGGGGATTTTTCTATCTCCGTTTCAGGTTTGACTGGTATGCGGTTAAGACCTACACTCAAGAAATCGGCAATTGCTTCTCGATCTGCAGGCAGCCATGCCTCAACTTGGCGTACAGCCACACGTAGAAAAAGCTGAGGGTGTTTTTTAGGCAGCCAATCGTCTATGAGAACTGGTGGGCATTCGTCTTGATCAAGATCAACTAGAACAAGAAAGGGTACTACTTTAGCTGCTTGATTATAACTGCCAATCCTTTTTTTAATTTGACTCCGACCTTCCATTTGGTAAGCCTTTCTTATTTGGATCCTAGGCGTGTAAAGTGTAATTAGTCTCTTTGAAACGACCTGATCCAAGATTCCTTCAACCACTAGCATAATACAGCCTACATTCATTTAAGGAGATTGAGTTTCTCTAGACCTTCCGGTTTTGTGTGTTGTATTACCGTTTCAGCTGGCGTCATATCAGCTTCCAGCAAAGCTTTGATTTCCTCATTCTCTGTTGCAATTTGGACTCTTGTGCCCTCTATACTAGGATACAGTAATAGTACTTCACAACCGTCTATACCTTCATCAGAGAGCAAATCACTGCTGTGGGTGCTTAGGATTATCTGTCGTCTACGGCTCTTCTTTAGACTTTGAATCCTATACATCAAAGGTACCAGTTTCTTTACAAAACCTGGATGAAGGGAAAGTTCTGGTTCCTCGAATACTAAAGGTCCGCCTGTACTTGTAAGACCCCATAAGATACCGAGGAGTCTAATTGTACCGTCGGATAACTGATTTTCATTGACATTACTGTATTTATTCCATCCCTTCTCTTTCCAAAAAAGGTGAGTAACTCCATCTTTATCTGTTACCAGTTTCAATCCTTCGAGCTGTGGAACGGCAAGCTTCAATATATCTTCAATTCTTTTTAATTGAGATTCCCTTTTCCATTGTGGCGTTTTAACCAACCAAGAGATGAAGTCGCTTCCATAAGCATCCATCTTTATTTTTTTCAAAGGAGTGTATGTATTGGAACCTCTTAAAAGTTGTGGTACGAGATGTAAATACAGGATATTTCCTAAAAAATCGAATATCTCTCTAAAAGTTACATTAGCATACACTTGTTCTAATGCAGTTTGGTTAAGTCTTGCGTAATCTTTTTTATCATCTTTATTCGGGCGACTTAGTATTTTCTTTTCTTGTTTCCATACTTCCTCTTGTTTGAGTTTTGGGGGGATGTCCCATAGCCTGTTGAAAATAGGATAGCGGATCCAAAACCTGATAAGTATAATCAGGAAAAAACTACAAAGGAGGATCC
>JAFGSK010000065.1 GCA_016934635.1 Caldifarciminota bacterium
GTGCTCAACGCCTTACGGCATCAGAGGGATGAGCACTGCACCTTCTCTAACCTTCGGTGCAGCATAGGTTCGCACTATCAGATTCAAGAACCTCAAATGACCTCCATACTTAAGCGATAAACGGAACTTCATTACCTTTATTATCTTTTGCATCCGCACTTGTAACCTCTTGTTCAATCCAAGGTTAGTTCTTTGCTTGCTTTCTTTCAAGCGCCTTTTTACTTCATCACTAGCCATAACTTCTTCTCCTGCAGATGGTTCCAACACTACACATCACAATTTTTCATAGTCAAGCTATGATGCTTGAACTATATCCACTAGATGATTTCAAACCTCTTCACCTCCTTATTCCATTCAGGGTCTACTTTTCTCTGACGAATTTTGGCAGCGCATCGTTCACATAAGCCAATGATAAGGATATCATCATCTTCGGTAGTCATCTGCATCAACTCCCAGCGCAAACGTTCTACCTCACGCTTATACAGCCTGCACCGGAATAGACTATACTGAAGTCGAACTCCGTAGCCTTTGAGATGCTCTGCCACGCACCGCAGTCGTTTCGGATCGCGTACGTCATATGCGACAAGATACCAGAGCTTTTGTTCCGCCATAACTATCTAAGCCTCATACGGGCGAACAGCCCGGGTGAACCTGTCCATTCCTTTTCTAAAAGTCGAACCTCAAGTTCAAGCATCCTCGCGTAGGAAAGCGAGTAACCGATCACGGGATGTTTCCAGGTTTGGTCCAGGCGCTGCTCAAACAGCTTGATTGCCTTTTTCCTTCCTGAATCGGACAGCCAGACCCTTGCGCCCGTTACGCTAAAATCAGCATCAGCATCCCATTGCAACCGGTTCAGCGAACCAACAAGCACTATATCCCAGATAGGGATGCGGAAAAGCTCCATCATATCAAGAACCAGCGGATGTGCCGATGACCTTGGGGCATGAAAAAAACCAAGCGCCGGTTCCAATCCGACGGCCAGCACCGCCTGCATCATTGCTTGATAAAGCAAGGCGTAACCAAACCCCAACAAGGCATTGAAACAATCCCTGGGTGGTCGGCGGCTGCGTCCAGAAAAACAAAGTCCCTCTGGAACCGTGTCGTGAAGCAAATCCGGAATTGCCGCAAAGTACGCCCGTCCTGCAATGCCTTCATGACCTCTCAGCTCATCAACACTTTCAGCACTGACAACTTGTTTTAATGACCGGCGAATTACAGCAATAGACTTAACCACCGTATCAGACCTTTTAGTTCCGCGTGTAGCTCTCAGGACATATCTAAGCGCACCTTCTATCTTTGCCGTGACTAATCTTCTTGCCAGGCTTAGACACATACCCGGATCAGACAACGCAAGGTACTGACGAAGCTTTCGTTGTACGGCTCCTGCACCAGGGGTGATACCTGTTACGTAATGCTGTCCACCCGAAAGCCAGTGAATGGCTATATTGTTGTAGACACAGAAATGCAGTGCCTGAGTTGTTATCTGCGGGTATCCGTGAAGAACAATACTGCCCACTTCTCTGACAGGGTAGACGCGGCGTTCACCTTCCTTGGTTTCGATCTTTATCGTATCGCCGGAACGTGCGATGTACGCCCCATTCTCTGTTACGTGTAGTGTCTTCAATTCCTTTTCAGCCGGAAAGAGACGAACCGGTTTCCTGGTTGGATCACTTATAAATCTTTCTTCTTCGGGCAGGCAAACCGGGGCCAGCGAACACTTGGCGCAGAGATAATCCTTATCCGTAACCGGAGGACGTTTAGACAGCCTTATCAGTTCTTTTGCGCGGGCTACGGCTGCACGAACACCGTCTCGTGCAGTCTCATCCAAGGGCACTCTTACTGTTACGTTATCCGCATGATAGCGCACTCGTCCCCCTTTTATCTTCTGTCCTGTCTCTTCTTCAAGAAGCATCCCGTAAGCGCTGACCTGCAAAGCATCCGACGGCCAGGCGTCAACCTTGTCATCTTCCCTGTGCGCATGGCCCCGCTTATGTTCGTAAGGAATAAGACTGCCATCACGTCTGCGCAAACAATCCACCTTGCCTGTCAAACCAAGATTTATACTTGCCAACTCCCTGCTGCTCCATTCACCGGACTCTTCTTCGGCTTCCCTCAGATGTTCATGGAGCGTCCGGCCAGCGTAGACAGAAGCGTCCGCAATACGTATCTCCTCGACTTCTTCCAAATAAAAAAGCCGTTCGCAGTAAGCCAGAGCATGCAAAGCCATAACACGTATGAGAGGAGCGTGAGCGTCAATCAATACCCAACCTCCACCCAGGCATCTTTCGGTATTTCAGAGGATGGCTCTTTGGTCGGCGCAAACAAGGCTGAACTGGTCTGGGACATGTCGGCACGGTCTATGGCGATGGTCAGACGGGTTACATGTTCTCTAAGGCCGCTTTCGTGATCGGAGGAAACGGGTACAAACCAGTATGCTTCGGATGGTTTTTCTACCGGTTCAAGCTTGTCTATCAGGAAGTTGTTGTCGCCCATGAAGGGCAAGCCATAGGTACGCGGGGAGTTTCCTTTTAACCCTTCAGTAATTTGGGCTTCAATCTCTTCGTTGCCGTCTATGCAGACATAGGCGTTGATATCGGAGAGTAAAGCCCGCCGGGCAGGAACTATATTGTACTTGTTACCCTTAGTATCCTCGGCGTGCTCCTTTGCGCTCGTGCCAACTGGGTAGTTGTGCAATTGTTGATAAATGCTGTGTTGAAGAGGAAACGACACGGCACCGAGGGCTAGATGGAAACTTGGCAAATCGGTCTTTATCAGGGTCATCACGTGATCTTCGTCATCCTGCCTCATCTCGATGCCAGCTATGTTTAACAAAAGTCCGTAAGCTGCTGAAGGAGTGATGAACTCGGCAGTTGGTCGGAAGCTGCCCGCGGTGAACGTCCTGAACGCGCCGAATGGCGCTTGCAGGTTAAGGCAAAGCATGGCATTATCACTTGAATGCGTCGTTGCTGACTTGCTCTAAAAGACGCTGAGGGCTGCGATCCAGCTTGACTCCTTTTACTTTTAGAGCTTCTACCGTCTTTTCGTCCATGTCTTTGACGATCTTGCCGCCGATGTAGAATTCTGAGCCTGGGTAGTCGTCTTTCCGAATCCCGTCAACAATCTCCGGGAGGTTATGTTTGCCATCCTCGGTTACCTGGAATCCGTAGGTGCTGTAGCCTGCCACAAGCTGGTTTGTCAACCGCAACACAATGCTTGCCGGAGCCATCTCAAAGTAACTGCGGGCGTGGTTGCCTGCCGCATCGTTCAACTGACCGATACCCTTAAGAAGGGCCTTTGTCCAGTCAGACTTGGGCTTGCATTCATCAAGATTCAAGGCGAATGGATACTGGTATGCAGTAACCGTGGTCTCCCGATGGAGCAGTTGGACATTCTCGACGTTCTTATGGGCTTTAATTTCCTTGGGTGTTTTATCCTGTGGCGATTGTGTAAACACGCTGTCGTGACGGTAGGGTTCCAGGGCAACCGCCATGTTCATGCGAAGAACTGAGTCTCGTTTAAAGGTAAACTTCTTGAGGTCACGTTTCTTTTTCTTTAACTCCTCTTGTATCTTTTTTCGATCAGCCCCGGAGGCGGCTATCAACCACCCCATAAAGAAATCATCGGCGTATTTCTCGGCATCTGGGTAGTCTTCAAACTTCACAGCAAGTTGTTCCTCATCATGTAAGCGCGTTCTGTTGCACGGCAGACCAAGAGTCCGCAAGGTTTCGCGCAGGGCGTTGCGCATTGCTTCAGGCGAGATTATGGCGAACTCGAAACGGCCCTTGGTTATCTTCTGAATCACGGAGCGGTTTTCCGCGCTCTCGCCTCGATAGTTCGCACTCGGGGCTGTATATGTTAATACGGTTCCAAATAGGTTCATGATTTTCCTCCATTTTCATCGCTTGAACCAGCTAGATAAGACTTCGCCGAAAGGGCAAGCATCGAGAATACCTTAACCTTTTCCGGTTCCGTCATCAAAGCCTGGCTGACCGCAATGTATTCGTCTTCAGGCAGCCACTGCGGAACGGAGCAGATGGTTCCGGTAAAGTACTCGACGAAGTCCTTTTCGTTGCGTCCACGAATGGCGAGAAAAGCGTTGCTGCAGACCCTTTCTCGCGCCTCGCGGTATTCCTTTGGGTAGATTATCCTTCCCTTATCATCCTTGTTGCTCTTGAAGTCCTCGTACTTTTTCCCTGACTTTTCTTCAGTGCTTTGATTGACGTATCTCTCGATTAGTCTGTAGACACGTCTAGCAAGAAAATCATCTTGATCTTTCTCACTCATGGATTTGCCTCCTTTATCTTTTAGTTCACTTTCTACATCTCGGAACCTACGGTTCGAATCATATCCGAAGAATGGAAACCTCCGGGGTGTATCGGAACCAGCCCAAACAAAGAACTCCCAGGGGTAATGCGCAAATAAAGATTCCATTCCGTCGTACCACGGATTCCCAGCAAGCAGGTTCTTTATCCGTTGGCCCTTGTAAAGGGGGTTATGACAGTGCTCGCGTATGGTATCGTAATCTTCGAGAACGTGTTTGTCGGGCAGGATACGCTCAGCCGTAAGGGTACGGATATTGTTCCCTCGTTTTTCTAAATGGAAGATTTCTACTGCGGATAGTCCGTACTGGATTTCCTTCTTTGCTACCCGTTCGCGAGTCAGATGATACAGATATTCCAATCCGCCTTCGGCAGGTATATATATCAATGCTGCCTTTGGCCGATATGGCCGATACCTGGATGCTTCGGTTTCAAGGCTTTGAAGAAGACCTCTTGTTTTTCCTGTTTTTCCAACAAGTTCTTGAATAAGACCAGTCAAGTCTGACGGTTCTGGAATTACCAGGACGTAACCGGCGTCTTCCAACTCGCCTTCCATTTTGACTCGTTGTGGGGCAAAGACGAGACCGGCGATTGGCCAGAAAAAGAGCAGGAAATTCTGCTCTACTTCTCCCTGAAACGGAACCCTCTCTGCGTTTTCGTCCTGTGCCCCGACAAAGACTGTGCTGGCTATATTTTCCGTAGTCAGCTTACCTTTTTTTGTCGCGGTTTGAGCCTTGGTAATTTTGCTCCACCATTTATCACTTTCAGACGAAGACTTTCCGTCGGCGCGTTCTTGAAATACAAGTCTTTGCTTGGGTCTACCCCTAAGAGTGCTCCAGATCATATCACGCCAGAGTTTTAACCATAGACCATCCCCATCCGGATAGAAAGATGACAGAAATTTACCCGCAGGTTGAATCTGATCATAGATATACCGTTTCTCAATCTTTTTCTTTCCATCCTTTAGTTCAATTTCTTTCTCCACGATTCTTTTTGACTCTATCGGATTCTTATTCTTGTCTTTCCTTTGGTTTTTGACTTCAATCTCACCCCACGACGCATCGAAAAGATCATTGAAAAGTGTTTGCATGCTTTCTAGTGTGAAAGAAATTCTGGCACTGGAAGCGGTGCATTTCACTACATCGGGTAATGGCGTCATCTTCCTCATACGCATGGATTCGATCATCAGGAGTAATCCTGCAAGCCCTGCCTTGTGCTGTGTCGTAGGCAGACTATACAAATCGTAATCCAGTACGATTGTTTTTTCTTCTGTTGGTTCATTATTCATGGTTACTCCTCCACAGGTGTTTTTAAGAACCCGTACTTTGACTGATAATGCCTTGAGTTTGCCAATGCCAGCCACCGAGGGAGTCGACTATCCCGTTCTGCAAACTTGCGCGGAACCGGGACAATGAAACCTTGCTTGCAGTTTGTAGGAGCTTTTAGGTAGGTGTCTATATCCGAATCAAGTACGGCTTGTATGGTGAATTCCTCGATGTCCCTCAAAGACTCATCCCTGGCCTGTGCCCAGGGGCCGCTATCCAGAAAGGCCGAGTAGCGTTCCACTTCAACTTCACCGGGACCTAATTCATCAAGCAGTTCCTGAAGCCTGGCCTGGCTTACGGTTTTACCGTCCAGTTTTTGCAGGAACTCAGCGGAACCTTCGAGTTCTTCCTCTCGGTAAGGCTTTATATCTTCGGGTTGATAGACGTATACTTTCCCAATTTTCTTAGATCCTGGCTTGGCTTTGCGATTACAGCGCCCCATACGCTGGATAAGACTGGTAATAGGTGTCGACTCAGTAATGAGGACATCCGCATCCAAATCCAAACTCATCTCACAAACCTGAGTCGTAATTGCGATAGCTCTGTCATCCTCTTGTTGAAAAACAGAAACAACTTCCTTGTGTTGTAGATTGCGATCCTTAAGCTTGAATCGACTATGATAGCAAAGGGCATTAAGTTCCCTGGCCAAGTTCTGACAACGCTCCACCGTATTGACTACCCAGAGCACTCTTTTTCCAGCCTTAAAAGCATCAAGAGCTATTACACGAGCCTCTTTATTGTCGACAATCTTCTTCACCGCGTAACGGGGCATCTCAGCGGCGGCTTGGAATTTCGCAAACTGCTTAGTATCTTTCGGGAAGATCTCCAGGCCGCACTCTTGCATATCTTCACTCCTCTTTGCAGGAAGGCTGGCGGTCATGCACAGCACGGGTACGTCAAAGTTTTTAAGAAACTTCTTCAACGCCGAGAACAAACTTGTATCAAAACTGTGTATTTCATCGATTACCACAACACTGTCAGCAAGGAGTGGAAGTAAGCAAGTTGACCGGTACGAATGCTGCATGAAACCTAAGAACTGATCCACCGTTGCACTAAAAATACGCCTTTGCCAAAAGCTGAGAGCAAATAAGCGGTCTTCTGTAGTGTAATCTTTGCCGTGTCTTTCATCTTCCGGGTTCTCAAACATATCAACCAGTTCGTATGCAGCGGTTGCGTGGATGAGCGCAGCATCCGTTTCTGGAGCCCAACCCACGTAATCGCGAAAACCCTCATTAGCCGTTCCCCGTGTAGGATAAAGAAAGATAACGCGAGCAACAGGACGCTCCGAAGCCCTTGCTTTTATCCAGTGCCAGGCGGCAAGAGTTTTTCCACTACCACACGGCGCAAGCAACAAAGCCCTTTCTGATAACTTCCCTGCATCTTCTTGCCATGTCTTCCACTTGAAGGGCAAATCTGGGTTTCGCTTTTGAATGTACGCAACACGTGGAGTTATGACTTTATCTTGGACCGCAGAGCCATCCAGAATTAAATCTTTATGGAACGCCTCTTCAATCCAATCTTGAATGTTCTTTCCTTCTCTGACTAAACCTGAACCTGCACCATCCGCTTCTATCAGACCTGCACGTACTGCAAGCAGCAACCGGTATCGGCTATCGTCGTCATCAAGTTTGCGTTTGAAGCGATACATAGCCTTTTTGATTTCCTCGCGCAAATCCCAAAGATAAAAAGCTCCGTTCCCTTCACGAAACGACCAGCACTCTTCAGTACATTTTTCCGGAGTCGAATCGGTCTGTAGTTTGGAGGTTAAATACTCGAAGAGTTCGTCAATTCCATTCAGGAAAAGCTGGAAACGATTACGATCCGGAGTGAGCTTATTCGCGAAATTCTCCGGCTTGACTCTTAAGTGATGACCTATGATTGAAGAGACTAAGATTTCGAAGTCCAGTGCATGAATCGAGGCCAGCCATTGTTTTATCTCAGGTAGCCATAACAGCAAGCCACTGAGATGTTCATGTCGGATCACTTGGGCATCAAAAGCTCCTTTGACGGCATCCTGAAACCCGCTGTTTGCTTTCCCTATATCGTGTAAGGCACAAGCAGCTAGACCGTTCACAAAGAACTTCTCTATCTCACCAAGCTCGAAAAACCTTAGCCACTGTTCTGAAAATCTCGTAGGTTTAGCTTCATTCCCGAACAAACACTCGAAACTTTCAACGACGTTTTGGCTGTGACCGAGCAGTGTTTCCTGTGGTTGGGGGTTACTCGATACCTTCGGTCTCTTAGCCAGTAAGATTTCTGACATTGTTAACTCCTATAGTTTCCCACTTACCTCCGATCAGGGATAAATATGCCGCATCCGAAGCGTCGTCTTCCGCCGAGGCCTTTTTCCTGCAGACGTATTGATTCCTCTGCGGTAAGCTCTTCCACCCTTACGGCGAACCCTACAATATCCTTATCTCTAATTCGAATGGTTCGCCTCAAGTAAGGGGAATGTGATCCGGTGTCTTTGTCTACGTTAGCTTCGGCGATGACTTGCTGCTCAATTAAGGTTGGTTTGCCTTTTATACAAAGGTCATTAAGTTGACGCCTTACCGCCTCCAGGAAAGGCTCAGGTTCCATGAATCCTTTAATCACGACAAAGCGGCTGTAAAGCCGAACACTAGGTGTCAAGGCGTGTGTTTGAGGAACACCGACGCGAAGGTTGTATTTACCGATTTTCAGTTCTTTCCCGGCAAGCAAGAGAATCTGATTTATACGATCAGAAGGAATCCGGAAAGTTAAAGTACTTCGCTCGGTAAGAGAAAGTAGTCGATTACCGGTAAGCTGGCCTGAAATAGGGTGTAGCCCTATATCTTCATCCCCGTGTAATGCAGGGATGTATTTAGATACCGAAGAATAAAGCTGGTATCCATGGTCAACAGGGATAGACGATCCCTGAAGTTTAAAAGAAACGTCGACAGTAGGCATTTGCATTACCCTCCTTAAAAGTAATTAGTAAAAGATTATTCTATGCAAAACTTAGTCTAGTATAATTTCAATATTTGTCAATAGCTGGGGGTTTTGAATTAAGGATATTCCTGCACCGAAGCCCTGGCGTTCGAATCTTTTATTGAGTGCTTAATTACGAAATTATCCTACAAATTTACTAGGATGACTGTGTCAAAAGTGTGCCAACTTTTTATGTAGCCAAAGGAAAATATGGACACAATGGACAATATGGAAACGACAGCATTGTGCCCTAAGTTCAATATACATGCTGGTTATATTGTAAGTCGACAGCTCTCGTTACTTGCGGGAAAAGTGTTAAAAAGGCCCGATTCGGTTTAGGAAACCATCGCTCTATCCTTCTGAGCTACGGGGGCTAATTCCACCCCGTGAAATCGCAGAGCGATTTCACGGGGACCCCGGAGAATAAGATTATGAATTCTAGTCGTGTAGTGGGGTTTGTCAACGTGGCGCCGTTCCTCAAAAATAATCTTCCTGAACGATATCGGTTTACTCAGAATAGAGGGATTGAAAACAGGAAGGTTTTACGAAGCGCAA
>JAFGSK010000066.1 GCA_016934635.1 Caldifarciminota bacterium
ATAGAATCGAGACGTAAGTCTCAAATGTTTAACTACGATTCAGAGCACTACTCTTGTCCGGTCATCCAGTCGACCTCTGGTTTTTCAATCACTAAAGGTCGGTTCGAGAATCATCACCGACATTAACACGCAGCGCTCACGTGCCTGCGGCTTCGTTAATGGCCTTCAACGCCTTGGTAAAGGCTTCAGAGAAGGCTTCGAGATTATTCTCGAATACCATGATTCGATTCTTACTGTACTTTCCGTCATCGGTTCGTCTTGACTCGCTGATCACCAGATACTTCGTCCCTGTGGAGGCTTCTTTAACGTCGAAGAAATACGTCCTGCCTCTACAAGAAACCTTTTCGGTGAAAAGAGCTGGGCTTTGATCAGTCATCAGCTTTCCTCCTCGATATCTAGTTTATTGATAATATAAAAATATAACCGATTTTTGAGGTCTGTCAAGAGTAAAATAATATACCTGAAACCTTCCCTTGAAAACACAAGGCGACAGGAAGAAACTAACGAGTCCTTGATCTCAGTGCAAAATCGCTATTTTCTTCGAGACCGCGACTCCAGTTCCTGTCAGTTTAATGAAGTACACCCCTTTGGAAACCTGAATACCTTCCTTGTCTCGTTTATCCCACACGAGTGTCCCTTCCCAGGTTTCTAAATCAAAGCCCTTGACCTTGCGTCCGTCCGCAGAGTAGACAGCGAGTTTACCCCTGTCCGCATTCTTCAAGCTATACGAGATTCCGATATCGCCGCCGTTCAGGTATCGAATATCCAACCCGGCTATCGATACAGGCACGACTTCAGTAATCCCGGCTTTATTCAGGCGGACAGTCAAGGTATTGTTTGCTTCATCTTCATCCGCTGGATGGTTAATAGTTACCACCAGTAGTGCCGAATCAGGAACCGACCAGTCCTCAACCAGGAGCACCGTATCTGCTTCAAGGAACTCAAGGTCCGCTGTTCCCGCGCCTGAGGCATCTCCTTCGATAACAACCGATATGCCGTTCAACGCGTCCAGACCGAAGTTTGAGACCACCGCCCTAAGATCGATCTGGCTGCCTGCCTCTATCTGAGCGCAGTCGTAGAGACCAACGAGTTCAAGAACCCCTGCGTCCTTCTGAGGAACTTCACCTATCAGCCTGTCCAGGCCCATCATGCACAGGTAAGTCGAAACCCAGCTCATGTCGATGGTGTCAGCTTCATGAGTGGAGGCAGGTATCCCGCCGTCGTTGTCCGTGTCGTATGAAAGCAGCTTGTGCGTCAGCCAGCGGTGATGGCGGGCATAGGTTTCGTTTCCGGATATGTCATACATGGCGCCGTGTCCGTTACAAAAACCTACGTTCCACGAGTTGTCCCAGGATCGTCCTGATGATATCCAGGTCTGGAAGGTGTCGAGATATTGCCCGTTTGCGGCTACCCATTCAGCTCCTCTGGTCGGGTCCTCCTTGAACACGGAGTTGCATATTCCCCACACTATGGTTCCAGCGGACATTGCCCAGGCTTCATCTTTCAGACGGAACTCCTCAGCACCTTCCATGTCAACAAGCAGCTTTTCTGAGAACGAACATGCAGAGTCCTTTGCAGCCTCGTCACCCATCTTGACACCGTGGTGATACAACCAGCCCGCACACCATCCTGTAACGAACCGGTTTATCTTGCCGCCTGCGCCCAAATCGCTAGGCATGACCTTCATGAACTCCGCGCACGAATCCCGGTACCAGGTCCATCCGTCGTCTGCGTAGACTTCACGATAGCGTTCCTCTGCAGCGATGCCCCAGGCGCAGTTATGAGCCCGGTAGTACTCGCCGTAATCGTTCTCCTCAAGCCATGCCGGGAAGTTCTCACAGTAGAACCAAGCCTTCTCGATATTGTCTCTATATCTCGCAGTATCGCCGGTTAGCTCACCGTATCTTGACCATACCCAGATCGCCTCCTGGGTGTTGTCGGTCTGGATAACGTTCCAGAGCTCGCCGGACTCAGCCTCGATCATCCCGCCGTGATCAGCCGAGTCGATGTCATCCAGCTGCCAGGCAGCACAGAAGTCTGCAATCTGGCGGAACTCGTAGAGGTAGTTAAATCTCATCAATAAAGGATTTATAGAAGTATCATACATCGGTACGTAGTAATCATAGGGAAGAACGTAATCATGCCCCGGATAAGGGGCGGTTGCCCAGACTGCGGTTGCAAGTGCCATAACTGACACAATTACAAGAACTTTCTTCACGGTTAGCCTCCAGTTTGAATATAGTAACGGGTCTATCGTCCTTTGTCAAGACTATGAAAATAAGTATGACAAAAGCAGGACAAAAGTATGACAGAAAGGGGACAAAAGACACCCAAAAGTACCCCAAAAACTACCCAAAGTGGGCATCCCGCTACCAGCTGATCGCTCGAAATGACAAAAAGTGAGTGTCATTGCGAAGAGTAAGACAGAAGGACTTACGACGAAGCAATCTCATTAAATCCCCCCGTTCTTCGCACGGTGCTTCCAGCGCCTACACTCCTCTTAATAAGGGGGGATTCCACAACAACCCTGCTACTCAGTGAAACATGGAAGGAAATGTGGGACAGGCTCTCCAGCCTGTCTGGGCACCCTTTCAGGGTGCCCGCCTTAAAATCACGAGACACTCACTGAGTAATAACTACTTTTCGAAGCAGAAAGGCGCTTACAGTACTGAGTCTTATGAAATACACTCCGGATGTTACGTTAGCATCAAAAGTTGCACTGCCGTACCCTCTTACTCGCTTCGCGTCCACTCGCCTGCCCGACGCATCATAGAGCGTCAGGTTGCCTTGATAACCCTTTGGCAGTGAGTAGGAGACGTGGACGTCCCCGGAACAAATTGGATTGACCTTCAGGTCGAGGGAGTTCGGGTGTGCTGCACTCGGTTCGGCAATACCGCCAAGTATCAGTTCTTTTAATAACTCGTCATCTTCGTCGCATTCATCCGGGTCCATGACCGTACGGACAGAGAGGGTACAAAGTATCATACCTGGGGATAAGGCTTGAAGCTTATATGCAGGAAACGTCTTGAAGGATATCGTATCCTCGGTATCCGCAGGCAGGGATAAGGTCAGGGTATCGGCGTAGAAAATAACCCCTTCCTTCAACCTAATCGTCGCGATAGCAAGGAAGCTGTCCACAGGCTCTCTGCCGAAGTTCTTGATACGGGCTTCCGGGGTATAAGGTTCTCCACCATCCGGGCTGGTTATCTCCTTTACGCCTACATCGTAATCCGCGTAGCCCATCAGGCGGATGTCGTCGAAGAATATCTTTTGGCCATCCCATCTTGTACCAAACCAAATTCCCCAACCAATTAACACCAAAGCCCCTAATTCTTGATCAGCAGGAACCAAATGACTTTCAAGAAAATCTTCATGGAGTGATTTTTCGAAGACTCTCCATGTTAGGTCTTCTTCACTAACATCTTCTGAGATAGGAATTCCATACGGGACTGAACCATACTCGGGATTGAGAAATTGATAACAGGGTCCGTTACGCTCTGGGTCAATACGAGTCAAACCCACAACTGCAACATCTACAGAAGTTATCGTTGGTGTCCTAGGGACAATAAGATGTTTCCAATATAGACTATCAATATCAGACATTCTCTTTGTTGTAATAAACTCTTGTTTGATAGCTACCGAATCAAACTTACCTCCACCTGTCCATGTGGGGGGGTGACGTGTGTCAACAGAAGCTGAATACAACCCACTTGTTGCCGTGGAATCTTCTGAGATATTACCTATTGCAGGATTTGGGTTTTGCGAGGCTCCTGGTATAATTCCCCAAACGTCCAATTCATCTTCAAATCCCCCATTCTTTATCAGGTTAACCCGCTCAAGACCAAACAGCACAACGGGCAGAAGTATTATTGTTAATCGTTTCACTGATTCCTCCTTTACTTTCGCTTACCGCTGACGGCTAAGCGCTTCCCGCCGACCGCTCACCGCTGACTGCCGAACGGTAACAGCTGACGGCTCGCAAAGACAAGAGATGAATGTCATTGCGAGGAGTAAGACAGAAGGTCTTACGACGAAGCAATCTCATTAAATCCCTCCGTCCGCTCTTGCAGGGCGGCCACCTCCCTTATTAAGGGAGGCGATTTCATCCCCCTTAATAAGGGGGAACGGCGCAAAGCGCCGAGGGGGATTGATCCCTAAGCTCCACCTTCGGTGGAGCTTTTAGCAGTTTGCTAAAGCAAACTGCACATTCGTCGAAGCGCAGCTTTTGAGCATACGCCCCGGGTGCTACACCTCACCTTGATAAGGGGGGCGATCCTTAATTTCTCAGGCATCATTCCATACGGGAAAGGATATTAGTAAATTCAATCCCTTTCTTTCCACCATTTCAACCAGGCGTCGTAGTCGGCGCCGAAGTCCTGGGCGGTAATCGCCTTCAGGGACTCAGCCGCTTTCTTCTGCACAGCCGATTGCTCGTCGGAAAGAACCTCAATCAAGGGCTTGATCGCCTTCGGGTCTCCAATCAGCCCCAGCGATTCCGCCGCGGTCTTGCGAACGGTCTCGTGAGCGTCTTTGAGCGCCGCAATGAGCGGCTTGACAGCCTTCGGATGGGCAAGTATCCCGAGGGCCTTTGCCGCACCCTTGCGTACGTCCCAGGAATCGTCCTTCTTCAATGCCTTCACGATGTGCTTTATAGCCTTGGGTTCTTCCAGCTTGCCCATAGCCTCGACCGCAGCCTCACGCACGTCCCAGAACTTGTCCGCAGCCTTGTACGCCTTG
Source organism: Caldifarciminota bacterium (assembly GCA_016934635.1). GTDB lineage: Bacteria > Hydrothermota > Tepidihabitantia > B3-TA06 > B3-TA06 > WJJO01. The sequence goes on from JAFGSK010000066.1 coordinate 4,738, forward strand.
ACCAGGCGCTTGAGGGCCTTCGCGTCGCCCAGTTCTCCTAATGCCCATGCAGCGGCCTTGCGCATGTCCTTATCCGGGTCTTCAAGCTGCTCGATGTATTTTGCAACCTCCGCCGGGTCAGCGGTCTGGGCGTACCCAATACCAGGTAATGCCAGAAAAGCCATCAACCCTGCCGTCACACATGCACTTATACCGAGGATACGTCTAACCATGACTCCTCCTTATTTTAATACGGAATTATGCACTTGACAAAGCAGGGAAGAAGAATAATCCAAGACTACTCACCTCACCTTCTCTAGATACATTTAGCCAGATGCAACCCCAGTACTAGGGTGTGCTTTTTTAGGGGTATACGAAGCCCTTGGAGGTTTAGCGGCTTTAAGTTTTTCTTGATGCCCAGGAGCAACGTAATTCTCAGCAATTAACTGAACATCACCCCTCAGTGCTTCAACTGTATTTCGTATATCCTTTACATCACTCTGTAAATTCTTTACGTCTTGGGCTACTTCGTCTTGGGCTTCTTTGGTCGCAACCTGTTTTAAAGTATTGCGAATATCATCGAATATAGCTAGACACTCCTCATTTATTTTATTGCTCATTGATACCTCCAGGGTTTGTACCTTTCAATTACATTTTGTGATATTATAATGTATATCAAATTTATGTCAAGCCTCCTTTTCCTTCCCCTCTTCCTTCTCCGGTTTGCCCTCTAATAGTGCTTTTAATACTTGCTCCGGTTTGAGGGGGTAGAAGCTCAAAGGCTTCTCGTATTTCTTGTCTTTGTTGGTCTTCTTTTTTGGCATAGTATTACAAATGGCTGTTTAGAAATTCATCAAAAAGGAGTGCTGAAAGAGCAACGCCACCAAGTTCACTGACTGTTTTAAACATTTTCATATTACTCTTAATCCATACAACACCATCTAATATAGCAATCCCCAATGCTTCTCCAACTCTTCCTTCTGCAAATGTTATTGCATCATTGAATTGTGTCTGTTGGTGTCCACCGTAATCAGTTAAGAACTTAGCTTCCCCAATAACATATGTCGTATGTGCTTTAGCTACACAATCTGGTTGTTTATTGAAATTCGGTTTGAACTTTCGTTCTATATATTCTTGGAGGTGCTGTCCACTACCTTCTAAAAAAGTGATACCACCTGTCTTTTCAAAAGAAGATTCAGGTAAAAAGGGATACCCTAAAGTTGGCAACCACCGTGAAAATTGTGGCCCTATCTGTCTATTGACTTCTTTCTCCGCACCAACAGCCGTCAAGGTATTCTCAAGTCCCTGTTTACGTATTCTTGAGGCTAGTCTATTTACAGTTTGCGGATTATTATCCAGTGCATTTTTATCCCTTTTAAGGAATGCTACATAGGGGTCTTTGACAGGAAATGGGTATTTTTTCTTACCTAATTCTAGAAGTATTTTAATAAGCTCTTTATCATTGCCAGAGTTAAAGGCTTTTGTGATTGCTTCTTTATTGTTTGTGTCTAAGGCTCTCAAACCACTTGGGTCAACGGGATAAACTTTAAGAAGTCTGTCGAGATACCCTGGGCCATTTGCTAATTCGATACTACGTTGCACCCATTTGTTCATGCATCTCCTCCGATTTATAAATTGTTGTCTTTAAGAACAACATGTTTGTGTTTAACCGACTTTCAATAGTGTTTATAGCGGCTTCTGATTGGTCTATTCCTATCCATCGTCTACCCAACTTTTCCGCAGCAACTAGCGTTGTGCCAGAACCAGCGAAGCAATCGAGAACTATATCTCCTGGGTCTGAAGATGCACTGACTATAATTTCGAGCATTTCAAGGTTTTTTTCAGTTGGGTAAGTAGGATATTGTGGGTCTTTGAATTCCCAAATATCTTGTAGTTTTTTCCCTTTGCGAGTTTTATCATCTGCGTATATAATTTTTCGCGGATTGCCAGTAGAAGACCATTCTATTAGTCCTTGCTGGTCTAGGTTTTCAAGTTCTATTGGTGGCACTCTCCAATGTCGCCCCTTTGGTGGTGGTACACCCCGCCAAGATTTACCTGTTTCACCATTTTGTGTTTCCCCTGGTGCATGTAACGGTGTTGTTGTATACCGTCTCCCGTGCTTATCTATCTTAGGAAACAGTCTAGCAATATCATCATCTGTCATCTTAATATGTGGTTCGTTCCAAACAAATTTGTTGTTATTTGAGTAAAACAAAATCATGTCTTTCAGGTTTCCATATCCCCTTCTGGAAAAATTCTTAGGGTTGCATTTAATTCGTGTAATATCGTTAATGAAATGCTCTTGTCCGAAAATGTCATCCATCAGAACTTTTACATAATGCCCTATTTTACAATCTATATGGATATAGATTGAACCGTCTTCGGCTAATAAGACTTTGAGTAATTGTAATCTTTGTCTGAGGAATTTTAAGTAGTCATCACCAATAAGCTTATCGTGGTATGCTTCGATATCTTGTGTACTTGAACTTATTGTAGCGGTTCTTTCTTCCCCTAGTCGAAAAGTCTGGTTTGTGGCAAACGGGGGGTCTATATAAATCAATCGTACCTTACCACATACTTCCGAATCTTCAGTAAGAGCTTTTAATACTTGAAGGTTATCACCTAGAATAAGACGGTTACGCCAACCGTTTTTGCTATACTTACTTGGTTTTGCTTCAATCATGCCAAACCACCTCTTTGAGTATTCTATGTCTCTTTTTCCAAAAAGTCAACACCTTATACCCTAACTAAATTCCTGTAGGCTAATCTTTTTCCAACAATTCCACCGTGCTTTATCAGGTGTATAATTCCGTTTTAATATATTAACAGCTAACCTTAAGAATGTCAAGCATCAGACCTATTTGGGTATGGAACCCGCTGTTCATTGTTAAATATCCCGGGATGTTTTCGGATGATGACGAGTCCCCGAGAATTTGACAACCATGTTATCCTTGCTATGATTAGGGGATGAAAGCGCTCAAAGATTACCGTAAGGAATTTCCTTCATTACAGCAGGAAAGAAACGACCGACCGCCCGTTTATTTCGATAACGCCTGCATGGCCCTGAAACCGCAGACCGTGATTGATGCCACCATCGAATACTATACCCGCTATCCTGCGTGCGGGGAGCGCAGCACTCACTGGTTTGCCGCTCAGGTGGACAAGGCTCTGGACGAGACTCGTGAGGCCATTCGCAAGCTCATAGGCGCCCGGAGCACAAACGAGATAGTCTTTACAAAGAACACCACCGAGGCAATCAACCTTGTGGCTCGTTCACTCAAATGGAATCCGGAAGACGTTGTCCTTACCACCGATAAGGAGCACAACTCGAACCTGTGCCCGTGGCAGGAGATGGCAAAACGCGGAGCGCTGGCAAAGCACCGCGCCGTGCCCTCAGACGCAGAAAGCCGCTTCTCGTTGGATAATTTTTCCAAGGCGCTCAAAGAGGAGAAAGGAAAGGTCAGGATGGTCAGCCTGGGACACGTCTCCAACCTTGACGGAACCAGCATAACTCGAGATACGATACGTGAAGTGGTCAACCTGACCAAAAAGGCGAATCCTGATTCCTTCGTATTCCTGGACGCGGCCCAGAGCGTGCCCCACAAGGAGGTGAACATCACGGATCTAGGGGTGGACTTCATCGCCTTCTCCGTTCACAAGATGTGCGGACCCAGCGGTGTGGGTGTCCTTTATGGCAGAAAGGAGATTCTCAACGACGAGTCGGTGATCCAGCCATTCATCGTAGGCGGAGGAACGGTTGAGGATACCCATCTTTTCGGTCATCCTCGATACTTCAAGGCCCCTCACAAGTTCGAGGCCGGCCTTCAGAACTACGCCGGGATAATGGGCGCCGGGGCCGCGGCGAAATTTCTCATGGAGGTGGGACCTGGACGCATTGCAGAGCAAGAAAGTACACTCAACAAAGCCCTGACCGCCAGGCTGGCGGAATTCCCGGAGATCCGGATCGTCGGCCCTGACGATGCTACGCTGCGCTCAGGCGTCCTGACCTTCTTCCTTTTGAAACCTGCCACGCGCTTCTCGGACGACGAGCCTGATATAGACGAGAAGCTCGATGCCCGGGCAAATATCATGATCCGGAAGGGCACCTTCTGCGTGCACTCGTGGTACCATGCCCATGAGTCTTCCTTCGACGAACTGTGGCCCGGTTTCCGTCCGACCTTGTTCCGCGCCTCGTTATACTTCTACAATACTACGGCAGAGGTCGAACTCTTTGCGGAAACAATGAGAGAGATCTTAGCCGAGCTTTCCGATCTTCCGACCCTCGGGGCATGAGATGACCGAAGAACCCTTGATAATCGCCTACTTCAAGAAGCTCTTTGCCAATCCAGCTGATACCAGGATGGGGCGGATTGAAGACCCGGAGGTCGAGATTAAAGGCGATCTCTGTCCACGCAAAGGAAAAAAAGATCAATTGTTTCTTTACGGCAGGATGATAGACGGTAAGCTACGAGACCTCAAGTTCATGTGCGCTCTTTGCGACCCGCATATGTTCGTTTCTGCGGACATACTCTGCCTTTTAGCCCGGGGTAAGGATAAGGATGAGGTTTCACGGCTGGACAAAGGCGAGTTTGAGGAACTACTTGGTGGTGAGAGCCCGGAAGGACTCGAACATTTTCAAAGGGCCAGGGAACTTTTGATCCTTGGCATGATGGGGCAAAAGAAGATAGCATGAGTCGGTCGAATAACCCCCTGGTATTTCATCCTTCTCACATAGAACAAGGACAGACCCTTATTGAGATGGAAGTGGAAAGCGGTAAGGCCGGTCTGGAGTCCTACAAGTTCACGAGGCCGATCGGTATAAAGCTGGATTTCGATAGGGTAGGCGACCGTATAGATCTCTCCATCGATCTTACTGCCGGTCTTGAACTCAACTGTTCGCGATGCGGCGCTGAATTGAAGGTTGAGTTCACGACTTCTTCTCGAGTAACCTTTTTGCCCGGCACCGGTGAAGCCGATGAGCAGGAAGTTACGGCGACCGATCTCGAGTTCTATACAGATGAAATAGATTTAAGAGGTATTGTCCGGGACATTTTTCTTTTGTCTCTTCCCATTGCACCGTTGTGTCGGCCCGATTGTAAGGGATTGTGCCCTAAATGCGGCGCTGATTTAAACAAGGGAAATTGTGGATGCACTAACACCGAACGGGTCTCCCCGTTTGAAGAATTGAAGAGGTTGGTAGATGAATGAACGTAAGCTTACGTTTGGTGGTCGGCGTGCACTCAACATCATAGGCACACCGAGTACCAAACTGTTCAGGGAACATGAAGGTTGGCCAGGCGATTCTCATGCCTTAAGAGACGCCGACAAACAGATACTTAATCAGGTCGACGGCAGGCGCAACGTCAGGCAGATTATCGATGCCGCCGGGGTCGACTACGAAACCGGACTTCATTCCATAGCCTGGCTTATGAAAACCGGGTTCGTATACAGCGGCGAGGTAGTGGAAGGGTTGCTGCACGAGCAGTCCGACCGCCTGGCCTTTTTTACCGAGATTTTCAGCGATGCAGAACACGACGAAGAGTACTGGGAAGGGGTTATTGCCTCTATTATCAAGGATAAACCCGAGTTTCGAGACCTTGCACCAGGCCTTACCTGGGAAGGCTTATCTCCTAATCTAGCCGAACCCTTGCCTTCCCCTTCACAGCTCAAGGATTATTTCGTTCACGTGATGGTAGCCCTTTACGACAAGGCGGAGGAGATTTTAGGCGCGGATGCGGTGCTTGCCAAGCGCATCCTTCTGGACGCCCGACCCCACTAGGATTCAGAGATTCAGAAGTGGCAGGGGTTTGAACCGAAATAACCACTAAGGACTCAAAGGGCACAAAGAGTAAGTTTGCTGACCTCAGGGCGCTACGTTTACGCACAACTCAGCGAAATCAAACATATTCACAAGTGATTGAGATCCTTATTTTTTGCGCCTAAGGTAATCGATGGTTATTAAGTCATTCTCGGCAATCGAAGGGCTTGACAAAACCGACCCTTAAAGTATCATTTATACAGCTTAGAGAGTTCACTTGCTAAGGAGGCGCGATGAGAAAGATAATTGCATGTATTGAAAATCTACGAAGCCAACTAGATCGCAGACGTAAAGAGGTCTTGACCGAATTTCCAACCCGAACTGTATTTATTAATCCGATGTTAGAGGCTTTGGGCTGGGATGTCCGGGACCCGGATATAGTTCAACTTGAGTACCCTACGATTGGCGGCGGGCATGTTGATTATGCAGCGAAAATAAACCGAAAACCTGTCCTATATATAGAAGCCAAACCTCTGAACGACTCTCTTGATGTTAAAGCGATCACACAGATTGTAGGTTATGCTGCTAGTGACGGAGTAGAGTGGTGTGTTTTAACAAACGGAGTGACATATAAGGTTTACTCCTCAACCGAAAAAGCTGAGGCCCCCAAAAAACTCCTTTATGAAATTTCAATAGACTCAAAGGGTTCAAGTATCAATGAGATCGCAGAGAAGCTGAACCGGTTGTCGAAGACCTCTATGGAAGCGGGATTACTCGATGAGATGGGAGAGGAGATTTTCACATTAGGGAAGGTTCGTGCGACTTTGGAAAGACTTTTTGAAGACTCACCTGATAACTTTGTCAGGTTAGTTAGAGCTGAACTCAACGACGCTGCTGTGAAGCCGATGCAGATAAAAAGGGCCTTGCCAAAGTTAGCGAATCAAATACTCGGTTCGACGTTAAAGTACGACGCAAAAGTCGTCACCTCATTACCCTCGAAGCAAACAGGTAAAGAGACTTACAATGAGGATTACCACATAGGGTCTTTGCCTGTGGAGATTGTTGAACTCTATCGTGCCCTTGATTCATACTGTATGGGGTTTGATCCCGGCAATATCAGAAAAAAAGCTGCTAAGTTGTACCTGAATTTTATTCACGGGAAGAAAGCGATCTTCTGTTGCGTGGTTCCGCGCAGTACTGGATTAAATATTCACCTAAAGCTTGATTATTCCGAACTCCAAAACCCAACGCCAAATATACGCGATGTGTCAAACATTGGGCATTGGGGTGTTGGGGATGTTGAGATCATGATTGACGACTGGGATAAGCTACAGTCAGCAAAACCGTTTATCCAACAATCATTTGAAAAGAATAAAGAGAAGGACCTACCAGCTGACTAGTTGATTGTTCTATTGTAGCAAGGTTAATCTGAAGTTTATCAAATTATTCTTCGACAATCGAAGGGGCTTGACAGTGTGATTTTACCAATTATTATGGGATTATGAAGAAGATCACCGCTGCATTTCTGGTATTGCTTGTCCTTGGGTGTTCGGGATGGCGCGGACCTGAGATGGAGGCCGAGGAGTACCCCTTGAAAACCGGGACGGTCCACATCTACCAGTTGAAAGGTTTCTCTTCCGGCGACTCCATGGTGTCCACGGTCATCGGAACCCGCCGTCATTCTAGCTCTGACCGCACGCTCTACGTTGACAGTATCGCCTACTTTGCCGACGATTCTTTCAACTACTCTATCGAGGAATATTACTATCTATCCGGCAATCACCTCTATTACTACGGCGAAGAGGGAAGCTATCTAACAGAACCTATCCCTCTTATTGCCTTCCCGCTCTACGAAGGCCGCTTCTGGTACCTGGACGACGAGGATACGTTGGGCGAGTATTACGAGTGTATCGAGTACGATACCATCTTCCTCGAGCCAGGGCGGTACCGTACGTTCTGCATAGAACACTCCAACACAGGCTCTTCAGGTCTTGTTCGCTACTGGTACGCCCCTGACGTGGGACTGGTCAAATTCTCCCATTCCATTCCACACGGGGAAAGTCAGTTCAAGGAACTACTTGCCTACTACCCGGGCGGGATACCTGAAGATACCACGGGTGACGAGTAATACTGAGGAATGCCAATAAAAACCGAAAAAAGACCCGGATAAGGGTTTGTCTTGCCTGATTCTCGGGTACAGAATAAACTAATAAGAGAGGTGAATCGATGAAAAAAATGCTGGCGATTATGGCGCTTGCCGCTTTACTGGCTTGTACCCAGGGACCTGCGCCACCTGAGTTGATTTATCCTTACGATGGTGTGTCGTTGACGACCATTCCTTTTACCTGGACTTCCGTCGAAGGGGCTTCAGAGTACCGCCTCGAGATCTGTAAGGATGAAGGATTCGTTACCCCGAACACGATAGATGAGACCACGACCGATACTACCTATAAGTTACCGACGGAGAGGTGGGGGGAGTTTGAGGACGGGACGATATACTACTGGCGGGTTTCGTCAGGAGACGAAGCGGCTTGGGGTAAGCCTTCTCTTGTGAGAACGTTCAATGTGATGGGCGGCGGTAAGTGAGATTGCAAACGTTTATGAAGGTTTGTGGTCTGGCGCTGGCGGTCGGGTTAGGAATCGCGTGTATAGGTGGAACAGGGGCTGTGACTCTAATCAGTCCTCCAGACGCTGATACGGTGTCAGGGGACGAACTGAGTCTTTCCTGGAGTACGGTGGAATCGGCAACCCATTATCGTCTCGAGATCAGTCGTGATGAGTCCTTCTCGACCCTGGCGGTTGATGCTGATTCGATAACCGGAACCTCCTACGTTGTTGACCTAAGTTATCAAACCAGCCCTCTTGACGGACAGGCTACTTACTACTGGCACGTTTCGGCCTATGCCGAAGGGTGGGGTTCCTGGTCTGATGCCCGCAGCTTCTACAACGAAAACCGCAAGCGACTATAACCTGCCGGACACTGGATAACAATACAGAAAGGAGAGTCAAACAGGGTCGGAACAGCAAACGCACGGCGCATTGCTTTGATGCTGTAAGACTTGAGCGTTTGACAACTCGGATCTCGTTAACTAAGATGAGTCATGCGTGATTCCTTAAAAGAGATTTCGAGAGTCGCTTAAAACCTGTCTTCTACAGCCGGAGTTGAAACACGTGGGTATCCTTTTTAATCCGAGGCGGTTCTTTTCAGAGATAGAGCGGACCATTCATCTTGGACCGGTGCTGGTGGCCGTGCGCTGGATCGGCACCGCGTCCTTCGTTATACTTCCCTTGTGGCTGCTCGGGTTTCAACCCTTTACTCAGCCCTGGCTGCCAATCGACGCTGGAAACTACTATTTCTGGCAGCTGGTATTCATCCTTCCTTACGGCGTCTTGATTACCCTTCTGCTTACATTGATTTCGCTTGCGTTCGTTGGCGGCGGTGGAAAACCTTCCACCCGTTTCCGTGCAGCGTTAGCCATAGTCTCCTATGGGCTTTTTCTGCCCTGGATAGCCTGCCTTGCATGGGACTTATTCCTCATATTCTCCGGGAATTGGGAACTCCTCTGGGCCATGCCTTTTCACGCGGCTGCAGTAATAGCGGAAGGCTTGCTCTACGCTTACGGTTTCAGGATTGTGTTCGGGGCATCATGGAGGAGGGCTGTGTTGATAGCTGTAATTAACTGCATCTTGTTCATTGGGTTTTCCGCGCTTATTGTCAGATAGAGTCAAAGGAGTAACCATGAGCTTTTCGCGAAGCGCCCCTCGTACAAGGATACCAAAGCCAGGATGATTCAATTTACTAGGCCGGTATCCTCGGAAGATACTTAATCAGCTTGCGTTCACTGGTTACCATTGACGATCACGTTTTTATTTCTAGAATATGTTTAGGAGTTCGGGAATCTGGTGAAGAAAAAGGTTGAGAATAGAGAGATGAAAAGCACAAAGAAGATTGAACTTGATTGTACTCAGCTCCCTGGGCAAGAGGGATCATCATTTTGCTGGAGCCTTGCAGTCATTCTCAAGGTAATCGGCAAGGATGTTCACTTCTCTGAAGTCAGAGGCTTCTCAGGCTCTTCGTTTGCGATCTGGGCGAATCCAGGAACATCGGTCAGGATGTGGCAGGAGTCTAATTCACATATTTTTTACGAGTCCTTACTCCATGCTTTAGGGTTAAGCGGTGAGCTGCTTTCAGTGCCTCGAGTGGTAAACGATTCCTTGAGTTACTTCCTTGATCACTGGGCCAGCCGGGTTTCAACCTTTCTGGCCGAGGGGATTCCTGTTGCGGGGATGGAGGTTTGGCCTGATGAGTTGTGGGGGGTGATAACGGACTGGAAACCCCAGGATCGTATCCTTGAGGGGTACGTTCCCGGGATAGCAACTAAGCTTGAAAACAGCTTTTGGCCGACCAAGATATTATTAATAAAAAAAATATGGAGGCAACCTTTTGAGGAGACAAGCTTCAAAATCGCTTTACGCAATGCTTCAACCCTGGGTGCAGGCAAGGTGGATCGGGAAGGTTGGGTAAGCGGTTTGGACGCGTACGTTCTCTGGCGCTCAAGAGTCGAAAAGGATTACAAAAAGGAATCCCAAGACCACATTAAACTTGCCCGGAATCTTGCCGAAGCAAGAAACCACGCCGCATCCTTCCTCACGCGTCATGCAGATCTGAGGATAGAAGGTGCCAGCCGGATGATACATTCCCTTGCCAGGCGTTATAAACGTATCTCCGATCACTTAAGCTTGGCCGCGACCTCTCAGGATAAGCTCACGTTTATTCACGCACTCACCAAAGCCCTTTCGGAGGAGGAAAAGGCACTCGTCCTTCTGGATGAGTTGGGGTTCCGTCTTGACTGAGAGGTAGGTTTAGACCACAGAGCGCACAGAGAACACGGAGAAGGAAATAAGACAATCGCCCTCTTTGTTCTGATTATCATCTGATTTTAAACCAACTTGACCTTGACTTGTAATGATATAATCCTAGACTTAAGCTAAAACAATTAGGAGGCAAGATGAGAGCCGAAGAGCACCACTCCCTGGAAGACCTGTTCGGGATGGCGATAAAGGCAGAGATAGAGGCGCAGAATATCTACACCAGGATAGGCGAGAAAACAAAGAACTTCGTACTCAAGGAGAAGATGGGGTTTCTTACGAGTGAAGAGAAGAAACACGAGACCATCTTAAGGGGGATGTTCAAGCAGAAGTTCTCCGCCGAACCCGAAGTCCCGGCCGAAACAATGGTACCTGTGCCTGCATGGAACCCTGACGATGGAGAGGGGGTCTCAGACATCCTACGGGCTGCGATGCAGACCGAAATGGATGCAAAGGCGTTTTACGAAGCTATGGCCGAAAGGATAGACGAAGCCAAGTCACGCTCGATTCTTGGATACCTTGCCGCAATGGAGCAGACCCATTACCACCTTCTGGAAGCGGAGTACAATACAGCACTCGAGATGGAGGACTACGAACGGTTCGATCCTGCGGTTCACTGGGGGGCTTGAGAAAATCCCTCTTTTTTTTAACATGTAGCAAGTTACATTTCTTTTACCTCGCCTCTTGACAATCGCGTGAACTTCCCTATTCTTTTATCATGGGAATGGAAGCTAAACCTCAAGGAGGTTCAGGATGATAAAGAAAATCCTCGTTATAGTTGCAGGCCTTGTACTACTATTTACAGCCTGTTCAAAGGAAGAGGTACCCGTGGTGGCCAAATACTGGCCTTTTGCCGCAGGCAATGAGTGGAAGACCGCGGAGGCTTTCACATGGGCTATTTCAGGTCCAATAAGCAACAGCGGTTCTAGTTCATCAACAACAGAGTACTCGGTGGATTCCCTGGAATCCTTTAAAGACGGCAAGCAGGTCTGGCCGGTCACTCATACCACTTATACAGAGGGTGTTGATCCAGTCGTTGTAACTGAATACTACCACGTTACCGAAGATTCCATCTTCATATACCCAGCAAAGGATACAGCTCAGCCAAGTATGGTTGAACCGAACAATCTTGAAGTAGGAATGGATTGGGACGGAAGGTTAGGAATTCCAATGACCATTCCCGATCTACCAGGCTTTTCTACAGAGTTCCCTGCCCATTTCAAGGTTGTATCAACAGAATCAGTGACCGTACCTGCTGGAACATATACTAGTTTACGCATTCAGATAGATTTGGAACCATCAGCGGGAAATACTATCGATTCGGCCGCTATCCAATGGAGAGTTGAAAATATGGGGATAGTGAAGATGACCGTTGATTTTACTACAGTCTATCCTACTGCTATCGGCAATCTTAACGTTGATATCAAGGGTACATCGGAGATGACGGAGAGAAACTGGCAGTAGGGTTGTTAAGGTGTAAGGTGGCGATTCAGGAAGCCTAAGTTTGGTTTACTTGAGATACCATGGGGTGTGATAGTACCGAATTAATATGGTTCGCCTAAAACCGCTTGATTCTCAGGCTTTGATGTATTTATGGTGTTTCGAGGGATACATTGTACATTTTTTACAAGTGATTTGAAAAAATCTAGAATCCCAAGAGGGCATTGTTAGTTCTCGATGTGTTGATCCCAATGTACACAATATCGTTGAAATGGTTGACGATATGACTATGAACTTTTACAAGATGGCTTTTGTGAAGTAGGGGGCTTGACAATTTCTTAATCGGGTGTAATATTACAAATGTAGGATAAGTAGGCTCCCATAGTAAAGGTATGGGATGCATTAGAAAGAGAAGTGTGGATAGGATGGGTGGCAGGCAACTCGCCACAATATCTATCCCTTCTTAATTATTGGTTCTTAAACCTAAAAAATCGAGATTTTATGGAGACTTTAACAAAGCAAAAGATAAGAAAAGGACACGACGGTTTCCCGAAACTCACATTAAAAGCTGCAAGGGATATACGTGAACGAGTAGCGGCAGGTGAATCACAAACTTCCTTGGCCGATGAATACGGTGTAGCGGTCAAAACCGTTAACCACTGCGTTCTGGGTAATACACACAAGGATGCGGGCGGGCCTATTCGTAAACCCAATATGGGGAAGTTGTCACCGCCCAAGATAAAAGAAGTCGTCGACCTTTGGGTAAATGCAGGCATGACGGTCAGCGCCATAGCCGGTCACGTGGGAATAGCCGGGGCGACAGCCTTAAGGATCGTTAATGGAAAAAGAACAAAGGATTTGCCTAGAGACTTTGATCCGGAAGAGGCTTATCGAAAACGGATATTTAACAAGCTGGTAGCGCGTTGCAAGAAAGTTCGGTCTACAGGCTGTTGGATTTGGAAAGGATCGGTCAATCCTTACGGGTACGGCATGTTTACGGTAAAACGCAGGCGCACGTCCGTGCACCGTTGGATGGCTCACTTCTCGGACGCTCCTCATTTGAAGGATTTCAATATGGAAACCAGCCGCGCCAGGATCCTGCGCAAGTGCGGTAATCGTATCTGCGTCAACCCGGATCATCTGATCGTCAAACCTATAGCCGAGTCCTGACAGGTTGTCGGGCACAGTCGCCTGCAGGGGTCCTTGAACCACAAAGAACGCGAAGAACACGAAGAAGTAACAAAGCGAGGTAGCGGCCGCAGGCCGCCTGCGATCTTTTGTCCGAAGGACAAAAGGAGCATTAAGGCGCAGTTGCCTCCATCGAGCTGAGGGCGTAGGTCTCAGTGAGCGAAGGCGACGCAGTTGCCTCCAGAGGCGCGGCTGCGCCACATAATCTGATTTAAATCTCTTCTAAGAGTGCGGAACATATCCGGATAAATTGAAATTATGGAATGGTCTGCAGAACCTATCTTTCGCGGAGAAGTTCCTGGAAGTATGTTCCTATCATGTTATAAGCAAGGAAGGCCGACCGTAGGTCAGCCTTCCTTTGGGAATCTATCGGGTTCCCCAAAAATATATTCGGCGTATTTTTGGGGTGATTTATAGTTTCCCTTTCCAGTCAACCCGGGCAGTGAAGCCCATGGCTATTCCCAGCCCGGCAATGATAATGAGCGCCAGGATAAGTCCCCTGAACTTGGGGACGAACTGGGCCAGGCTGAAGCCCCACTGGAAGAGCACGAGTCCCAGGGCCGACGACCAGATCACTACCTTGCCCTTGCGTATGAGGGTTGCATAGATCAGGGTCATCAGGGCTGACGCGCCCACTGAGATAAGAAATGCCCAGATGATGCCGCCGCTCCACTCCTGCATCAGGGTGGGAAGATAGTTCATAAGGATGTGGAACACGAAGAATCCGCCGGTGAGGAACAGGTAGTGCATGGGGTGCAAAGGTGTGTCCTTGATAGAGGTAAGAAGGAGCAGGATCCCGAGGAAGAAGATGAGGCCGAGGGCCATGAAGTACATGATGTTCGCGGTAGCCTTGCCCACGTCCACGGGTTCAGGGATAACCACACCGATATTCTGACCGGTGATGGAGTTCTTCAGCACCCACAGGAATTCGGCCGAGCCTTTATCCTTGTCGATTACGAGGGTATCAGCCGCCTTCGTTCCCACGGGGTAATCTATATTGAGAAAATCGGTCGTAAGACGGAGCTTGAGATGAGGAATCAGGTCATGGTAGTTGCTGAGTATGTATTCCCAGTTTCCGGTGCCCCGGCTTTTGTAACTGACAGTAATCGTATGAGTTTCCCCGGGGAGCATGTACTTGCTCCAGTCGATACCGTTGGAGTAGTTGTGGTCTTCGGTGTAGGGCTCGCCGTCCACGGTTATCTCAAGGCTGTCCAGGCTTTCGAGCTCCGTGTCCTGCGGAAGCATGAGATTGAAGTAGGAGGGCAGCGTAACGTCGAACGGATTCGAGAAGACGTAGGTTGCGTTGAAGTCAACCTGGTAGCCGGGAAACCTCATCTTGCCCGACGTGCGGGGTGATGAGGAGATGTTAACCTCAATGTCCGAGGCAGGTGTTTCGTATTCCATCACAGCTTCCTTAACCAACTCACCCTTGTCGTTGTATCGGGCTGGTTCAAAGAGGAAGGAGACGGTCGGTGCATACTGAACTATGGCCGATCCCCAGTGGTCGTATACGTCGGCCCGATTGCTGACCAACAGGTTGGTATTCTTGGTTTGAATCCTGCAGCCCAGAACGACGGCCGCCAGCGTGAAAACAACGTAGATTATCGCGATGATCACGTAACGCAGAGCCTTGTTACTCGCGCTCTGAGCGGACTTCAGTTGTTTGGACAATTCCGCCATGGATCCTCCTTTCTGGTTGTCCATTACCAGACGTAATGTAAGTAAAAAAGGTTTGCAATGCAACCTCAGCTAAGATTAGACGATTGAAGACACGATGAATTGCAGATGAAGCCGTCGAGCATAACTTGCATTACTGCGAAATCCCGCTATTATTCCGTACAACTAAGGAGGAAATTTGTTTAAGAGTGTTCTTCTGGCAACTGATTTTTCAGACCGGGCTGAGATCGCACGCGATGTAACGATTCATCTGGTGAAAGGTACGAAAACCAGGGTGACGGTAGTTACGGTCTACCACCCTTCAGACTACATGATGTGGCACGATCTCTTCCCGCCTACCGATGAGGTCGAGCGCTACGAGCAGAAGTTTCTTAAGGAGTTGATTTCCCGGAAGCTTCACGATTATGCCAAGAAGCTTGAAAAAGCTGGAATCAAGGTCAATTACGTGATGAAGACAGGCTTGGTAACTAACGGCATCCTCAAGGCGGCCAAGGAAACCAAGGCGGACCTTATAATTCTCGGTTCCCACTCCCAGCGCAGCCTGGGCGACGTGATGCTCGGCGGCACGGCTGCAGGTGTGCAGGCAAAGGCCACTTGCCCTGTACTCATCGCAAGCTCTAAAGCAAAACCTAAGAAGAAGCCTGCTAAGAAGAAGCCTGCCGGGAAAAAGAAAGGCAAAAAATAGACACTTCGGCTGAGGATTTGCTTGAAAAAAAAATTTAGTGAGGTCATCCTTGAGGAGACCTCGATTATCTTAAGCCAGGTTCTTAGGGTCCGGTGTAAATCAACGCCGCCCCGAGATTGCACGCGGCGTGGGCAAGGACCGCAGGCCAGATTGAACCGGATTTAATTCGCACAAGCCCGAAAAGAAAACCCCCGATCGTAGTAGCTGCGAATATGTTGAGGCAGAGTCCTGGATTGACCCGGAACCCCGGGGAAAGCTCGATCCCCACGTGGGCGAGGTGAAGAAATCCGAATATCAATGCTTGGATAACGAGCAGCAACCACTCGCACATGCGTCCTCTCCAACCTGCAATGAGTACCCCTCTGAAGAAGAACTCCTCGGCAAGGGGTGTCAGCGCTCCTCCTGCCAGGGCGATCACCGTCTCGGTCATCCAGAAGGGAAGATGACTCAACGCTAGAGGAAGCAGACTCCTGTCCATTGCCACGATCCAGTCCGACTGAGGTACTACAATGTGATTGAACGCGGCAAGCCCAAGACCTGCCGCGAGTCCCCCGGGTATGACAACAGCCAGCCACCACGGCTTGAAACCCTTGAATCCCACATCTCGATTGCTGTCCTTCCTGACCAGAAGCAGTGCAATCAAAAGAGAGAGTAACTGGGACGAGAGGAGGAGTATCGTGCCGGGCACTTCGCGCAGGAGATGACCGAAGCGCAGTACGGCTACCCCAATCAGGAAGATCGTGGTCCATAAAAAGGTGTCAGTGAAAGGTCTTCGAAAAAGGGGGTGTGAGGATGGTGTTGTTCCGTGTGGGTTGGTTATATCCGGGTCTTTTTGCTTCACTTTCAACCTCGTTTTGCGGAAAGTCCAGAAGGTGAATTGTATTTTAGTGCACCAGGTATAAGCCTAAAGTGAGAATCTGACTGACATGGAGTGATGGGCGTAGTTCCGTATGACTTGGTTTCAACCAAGTCATTATGGAGTTTTTCCACCTCGTCTTTAACACGTTCTGTGTATACTTCCTGTTGTGTGTTGTAGCGATTGTAACGGAGGATTTTTTTGGAAAAACCCCTAAATCCATTTTCAATTGAAAATGGATAGGTCATATTCGCTCGCGGGGCTGGATACCCAGGTAAAGCCTGAAGCTCACGTCCCTTGTCGACGACAGTTCCAAGTATGTCCTTATCGGACCGATCGGGGTGTTGGTGCCTATGCCCAGTCCTGCTCCCATAAACGTTTCACTAAGGATCTCCCGGCTCCACACGAATGGATCAAATGCCGCAATATCGGCTACTAATTCCACCCTGAAAGGATAACGGGGATTGGAAAAGATGTTGAATAGACGGTAGGCGAGTACTACGCGTGCCGATATGTACTCGTTTACGGCGAACTGGTCTTCCCGGGCACCGAGCAGGCTGATTCCACCCAGGCGAAACGACTCCGCCCTCGGCAGGCTGTCTGTTCCCAAACCGTACCCCAGATGAGCGCCCAGCACGATAATGTCGCCGAACTGAAAGTAACGCTGAACCTGAGTCTCCAGTTTGATAAAACTCCCGGGAATAGTGGCATTAGGTAATCCGAGTTGCGAACCGAAGGTAAAATCGAATCCAGTGTTGGGAAAGGAGAGGTCGTCGAGGGTTGAATACCGCAGCTTGAAAGTGGGACCGGTGACGATTTCCCAACGATTTGCAGAAATCGATGAAGGGAGCAGATGGTCGTGATCGCGATAGACATAACCTAAAGTGAAGTATCCCCGTTTCCCCAGGGCGTATCCGAATTCCGCGTCGGTGCCCCATGTTTCGGTCGTGTAATCGAAATCCCACTCTTCGCCCTGGTACTGTGAATGCCGGGTTTTGTTACTGTAAGCCTCCACCCTGTAGGTGAAGGGCAGTCTCCACAATCTGGCTCCGGAAAGGCCTATCCTGAAGTCCCTTGGTTCACCCAGTATGTTGGTTACCGCAAGCCTAGCTCCTGAACCGAAAAGGTTGCCTTGGGCGACTTCAAACCGAACAGCGAATCCGTAGACGTTGTCGTAGTAGATCCCCAGGCCATACAGACCGTAGTCCTTTTCTTCCACGCGGTAGACCACGTTGACCGAGTTCGGACCGGGGAACTCAAGCTCGTGGCTCACGTGCCGGAAAAGCCCGGTTTCACGCAGCCTTTCAAGATCTTCGACAAGATTACTGAAGTCCAGGGTGTCGCCTGCCCGGATAGAGATTAAACCCCGAAGCAGGTTCTTTCTTGTGACCTTGAGACCTTCCACCCTGACCTCGTTGACCACAGGCTTGGGTCTAGAATAAAGGGGCCTCGATTTATAGACCAGAGGGTGATCGGCGAGACGCCGCTTTATTGCAGGCATTGCAAGACGTGCGGTTTCCTCACCTGCTGCCACGAGCTCCTTTGCACGACCGAAATCAGAGGGCATGAAATCGTCCACGCTGGGATATATCACCACCGTTGCAAGTTTTCGCTGCTCGCGGCGGTTCTGCTCGGTAACTATCGCCATCGTCCTCGTGACGACATCTATGATGTTGCGGGCCTCGGGTCCCCAGCGGATAACGTCGGATGCGATGATGAAGTCAGGCTCGAAGGCAAGCAGGGGTTCCACCGGAAGGTTCTGGACAGCGCCGCCGTCGATGTAGAGTGTTTTTTCGACCTGGGCAGGTGAGAACACCGCAGGGATTGCAATCGATGCGCGGATTGCCTCGACCAGGCTGCCTTCTCGAAATACCTTACGGTCGCCCGTGGAAACGTCAGCGGCAACGCACCGGAAGGGGATTACAAGGCTGTCAAAGTTGTAGTATGCGTCGTATTCTCGTTCTGCGAGTAAATCCGTAAGAAGTATCTCGACGTTCTGAAGCGAGACGACACCCGAGGGAATGTGCGGAATGAACCAGCGGTGCGTGACCTCCACGATGTTGCGGTAGCCTTCCTCGCGACGGGCAAGGGTCATGCGCTTCTGCGGGATGCGCTCGGAGAAAAGCGTTCCCCACTCCACAGTGGTCAGAATAGAATCCATCTCCGCTGCGGTATAGCCTGCCGCAAACATCCCGCCAACGATCGATCCCATGCTGGTTCCAGTCACGTACGAGATGGGTATGCCTTCCTCCTCCAGAACCTTGAGCACGCCGATGTGAGCTAACCCAAGGGCTGCGCCGCCTGAGAGCGCGATGCCGACTGTCCAGGGCTCGCGCTGAGCACCGTCGCTTTCCGGATTAGGGGTTTCCTGGGCGGTGAGAATGATGATGAGGGGTAAAACCATACTTAATATTCGTTTCATCATTCACTTACCTCTGGTGACATAACGATCCTTTCTTCATTTCGTATTCGGTATGAAGTATAATCGGTTGGCAGTTTTGATTGGAGAATCTGGCTGAATGAATCAGCTACCTGTACGTATCCGGAAAAATTTGCGTAGTTATACTGATGTAACAGCAGGATGTTCGAAAAATGTGAATTAGGATACCGTGTGTCAAAAATAGCTTTTTGATTGGCTAGTGAATCGTAATCTTGAATCCATCTAAGAAGGGTCGTAAATGCCGCCTCACTGTAAGGTGTATTGGAATCTTTCAACCACTCCATCCCTTTCAAACCGGCCCCACGATTACCTATAATAAAATAATCCCAAAGAGAGTCCATTTGGATGACGGCCTGTCTGTACTGCCATTGTAGCGGCAGAAAAAAGAATTCAACCGTATCGGAATATATCAAGTTGTCGTCCAACTTGTTATAGTCAGGTAGGCGATATACCGCGTAAAGCTTGTACTTGCCTGGAGGGATATCTTCAAGCGAGGTTCTCATTTCAACAGGTACTAAAGTAGTCCACCAGACCAGCATTTGTCTTGACATGCTTTCGAATGGAGCAACTAAGGTATACTTTGGCGCTGATATTACGAATTCAAAGACATCTAGCCGTGAACCTATGTACGTCCATACTTGACCCAGGGGTGTAATCAAAATCAGAGTAAGAGGATAGGGGTAATCGTCCAACTTGAACATGTAACCTCTATCAAGGGCAATATCTCTGTTCAGGTGATTGGTGATCTCAACTGTCAAAACCGTCGGCTCAGCAAGGGCCAGCGTATCCTTGCCCAGCTCGAGGTGGATGGATACCAGAGGTTTATCCTGTGCCGAAAGCCCTTGAGCCAGAAGAAGTGCCAAGATAACAAGACGCTTCAATGCAACCCCAACCTTTTAACAATCATCAGTTTATAAAGACGCATAAATCCTCGCCGGGTTTCCGCACACTTTGTCATATACCATTATACTGCGTCAAATCGAGGCTGCAAGTTGTGTCCGATGTGCTGAGTAATTACCGGATACTAAGTCTACCTTGTTGCCTTCCTCAGCAATGGCGGCCTGTACCCTGGTGCGCGGTAGCGGATAGATGTCCGGACAAAGGTCACAGGATGTACGATTGAGCGCTGGGGGCAGAAGTTAACGCAGCGTTCGCATACAAGGCATCGGTTCCGGAACCTGGGCCTTGTAAGGGAAGAGCCTATATTACCGGCCGGACAAATCTCTTCGCACAGCCCGCATCTGCTGCATTTATCTGTAACCTTCAGGTTCGTCAGGTAACCTGTGTTGAGATAGAATGCCAAACCTGAAACGAGTGAGGATAGGAGCATGAACGTATTGTCCTTCTCGATAACACCATTACCTGCAAACATATCCTCAACGAATCCGGGAACCTCGTTCTTCACGCGTTCCAGTTTCTTAAGAACTTCAGGCTTTGAAATATCCTCCGGTCCGAGGAGCAGGGTTTCGTTACTCGGCGCGATGAAGGAACGGGCAGAAAGCACCCGGTAACCTTTTCTCGCGAGCAAGCGTGCAAGCAAGGCCTCGGAGCCTGGGGTTGCCTGAGCCTTGGTGCTGAAGACGAAGGCCGGCTTGCCATGGACGTTCTTCAAATCCCGTACAAATCTCCAGATGTTGTACGGGAAGCATCCCGAGTAAACGGGAAAGCCTATACCCAGCAATTCAAAGGTGTCCGGATCAAGCCCTCCAGAGCGCTCAAGAGCGATCATGTCAGCCTTGAAACCTCGCTTTCTCAGCTCCTTCGTGATTGAGTCTGCGAGGAACCAGGTATTGCCCGTTCCGGTAAAGAAGAGGATAAGGGCTCTCTGCATTGCGCTGATTATAGGCTGGTATTTGAGGGAATCAAGCAGGTTCTTTTCTGCACATCCTTGCAAAAAAGAGCGACTTATTATCCTTGACAATCATTGACTTATCCAGTAGAATTGAGTTCGGAGGTTGCATGCAACAGTATTTTGAAGTACGCTGGCACGGTCGCGGCGGACAGGGTGCAAAGACGGCTGCGCTACTGTTCGGGGAAGCGGCCATGGAGACCGGCAAGTACATACAAGCGTTTCCGGAATATGGACCGGAACGCACAGGTGCGCCGGTAAAATCGTTTAACCGTCTGTCAGACGGCCCTATTCGTGTTCACACTCAGGTCATTAACCCCGACGTGGTCGTTGTTCTGGATGCGTCCCTTCTTGAATGCCTCGACGTTACCGAAGGAATCAAGGAAGGGGGCACGCTGCTCATAAATACCCAGGAATCGGTAAATGAGTTAAAGAAGAAACTTGCCAAGACCGAAGGGTATAAGCTCGCTATCGTTGATGCGTCGAAGATAGCAATGGAGCTCCTGAAGCGCGACGTTCCCAACACGGTGATGCTGGGTGCAATGGTTAAGGTGACAGGTGCACTGGATTGGGATTCTGCACTTGCATCGATAGAGGAGAAATTGAACTCGAAATTCCGCGGACGCAAGGAAATTATCGAAGGGAACATCAAGGCAATTAAACGCGCATACGATGAGGTGAAAGTAGCATGAAGGACGTAAAAGTAGAATGTCAAAGACTGATGGACTGGCAGGAACTGGCCAAGGGCTGCCTCATCCAGGAGGCGGCGACATCCCGTCACTTCAAAACAGGCGACTGGCGCAGCTTGCGTCCGGTCTGGGACTCCGAAGCCTGTATCCAGTGCCTTTTCTGCTGGATCACCTGTCCGGATACGTCAATCAAGGTCGAAGACGGTAAGGTTGTAGGAATCGACTACGAGTTCTGCAAGGGCTGCGGTATCTGCGCTGAGATTTGCCCTCCCAAGGCCTCGGCCATCAAGATGGTAAGGGAGGAGAAATGAAGATTCTAGCCAAGACAGGCAACGAGGCCATGGCCTACGCGATGAAACAGATTAACCCGGATGTCGTTGCGGCTTATCCCATAACGCCTGCGACCGAGGTCGTGCAGATATTCTCGAACTACGTAGCGGACGGCGAGGTGGATACCGAATTCGTGGCTGTAGAGAGTGAGCATTCGGCGCTTTCTGCGTGCTGTGGAGCTTCGGCTGCAGGCGCAAGAGTAATGACATCCACCGCTTCTCAGGGTCTGGCCCTGATGCACGAGATCCTCTACATCGCTGCAGGCAACCACCTGCCAATCGTCATAGCGCTCGTGAACCGTTCGCTTTCCGCCCCGATCAACATCCACTGCGATCACTCAGATACCATGGGTTCCCGTGAGGCGGGATGGATGCAGCTTTACTGCGCAAATTCCCAGGAAGCCTACGACTCGATACCTATTGCTTTGAAGATAGCCGAGGCCTGCGGTGTTCCGGCGATTGTATCAACAGATGCCTTCATCATCTCACACTGCATGGACAGGCTCGAGGTTCTGGAAGACGATGAAGTACAGAAGTTTATCGGAGAATACAATCCGAAGTACTTTGCCCTGGATTTGGAAAATCCCAAGACCTATGGTCCACTGGATCTTCAGGACTACTTCTTCGAGCATAAGCGTTCGCAGATAGACGCCTTCTCGAAGGTGCTTTCAACCTACAACAAGGTTGCGAAAGAGTACGAGAAGCTCTCAGGACGCTACTATCCTGCAGTCGAGGAGTACAAGACCGACGGAGCTGACGTGGCTATCTTTACGGCGGGCTCCACTGCAGATACGGCCAAGGAAGTTGTAGATGAGCTTCGCGAACAGGGCCGCAAAGTAGGTCTCGTTCGCATGAGGATGTGGCGGCCGTTGCCGGTCGAGGAGATAAAGGCTGCACTAGGAAAATTCAAGGCGGTTGCCGTGATGGACCGCTCAGATACCATGGCCGATTTCGGAGGGCCGGTGTTTCTCGAAACACGTGGAATACTTTACGATCTTGATAAAAAGCCTATAATAACGGACTACGTATACGGACTCGGAGGCAGAAACGTGGAGATTGCAGATATCGTCCGTGTCTACGACGAAATCTCAGAGATTGCCAAAACTGGTAAGGTTAAAAAACTAGTAACCTACCTCGGCGTCAGAGGGGAGGAGTAATGGCTACACTTAAAGAACTTGCTAAACGTACCGAAGGACTTGTCGGTGGACATCGTGCATGTGCGGGCTGCGGGGCATCTGCAGCCATCCGACAGATACTTCTGGCCGCAGCCGACAAACCTACCGTTTGCGGAATATGTACAGGATGCATGGAAGTCGTCACCACAATCTTTCCATTCACCGCCTGGAACGTCAATCTTGTCCATAATGCGTTCGAGAACTCGGCTGCAACAACCTCCGGTATGGAAGCGGCCTACAAGGCCCTCAAGCGCAAGGGTAAGATTAAAGGAGACATCAACTTCATCGCCTTCGGCGGTGACGGCGGAACTTACGATATAGGTCTTCAATCCCTTTCAGGCGCTATCGAACGTGGTCACAAGATGCTTTACGTCTGCTACGACAACGAAGCATACATGAACACGGGTTATCAACGTTCGTCCGCAACACCTTACGGCGCTCACACTACGACTTCCCCATCAGGCAAAAAAATACCCGGCAAGCAGCAGAAACGCAAGGACTTGACCGAGATTATCATTTCTCACGATCCAGCATACGCGGCACAGGCTACCCCGGGATACTACATGGATTTAATCAAAAAAGTTGAGAAGGCCCTGGCCGCAGACGGTCCATCCTTCATCAACGTGCTTTCTCCATGTGTTCCCGGTTGGGGCTATCCCTCCGAACAGACAATGAACATATCCAAGATGGCGGTTGAAACACTGTTCTGGCCTCTTTACGAGTGGCAGGACGGTGTCTACACTATCAACGTCAAACCGCGTGAGCCCAAGCCAGTTGAAGAGTTCCTTAAGCTTCAAGCCCGCTTCCGTCACGTCTTCAAGCCGGGGAATGAACATCTCGTGGAAGCCTTTCAGGCCCATATTTCGAGGCAGTGGGAACGGCTTCTACGGAAAGAAGAAGCGAGCAAGTAAGATATGCTTATCGATAGAATCAAGCTCTTTGAATCGGGTTTCCGTGCTATCAAGGATAGCATTGAAAAGCTCTTGCAGCAGTCCGATGCCAAAGCGGTGCTTCTGGTTGATCGTGACGGAAACCTGATTACGAGCGCGGGAGAGACCGAAAAAATAGATCTGGAGTCGTTCGCTACCCTGTCGGCGGCCGACTTCGCAGCCACCTCGCATCTTGCTGAAATAATCGGTGAAAGGCAATTTCAGACGCTCTACCACCAGGGTGAACGTGATCATCTCTACTTCCACGCCATTGCATCGAATATTATCATTGCGGTTATCTTTGATCAACGGACAACCCTTGGATTGGTCAGAGTAAGGGTGAAACATGCCTCTGAGAGTCTGACCAAGATTCTTGAGGACATATTCGGCAGACAAGCGGAGGAACGTGCCGAGGAAGAAGCCCAGATCGAAGACATATCTAAAGACATCGAAGACGAACTCGACAGATTGTTTGGTTAGTATCAGATGGCTCTCATAAACTACGCTACCAAAGAGATCAACGTCAAGATCGTATATTACGGCCCTGGACTTGGTGGCAAGACAACCAATCTACGCTGGATCTATAGTAAACTGGACGCGGAAGCTAAGGGGAAGATGATTACCCTGGCCACCGAGATGGATCGTACTCTGTTCTTTGATTTTCTACCGGTGGATCTAGGCAGTGTTAGAGGCTTTGAGACCCGTTTTCATCTTTACACGGTACCAGGCCAGGTTTTCTACAACGCGTCACGTCGAATCATACTGCGCGGAGCAGACGGTATCATCTTCGTGGCCGATTCACAGCACGAGCGCCGAGATGACGACGTGGACAGTCTCAACAATCTTAAGGAGAATTTGGCTACCTTCAACCTGAAACTTGAAGAAACCCCTTACGTGATGCAATATAACAAGCGCGATCTGCCCAACATCATGACAGTATCAGAGATGGAAGAACTCCTGAATCCGCACGGAGTACCCTACTTTGAAGCGGTGGCAACACAAGGGATCGGCGTTTTCGAGACCCTCAAAGAGGTTGCCAAGATGGTTATCCGCAAGTTCTAAAGAGGCTGCCTAGAGGTCTGCACATTAGTAGCAGATTGAGTCTTCAGTTTATAAATCTCGCTTATATATCTTTCCTACTTAAATCCAAGTGAAAGGAATGGGGAGTTATCCTGAGAAGGATAACGGTGTGAATCCAGAATTGCTTGAGTTACTTACCCAGATTCTATTAGCCTCTATTGAAAAAAAAATAGACAGCCCTTAAAGGGCTGCCTATACGCTCTAACCTAGGATTTGCCAACTAATTAATGACCATCACCTTTTGGACGGTCTTGAACTTAGGCGTCACGAAGCGTACGAAGTACACTCCGGGTGCTACATCGGTGTCCCAGTTGATCGTATGCGAACCGGCGCCGTAGTTTCCTGATGCAAGTGTGGTTACAACCTTACCTGAAACGTCGTACACCTTGAGCGAAACCGGCGAGGAACCGGTAAGGCTGAAGCTGACCTTGGTTGAGCCTGAGAACGGGTTAGGTGTGATTGGGTGGAGGGCAAAGCCAAAAGCGCCTTCAGTAATGCCGGTGAACTTGTAGTCGAATTCGTAGAAAAGCGCAGGATGGCTGATATCGACACCCAACTGAGTTGCCCAGTAGGTAATCATGTAGTGACCGTCTGCGAAGTCTCCTGGTACAGAAGCGAAGACGGCTTGCGCTGAATCACCCTCTGCAAAGGTTTGCGGTGCAAGAGCATCCTCATACACCACTGCAGCATACGCCACGTCCTCGATCATGCAGTGCATGATCACGTCTTCGGTTTCCATACCGCCGCGCTCCTGGAACCAGGCAGACGGAGCGAAGACTGCATTTACCTCTGTTTCAGGCTCAGGCATGATCGCCGCATACGGGGTCACGTCAATCCTGGGCTTTGTGTTGAAACGCTGGTTCTTGTCGTTGTTGTTTGTATTTATGTCGTCCGGATGGTTAACCACGAAGAAAGCGTCGTATTCTGTGTTCCCTTCAGGCGTGAAAGACTTGAAGGCCGAGACCTGGTTGTATCCAGGATCCAGGGGATAGGCTCCGATAACGTCTTCGTACACGGTCTGCTGTGTGGTGTAGTTCTTTATCCTGCAGAGTACCTCGGCATCGATAGTGGTATCCTCGAGGTTCTGCCAGATGAGACAGGAAGGTGTGAAGGCAACGCCGCCATCTTCCACGCCGTGCGGCCGGATTACGCTTTCCATTATCAAGTCAAGGGTATCATGCGAAGGACCAGTACCTCCTCCCGTATCGGCGTCGAAGTAGTTGTAGTATATCTCATAGGAACCTCCTGAGGAGTAGTCCCGATAGTCATACCAGGCGACGTGCACGTTGCCACGAAGATCGGCCGCAAGCTGACCGCGGCGGGAGAACATATCGTCGTCGGATGTAATCGGGGCGTCGCCGTCCCACGTGCCCGACTCCCCGTCGAGCCGGTTGTACCACAGCTCGTAGTCGGCGCCGCGGTAGTCGTCCCAGCATACCCAGATGTTGTCGAAGATGTCGCAGCAGATCGAGGGGTAGTACACGTAGGAGTAAGTAGAATGGCTGACCTGGACAGGGCTGCTCCATGAGTAACCCTCGCCGTTCCAGGTTCCCGTGATCACGAATATGTGGTAAGGGGAGGGGTAGGAAACGTAGGCGATGTAGACGTTATCTTCCGAGTCACGGCATATCTTGGTGTTGTAGGAGTAGTAGCAGCTATTCGTGCCGGTCAAGGTTTCGATGTTCCAGGAAGCTCCGTCGTCGTCGCTCCAGGCGTGATAGAGCCGGTAGCCGTTGCTGTTGCCGAATGACATGTGGTATATCCCGTCTGAGGTGACGCATATCGAAGGGTAGTAGGAGTAGTAGTAGCTTGATGCAGAGCCGCCTTCCCAGTGAGGATCGTATACCAGGACCGGGGTTGTGAATGTTGTAGTTCCGGCAAGCTTGCGGTGGAACCACACGCTGCGGCCCCGCATGTCGCCCGAGGTCGAGCTATAACGATTATGGGCCACAAGCAGGTTCCCGTCGGCGTCGAAGCACGTGCCTGGATAGTCAGCCTGTGTACAGCCTCCGCCTACGCCGTGACTGTAAATCGAACCCCAGCCGCCGTTTCTTATCCGGGTATAAAGAACGTAGGAGTAATACCAGGATACGTCGACCTCTCCGTCGTAGGTTGCCACCACCGGTGTATATCCGTAGTAGTCGCTTATCTGGTCTCCAAGACCGCCGGGAGCCTGGCTGGGACTATGGATAGGAAAGGAATGATGACGAACGTAGTAAGGGGATTCGGTGTAGTCATACCAGGTAATGTAGACGTTGTCTCCGTCAGCGGCCGTACCCCATCCACCGGTGTACGGGGTATAGGAAGTACTCGATGAGTTGCTTATCCTTGTTTCTCCTTGCCACTGGGCGAACGCCGGCGCCACAATGAGCAAAGCCAGGGCCAGGATTAAGATAGGTTTACGCATGTAACCTCCTTCGTGTCTTTAGACACATTGATTTATTTAGCTCCTTTTTAAAGAATATATTCATACCCTCTCCCGTTGCAGGATGATAATTTTCTTTCTCCCATATGCCTCCATGTTTCGTTCGCATATAAAGCCTGCGAAAAGTCCTCATAACCTTTTCAACTTAACTAGTTAATCCAAATATACTAAAATAACGAAGCTTGTCAAGTGAAATTATGTTTTTTGAGTAGGAGACAAGATGATTGCAGAAACCGGTATTTTTTTATCATTTATGCGGGAGTATTTAGGTTTTTTTCATTATGTAGTTTTAACTTATAGTGATTAGATACCGATCGTTCTTTCCGGATAAAGAAGTCCTGTTCGTTGTGATAACTTTGCATCCGGTAAAAACGAACGCTTCAGTGCTTGACACCTTGAATCTTTTCCTTAAAATGAAGCAAACAACTCAAGGAGGCAATATGTTCAAGCGTGTGTTGGTTGCCGCACTACTGGCAACCACCATAATATTTGCGTTTCCCGCCATCGGGGGCAGTCGCGGTTTTTACCGGGTGATAGATGCTAAATCGGACGGTTACGGGATGTTGTCCCTTTCCCTGCACAATACCGTTCAGAGAGCGAGTGTCGGTGGCACAGATTACTACCAACTGGCAATCCGCGGAGGAGTTACCTATGCCCCTCTGGACTGGATGGATTTCTGGATTTCTCCAACCTACGGGGTCTGGACAGAAGACTTCGGCTTTTCGAATATGCACGTAGGTTTTTACGATACACGTTTCGGTTTAAAGATGAGTGTGCTTGCCGCACCGGTATTCAAGTTCGGATTCCTTGGACAGGGTTCGATTTCCACCCTCAGTGAAGAGTTCGGTCTATTCCCAGCGGGGTCAGAACCTGGCTTCGGCTACGGCGGAGGTCTGCTTCTCGGAGCGGATTTTGCAGATATTTCAGTTGCCGCGCCATTTAATCTGGTTGCAAACATCAGCTACCTCGGTAACGCGAACGGCGATCTTGCCGACTCGCTGGCATTCGGTCTGGGCCTTGAACTTCCGGCAAAGACTTACGCTGCGACCATCGAGCTGACCACCGTTCATGACCTGGATTACTTATTCGACTTTGAGGTCAATTCGATACGTATCACCCCTGGTATCAAGTTCACCTTCCCCTTCGGTCTGGGATTTGATTTAGGGCTGGATATTGCGTTTGGCGGCGACGCACCTGTGTTCCAGGGTATAGTAGGAATAAACTTCGTTTCGCCTTTCCTGCGTCCCGCACCTCCTCCTCTGGGCGTAGTGGCCGGTTCGGTTCTCGACGACATCACAGGCGACCCTTTGTCGGCCAGGGTATTCTTCGCCGATACGTCGATCAACATCCCAGGCATTATGACCGATCCCGCCACCGGTGTATTCCAGTTTGACAGCGTGCCGACAGGTGTTGTAACCATAGTTGTTCAGACCGACAACTACCGCGAGATGAGCATCCCGGTAGTAGTCAAGGAGAACGAAACCACAACCCAGGAGTTCAGGCTCATACCCAAGCAAACCTACGGCTCGATAACAGGCGTGGTCAAGGACGCCAAGACCGGCGCTCCTGTACAGGCGACTGTCAAGCTCAAGGGCATTGAACGAAATCCTGTGAAGACCGACGCCAACGGCTACTACCGTATAGATTCCATACCTACCGGGATAGCTTCGGTTGAGGCCACTGCTGCGGACTTCCTGCCTGCAATCAGCACGGTACAGATCGAGGTCAACAAGACCGCCAATCTTGATCTCATGCTCAAGACCACCAAGCTTGAAGGACAGCTTCTGGGTCAGATTAAGGATCGCAAAACCGAGGAAGCAATCGCCGGAGAGATTCGTTTTCCTGATACCGATATC
Source organism: Caldifarciminota bacterium (assembly GCA_016934635.1). Classification (GTDB taxonomy): domain Bacteria; phylum Hydrothermota; class Tepidihabitantia; order B3-TA06; family B3-TA06; genus WJJO01. The sequence continues at coordinate 33,962 of JAFGSK010000066.1, forward strand.
CCGACTATCAAGGCCGATGCATCCACAGGTGTATTCAAGGCCATACTTCCGGTGGGCACTTACGCGGTCATCGTTTCGGCTGAAGGTTATATCGAACAGCCTGCTCCTCTGGTTATCTCCGAGGACAAAGTCACCGAGAAGGAATTCAAACTCGTTAAGAAGGGTATGACCTTTACCTTGCGCGGTATCTACTTCGACTTCAACAAGTCAACCATCAAGCCTGAGAGTTATCCGGTACTCGACGAGGCGGCCAAGATCCTTAAAGAAAATCCCTCAATCAAGGTGGAGATTCAGGGTCATACCGACAGTGTTGGTTCGGACGAGTACAATCAAAAACTCTCCGAAGCCCGTGCGGCATCGGTGGTCAGTTACTTCGTCATGAACCACCAGATAGACACCAGACGCCTGGTTGCAAGAGGTTACGGAGAATCGATGCCAATAGCTTCCAATTCCTCGGAGGCAGGTCGTGAACTCAACCGCCGGGTCGAATTCGTTATTCTCGGCGAGATACAGTAAATGGCTTCTTCGGATAAGGAAAGTACGCCAAAAGAGCGAAACCGCGGTTTAGTCGTACTAACCTGGATTCTGGTGGCCGCTTTAGCCCTCTCGGTTATCCTGAACGTAATTCTTGTCGTTTCTCTGGGAGGCCTGAAGAAGTCGGTGCAGGACATGCGCGATCCGGTAAACCTATACTACGGAGAAAAACTCGAAGAACTGGAATCCGATCTGGCTATGTTTGAGGCGATAACCACGACCGTGAAAGGAAAGTCGCCCTACGCCGGCGACATCAAGAAGCTGCGTAAAGACCTGGATAAGACCTGCCAGTTATGGAAAAAAGCCAGTCAGGTGACCGGAACCCGCTGGTTTCTTATCTTCAACAAGGCGCTGGGCTCCCAGGAGAGGGTCGAGAAGGCCTGGCAGGAACTAAGAACCAAGGCCGGTTACTAGCTGGATTGACTCAAGATCAATTATAGAAGGCGGCTTAAGGCCGCCTTTTTTACAGGTATAAGGTGCTCGAACGTATGCCTCGCAACAAAAAACATCGAATGAATAGCATTTATTAATTCTCCAGAGGACCTGTTAAAACTTGGATTAAGCTGTTTCTTCGGGTGGTGATGCGCGGCTGACAAATAGACTCGAGACCAGCAGGAGCTCGGCAAGCAGCCGCATGTAGATTAAGAGTATGGTCACCCAGGCTAGGGCACCGTAGATTATCACCCGATGGCCCGCGTATCGGATAAAGAAAGAGCCAAGAAGGCTGATAATCTCCCATACCCCGGATGCGACAAAGGCAATTCCCAACGTGCGCCAGAATCTCAACCTGCGCCTGGCAAAGAGGTAATAAAGCCCAAGGAGCACGAAGGCGAATATGATAAAAGAAAGAAACTTTCCGCCCCAGAATATTAATCCGATAGAAAGCTTGGGTAAAGCGATAACCTTGTATAAATAATGGGCAGCGGTTGAGAAGAGAGCCGAGCAAAAGAAAAAAAGCACTACCCCGACCATCAGGGCAAGGGAGATGAGTCTGCCTGTGTGAAATTTCCTGCGGGGAGCCGAGAGCATGGTGGCAAACGCACGTTCAAGGGAATCGAACAAACCAACTGCAACGACTATGAGGAATACGATTCCGATGAAGCCTAAAGCGCCCCAGTTGTCCGAGGTGAGTTGAATATGTGAAAGGAACCTCTCCCTGGGAATCTGAGGTATGAAGCTTAGTAATTTATAAAACTCAGATGCCTTGATCTCGGATTCCGGGATTAACCGGTAAAGATAACCGCCTATGGATGTGGCAAAGAAAAGAAGAGGGATCAAACCGAAAAGAAAGCTGAATCCCAGCCCCTTGGCGAGAAGCGAACCGTTGCGGCGATTGTATTTTTCACTGATATCGCTTATCTCGCGTCTGATAAGGGTTAAGAACTCTCTTTTCCTACGTTTTCTCGGATTCATCGTCCTCCTGGGTTAATATCGAACGTGTTTGGCGGGAGAAAAACAGAGTATATATGACCCCCCCGCGACCTATCGTAGTTCCAACAACAAAACCGATCAGAAAACCCAGCACGCCGAGGATGCGACCAGGAATCTGTGCCCACGCTCCTAAAGCGGAAAAAAGCACTGCCAGTATAGATAACGCATACAGGGCCAGAAAGCCCAAAGTATAGATGCCGATACTAGACTTGGTTTCGAGCTTGAACCATTTCTTAACCAGTTTGCCTGCCCAAAGTGCTGCCTGTCCGATTGCCATTAATTCGATGAATATCGAGCCCAGTACAAGGAAGGGAAGAAGTATCCAACCGATGACAGATATTGCCAGTATTGCGAATATACCGAACATTACAAGAACGTAGATTACACCGGTGAGTACCATCCTCCAGGGGACGCGTTCTATAAGGGTCTCGGAACGATGATGCCAGCGGCGTATTATAGCCAGGAACAGCATTCCCAGAAGATAGAAAAATACTAAGCAACCCAGGTTCACGAGGCCGTTCAAGATACGAGATAGTGACGGGCTAAGGCCCAGGAGCGATCCCTTTTCTCCTTTCTCCCACCTGCGTAACAGAAAGCGCTCGAGTATACTACCCAGTACACCGCAAACCCTTATTTCCGTTTTCCGCCCTCTGATGACGGCACCTGAGTGCTCTATTACCTCTCCTCCCACGATGGTCAGATCGCCTTTTATCAAAGCGGTTGAATCAAGTTGAATCAGACCCCCGAAAAGGAGAACGTCTCCATCCACCTCCCCGGCCAGGACACCTTCACCCTGGATGGTTACCAGATCGCCGCCCACAGTACCGGTGATTAAAAAGGTTGCCGCTGACAGGACTACATGTTCCTCGACTACTCCAGGCAGGTACAACAATCCGCTGTTTAAGGTAATCTCTCCCTGTACAGTACCGGCAATCTTTGCGTCTCCTGAAATCTCGATGTCATCAGGATGGATAGAATCAGCCGGAATCAGAACCGGGCCCGATATTACTGACGTATCTACGATACCATCGGTAACCAGCTTAATCTTTAAATCTTGCTCAACCTCGGTGTTCGGCTTCACCTCTAAGAGTGAAGGTTGTGAAATAACAGTCAGCGAAAGAAGAAAGCATAGTAAGGTGTGCATCTGGCCTCCATCCTAAGCGCTCCTGATGGCAGCTGGACTGGTGCGATTCATCATCCGTCTGGCAACGATTCCCAAAACCAGAAGTATAACGGCGGCAGCAAAGATTACTATGACGACCTGTATCATTCCGGTAAGATAGGGGGTAAGCCCTGAACGAGCTGCAACGAGATGCTCACCAAGCCGTAGAATACGCGGGAGTGAGGGAAGCCCTTCACGTATGGAGGAGAGGAGTCGTTCTCCGAGGAGGGAGACAATAATGAGCCAGGCAGCGCTCAAACCTGCGGCTACTCCACCTACCCAGCGAAGCCACACAGGAAAGGGATTCAAGCCGAGTGTATACATCAAGCGCGCCTGGAAGAACATGCCCGGGCCTGGTTCCTTCAGAGTCCTGAGCCTTGATAAGGCTGACTCCATTTGAGCCGACCACAGCCTGCATGCCTCGCAAGACGCAAGATGCTTTTCGAGCTTTTGCCTGGTCTTTTCTGGTATCTCATCGCCGTCGAAACGGCATTCGACCCATCGTCTGGATTCTGCGCAGTCCATCACTTTTGTAGACGGTTTTTTCTTCATAAAAGTTTCGTCTCCATCAGTTGCTTTTTCAGCATGTTCCGGGCACGATGCAATCTGGCCTTCACCGTGCCCAGGGCGATGCCGGTGGTATCCACAATTTCCTCGTAACTCAATTCGTCACGGTGCCTTAGAAGAAGAACCTCCCGGTAAAGGGGAGGCAACGATTCGATCACTTCCTGGAGGGCCTCCTGCTCCGTTGTCCGCTCGTGGAGTTCTATCGGTGAGAGGCTGTCGTCTTCGAGGACCACGTCGTCTAAGTCCACTGCCTGCGGCTTCTTACGACGCAGGTAGTCGATCACTCGGTTGCGGGCTATGCGGTAGAGCCAGGCGCGAAAGCTGGATTGGCGCGAGTAAGTCCCGAGTGCGCGGAACATCTTGATGAACACGTCCTGGGTCAGGTCTTCGGCGTCGGCGCGGTTGCGTAGCCAGCGGTAGATGTAGGCGAAGATTGGCCCCTGGTAACGCTTTACCAGCTCACGCTGGGCAAGACGGTCGTCTTCCAGGGCGCGCTCCACGAACGCGATGTCCTGTTTATTGAGCAGGAGACGATCCTCCATGCCTGATAATAAGTGGGGCGAGAGGGATGTCAACCGCGTCAGGCGTATATCGCAAACGGCAAAAAAAAGGGGGGACAAAAGCGCCCCAAAAGCAGGACAAAAATGGGACAAAAGTGGGACAAAGTCCGAGATAAGTAGGACAAAAGTGAGTCAAAAGACACCCAGAAGAGGGACAAGCGTGCGACTTCGTCGCAATTTCAAAATGAAAATTTTAAAATGCAAAATGCAAAATTTAAATGAGGCCGAAAGCTAACGTACAAGGTGAGGAATTGGGTTTAAAGTTGACGTATTACGCATTCAGCTGACGGTTTCCGGCTGACAGCGGTTAGCGGTGAGCGGATTACGGTAGGCGGAGCGCACCCTCTCAGGGTGTCGGGCAGGTCGGAGGGAGTGAAGACGACGGAGTTGTTTCCACAGGACGGAGGATACCCTCTCAGGGTGACCGGACAGGCTGGAGAGCCTGTCCCTCCGTTCCTCGTGTCATTGAATTTTCGACTTCTCCAGTTCCTTCACCACTTTGACGGTTTCGAGGCTTACCGTTACCACTTTCTTGATTAACCGCACGATATAGGACGGGTCGTCGGCACGGTTGGGGTCGCTTACTATGCCCGAGCGCTTGTCAGTCTTGACCTGGTACTGGTCGACAATCCATTCGAGAGCGCAGCGGTTGCCAAGCTTGTACTCGTAGACTTCTGGTGGAATACCTGCCAGGGTAAGGAAGTGGTTGTAGATTAGCCGGGTCTTGTCCTTGGATAGTTTCATCTTTTCAACTTTCCAGTTGAGGGGAGCATCGGGGTTCTCAATTGCCTCAAGCTCGTATTCGGGCTGGTCTTCGTAGTTGACGTGCAGGTCGGCAAGGCGCTTTCCTGCTTTGGCGAACGCCCAAAAGTCCGGGGCAAAGGGTATGCGGGGCAGTTCGCGTTTCAGGTTGGCGGCGTACTTTTCACGGTAGGCGGGATGGTGCAGCAGTCCGTAAACATAATAGAAGATATCCCCCTTCAAAATGGGGACAGATTGCCTCCCTTCGTGAAGGGAAATGTAGGCGCTGGGAGCGCCATGCGCAGGCCGGAGGGATTCCGCATCCAGCACCTCACTCACCCCTTCCAGATTATTCAGCACCTCCGTATTCAAAAACCTCATCACCCTTAACCCGTAGCCTTCAAGAACCTTTGTTCGTTCCTCGTCGTACTGCTTGCCTTCCTCTGTAAAGTGAGTTTCTCCGTCAATCTCGATGACGAGATTTAATTCCGGACAGTAGAAATCGACGATGTAGTGATCTATTGGTCGTTGCCTCAATACCCGGTATTTGTAGTTGCGCAGAAAATCATACCACAGCTTGCGTTCGGCTTTAGTCATGTTCTTGCGAAGCTCTTTGGCTCGCGGGACCAGTTTTCGGTTATAAGGCAGGTGGAAATCGCCAATAGATAGACCGCGTTTCTTGAGTTCTTCCACGTCATAGCCTCCCTTTTCAAGGGAGGTGGCCGAAAGGCCGGAGGGATCCTCTCCGGTTTTTGATCCCCCTTTAATTCCCCCTTCAAAAGGGGGACTATCTAGGTTGTCCCCCTTACTAAGGGGGGCGTTTCCGGTAGCCTCCCTTTTTAAGGGAGGTGCCCGAAGGGCGGAGGGATTTTCGTCCTGATCCCCCCTTTCTTCCCCCTTCATAAGGGGGGCATACTGCTGCCTGAACCGTTCAAGCGCCCAATCGGTTATGTTTTCCTGCCGGTTGCCGCCATCCTCATCGTAGGTGTAGAAGGGGAAACATCGGGTATCGCCTGTAAAGTGATAGTTAGGAATCATATTAACTGCAACACTACGAAAAGGACTAGTACAACCTGGTGCGGTAATACAGATAATAAGGTTCTCTCGTTCAGTTTCAGGTATGGGTAAAAAGTGGGGGAAAAGGTAACGGCGTTCAATTAAATGTTCACTGAAGTATAGGTTTTGTTTAATGTATGGACGATAGAGTGAAGACCTAACTAACAACTCGTTATAATCGATTGTAATTTCCCTCTTTAGGTAATTTTTTAAACCTTCTGCCCAACTTATTTTTGTATCGTCGGTAAGAACAAATTCATCTACATCAATCTTCTGTGAGAGACTTCGCCATTTTAATACTTGTTCATTGAAGGTTTCAATCAATTTCTTGACACTCTCAACTAACTCTCTTTTCTTAAAGTTATATACCCAAGAATCACGACTCGTGTTAACACCATTCCCGAACGTTTGAAACAAAACATTAGACGCCAACCCTCTTTTTGCCTCATTCTTGCCTATCGAAATGAAAGAGTAAAATCCCTTGTGAAGTCCTGTTGTTAACCAATTGTGTTTTTTATCAGGATTTATTGCTTTCCACTCAACACTACTTCGGTTATTTTTCCGATCTAGAAACTCATACTTCTGTTCTTTCCGCCAGTATTCGTCAACACGTGCATAGTAAATCTTGCATTCTGATCCCCCTTCCGAAGTATCCCCCCTTTGTCCATCTTTGTTTTTTGATCCCCCTTTAGTTCCCCCTTTAAAAGGGGGACTATCCTGGTTGCCTCCCTTTTTTAGGGGGGTGCTTTCGATAGCCTCCCTTTTTAAGGGAGGTGGCCGAAGGCCGGAGGGATCAAGATTACCCGCAGACCGGGGGGATCGAACAAACAAGTTAATACTTACCCCAACCTGAATCCCAAACACATTATGTGTAGTCCCTGATAGTTTAGGATTCTTTCTAACGTTACCGCCCAGATCAAGAATGTAAATAGAATCAAAATCTTCTCCTATATGCTTCCTCATTCCGTCAAAAGCAATATTTTCTAAATAACTATTATTACTCACGAAAGTAACAATTCCCTCGTTACCAATTCTATCTGAAGCCCACCTAAAAGCCTTGACGTATGGATCTGCAAGAGCATTTATGTTCGTAGCCTTAGAGTCTGATCCGTAAGTTTCACTAACCCGTTTATCGACAACAGGATATTTTCGATTCTTACGGTTGTCATTTTCATTCACCTGATGAGCGTTATACGGGGGGTTGCCGATGATTACGAATATGGGTGAGTGTTTCTGGCGTTCCACCCGTTCGGTGTTGGCGGGAACAAATAACTGGCGCTGTTTTTCCTCGGCCAGCTCAAAGGTATCCACGAAGCAGATGCCCTCAAACGGTTCGTAGCGTTCGGTAAGCTCGCAGTACGCGTGCTCGATGTTCATGGACGCAATGTAGTAGGGCAGCAGCATAACCTCGTTGCAGTGCAGTTCGTGCGCGTACTTGTGGGGCAGTGCGGTGCGCTTCATCTTGTGCATCACGTTGATTATGAAGTTGCCGGTGCCCACAAACGGGTCGAGGATGTGAACGTCTTTTGAAGAAAGCGAACGCCCGAACTCCTTTTGAAGGATGTCTTCCACCGAGTTGACCATGAAGTCCACGATGGGTTGAGGGGTGTAGACAATGCCGTGGGTGTCGGCCACCTTGACCGAGAACCCCTGGAAGAACTGCTCGTAGATGGTGTTGAGGAACGACTGCTTTTGCGAAAAGTCGTCAATGATGGCGGCGGTGGTCTCTATGGCCCCGTAGAAGCGGTCAAGCTTGGCCAGGAACTCCTTGCGGCTGAAATAGTGGGAGGTGAGGGTGTCGATGACCTTTTCTATCTCGGCGGCAATGATGTTGTGGCGCACGAAGTCCGGATTGTTGAATACGGTGCGGAACAGCCGCTCGGTCATCAAATGCTGGATGAGCATTTCTTCCACTGCTTTTTTAGACAGGTTGGGGTTCAAGGACTGCTTACATACCTCAAAGAAGCTGGTGAACGCTTCCTTGAACTCGGAGTTCTCCTTGTATTCCTTTTCTATCTTTTCAAGAAGTCCCTGCCCCAACTGGGGTATGATGGGCTTGAACTCCTCGATGGCTCGCTCCCACTGATCGTAGGCGGGCGGCTCGTAGGCGAAGAACAGCTTGAGCGCTTGAACCAGCTTGTCCTTGTTGGGTTCTGAAATGTCTTCGTTGAAGACCTCTACCCCATGCTGGTAGATGATTATCTGGTCAGGCGACTGGAACATGATGTTGTCCCTGGGGTAGCCTGCGGAGAACTTTCTCTGTACTTCCTTTTCCAGATCGTCCTTTGAGTCCTTGGCTTCCCAGTACCCGTGCGGAAGCTTAAACTCGTCCACAACTGCCCCGTCCATGCGGATGGAGTGGGAGTTGCGCTTCATGGTGAACTGCTCGATGAGGGTAAGTTTCATGGAATGGGCGCAGTGCCGGAGCAGGTTGGCAAAGGCCGGTGATACGGCACCTTCCTTTGACTCGTGGAATAAGTCAAGCTTATCGAGGTTGGCGTAGTAGTCTTTTACGGGTTTATGAGTGACCTTTAGATTCAGTTCGTTAATTGCGCCTCCTTGTTATTACGTTATGATATACAAATAAGATAGAGAAGTCAAGCATGATTGCCCTTTAGTCCCCCCTTCAAAAGAGGGGGCTATTTCTGACCCCCCTGTATCCCCCTTACTAAGTGGGACGTTTTCTGATCCCCCTTTTATTCCCCCCTTAAAAAGGGGGGCTATCCAGGTTGCCTCCCTTTTTAAGGGAGGTGACCGCTGAAAGCGGTCGGAGGGATTTTCGTTCTCATACCCGCTTACTAGAGCAAACTATCTAAGTTTGCCCTATTCCTCCACCGTAACCTTAAGCCCGTCGTAGGGAAACTCCTCGATTTCCACGGGTATGGAGCCGGATACGCTCCAGCCGCCTATGCTCTTTATGTTAACGTCCATCGAGGTGGACTGGGCATAAAGCGGTTTTGCGGCAAGAAACCCGCGCGCGGCAATAAGGCAAAGGGCCACCGCGATTACTATCAATACTACCTTGATAAAAGGCGAAACGGTCAGGCGGACTGAACCGTCTTTCTGCGGCTTCAGCATGTCGACCTCCTTAAAAATACGCTCCTTTTTGCTTTGCAAAAAAGATCGCAGCGTTTAACGAAAACTTTCGATTACATTATAAGTAAATCGGGTGAATATTCAAGTCTCAGTTAAGTTAACCGAAGGAGATCAGTCCGGTGACCTTTGACCTTCGGTCAAACGATATTGCTCGTCGGTAAGCGGACTGCCGACCTTCGGTCGGATTACAATAACTTATCGGTGAAAGGAACGCCGACCTTCGGTCGGATTACAATAACTTATCGGTGAAAGGAA